>CAZCBW010000012.1:22786-52825 GCA_964497065.1 uncultured Candidatus Brevefilum sp. | reverse complement strand
ACAAAGTTGAATGAGGATCTGTGATCTATTTTACAGAAAAGCTGTTGCATAATCGTTTTGAAATCATCTTAATATCACAAAGGCGAATTTAAACATTAAGATCCCCGATATTATTCACAATAATTCAAATAGACGTAGGGGTTACGCCTGTCTTCGATTCCTCGACACTTTGTGCGTAGCCCCTATAGTTGTTATATGATTTAATAATTCAGCAATGAAGATTAACCAGCAATCAACGGCTTTTCCGGATGGTAGGTCTTGAGCGCCTGGGGAATCCGGATGCCCTGCGCTTCCAGGATTCGCAACCGGTAGAGGTAGGCTGCCCCGGTGAGGATGTGCAGGTTGACATCTGCCACTCGGCGATTTTCAGACTCAGCCAGGTAGGTGCCGTGGACCCAGTCGTTGAAGGTGCCCATGGCCGGGCCGCACCAGACCTGGAAATCCATATCCCGGCTTTCGGTGCTGTTGATCGCCCAGCGTGAGGACAGGCCGAGGTACCACCGGAAGATCAAGGCCATCTTCATCTTTGGGTCTTTGTTGGCACGGGTGATCTGGTCAGGGTTGCGTTGTTCAAAGAAGGCAACGGTATCTGCCCACACCTTATCAACCGTGCGCTGGAAGATCTTGGTTTCAAGATGCTCCAGTTCTTTAGCTGGGATTTCATCAATGCTGTTGTAAGCTCTATAGACTTCGTATAGTTTTGAGGCGCGCATGGCAAACATCGTACCGCGCTTCAAGACCTGCACCCGGGAACCCATCTCGAACATATCGGCTGAGGGGGCCATGATCACATCAGCCATATCGGCTTTACACAGCATCTGCCTGGTTTTTTCTGAAGTCCCCGCTTCCACACAGGCCTGGTTGATGGACCCGGTGACCACATAGGATGCGCCGGCCATCAATGCCGCCAATGCGGCTTCCGGGGTGCTGATACCGCCGGCTGCCCCGATCCGAATCGGGTGCGTGATGTGCGGGAAGGCTTCCCTGACCCGCTCATATTCTGCCAGCATGGTGGGGATCAGGCACACCAGCGGACGGTTGTCGGTATGGCCGCCGGAATCGCCTTCGACGGTGATATCATCTGCCATCGGGACGTCTTTGGCCATATTCGCCTGCTGCTGGGTGATCTGGCCGGCCTGCACCTGTTCAGCCAGCAATTTTTCGGAGGGCGGTCCCATGAAACGCCGGGCGACTTCTTTGCGGGAAAGCTTGGCGATGACCCGGTTGCGCATCTCGATCGTGCCGTCAGGCATTAAATTCAAACCTGAGGCGCGGTAACGAACCAGGCCGGGGGTGAGCGTCAGGTAGGCGGAAGCTTCGATCGTCCGTACTTGCTGGTTGATGAACAGCTCGACATTCTGTTCTTCCAGACCTGGCTCAAAAGGGCTGTTGAGTAAATTCACCGCATAAGGGCCATCCGGCAGGGCGGCCTGGATCTCTTGGATGGCTGCCTGGCTGTCCTCCGGTGAGACACCCCCAGACCCGTAGGCACTTAACAGACCCTGCTTGCCCATCGTGATCACCATCCCTGCGGAGGAGATCCCATTAGCCATGGAACCGACATAAAATGATGCTTTGCAGTTGTGGCCGGTTTGAAAGGTGGGGTCACCGAGCGCCCTGACCGGCAGGGCTGGCGCAGAGGCACTTAGAGTGGCTTCAGGACCAGATTGAACCACTGGTTTGCCGCCGGCATCCTGTGAGAGATATACTGGCTGCGAAAGGTCAAGCAGCGCCTTGTGCAGGGCGGTTTGATCCGCATCGGGGGCGGCCAGGGGTGTGGTGGTAGGATAGGCAGGTTTTATAGACATCGTTTATATTGAACCTTTCTGGGATGATTAACACGCCGATCCCAAGATGGTTGCATCTCAGGGGGTTATCAATCGGTTAACGATGGTAATTTTACCCGGTGGGTTATAATTCAGCAGGAGGACTTATGGCCATTCGCATCCTGCCTGAACATATCGCATCACAAATTGCCGCCGGGGAGGTGATCGAACGTCCTGCCTCGGTGGTCAAAGAGCTGGTGGAAAACGCGCTGGATGCCGGCAGCACCCGAATCACGATTGAAATCCGCAACGCTGGCAGGCAGTTGATCGCGGTGACCGATGACGGCGCCGGTATTCCCCGGGAGGAACTGGGGCTGGCCGTCTCACGTCATGCGACCAGCAAGCTGGCCCAGGCCGAGGATCTGTTCCGCATCGAGACGCTGGGATTCCGGGGGGAGGCCCTGGCTTCGATCGGGTCGGTCGCCAGGCTGGTCTTGAAATCACGGACAGAAATCAGTGAAACAGGCGCACTGCTGGTGGTGGAGGGTGGAAAGCTGGGTGAATTGACCGAGACCGGTATGCCGGTTGGCACCCAGGTGGCGGTGCACGACCTGTTCTATAATGTGCCCGCCCGGCTGAAATTCCTCAAAACAGACCAAACCGAACGGCGCCATATCGAAGCGCTGGTGACACGCTATTCGCTGGCCTACCCGCAGGTGCGCTGGCAGCTGACGGTGGATGGCAAACCTGCCCTTCAAACCAGCGGCAGCGGCGACCGCCGAGAGGTGCTTTCAGGCTTATATGGGGTGGAGATCGCCAAACACCTTCTGGGGGTGGATTTTGTTGAAGACGGCTATCGCATTCATGGGTTTATCAGCCCGATCTCGCTGACCCGCTCCAACCGGCAGGAGATCACCATCTTCGTCAACGGACGCTGGGTCAAGGACACGGCGGTGACGGCCGCGGTAATCCGCGCCTATCACACCTTGTTGATGGTCGGCAGGTTCCCGATTGCAGCGCTGTTTCTCGAGCTGCCTTCCGAGTCAGTGGATGTAAATGTGCACCCGACCAAGGCCGAGGTGCGCTTTCGCGAGGGGGAGCAGGTCTTCAGCCGCACGCAGCGGGCCGTCAGGCGGGCCTTGCTGGCCCATTCACCGGTGCCCGAAGTGGGGTCCCGGCCTGCCTGGGGCGGGCGAAGTTTTGACGGCGCGCATAGTGTCGACCCGGCCTGGGGGATGTCGGCAGAGATTAACCGGGGGGAACAGGAAGTACCGCACCTGCAGCACCGCATGGACATGATGACAGGAGCAGACTCAGCGGACGACCTGCCGATGCTGCGCCTGATCGGGCAGGTGGCTTCAACCTACCTGGTGGCGGAGGGGCCAGACGGGCTGTACCTGATCGACCAGCATGCGGCGCATGAGCGGATCCTGTTTGAGCAGCTATCAGCCCAAAAGGCGCAGGACGCCATCCCGGCGCAGTCGCTGCTCAACCCGGTCAACGTGGTCCTGCCGCCGGATAAAGCCGGCCTGCTGGAAGCTCAGCTGCCAGCCCTCAACCGGTTGGGTTTCGAGGTGATGCCCTTTGGGCCGAATACCTTCACGGTACGGGCCATCCCGGTGCTGGTCGTCGGGGGCGACCCGGAAGCTGCCCTGCACGTGCTGGTGGAGGATTTTGAAGAGGATGAGACGCCGCTGGCGGCGGAACTGGAAGCGCGCATGATCGCGCGCATCTGCAAGCGGATGGCGGTTAAAGGCGGGCAGACACTTTCTGCAGAGGAACAGGCTGCCCTGCTGCGCAATTTGGAGCGCTGTCTGTCACCGCGCACCTGCCCCCACGGCCGGCCGACGATGATTCACCTCTCGGCTGACCTGCTGGAGCGGCAGTTCGGGCGGCGCGGTGCCCGGTAGAGATCGGCGATGACCTGGATGAGTACAGAAGGAACACAAGGAGCTGAATCATGAAGGGATGCTGGCTGAAAGATCAGAACTTATCTTTCCGGGATGATCTGCCGGACCCGGAGGTGGGCGAGGGCATGGCGCTGATCAGGCTGCGGCAGGCGGGGATCTGCGCGACAGACCTGGAGATGGTGCGGGGGTATTATCCCTTCGGCGGCGTGCCCGGCCATGAGTTCGTGGGCGAGGTGACGAAGTCCCCAGGTCATGAGGATTGGGTTGGGCGGCGCGTCGTGGGTGAGATCAACCTGACCTGCGGAGTGTGTACAGCCTGCCAGGCGGGACGGGAGACGCATTGCGAAAACCGCACCGTATTGGGCATCCTCGGGCATGACGGCGTGCTGGCGGAATATTTCACGCTGTCGGTGAAGAACCTGCACCGGGTGCCGGACTCGCTGAGCGATGATAAGGCCGTGTTCACCGAACCGACCGCAGCCGCACTGCAGATCCAGGAACAGGTGCAGATCAAGCCGGGGATGCGGGTACTTGTCGTTGGGGCGGGGCGGTTGGGACTGCTGATCGCGCAGACGCTGCGGCTGACCGGGTGCGGCCTGCAGGCGGCCGTCCGCAGGGATGCGCAGGGGGCGATGGTGGCGGCGATGGGCGTTGAGCCGGTGCATATTGACCAGGTGGTCAAAGGGGCTTATGACGTGGTGGTGGAGGTGACCGGTTCGCCGGATGGGTTTGCGCTTTCAAGGCAGGCCGTCAGGCCGGGCGGGACGCTGGTGTTGAAGAGCACATTTGCGGATCAGGTGAGGCTCAATTTATCGGCCTTGGTCGTGGACGAGGTCACGCTGGTCGGCTCGCGCTGCGGGCCATTTGAGCCGGCGATCAGGCTGCTGGAGGCAGGGCTGGTGGACCCGACCCCGCTGATCACGGCGCGGTATACGCTGGGGGACTGCCTGGCGGCGTTTGAGCGGGCGGCGCAGCCCGGGGTACTCAAGGTGCTGGTGCGGAATGGTGAATTGTGAATGGTCCCTCACCGCTTTAGTTCGGGGATTTCATGAGTGGTGAATGGTGAGTAGTGAAATAAATCTTAACAGATCTTAAAATGAGGTTGTTGAACAGTAATTTGTGGTGTAATTTGTAGGATGATTTTCTGTTGTAAAATTCATTAACTGAATGGTATACTTATCACCTGCGGGGCGTGGCACAGCCCGGTAGTGCGCACGGTTCGGGTCCGTGAGGTCAGCGGTTCAAATCCGCTCGCCCCGACAAAAAACTCCTCTTTTTAGGGGAGTTTTGTGGTTTTATTGATATTTTTATCAACTTACTCTGAGGGATATAATAACTTATTCTTGAAACTCACTATCCAAATTCTCTCCTTTCCTAGGATAAAATATCATATAATTTGATATACTCCATATTGATTTTCTTAAAGAGGAGTTTGTCTTTTCATGCATGGAATATGTAAATTATGCCAAAAAGAAAAAAATCTTCAGAAAAGTCATTTAACTCCAAGTTTTGTAACTCGATGGTTGAAAGAATCATCACCTGGATTTATTCGAAGTTCTCAAAATCCTAATGTGAGAACTCAAGATGGTATTAAAGATTATTTGTTATGCAAAGACTGCGAACAATTATTTAGTAAATGGGAAAGAGTATTTGCTAATGATATTTTTTACCCTTATCATTCAAACTTAGGTAAACATGAATATTATGATTATGGTGATTGGTGTTTAAAATTTTCTGTATCAGTTTCTTGGCGTTTACTAACTAAAGCACTAACTCGAGACTTAAGTAATCTAAATGATAATCAGCTGAAAGCTGCGAAAGAAGCTGAATTTGTCTGGCGAGAATTTTTATTATCCAATAGGAAAGATCCTGGTAGTTTTTGTCAACACTTAGTTCCCCTTGATATAGTTAAAAGTATTAACTCTTCAAATCCATCGCCTTATTTAAATCGATATTTGCTTCGTTCTATCGATTTTGATATTCCATCTAATAATAAACGTGCTTTTGTTTATGTTAAATTAGGAAGATTAGCTCAATTTGGAATTATTGATGAAAGATATCCAAGTCATTGGACGGGTACGAAATTACATCTCAGAAAAGGGATAATTGGAAGAAAGATACTAAAATTACCAGCTGGCATCGATGAATATTTTCATTATCGTTCAAATAAATCCGCTAGTTTGTTGGCTAATATGTCTGACTCTCAGAAAGAAAAAGTCGAAAAAATGATAATAGACAATCTAGATGATTTGGTTCAATTTGAAATCTTTAATGCAATTTCTCAAGATGCTTTTCTCTTTGGTAATGACGCTTTTAGTATTACTGAAGTGAAGAAAGATGAAGGGTAGTAATTTTTTTCAACCTAATCATATCTTTTATTTTTTCTTTTCAAAATCACATCCTTAACATCATCATTTGATAATTTGCTGTAATATTTATATGTCGTTCCCGGATCCTCATGACCCATATTTTGGGAATAAGCTTGAAATTCTTGGTAATTTTCTGAATGTTCGACCGCATAAACGCCATGTCCTTTTCTTAACTTATGTGATGATTTATACTCAACCCCTGTTAATTGGCATAACTTTTTTAAACCTCTTCTGAAACTTTTTCTGCTTGCCTCAGTGTCGCCTTCAGTACTCCCCCAGGACAATCCATCGGTACTCATTTTTGGATACCAAAGCGCATTTGTTAGTGTAACATTGTTTTTTATCATACCTTGAGCATATTTATTCTGTAATTATAGAATATCAAAGTTTTAATATTATGAATTTGACAATCAGTTAGTTATGAAATGCATTGGTATTCAGTGGAATAATAAGGGACTTATGAAGTACTTAAGTACTTATTTCTTAAAATGAATACCAAACTCGTTTTTTTTTCTTCTGAATGAATCATGAGTACATAAAAATTCGGATAAAACGTACCTTTTGGGTTCGTGCCCCATTTGCGTTGCTTTTTGGGTGCTGCGCGAAGGTCAGCGGTTCCCTCGAAAAGAGGGCAGGCAAATCCGCTCGCCCTGAATCGAAACTGAAATGCCGACAGGAGTGGACAATTGAAAGATCCTGAGAAGGGAAGTTTTTAATTAAGTTAATTTTTTTTGGGCATTTTTTAAAAGGGGTTAATATGAAGTTTTAACAGGGTTGGTGTATAAGCGCAAACGACCAGAGTTGCAACCCTGATCGTCTGCTAATTCATCAATCGATATGAGATCAACGAACTAAACAGGATTATACCCGCTTCTTTATTATGTTGTTTAATATTTATTAGGATGATTTTCCAAGTCGGTGCCCCTTTCGCTGTGCTTCAGGGGTGCTGCGCGAAGGTCAGCGGATCCCTCGAAAGGAGGGCAGGCAAATCCGCTCGCCCTGTAGCGAAGCGAAATCCCCATAGGGAACGGACGCGAAGTGAAACCCTGAAATCAATTGTTTTTCGCTTTAAATTGGCCTAAAATTAAGAATAACTTTTTATCGCGATCCGTGTTTGATTAATAAGAACATATCGGTCTGATTTAATTTGATCGATGTCATAAAATATTCACCACACATGGATGATAAAAATCATGACTATAACAACTGCAAAAATTAATCCCATCCAATCCGCGATCACCGACGAGATATTCTATGCCCTGGGGTTGAAACGCAGGGGGTTGATGCGGCGGGTGATGGGCTGGTGGTTTTCACGGCCTGCCAACCGCTTCTCTCAGTATTTTGCTGAAGCAGATGCCCAGGTGCCGGGGGGTGGGCTGCCGGCGGCGTGCCAGACATTGATTGATAAGTTTGAGATCAACCTGCAGTCACGGGGGGTTGAGCACATCCCGGTTACCGGGCCGGCTGTCCTGCTGGCCAATCACCCCGGCGCCTACGATTCGATCCTCATTGGCAGCCAGGTGCCGCGAAAAGATATGCAGATCATTGTCGGCAAGACGCGTTTTTACCAGAAGCTGCCCCATATTTACCCGAACCTGATCATCGCCAGCGCGGAAAAGTATCAGAATATGTTTGCCTTGCGGCACATCATTACCCATCTGCAAGCGGGGGGCATTTTGCTCTTGTTTGGCGCAGGCTCGATTGAGCCTGATCCGGCCATCCGCCCGGTCGGTGCCGATGTGTTTGCACGCTGGAAAAGAAGCTCGGAACTGCTCTTGCGTAAAGTGCCTGAGCTGGTGATCGTGCCCACAATTGCCAGCGGAGTCTTGCTGGAAGACTTTGCCAGCCACTGGGTCACCAGGCTGCGCCGGCGGGGGATCGACAAACGCCGCCTGGCTGAGTTCATCCAGGTGATCCGGCATATCCTCAAACCGGGCTCGGTTGAGGTTCATCCCAGCGTCAGCTTCGGGGAACCCTTTTCAGCACGAGATCTTGAAGGGGATGCAGCCGAACGGTTCCTGATGCCGGCGATTTTGGACAGGGTCAGGCATCAACTGGAGGACCACCTGGATTGGATTAAGGCTGGTTCTTAGAATCGCATGGCTTCATCTAAAAAGCATCAAAGAGGGAAATACCTTGTCTTTGCATTAAGCGTTAGTTTTGACGCTTCTGAATAATACGAAGGATGGTATAGGTTAAAAAGCAAAAGCTGAATACGATGATCAGCGAGGTATTCAGCTCTTGAAAAAAGCTGTAAATTGAGAGCAGAATAACGGTCCCCAGCGCTGCGGTTTGGATAGCTTTTATGAAGACTTTAAATAATTCATTCCCGGTCATCTGGTTTTTATGAATTTTGATTATGCTCCGTAGTCTCCGCTGATGTATTTACTGAGCTGTTCGATGGTGAATTCCTGGCTGTCGATGATCGCCTTGACCACATCACCGATCGAAATCATGCCGGCCAGTTTACCATCTTCCAAGGCAGGCAGGTGCCGGATGTGGTTCTCCGTCATCAAGGTCATGCAGTCTTCAATCGTTTGGGTTGCATTGATTGTGAACACGTCCCGAGTCATATACTTTGAGACCTGGCTTTCAAGATCGTAGGCAGAATCTTTAGCAATTTGCCTGACAAAGTCACGCTCGGAGACGATCCCGGCGATTTTATCGCCATCCAAGACCAGCAAGGCACCGATATCCTTTTCGGCTAACAGGGCGAGTGCATCTTTTACCGTGGTCTCGGGGGTGACAGACCAAAGTTCTTTTCCCTTGACACGCAAAAGATCGTTGACAGAAGTTAACATGATTTCTCTCCTTTTTATAATTTATTATGCATTTTGACACGGCAGTTATTATCTAATCGGCCGGGTGATTTAAATTTTACTTGAAAAACTGAAATTCATGCAGGCGGTAGTCCAGCGGGCTGGAGAGTTGTGGTTTAAGCGATTGATGTTTCCTTGGGGAAGCCTTGGTTTGCTGTTGACCTGGGGGATGATCCATTTCTTCACCAATCCGCAGGGAGCGATGAGTGTATTGGTCTGGTCTGTTCTGATTGGTGTTGTGTTCTTTTTCACGAAAATGGGTTTTTTCACGGCATTATTATTTGGTATCTTGGGCTTTCTATTTTGATGAAATAAACAGAACATAGGATTTGCTATGACTGCAGAAAATAAGAGGTTTCAGCCCCCATTTCTTCATAAGCTGAGTAGTAACGAAAAAAGTTATTTAGTGAATCTGCACTTGCCTTTAAATCTCCATAAAAGAAAATATTTTACATAAATTTCGAGCACATTCTTACACCCTGTAAGCCTATAATAGATGCACCTGATTAGTATTTAAGTATTGAATCCTGATTCATTAAAGGTTGTATCAAATGCATCATGACTGAACGAATTATCATCATCATCTCACTGGTTGTGACATCCCTGATCTTGCTGGCTGTGTCGATCACAGCCTGGCGCCGCCGAAGTTTGGGTTATCCTGCGGTTTTTCTCTCTATCTGCCTGGCAGGGGTGGCCATTTACAGCCTGGGTTATGGGTTGGAATTGGCGAGCAGCACTTTGACCTGGGCGATGTTCTGGGTGCGGTTTCAGCATTGGGGCATCCAGGTGATTGCACCGACCTGGTTGTTATTTGCGATGGTCGTCTCCGGCCAGGACAGGCGCATATCAAAAAAACTGATCATCCTGATCAGTATCATTCCGGCTTATTTATTTCTTACCTCACAAACTCTAGGCTGGTTAAACCTGGCCCATCATAACCCCCGGTTGGAAATCATTGAGAATTTGCCAGTATTCATATATGATCGCAACTTATTCAATTATATTGCTATCGCTTATTACCTGCTTTGCCTGGCGATCAGTATTGGTCTGTTTATTAATATGTTGGTCAGGTCGGCGCCTTCTTTTAGAAAGCAGGCAGGCATTTTTTTGGTCGGCTCAATCATTCCCCTGTTCCCGCTGGTAGCGCATAACCTTAATAAAATCCAATCAAATTTGGATATCACGCCGCTGGCATTAGGCGTCAGTGGTGTTTTATTTACTTATGGGGTATTAAAATTCCGTGTTTTGGATATCATCCCAATGGCACGAGACGCCATTTTTGACAATATGAACACCGGGGTATTGATCCTTGATTATGAAGACCGGGTGATTGATTTCAATCCCGCATTACAAAAAATTCTGCCTGAAATTAATGGGTCAATGATCGGCTTATCTGCCAAGGATTTATTTTTAACCGAACCCCATTTACAAATTTTCATCAATCAGGGCCAGACGGGCAGGATGGAATGTGAATTGACGCATGGCATGGTCAAAGCACATTACCGGGTCAATTGTTCAGAGATATTTGATAAAAGGAAGCGGCAGATTGGCAAGATCATCAGTTTTTACGAGTTTACCAATGAAAAGAAATTGATGGATACCTTAGAAAAACAAGCCGCCTTGGATGGGCTGACCGGGGTATTCAACCGTCAACATTTTGATACGATGGCTGCAAAAGAACTCTCACGAATCCAGCGATATGGGGGCGAGATGTCCCTGGTGATGATGGATCTGGATCACTTCAAGGCGATTAACGATCGTTATGGTCACCAGGCAGGCGATCAGGTGCTGACGACAATTGCTAATATATTTAACAGCATCTTGCGCCAATCAGATATTTTGGCCAGGTTTGGCGGTGATGAATTTTTGATCCTCCTGCCCGAAACCAATCTCGAAAAAGCCCGCTTATTGGCCAAACGCTTATGTGAGGCTTTGGATTGTATTCACGTTGAGTATGAGAGCCGGTGGCTTGATATCAGCGGTAGTTTTGGCGTTGCTTCGATCGATGCTTCATCCGTGCATGACCTGCCGACACTTTACCGCCAGGCGGACCGGGCGATGTATTTTGCAAAAAATGCCGGGGGAAACCAGGTAAGTGTTTTTAGGTCTGAATCCGTCAGGGTCTAAATCAAAGCGCTATTGAAATAAAAAAATGCGGTCTCCGTCAGACACCGCATTTTTCTATTGATGAATGATGTCAGCTCACTCAATAACTTCTACGTTTTGAGCCTGGGGACCTTTTTCTCCTTCAGCGACTTCGAACTCTACCCGTTGACCTTCGCGCAGGGTTCGAAAACCCTCAGCACTGATCGCAGAGAAGTGTACGAAAACATCTTTTTCGCCGTTGTCTCGGGCGATAAAACCGTAGCCTTTTTCGCCGTTGAACCATTTGACAACGCCAAGTTCTCGTTCTGCCATGCCTGGAAACCTCCTTCATACCATATTCCTGATTATCCTGCTAACGATCGTTCCAAACAAGAACAAAACGAATCTGCTTCTTATAGAACTAACGTTGAGCTTCAATAACTAATATACTATGGGTTTTTATAATCGTCAATATATTGTTAAAAAGTGAAATATATGGGAAAACAACGTTTTTTGGGGTTGTTTTAAAGTGGTCATCAATTAAATGTTTAACATCTTTACCGGGGAATATCACCAAAAGGTGGGCAGGTGATCCCGGTATGTCTCTAGGTAATCATCCAAGATCATTTTTGCGGTCTCGATATCTCGAATGACCGGATCGAGCAGTAAAGCCTGCAGTGCCAGTCGTCGATCTCCTTTGACGACGGCATCGACGGTTAAATGGCTGATAGTAATTTCACGCCGGATCAATTCTGCAATACCGGCAGGCAGTTCGCCGACAGGGATACCTGCAGCGCCATCAGCATTGATTTTGGCTGGGGTTTCAACGATGGCATCCTGTGGTAAATTGCTGATCTGGCCTTGATTGGGCAAATTGGCTGCTTCCCAATCCAGGTTTTGATTCGTGAGCATGGCTACGATTACTTCAAGTGCACCTTCGCTGTAAGCGGGGATAAACTGATCGGGGTCTTCCGTTTTGGAGGCTGCATTTTCAAGTATCGCCTGCTGTCGGTCACGGTTCTCGCTTTGCTCCAGCCATTCATACAATTCAAGGTCATATTTTTGCCAGGGCTTGGTATCCGGGTCGCTGACCCAGGGCAGGTATTCACACAGGTGCTCATCACCGGGGATGGGGAACAACCCAAATGTATTAAATATCCGCCGGGTGAGCGGCTCAAAATCAGACGGCATTGATTCCCACCTGGTTCTGAACAGGGGATACAGGTCTTCCCCGGTATGCCTGTTCTTGAGCGAGAGCATCCACGTGAAGTGGTTGACCCCTGCTGCCACAATGCTGACTTTCTCCATTGCAACTAGGGCGGTGGAAAGCATACCCGCCGAATATTTGGGACTGGCATGGGTGCTGGTAAAATCCTGAGGAACAATGATTTCCAGTTCTGAAGCCAGGGTTTTCCCAACCATGGCATAGCCTGCCCCCAGCTGGTGGCATAAACCAATCACTTTGATATTGGTGTAGCGATGAACGCTGGCACAGATACGCTGCATGGGGTTGGTGAAATTGATCAGCCATGCAGCCGGGCAGCATGCTTCCATATCTTTTGCTATTTCTAGGACAGGGATGATATTGCGAGCTGCATGAGCAAACCCGCCCGGGCCGCTGTTCTCTGCATAGGGTTGCCGAACGCCATATTTAAACGGTATATTAAAGTCAGATTCCCAAAGTGCTTCACGAGGACCGACTTCGATGGCATTGATCACAAAATTTGCACCCTTCAAGACCTCGCGGTGATGCAGTGCAGTGCTGATGCGCATCTGGCTGCTCCAGGCTTCATTTAACCAGGCGACCAGCCTGGCTATGATCTCAAGGTTTTGGGAATTATGGTCAACGAGGACGATTTCACTGCCTGTGAGAATTTGACTGCGCAGCAGCGAGACCAGGGTTGTCAGCCCAAAGGAGTAACTGCCGGCACCAATACAAACGATCTTCGTGGATTTCGGCATGGCAGGAAATTATTGTGCGACAGGCTTTGTTTTTAGATAGGCATCAATTGCACGGGCTGCTGTTCTGCCGGCACCCATGGCAAGAATGACGGTAGCCCCGCCGGTGACAATGTCACCGCCAGCATAGACGCCGGGTTTGCTGGTTGCCATCGTGTTTTCATCCACTTTGATATTGCCCCAGCGGTTGAAGTCAAGATCTTCGGTCGTCTTTTGGATGATAGGATTAGAACCATTGCCAATCGCCACAATGACCAGGTCAACCGGCAGACTGAATTCTGAACCTTCAATGGGAACAGGCCGCCTTCTGCCTGATTCATCCGGTTCGCCCAGTTCCATTTTGATCAATCGCATGGCTTGCAGCCAGCCCTGGTCATCCCCGACCAGCTCAACCGGGTTCTGCAAGAATTGGAAGTCCACCCCTTCTTCTTTGGCATGTTCAATTTCTTCAATTCGGGCAGGCATTTCTTGCTCTGTACGGCGGTAGATGATGCTGCCCTTTTTCGCTCCAAGGCGCAGGGCAACCCTGACGGAGTCAAGTGCTGTATTGCCGCCGCCGATGACGGCTACACGTTTATCTTTGCAGTTGATCACCGGGGTATCATAATCTGGGAATTGGTATGCCTTCATCAAGTTGACCCGGGTGAGAAATTCGTTGGCAGAATACACACCAATCAGGTTCTCGCCAGGTATGTTCATAAAATACGGCAGGCCAGCACCAACACCAATGAAAACTGCGTCAAATCCTTCTTTTTCAAGCAGCTCGTCAATCGTATGGGCAACACCAATGATCGTGTTTGGTTGGAATTCCACACCGCGTGATGCCAGCGCATCAATCTCTTCCCTGACAATGTCTTTGGGTAAACGGAACTCCGGGATGCCGTAGATCAGCACGCCGCCATATTCATGAAAGGCTTCGAAAATGGTCACATCATGACCCAAATTGATCAGGTCACCTGCACAGGATAAACCTGCCGGGCCGGATCCGATCACCGCAACGCGCTTCCCGGTCTTATGCTGAATTGGTTGGGCTGTGGGAACCGATTCCCCGTTCAGCCGCTCATAATCGGTCACAAATCGCTCTAAGGCACCAATGGCAACAGATTCATTGCGTTTGGTGAGGATGCAGGTCCCTTCGCATTGATCTGATTGTGGGCAAACCCGTCCGCACACTGCGGGTAGGGCGTTATCCTGCTTGATCAGCTTTGATGCGCTGATATAGTCTCGCTGTTTAATCAACTGGATAAATTCAGGGATCCTAACAGAAACCGGGCATCCGTCTACGCAGGCTGGCTTCTTGCAGTCAAGGCAGCGCTGTGCTTCTAGCAAAGCCAGTGCTTCGGTTAATCCAAGATTGACCTCTTTAAAGTCTTTGATGCGCTTCTGCGGGTCTCTGGCGGGCATTGGCTGCCGTGGTATTTTGAGGATTTCTCTGCGGTTGGCGCGCTCAACCTTTTCAGCTGCTTCTTCCAAGGCACATTGTTCTTCAAATTCATAAGCCCGATTTCGGTTCATCAAAACTTCGAAATCAACCCGATGGGCATCAAATTCAGGCCCATCCACACAGGCAAATTTAGTTTCACCTTTTAAAGCAACCCGGCATCCGCCGCACATCCCGGTGCCGTCTACCATGATCGTGTTAAGACTGACAAATGTTTTGATGCCTAAAGGACGGGTTCTATCTGCAACCGCACGCATCATCGGCAGAGGGCCGACTGCCAGGACATAATCAATTGCTGTACCTTCTTCGATCAGCTGATCTAACAGGGTAGTCACAAACCCTTTGGTTTTATAGGAACCGTCATCTGTGCAAATTAAAACTTCGTCTACAATTTCAAGCATTTCCTCTTCAAGAATGATCATTTCTTTGCTGCGTGCACCGATGATGGCCGTGACCTTGTTGCCTGCTGCTTTCAGCGCTTTTGCCTGGGGAAAGCTGACCGCTGTGCCCACGCCGCCGCCGATCACCACGACATGCCCGAAATGTCCAATTTCAGATGGATTGCCCAGGGGGCCAACCAGGTCTTGGATCGAGTCGCCCGGTTCGAGCTGGTTCAATTCCTGGGTTGACTTTCCAATCCCCTGGACGATCAGCACGATCGTACCTGCTTCTGCATCTGAATCGACGATGGTCAGTGGTACCCTTTCACCGGTTTCAGAGGTGCGGATGATGGTGAACTGGCCAGGTTTGCATTTTCGTGCAATCACTGGCGCATGGATATTGAACTGTTTAATGTTGGGAGCAATGAATTTGGCATCCAGGATGGTGTTTTGGGTCATAAATACCTTTAAATCACTTGGTTTGTGTGGACTGTTTGATTATATGCTGGTTTTGACTAAATGGCAGCTGAAAATCCTCATATATTATGAGAGATTCTGTCATATTTGGGGTTTTAATCAGGTTCGACAACCGCGACTTTAAAACACCAATAATCAGCTTGCTCAATAGGTTGGTTTTCTTGAAGGTTTTGCAAACAATACAGGCCTGGCGGCAGATCCTGTAGTGGTTTGATGATGAAGGTTTGATCATCTTCTTGATAATTGCGGAGGGGGATATACGCACCGGTTTCATAGATCAATCGGATCGAATCTGTCTCTAATGGCATTTGGAAGAAGACAACCAGGGGGTCATTCCCCAGGCTGCTGGGTATGCCGACATCTTCAGCGGGCAGCCCCTGATGCCCCTGAATATCAAAATAGATCGCACTCTCGTAAAGGTAAACACCTGGTCCAGGCGGGGGGGCCACTAGATTGGGGCCTGAATCAGTCAGGAATCCGAGGGGCAGATCAAAATCAAATAATGCACTGGCAGCTAATAGTCCAATGATAAAGAACACGATCACAACCACGCTGATCAGGGATATTTCTAAGAAGTTTAACTTTAATCTCTGATCAGCGTTTTGAGGATGTTCAATCGGCCCGGTGGTTTCCTTTATAGGCTCTTTATGAGGGATTTGAATATCCTCAACGTTTAGTTTGCTCCATTCAGAACGCAGGTCGGGTGTATTTTGCCTGCTTGCACGGGGAAAAGGCGTGATCGGTTTGGTATGATCAGACAGGTGGTCGTTATACACCTTGGATGCATCTGCTTTTCTCTTATTTAAATAAGCCAACCCCCTTTGGGCGGGAATATTATCCGGCGAAATTTCCAGCGCTTTCTTGAGGAAAATTTCTTGTTTGTGGTCATCGTCAATGATCGCAGCCAACCAGACCCAGACTTCAGCGTTTTCTGGTTCTTCAATAATGGCGTCCTTGAGATAATCGAGCGCTTGCTGTAAATTTCCGGCCTTGGCAGCGGTTATGCCCTGTTGTAAGGAGGAAGTCATGCTAACTCCAATAGATTGGTTGTTTATGGCATTAATTCATCACTACAGGATGAAGTTTTCGTTTTTTATAAATTATCGTAACTGCTTTGACTGCCCTGTTTCATCCTAAGCTGAGTAGTTATAAATTATATATCAAAATATTTTCACTTTGATAATTTTACCATATGCAAGGGTAACCTTGATAAGGTTATAAAAAGCTGAAATGCCTGGTGATGTGGATGAGATGTTCGCGTATAATTTATTAATAAGTGGAAGGAGAGTGCTCAGGCTGCCCTGTTTCCTCATCAACTTAGTAGTTAAAGAGAAAGAATGAATCATGAAAATAGGCGTTTTATCTGATACACACGACAACCTCTCAAACCTGATTTTTGTCCTTGATAGCTGCCGCCAACAAGGCATTGACACATTGATCCATTGCGGCGACCTGACGGGGCTTGATATGGTTTCACACTTGAAGGGTTTTAGAGTGATCTTTACGATGGGTAACATGGATACCGTCACCGGCACGATTAAGAACAGGTTGGAGAAAATGCGCGACAATAATTTTGCCGGCCCAGTTTTTAGAGGCAGCCTGGATGGCGTACCTGTGGCCGCTGTTCACAGTCACGTTGATGGCGCGGTGATGGCGCTTGTGCGGGAAAAACATTATAAATGGATCTTTCACGGCCATTCCCATCAACGGCGGGATGAAGTCTTGCAAGGGGTTCGTATCGTCAACCCTGGTGCATTGGGTGGATTGCGTAAGGAATCGTATTCTTTTTGTATGGTTGACCTTGAAACAGACGAAGTTGAATTTATCAAAGTCAAATAACCGCATGATCGGTTACGAAAAGCTTTGTGAATATTTGCTTGGTAAGCCCGGCGCCTGGCAGGATATGCCTTTTGGCCCTGATGCACTGGTGTTCAAGGTGCTGAAAAAGATGTTCGCTCTGGTTGCCTGGCAGTCTGAGCCATTGACAATCTCGCTCAAGGCAGACCCGGTCGATGCCTTGATCTTGCGTAAGCAATACAAAGCTGTCACCCCGGATTATCACATGAACAAAAAACATTGGAATACCGTCACTCTGGATGGCAGTCTGCCAGATGACGAAGTATACAGGATGATTGATGAGTCATACAGCCTGGTTGTAGAAGGGATGACACGTGCCGATCAAGCCCGGGTTAAGGGGCATGGTTCAACACATTAATGACCGGTAATAAAATTTTGAGGTTTGATTTTAGCTGTCTCAGGCGGGTAGGCGCGATGCTTTTGTGGATGGCGTACCGTCGGCACAGGCAGGTTGAGCTGGCTGGCATTTGAGAGCATGATTTCCGTCAGTTTTGCTTCATCAAGCCCCCATGATTCAAGGATGATCCCTGCTGCCCGCAGGAGCAGGCGCTGGTACCTTGCCACATCCACACTGCGCGGGTTGGGTCGGCGGGGCAGGTCCCAGGCAAAAACGCCTGGTTTTCCCATGGTGTAGAGAAAAGGGACCCGCTGCCCCGGATTTAATTCTTTGCCAACGGCTTTAAGCTGCAGGACTGCATGTGCGGCAGGCGAGGGTGAACGGTAGGACTCTAGAGTCCTACCCAGGCGCTGGCTGACGAGGAGGTCTGGCAGCTTAACCCGACCGTTGCGCAAGTCCTGTAAACGAGTTTTAAGGAAGGCAATAGCCTTCGGCAGCGTTTCTTCTGGCTGCTGCTTGCCAGCAAGCAGCGAAAGCAGATGCATCTGGGCTTTGGTAACAAAAGGTGTGCTGTCATGCCGGCGGGCGTCAACCCCGCGCACCTTGATGGATCCGTCCTGAAAGACACCGAAATAGCGATTGGCAACCGGCCGCTTTTTATTCTGCCGGGAGCCAACGAAAACGACCCAGCGGTAGATACCGTCCAGTGCAATTGGCAGCCCCGTCCTCTCCTGGATTGCCAGCAGCAGCGGTTCGATGTCTTCAGGGGTTGTTTTATCAGGATGCCGTACCCATAAGCCGTCAACATAAAGCTGAATGACCTCAAAGCCCATTGCTTCTGCAGATTCTTTTGCGCATAGGAGTGCCTCGCGCCCATAGGCGGTGACGGCCTGATGCGCTTCAATCCGCCCAAAGCGGGCATTCTTATACCCCAGGTATCCAAAGCAGGTGACCAGCAGCCATTTCAGGGCAGAGGCACGATGTTTGAAGTTTTGCCTGAACGGGTCCCAATGGGGAGTGATGGCGAGGTATTTTTTCATCTCGATGCGTTTTTCCAACAGAGGACGCAGTGCTTTGGGCACCAGCCCCTCATGGCTGTTATCAATCGCCAGGCCAAGTGCAGGAACGATGTTGTCAGCGTTGGTGTTTGGCAGGATGGTTTCAGGTGAAATATTGAAATACACCATGATAGCCGGGTAGAGCGAGACAAAATCGATTTGGGCGACCTGTTTGTGAACGCCGATTTTCGGTTGATAGACCAGCCCGCCTTGATCGGCAGAGAACAGTTCAGCAGCAGGTTTGAGCATCTCTGCCTGCTGTTTTTGCCAGGGTACCAGGATGCCCTCTTGCAGGGCGGTCAGCATCTCGATCGAAGAGATACCTGTGCCCGGTGAGGTGCGGGCTGATGTCTGCAGCGGTAGCGCGGTGACCCGGCTGGCCTCGATGACGCCTTCCAGATGATAATCATTCCACAGCATGGCATTTTTGCGGTCAATGTGGCAGCGGCCAAAAAGATGCACCTGCTGGCCGCGGTAGACGATCTGACCGTAGGAGAAATAAGTGCGCTCCTTACGCCATGCAGCCTCGCGCCCTGGTTCCCGGTTCAATCCCAGCTGAATATGGTATTCTTGTGACTGCTGTATGAGCCGGGGCAGCAGCCAGGTATCACCCCAGTCCGTGAGGATCAGGTCAGGATCGTATCGTTGGATCAAGGCGCGCAGGTTGATCAGCATCGGCCGCCAGGTATGCAGGTCAAAGTGATATTGTTCATCTTCTATTGCAACGATCAGGTAGCCTGGCTGTGCATGGTGCGGCGGGACATTGGGTGTTAACGTCATCACCCGCAGCGGCATGGGGGTTGCTTTCAGCACCCAGGCATCCTCTTTGACGGTGATTGCTTCAAGACGGTCGCGCTCATCAATGGTCACATGGCAGTACGAAAGCGGGAAAGCGCCTGTCTTGGCGGCAAAGCGCAGCGAGATGTGCAGATCGGCATCGGCATATTCCAGGTGGGGGAACTGGGCAGCCGCCTGGTTGAATACCTTGCTGATTTCATAGGGGTTTTCAACTGTCACAGACAGCACTGTCACCATCTGCCGTTTAAAGACGTCCATTCGCCGGGTACGGTTGAGGGTAGCGTCCTGAAACTGGCGGTCGAGGTATCGCCAGAGGCTTTTTAATTCTACATCGCTGCCCAAAGCGTAGAATGTGACCGGGAAATGACAGCTGAGACGTCGGCGCGGGCCGCGCTCATCGATAAAATAGAGGATCAGTCCCTCGCGAGGGTCTGCAAAAAGATCTAACAGCCATCCGGTGAACTCAGGCATGCATCTCCTGTAGTTTTTCAACGATGGTGCGCAGGCGCATGACTTCTTTATGTTCCTCGATCAGCATTGCCATCAGGAAGGTCTCAAAGGGTAGTGCGTGGGCAGCATATGCGGCGGCTGAGATGTGCTGTTGTGCAGCGGTGAACAGGTCATCAAAGACAAGCTGATCGCGCCGGCGCAGGGCGCGGCGGAAACGTGCCAGTGCGGCTTCTTCGTTTAACATCAGTTGGGTTGCAGAAGGGAGGGTGCGTCCCATTGTGTACTCCTTTAATTTTAAAAGCTGGGTGTGGTTTGTTAAAACAAGGGCAGCTGGTGCTCCGTGGTTTGAGACGCCTGCAGTTCCCAAAGGTCGTGGGCGCATTCCAGGAGCGGCGTCAGCAGCAGGTGGTTTTCTTGATCAGCGGGTGCGGAGCGTGTCCGCGCCCAGACCGCAACCGGAGCGTCCTGGCTGATTTTCCGCAGCAGGTTCAGGCAGTTGTCTAACAGGCGCTGGCGCTTGCTGAAGTTCACGTTTTCATCCAGAAAGGTTGCCAGCATATCCAGGACGATCACCGGCCGTCCGCCAGCCTGCATTTCACCAAGCATAGCGCCCATCTGGTAACAGGTGAAAGCGCGGGAGAGCCAGATTTGCTGCAAGGCCGTTTGAACATGGTGTGTCTGCCGCCTGATCGCGCGGGCCAGGGTATACCCATCAAAACAGTTTCCACCGTCGATCACGGCCAGCGGTCCGCGCAGGGCCAGTGTGGAGAGCATCTGCATCAGCCCGGGTATCACCGCCCGTGGCGCAACCACCAGGGAGATCTTGCCTGTTCTTGGCATGGGGAAGATTGTGATTTGCTTTTCCATAACTGCATCTTACGCCAATGGTTGTTTGCCTGCTATGGTGAATCGGGGTTAAAACAGGGTGAATACCGGGTTAACCGGAGGGGTTAATCTTAGAGCCACTTGCTGAAATCCCAATCTGCCAGGGTTTCACGCAGTTCGGCTTTGCTTTGCATCCCAAAGCTGTGGAGGAGGTTGCGCATGTGGGATTTAACAGTCTGCGGCGAGATTCCCAGCCGGGCTGCAATCTGGCGGTTGGTGAAATTCAGACAGGCCAGTGCTGCGACTTGCTGCTGACGCGGCGTTAATGCCCGCCAACGGTCCAGGTTGGCTTCTGCGATCCGCTGGTCTGCCAGGGCAGACCTGAGCAGATCCTGGGCTGCCTGCCGCCGCGGGATATTGTTGTGGTCTGCCAACTCATTGAGATAACTGGCACTGAGCGGGTCCAGTTTGATCAGCATTAACTGGCTGGCTGACATGGTCTGCTGCCAAATTTCCTCAATCCATTTCATGTCATAAGTATAATAGAATACATGTTCTATTTCAAGCAGGTTGTAATTTAAACAGCTGAAATTAAAATAAAACACCCGGCAGTAAGTTGTACCGGGTGTTCTTTCCCTGATTGGCAGAGAAAGGCAGTTTACGGTCTGATCACCAATGGAATAAAGTTTAGGATGCCTGCTTTGATTTCAATCAGGGCAGAGGCTGTTGCACTTGAATCACTTTGAGATGTGACGGTTAGAGAAATAAATTCAGATTGTCCGAATTCTGCATCTTCCGGAATGGAAACATCAAATTCAATTATTGCAGACTCACCGGGTGAGAGCGAAATCGTGCTTCTGGGCTGAAAACTCGTAACCCAGCCGTTGGTGACTGTATCGAGTTTATAGCTGTCTGCATTTGCGCCAGCATTAGTAAGCTGAAGCTGTACCTTGGTGTTATTGCCGGGTGCCTGGCTGACGGTCAGTTTGGAAGAGCTGAGCCTGGGCATGTAATCTGGCGGTCCGAGGGACATCCGCAGGGAAGGGTCGCCCAGGAGGTTGTAGGTTTCCCAATAGTAGCGGCTTTGTGCTGTGCCGGTGCCTGGACGACGTTGATGTACTTCCATCAAGCCGGCATATAAAAAGTAGCTGACGATGTTGGCGGTATCAGTACCGCTGTACAGTGAATCCATCATGGCACGTTCAAGAATGTCATCAGCACCCCAATAGCTGTTGGCTGATGAACCAATAAAGGCAACCGCGCCTTTGCCGTGTTGGATCATCCAGGTCTCGCCAAATGATTCTGTGTAGCCAAAATCCCCGGTGACACAGGCAAAGCTGGTCACCACACTCAAGGCGCCGGTGGTGATATTGCGGATATTTGACTGGTTGTAACTGGGGCCGCCCCATGAGATGCGGGAGCCGTGCCCGGTATAGGAGATCAAAGATCGGCCGTTGTTAATGGCACCGACAACCTGGCTGTTACCTGCACCGTAGGTATGGGCATACAGCTTATCCCCGCCTGCGATGGGGTTTGATGGGAAAGTTCCAGTGTATCCAGCAGATTTGGTGTGTGTGTCAATGACATAATTTTGCGTTGCTTCGGCGACCTGCCAGTAACTTGAATCGTTGGAGGCTAAAAAGGCAGCTTTCTTAACCCAATTTTCCGACCCGGTCAGGTTGTTATAGGCTGCCAGGTTATTGATCATGATGTTGAGTTGGCTGGTATTTCGAGCTGGGAGCCGGCCGACAAAAACATCGGGAATCCAGTCACTGCCGTCTACTGTACCGAAATAAAGATCAGTGACAGTTCCTGTTGAAGCACCGGTATAAGCTGGCATAATGTTGACATCGCCGATCAGCGTCACATAGGTCAAAGGGGTGGACCAGGAGTTGTAAGCAATTTGAATATAATTTTTGATAGCGTCAGGCGTTGTACCGGTGGTGGACAAGCCGACTAATGTAACAGGATGCCCCTGGGATTGTTTTAAATTGACCAGTGCATTTGCTGTGCTCATGAAAGAATCTGGTGCGATGATCAAGATGGCTTCATTGTTAGTGCTTGATTTGGATTGAGTCCGAATACCCAGATCAAAGTTGATCACTTCTGAAGCTAATATCTCATTGAAAATATCTGATGTATAAGCCATTGAACTGACGGATTGGGTACGAATGCCGTCTTGATGAAAATTAATCCGCACAACTAACTCTTCGTAGATGATCACCATCTGGCTTTCCGGGTCATATTGAACTGGCCAGAATTCCAACAATCCAATTTGATGGCCTCGAATGATATAGCTGTCAGCCAGTTTGGCTGGTGTGGATGGGAAAAGATTGTCAGGGTTTAGAGAAATTTCTTCTTCTTCGATATCGATTTCTTCTAATTGGTCTAGATTTTCCTTATTATCGACATCATTATTCTCGTCACTGTCGTCAGTTTCATCTAAATCTTCTGAATCCTCAATCCCATCTGGATTTTGAATTTCATCAGGATTTTCGGTTTCTTCAACTGGCAAGTCGATGCTGCCTGGATCATTGATAGGTTCCTCAGTTGTCTCAGACTCTATTATTTCTGTTTTGTTGAGTTCATCCGGGTTGTCAGCAGATCCAATCTTATCCGGGTACTCAAGACCATCTACATCTTCACAGGTTTCCCCAAATTCGCATTTTTGCACTTCTGCCGGCCGTTCGGGAATGATACCTGGCAGGCCATTGTCACCCAAAGTTTGAATTGACGATGTGCTTTCCAATAGTTCGACTGTGAATTCATATCCTGTTGGAAATTCGATATTCCTGCGTAGTACAGGTAAATCTGGAACGCCAACTTCTGAAGGCCGGCTGTAAATCGTTTCATCGAAGACTAAATTATTAGGGAAATTACCCAATGGATTGGCAGGGAATCGAACGATTACGTCCATATACTCTGATGTTGTATTTATGATGGAAACTGTTGGTTGTTCTGAAGACTGTGCGTATCCCGATTCTGGAAACGCAACAAAGATGCTTGCAGGCACCGCGAATGCAAACAATAGTAGAATCAGGACTGATATTTTTAGTAGCTTACCATTAAACATGATCTATTTGCCTTAATATCCAAAAATCCGGATATAATCTGTTTTAATCTTGCGTTCTTATCGTACTTAGAGTAGGACTGCAAATAAGTGTAAAAAAACGCCGAAAATTACTTAGCCATGCCGGTTCGTGTTAAAGCAACATTAGAAGGTTAAAAAAACCTATACTCTAATCTAATTATTAATTTGGAATTGATATTCAATGGTCACTGTTGAAAAGGTTCAGGTTATTCGTCCAAAAATTCTGGATGAATTTAGCTTTACAGGTGATTTCAAGCCGCGCACAGAAGCGATTGCCAAAGCCTATGAACTTGGTAAAAAGCTTCATAAAGGCCAGATGCGTTTAAGCGGTGAGCCATATTTTGAAACCCATTGCGTTTGGATTGCTGAATTTTTAGATCGATTAGTGGAAAATGAGGCCTGGACAATTGCCGCCCTTCTGCACGACGCTGTTGAGGATCAGGTCGGCAGCATTGAAATGATCCAGAGTCATTTCCCTGGTGAACTTGGGCGGAATATCGCCTACCTGGTTGATGGTGTCACTAAGATGAGCAACCCGCGAGACGGCCGCTCACGTGAATTTGAAACCCTTCGGAAAATTGCAAGATTTCGTGATCCAGGGGTTTTTCTGATTAAACTGGCTGATAAGAGCCATAATATTATGACGTTAGAGCATATGCCATCTCAAAAGCAGCGATTGAAGGCAGCTGAAGCGATTCGCTCTTATGGGAAATTAGCAGGAATCTTAAATTGTTATCGTTGGCGGCGGTGGTTGGAGGATATGGCGTTTCCATATGCTGAGCCTGAGATTTACCAAAATGTTAAAAAAGGAATTGACAACGATCCTCGATTAGATGTGAAATTCATTAATGATATGCTAGAACATCTTGCTGATATTATGAGAGAAGAAGATGTTTCTGGATCAGTCAAGATCATTGTCAATGGTTATTGGCAGGCATGGCAAAAACTACGGCGGATGGCCCGGGATCGGCGTACTTCATTGGATAATTTTTCTGCTGTTAACGATATCGTCAGCTTCAGAATGCAGGTTGACGATGGGAATGTGTCTGGATGTTACCAACTATTAGCCAGGGTCAATCGGTTATTCGATCGATACATTGAGTACGGCAGGTTTGATGACTATATCGCCAGCCCTCAACATGGTTACCAAGCCTTGCAGGTGACCGCCTGGATTCCAAACCGTGGGGCGATCGAAATTGCCATGGCGACAAATGAAATGGAAGGTGAAAATTTATGGGGTGTCGTGTATGCCCTACAGCACGGGAAAAATATTGACCAGTACAAACCTATCCAGATTTTTACACCTACCGGGGGCACCAGGTTCTTGCCGGATGGTTCAACGGTACTGGATGCAGTTGCTGCTATACAGGATTTTCTTTTAGACAAGATCAATTCAGTAGAAGTCAATGGTGTTAAAAAGTCACTGAGCGACCCGGTTAAGCCAGGCGATGTGGTTGAAGTAATTACCCATGGGGAAAGGATTGTGCCAACCAGTGATTGGCTTGAACACTGCAATCGTTCCACTGCTCGGCTGCTCCGGTCTGTTTTGGTGACAGTTGCCTTAAAGCAAACCGCAAAAGAAGGCCGTGAAAAACTCAAACCATTATTGATTGATCGGGGAATTATGGATCTGGAGGATGTACAGGTTCAGGAACAGGAAAAATTTGAAAACTTGTTGAGCTCACTCACTGCAGCCAGCCTGGATGATTTGTACTCAGCGTTAGGCGGTGGGGCCGTCCGGTTACAGGATGTGGAACAAATGCTGGATGAATCGGGCATATCAAAAGCTGTGTTGGGGTGGACAACGATCAATATTGTTGGTCCGAGCAATACTAATAAACCAGGCGTTTTAGCTTATTTAGCTGGCCTCGTTTCTCAGTTTGGGGGCAATATCATACGTACGATCAATAACACTTACCACGATGGTTCTTTCACTTTACGCTGGGTTATTAAGGGACTGGATGAAGAAAAGAAGCCAGAGCTTTATCAAATGTTTTTAGAATGTGAAGTCCCATTATCACATGTAGAAATTGTGTAGCCAATATTCATCCTGCAATATTTAATATCACGGGATTAAAATAGCACCATCCTTAAGTGCTGGTTTCTCTTTAGAGATTTCGATCAATTGATAAAAATATTGATTGATTGCCTGTTTGGTGTTGAGGCTGTTTTGCATGATATCGCTGAGAGCCGAATTATTTAAGTCAAGTTCTATAAAGGCATTTAGATCTTCATTTGACTTTAAAGCGTGCTCGTCGAAATAATTTAAGTCAGCCGCAGCTTGTGATAATTCACTTTGCATAATCCACCGAATATCGGTTTTCCACCGTAAAAATTGGGCTGTTGAGGGATGTTTATTAAGTTCTGTGGTTAGCTGTTCATACGCTTGCTCTGGGGTATTATTGGCTCGCTGGCAGATTTCCCAGTTAAATTGATCGCAGAATTGTGATTGGGTGAAAACGCCTGTAAAATCCATGGGATGTCCATGTTGGCTGACACTGTACTGGCTCAAATATGCCCACTGCTTGGCATGAACGCCATTGGTCAGATAGATCAAAGGCAGCGGCAGCGAAGGCGGTGCACCCCAGGCGACATACCATACATCTTCCATTGTCCACTCGGGATAATTAGCAGTACCGCAGCTCCAATGGGTATTACCCTCATAAGGACAGCCAGCTGCATCGCCAAAATGAAGTAAATAATTATTTCCAGGCTGGTTGAAACCATCTATCCAGGCTCTTGACCAGGTTGGTGTATTCCAGCCCAATTCAATGTCACTGGCGCCGTATGCCTGTACCTGGTGAAAAATACCTTCGTTGACTGCCCAATTATTGATCCTGGTCACCAATTGTGCCCATGCTGTGCCGTGAGCTGCGGCTTGTGATTGGGTACGGCATGAGGTTGGTTTGTTATTTGTCCCAACGCCAACAACAAGGTTGGAGGAATTATCTGAGCCTGTGCAGGTGTAGTAGCCAGCTGCAAAGCTTTTAACAGCCGTTTCAATTCCGCTTGTTGAAACTGGGCCGTAGCCATATAAATCTGCCCCAAAATGACCATCATCAAAGCAAACTGGAAAACTGAAATTTAATACCACACCACTGTCTTGCTTACCTGGCAGACCATGATCTCTTGTGCCAAGCTCACAACCCAGGTCATGCAAGAAGTGATTGTCGACAGTGGTCAGATAATAGCTGGTTGAGGTGGCAGGTTGGCTGTTATTGATGATCAAAGGTAAAAAATAGTGATTGAGATCATCAGCTATGACAGAATATGGTTGATGCGGTGTGCGGGATAATAACAAACTTATCCCGATGAATAATGCAATTAAAAACAATATTTGTTTTGAATATCTCATTAAATTTTTTCCTTTTGGCAAGCAAGCTCAATTAATAAAATCCAATTACCAGACCGTTGAATCGCATTTTTTGGTGCTCGATCATAGAATATTCGGAAGTATCGAGAATTCAATAAAAAGAATCTGGATGCCCTGACTGTTGATACACACATTATTATTAAAGAGTGAATATCCAAGATCTTACCATTAGCCTGTGTAATTATTATCTTCTTGGGTATCTGCTCAGGTTGCACTGTAACTTATAGGTTGAGGGTACACTCCCTATTTCTCCATAAACTGAGCAGTCAACATATGATTAGTTATAGGACAAATATACTGTCATAGGAAGAAATTATTGATTGTTAATATGACAGAATGTGGATTTTGAATTATGATTATTCTTAAGGATGACTGCAAATAAGAAGTAACCATGACAGAAAAAATCCTCCTGGATACAGATATCGGTTCAGATATTGATGATGCTGTAGGTTTGACATACTTGTTAATGCAGCCTGCTTGTGAATTAGTGGGGATTACAACGGTGTCAGGCCAGGGGCTTTTACGAGCCCGGTTGGCAAGTGTGATTTGCCTGGCAGCAAGTAATAATGAAGTGCCAATTCATATTGGTGCAGAAACGCCTCTTATCGTCAAACAACGCCAGCCAATTGCACAGCAGGCTGACAGGCTGCACAACTGGCCCCATGCAGCGATCTTCCCTGAGATACCAGCGGTAGAATTTATGGCCAAAGTAATTTTACAAAATCCTGGTGAAGTAACACTTTTAGCGATTGGCCCTTTAACCAACCTGGCATTATTATTTTCAGTTTATCCGGAAACCGCTGATGCACTCAAAGGCTTGGTGATAATGGGAGGGGTTTTTAAGGATGATCCAAATAATCCATGGAAGGAAGAATGGAATATTTTACTTGACCCTCATGCTGCAGAAATTGTATATAACACACCTATAGCGATCCATCGATCTGTAGGGTTGGATGTGACAAGGCAGGTGCGATTACCTGCTGAGCAGGTGCGATCTCGTTTTAGCCACAAAGTCTTGAAGCCTGTTTTAGATTTTGCCAAAGTCTGGTTTGCAGAACAGGAAGAATTAATATTTCATGACCCATTAGCTGCCGTGACGATTTTTGAACCGGATGTATGCAAATTCACACAAGGTTTGGTAACCGTCAATAGTGATGCGGCTGCTGGCCCACTTGGCGCAACGAAATTCATCACGAATCATGATACAAAACCACATGAAGCCGCCCTGAGTGTAAACCCGGGCACATTTTTTGAATCCTTTTTTTCAGTTTTTCAATGATTTGAACGGATATATTTTAGATAAATAATATGGTTAAAGTTACAAACAATTATTGTAACTACTCAGCTGATGAGGAATTAGGGGGTGTGGTGTGGCGGCGAAGCCGCCACACCACACCCCCTACCTTTCTTTTACAGGGTAAATTGAGCAGTTACCAATTCTTTTATGTTGAGTCTTGTAGTTAATGAAAGGCATCAAATATGCCAGATAAAAATTCTTCAAAAAATTCATTTTTTGATTTGAGCGGTTTCAGACCCGTTTCTGTTGGCAGTCGATTGCGCACCATAAGAAAAGAAAAGAAGATGACGATTAAGGAACTCGCCAAAAGGAGCGGCCTTTCAGTCAATACAATCAGCTTGGTTGAAAACGAAAAATCTTCCCCGAGTGTAAGTACACTTGAACAAATTGCCCAGGTATTAGAAATTCCACTTTCTTATATTTTTGAGCCGATTGAAGCATATACCCGGGTTATCCATACCCGGGCAGGTGAGCGTAGATCAATCGATTTAGCCGGGATCAGTGTTGAAGATTGCGGTCACACAATACGAGATCAACCTATTCAGCCTTTTATCGTCACATTACCAGCAGGGCATGGTTCTGGAAAAAAGAATATTACCCATACAGGGCACGAATTTGTGATTTGTCTATCAGGTGAATTGAATTATTATGTAAGAGATACAAATTATCAACTGAAAGCAAGCGACAGCCTATTTTTTGAGGCGGATTTACCGCATCGTTGGGAAAACACCCAGGAAAATCCAGCAAAATACCTTGTGATCATCGCGCCGGGTAATTGGCGGGAAAAGGCCGGTGATCAGCATTTTAAATCGATGACAGAGGATTAGAATGTAAACAGCTGTATTCATTCTGAATAAACCCTAAAGGAATTTACCATGTGTGGCCGATTTACATTGACATTAGATCCAGGAGAAATTCAGTCTATACTTGATTTAGGTCCTTTCGTTCACATCATCAAACCACGATATAATATTGCACCATCGCAGCCAATCCCAATTGTGAAAGACCCTGAAAACAGAACTGTTGAGCTCTATCGCTGGGGTTTGGTGCCATTTTGGGCGGATAATCCTGATATTGGTTACCGGATGATCAATGCCCGATCAGAAACTGCCCATGAAAAGCCATCATTTCGAGCAGCCTACAAATATAGGCGATGTCTTGTCTTGGCAGACGGTTTTTTTGAATGGTCAGCAAAAGATGAAGGAAGCTCAAAAATTCCTTATTTGTTTAAATTAAAGAATGATCACCCATTTACCTTTGCGGGCTTATACGAACATTGGGAGTCGCCGGAAGGTGGTGAGTTACATAGCTGTTCCATACTGACCTGCACACCAAATTCATTGGTCAAAGATTATCACAACCGGATGCCAGTCATACTGGGTGAAAATACACGCTGGGATTGGCTTGATCCCGAAGCAGCCCAAACGAAATTAACTAAATTATTAGTGCCTTATCCGTCAGAGGACATGAAATGTTTTGCCGTTTCTAAAGCGGTCAATTCTCCAAAAAACGATCAGCCAGAAGTTGTCAAGCCGGTTGAGCAATGAACGACGAGGAATATTCATTCTTGACCGTATCAGGATTGAATGGTAGAATTTCATTCGCTTTTAAAAGCGCCCCCATCGTCTAGGGGACCAGGACGTAGCCCTTTCAAGGCTAAGACCGGGGTTCGAATCCCCGTGGGGGCATCAGAACGACTCTGAAGGAACCGAGTCGTTTTTGGTTTAAAGAAGCCCTTTCCGCCCGG
>CAZCBW010000012.1:0-22686 GCA_964497065.1 uncultured Candidatus Brevefilum sp. | reverse complement strand
CAGGCACCCGAAGAGGGTGCAGGCCACCAAAAAAGGGTGCAGATGTTAAGACCTAGGTTCGAACGAATTGCCCTGGCTCGCCTTGGGGGTTTGGTATAAAGCAGCCCTTTCAACACCCGAGGAGGGTGCAGGTGCTAAGACCGGGGTTCGAATCCCCGTGGGGGTAATAAAACGACTCTGAAGGAACCGAGTCGTTTTTGGTTTAAAGAAGCCCTTTCCGCCCGGGAGGGGAGTTCAGGCACCCGAAGAGGGTGCAGGCCACCAAAAAAGGGTGCAGATGTTAAGACCTAAGGTTCGAACGAATTGCCTTGGCTCCCGTGGGGGTAATAAAACGACTCTGAACGAACCGAGTCGTTTTTGGTTTAAAATAGCACTTTAACACTCGTAAGATTTCGCTCAAAATTAATATTTATCGTAACTACTCAGCTTATGAGGAAATAGGGGGTATTGTGTGGCGGCGCAGCCGCCACACAATACCCCCGACCTTTCAGTTGAAGTGCAGCCTGAGCAGTTACTATTCATCAATAAATTGGCAGCTACCCCATGAACCCTGAATCTAATCATGATCAACTTTACTAATTTATTCTGGCGGGTATGATTATCCGTGTTAGCTTTCAATACTTGATTGGATTTATAAATTGTAAGTGGTTAATTAAAAAAGGTTTCACATTGTTCATTCCATCTAAAGGAAGTTTTGGAAAATTGATATGAGTCAAGATCATTTTCTGGTGCCAGCCAGGCGGGTGGAAACAGAATTAATTGAACAAAAATCTCGATTCATTGCCAATGCTGCTCCGGTTTTCTCAGTCGCAGCAGCGCATGATTATATTTCCTATATCAAGGATAAATATCCAGACGCCAATCATCATGTGTTAGCCTTCTTAATTGGTCATGGCAATTCAGTAACTTCCCACAGCTCTGATGATGGTGAACCTGCAGGGACTGCAGGAAAGCCTGCTCTAGCAGTTTTACAGGGCAGCGGTTTGGGTGATATTGCGGTTGTGATCACCCGATATTTTGGCGGGACAAAGTTGGGGACAGGTGGTTTGGTTCGAGCTTACAGCGATTGTATGCGACAGGTCTTAGAAGATTTGCCGCTTGCAAAAAAGGTAGCGACTACAACAGTCATGTGTGTTGTAGAATATTCACATTATGAACAGGCAAAATTATTGGTTTACCATCACGGTGGTTTGATCAAAGATCAATATTTTGGTGCTGATGTGACATTGACAATCCGATTTGAAGATGCTTATTTAGAGTCATTCAAACAGCGGATGGTTGATTTAACACGGGGGAATATTGATTTTATTGAAGTAGATCGGTGCAAAAACACCATCTTACCATTTAGAAATACAAAACACTGCTGAAAGTTTCGTCTATTCACAGAATTGATTTAGAGTGCTTCTTGCACAGATACCAGCCGCCTATACAAACCATCGTTTAGCATCAGAGCCTCGTGATTACCCTGTTCAACGATCCGGTTGCCTTCCAAGACAATAATATTATTTGCTTTCCGTATGGTCGATAGGCGGTGGGCAATGATGATAGTTGTGCGGCCTTCCATCAACCGATTAAGCGCTTGCTGGATTAGCAATTCGGTCTCTGTATCAACTGATGATGTTGCCTCATCCAATATTAAAATCGGTGTGTTTTTGAGCACAGCCCTGGCAATTGAAATTCGCTGACGTTGACCGCCAGATAACCTGACGCCGCGCTCCCCAATGATCGTATCGTAACCTTTAGGCAGATCCTGAATAAACTCATCTGCATTGGCGATTTCAGCTGCCTGGTAAATTTCTTCTGGGGTGGCTTTTGGATTTCCAAACAGGACATTATCGCGTACAGTGCCATGGAATAAAAAGACATCTTGCAATACGATGCTAACCTTCTCACGCAGCTGATTGAGTTTGAACTCTCGGATATCGATGCCATCAAGTTTTATCGAACCTGCCGTCACATCATAGAAACGGGGAATCAGGCTGACGAGGGTTGATTTTCCGACTCCGGTCGGACCGACAAGTGCAACCATGTGGGAGCCCGGTATGACCAAATTGATATCCTCTAATACAGTTTCGCTGCCGTTATAACTGAAATCTACATTTGTGAACTCAAGAAGTCCTTGAATATTTTCTGGCAGGTGGTTAGGCTTATTGGATTCGCTGACATCGGGAGTTTCTGATAAAAGTTCATCAACCCGGTCAAACCCTGCCATGGCTTCTTGGACTTGCTCCCAAGACATGCCTAAAGCCCTAATTGGCTGATAGAACATTTCTAAGTACAGGAAGAAGGCAACGAGGTCTGCTACAGGCAGAACCCCTTGTAAAGCCATTTGGCCGCCGAAAAAGATCACAACCAATTGTCCAATAGAAGTTGAGAAGTCAATGAATGGCTGGAAAATCGCCATCAAACGTAATGCGGTCAGAAGTGAGACTCGAAACCGCTCGATTCCCATGCCGACACGTTCCATCTGTTCACTTTCACGGTTAAATGCCTTGATATCGCGAATGCCTGCGATGCTGTCATTGAGAACAGCATTCAGTTCACCAACCTCTTGCTGGCGTTTACGGAAAGCAGGCCGTACGAATTTTGAAAACCCAACCAGCGAAAGCACAACCAGTGGAATGGGTGCCATGCTGTAAAGTGTTAAGCGCCAGTTGAGGCTGGCTAACACTGCAGTGATCCCGAAAAAAGTGATCACGTTGACGAGAACATCGGGCAGGGCATGGGCGATCATGCGTTCGAAGAGATCGGTGTCATTCACCACACGTGACATAAGCTGGCCGGTTTGTTTGTCTTCGTAGAATCGGAGTGAAAGCCGCTGAAGATGTTCATAGACATAATTCCTCGCATCAGAGACGACACCCCAACCCGCAATATGGGCCATATAACTGCGGAAAAACTGCACCACTCCTCGAGCTAAAAAGGTGATCAGAGCGATCAGTGTCAGCCTCGAGACGGTGTTCATAGTTGCACTGCTTAGCTGCTGTTCTGTAACTAGCTCGATCAGGCTTCTGATCAACCAGGGAATCAAAAGCTGTGCACCGACCAATGCAAGCATGCTGAAGACAGTGATGGATAAAGCCCAAGTGTATTTTTTTGCAAATCGAAGTAATAGTTTCATCGATTGCCAATTATACACCCTGCCTTAGCAATTTCTTCTGAATGAATAAAAAACCCATAAAAAAATCATTCTGATTCGTTAAATTTCAGGATAGAATATGAATCACTCAAACCCTCATTTTCATTATATTTTGAAAGGATAGGTGCGAAGATGTACGAACAGGTGGACAGGGAATTAGAGGATAAGCTCATAGTTGTTACAGGCGGCACAGGGGTGCTGCTTCTGCCTGCTGTCAGGCGATTGATTAAGCTTGATGCACAGGTCATCTTGCTCTCGCGGCAGTATCCTGAAAAATTAATGCAGGAGTATGAAGGGGTTAATAGGCAGCCTGTATTTATTTCAGTTGACGTTTCGGATAAATCCCAATTGATTAGTGCGCGTGATGAAATCATAGACCGGTTTGGAAAAGTGGACGTACTGATCAATGGCGCAGGAGGCAACCAGCCCGCAGGCACAACACATGATGACCAGCGTTTTTTTGATCTTCAAGATGAGGCAATTCAGCAGATTTTTGGGGTGAATTATTTTGGAACATTCTATACCAGCCAGGTCTTTGGTGAAATTATAGCTGCACAAGGCTCAGGTGTGATCCTGAATATTTCTTCAGTTGCAGCTGATAAACCACTCTCGAGGGTAGTTTCTTATGCATCGGCAAAAGCCGCGATTGATAACTTCACCCGGTGGTTGGCGGTACATATGGCTCGGACCTATTCCGATAAAATCCGGGTGAATGCGATTGCCCCAGGGTTTCTATTAACCAAACAAAATGAATATCTCTTATTGGAGCGTGACGGCAGAATGACGGAAAGGGGAAAGCAAATTCTTCAAGCAACGCCGATGGGACGTTTTGGTACACCTGAAGAAATTATTGGCACTATACTATGGTTAATTACTTCATCTTCTCGTTTTGTCACAGGAGTGGTTGTACCCGTAGACGGCGGGTTTTCAGCAGAAAGTGGCGTTTAGTTCTAACAGGTGTTTAAAAGTAAAAAACCGCTCTAAACAGAGCGGTTTTTTATGAGGGAGAGAAAATTGGAGATTGTAAGAACTTTGTTTGTGTAACGTTGGTTCTTAGGTTAATGATAAACCAGACTACTTATATCTAAATAGTACAATAAATTTTACAATTTGTCAATAGGCAATTTTGAATTACCTTTGTAATTTTAGGGTTTTATTGACCAACCAATTATAAAGACAAGTTTATTCACCTTGAAGGGAAACCCTAATGGTGTTGTTTGAAATATATAAAAGTCTAAATCAGTTCGGTGTAGTTGATTGTTTCACCCAGGCGGTTTAAGTGTTGTGTCGTTGCAGAAGCAACAATTAATAGCTGTACTTGATGGTCTTCTTCGGCATTTTTTAGAACGGTCCCTTTAAAGCTCGTCAGGTGGGCACTGTCACCCTCGCCTAAAACGATGGGTTTTTTATTGGGTATATTGACTTCGAGCAACCCCTCTTTGACGAAAATATAGGTCTCGCCTTTTTGGAGGCGAATTTCCTCATATTTTGCGCCAGCAGGGATGCGGGCTAAGATAGCCTTAAATGAAAGGTTATCCTCGGGCGATAAGAGGAACAGGGTGGGTTTGTTGGGTAGACCTAAGCCTTCAAGATCCTGCAGTTGGTGATTTCTAATAACAAAGGCGTCCTCTTCTTCAATATCCTGAAAAATTTGAAAGAGTCTGACATGATAAAAATCGGCCAATTTTTGCAGATTTTCAACAGAAATAGAGGCTCTATCGCGTTCAATCAGGGAGATAAATGAAATTGAGAGGTCTGCGCCTTGTGCAACTTCATTGAGTTTATATCCTTTTTGGTGCCTGAGTTCACGGAGTTTTTGTCCTAAGGTTGCCATTTTTCATTTCCTTTCTATATCGTTACTAAATTTTACCTTTAAAATCAAGTTATTTGAATATCTTTTATCTTTTTGAAAAATGATATGTTTGAGATTAAAACTTTACAATAAATATTATAATTATGTTGTGTATGATTAACGCTGGAGATTTGGCAAAGCTGTAGGTTGAATAGTAACGTGATTACATTTTATCTCATTTTAAAGAAATTTGCTATAGATTGAAAATAACATGTTTAATTGGAATTACCAACTGGAATGAGGATTGATGAATCAACCAGTTATAAAACTATTTGATATAGAAAATGGACATGATCGTACAGCATCTGCGTTGTTTGAATCTGTGACTGACCTGCCCCTGGTTTGCCCCCACACACATATTCCACCTGAAATCTTCTTAGCAGCACCAAGGAGAGTAGCTGATCCTGCGAGGTTATTTATCCTGTCGGACCATTATGTTTTACGAATGCTGTTCTCGCAGGGTGTCCCCTTTGAGTCTTTTGGAATCTACGCATCGAGCCAGGGATCAAAAATTGAACCTAAGGCAATCTGGCTAAAATTTTGTAAGCTTTTTTATTTATTTGACGGAACACCGACAGGTCTGTGGATTGAAAATACGCTGTCAATGGTTTTTGGCGTGACAGAAAAACCTTGCTCAGAAAATGCAGTAAACCTTTTTGATCAAATAACAAAGCTTTTGGAAAGTGATGATTATTCTCCAAGAAATTTATTTAAGAATATTAATATTGAAACATTGTGTACGACAGATCGAGCTCTGGATATGCTTGACGCACATCAAGAATTGATGGGTTCAGGTTGGCCAGGGCATGTCTTGCCAACATTTCGACCCGATAATCTGGTGGAAATTGACAAGCCAACATGGCCCCTGGCCGTCTTAGAACTTGAAGATAAGTCTGGTATCCAGATATCAGGTTTGCCTGATTTCATCAAAGCAATCGAAACAAGGCGTGCTTACTTTAAATCTCATGGTGCTAAAGCTGCTGATCATGGTGTAGAAACACCTTTCACCTGTCAACTCACCTCCTTAGAGGCTGATAAATTATTTCAAAGGGGACTGACTCAATCGCTTTCGCCTGATGAAGCAGCACGGTTCAAAGGGTTTATGTTATTCGAAATGGCCAGAATGAGTGTTGAAGATGGATTGGTTATGCAATTGCATGCAGGTGCTTATCGCAATCATAACGCCACGGTTTTTGAAATGTTTGGCCCTGATATGGGGTTTGACATTCCAGTGCAGGTGGAATGGACCCGCAACCTCAAACCTTTACTGGATGCTTTTGGGATGGACGCACGTTTACGACTGATCCTGTTCACATTGGATGAAAGCAGTTACAGCCGTGAGTTAGCGCCTATCGCTGGCGCTTATTCCGCCGTAAAATTAGGCCCTCCCTGGTGGTTTCTTGACAGTCCCAACGGTATGGCGCGTTATTTTGATTTGGTCATGGAAACAGCAGGTATTGAAAACACTGTAGGATTTAATGACGATTCGCGAACGTTATTGGCAATTCCAGCACGGCATGACCTTTGGCGGCGGATGTCTGCTCTGTGGCTGGCGAAATTAGTGCACAGAGGCCAACTTGATATGCAGACAGCAAAAGAACGAATGGCAGACTTAGCCTATCGGTTGGTGAAACGAAGTTATCGGTTGGCATAGCTGGTTCCCATGGACTAAATCGTATAACCTAGGCACTTGAGTCCTGATTGTGTCGGTGGAAGTACGCCAAACAAAGGTGTCACCAACACCGCCATATTCAAATGCAATAATTTCAGGCGTTCGCCAACGGCCAGCGTTGATTTCATCCAAGGCCCAGCTAAACACTTCCCAATCTCGTTCAGCTAATGGAAAGTGATCAGTCAGGAAGCCGGCATATGAACGAATGCCAGTGATGTGCATTTCTACCAATCTCTCGACTGGCAGGCTGGCAATATAGGTCTTTGCATCAACACCAAGCGAATCCGCAGTGATGCACGCGTGGGCGAGATCCAATATTAACATACAGCCAGTGTCATCAATCACTTTATTAAAGGTGCGGGTATCCGTGGCAAATCGTATATGAGGTGTCGCATCAGTGTAGGGAAAATGTTCTAAAGCCACTTTATCAGCACCAAGTTGGTCTATCATCAGCTGAATCTCATCTCGCCAAAGATGATTTATCTCTTTCTTTTCTTTGGTATTTTTTGAGTCAAATTGCCGTGGCGTGACCAGGTGCGTATTTACATGCGGGGTGCCAGTACGAACCATTAGGTCTTTGATGCGTGAAAAATCAACATTGAAAGTGTCTCCTAACCCTGCCTTGAGATCATAGTGAAGTGTAACCGGCCCATGCTTTTCAGATTCCTGGATCATACCTTCCCAATCAGGACATTTGATCAGGTCAACTTTGATTGCATCTTGTTCAATCAGGTCAACCAGGGGGCGTGAGTAATTGACAGCAAGTTTCATCATTTTTCAATTCTTTTTGATTTATCATCGTAAATATGCGGCGAAATAATAACCTCCCTATCATACCAGCGAATGGGGAGGTTGTAATATTTGTCGTTGGCTTAATTTTACAGTGCAGGTTCCGGTTTGTTTAGGATATCGTATTGGGCTTCAAGCTCCTGCCGGAATTGCTGGGTATAGAGGTGATAATATTTTCCCTGTTTTTTGATCAATTCTCTATGGGTTCCCATCTCGGCAATCTCTCCGTCTTCAATGACGATGATCTTATCAGCCCGTTTGACGGTTGAAAGGCGGTGCGCAATTACAAAACTGGTTCGGCCATCCATCAGGCGGTCCATGCCTTGCTGGATCAGGGCCTCTGTGAGCGTATCCACCGAACTGGTGGCTTCATCCATGATAAACAGCTCAGGCTGGGCTAAAATCGCCCGGGCAATGCTGATCAATTGCTTCTGGCCGACAGAGAGTAAATTGCCGCCTTCCCCGACATCCTGTTCATAGCTGTGCTCGAACTGCAGGATGAAATCATGGGCACCAGCAAGTTTAGCAGCCTGTTCAATCTCTTCGTCGGTGGCGTTTAGTTTGCCATAGCGGACATTGTCACGAATTGAACCAGAAAATAGATGCGGGGTTTGCAGCACCATCCCGATCCGGGATTGGATATCTTCCAGTTTCATATCCTGGTAGTCAACATCGTGGATATAGATATGCCCATGGGTGGGTTCATAAAACCGGCACAGCAAGTTGACGATCGTGGTCTTCCCACCACCTGTCGGCCCGACCAGCGCCACCATTTCACCATGGTCAACTTCGAAAGTCAGGCCTTTGATAACAGGGTCATTTTCTTGGTAGTAGAAATGTACGTCATCAAACCGGATTTTACCTTCGATTGTTTTCGTTTCGACGGTATTTGAGCGGTTCTTGACTTCAGGTTCTGTATCGATCAAGTTGAAAATCCGTTCAGCTGAGGCAACAGCATTCTGCATTTGTGCATATACCCGGGCGAGATCTTGAATAGGCCACATGATAAAGGTGATATATGACACAAAGGCCTGGATCCCGCCGATGGTCATGGTGCCGAGGTTAACCTGCAGCCCGCCCCGCCATAAAATGATCCCTAAGCCGATAGCGCTGATGACCTGCACAGCAGGCAGGAAGAGCGCAGAAAGCCAGGCAGCTTTGAAACTGGCATCGTACATATCTTCGGTGATCTCTGAAAACTCATCCAGGTTGTCGTCCTCACGGGAAAGGGCTTTGATCACCCTTACGCCAGTGATGCCTTCATTATAAGCACCAGTGATCTTCGAGTTCATCTTCCGTGACAGGCGATAGTATTTTAAAATCCTGATGCGAAAACGGAAAGCGACCACGATGAGGATGGGAAGCATGATCACAACAATTACTGCCAGGTTAGCGTTGATGATGAACATGAACACACCTGCGGTGCCAATATTGATAATGGCCCAGGTGATATCCAGTAGACCCCATGTCAACAGGTCAGACAGGCGTTCTGTATCAGAGGTCATGCGTGCCATAATCCAGCCAATTGGTGTCTGGCTGAAATAAGAAAGGGATAGTTTTTGCAGGTGATTGAACATGCTCTTACGCAGGTCATACCTGACTCGTTCTCCTAAAATACCAACAAGGTAAATAAACCCGAATACAGTACTGGCTTGCAGGAGGATGATCCCGCTGTAAATAAAAACAATGCGAACAATAGCTTCTCGGCTGCCAGCGATAATACCCTCATCAATAATGCGAGCACCCAGGAAAGTTGTATAAGACTCAGCACTTGAGACGATCGCAATACACAGCAAGAAACCGACCACCCACTTCCAGTGTGGTTTTAATAGTGCACCTAATCGGCGCAGCGTCTGGTTGTTTAATCGCCCATAATCTTGAGTGTCAAATTCTTCATATGTCGACACTGGAGATCTCCTTTTCTAGTTCGACTTCGATGCGTGTTTGGATTTCAAAGATCTCTCGGTACATCCCGCTTTTGGAACCCAACGCTTGGTGGGTGCCCTGCTGGACGATTTTCCCTTTATCGAAAACCAAAATGTGATCGGCATCCATCACGCTTTGGATGCGGTGGGCAATGATGAAAGTGGTGCGGTTTTTCATCAACTTCTCTAAAGCATCCCTGATCTGTGATTCCGTTTCCGTGTCAACACTGGAGGTGGAATCGTCCAATATTAGAATTCGGGGGTTCTTCAGCAGTGCTCGGGCAATTGCCACCCGTTGTTTTTGCCCACCAGAGAGGGTCACACCTCGCTCGCCGACGAGGGTATCATATCCGTGGGGAAATTCGGTGATGACGTCATGCACAGCAGCAAATTTAGCCGCCTGGATGATTTCATCATCAGAAACTTCGTGATGAACACCATAAGTGATGTTTTCTCGAATGGTACGAGAAAACAAAAAAGGTTCTTGCTCAACGATGCCAATTTGCGACCGCAGAAATTTACGAGGATAGCGGGAGAGGCCAACCCCATCCAAAGTGATCAAGCCCTGGCTGGGGTCATAAAAGCGCGGCAGCAAGTTGACCAGGGTGGTCTTTCCGGAGCCGGTTGATCCAAGCAGGGCAATCACATCACCGGGGTTGCAGGTAAAGCTGACATCTTTTAAAACAGGGTTGTCTTTCTCATATTCAAAATATACATTCTTGAAGATGATCTCACCATTAACACTGCCCTCTGGTTTGATTTCACCGCTTAAAAGTGACTCGCGGTCTTGTTCCAATATCTCTGACACCCGGCTGTAGGAGACCATTCCTGTAGAGGTTTGTACGATCAACCTGCCGAGATTGCGCATCGGCCAGATGATCCAGATCACAAGTGAAGAGAAGGCCATATAGGTGCCGACTGTGATCTCGCCATTCAATGCCATCAAAGCACCAAGGAAGAATGAGGTCAGCATTTGGGCACCGCAGATAATATCCGAAATCGGCCAAAACAATGAATGGATTGACAGCAGCCGCTTGCCAAGCTTGAATTTCTGCCAGTTTTCTTCATCAAATTTATAACTTTCATACCCCTGGCGTGCAAATGCCTTGACGACCCGAACACCGGTCAGGTTTTCTTGGATTCGGCTGCTCAAGGTTGCTTCCTGTTCCTGGTATTCTTCATAGGCTTTTGAAACCTGCCTGAAAAACAAGATGGACACCACCACAATCACGGGGATTGCCACAACTGAGATTAACGCCAGACGGGTATTGAGCTGCAGCAGGGCAATGAAATTGACGATAAACATCAATAAAATTCGGCCGATGCCGATGGCCTGGTCGCCAAAAAAGCGGTTGATCGCATCTACATCGGAGGTGGCCCGGGCGATCAGTTCACCTGTTTTTGCTTCAGCATGATAGGCATAAGGGAGCCGCTGCAGGTGATCAAAAAGATAATTGCGGAGCCGCTGTGTGACACGTTCAGCTGTTTTTGATGCCATCCAACCAGAGAGGAAGGTAAAGGTGCCCTGAAGTAGTGCCATCCCTACAAATATCAAGATCAGGATGGTGAAGGTGCGGCCAAAGTTGCCTGCGATGACCACATCATCAATGAATTGACGCAGGATCAGGTAGATCCCGGTGCGTGAGATCGTTGCGATGGCCAGGGTTAGTGTAGCGCCAAGGTATACCCAGCCGTACCCTTTCATCAGCCTTAACAAGCCAAACAAGCGGTTTTTTGATAAAGTCTTGCTTAGATCGACATAATTATTCGAATGATTAGACACAGGCATTCCTCTCAAGCATAATTGAATGATTCATGACGCGGTCACACAAAATGTGAGACTGTAACTTTTTGGCCAGGTCGGCCTATGGGCATGTGCGGATGTAAGGTCATCACGCAGATCCATTTCTGTCACATGAGTGAGGTTTGCTGATTTACTTGTTCCCGAATAAAAAAGGATACCACTAAGTGGAGAAGGTGTCAATAATTTAGTTCAAAAATTTCATTTAAAGTTAAAAAATTCAAAGAAGATTCATTTTTCAATAATTACGCATTTATCAGTTCAAGTATTTTATCTTCCACTTTATCCAAATCCTGGTCCAAAAGAATGACGTGCCCACTGTTTTCTAGTTCAATGTGCTGTTTTTGCTGCGAGTCAATCCCCTTCAGCACGATGTCGGCGGAATCAGTATGGATCGTTTTATCATAAGCACCGGTGAAAACCAGCGTCGGCAGGGTGATGTGTTTTAGCTGCCTGCGGGCGTGTTTTTGCAGTTTGAGCAGTTCTACGGATCCTTTTAATGGGTAAACGGTGTAACCCTTCCAGGGCTGGCCGTCTTCTTTCATGGATTTTGGCAAATAAGGTTTAAATGTAGCCAGAATTCGAGATAACCACAGCCTTTGGATTTTTGTGGCTGGGGCAAACAGGAACAACCCGGCGATTTCGGGATGCTGTGCAGCCAGTTCAATTGCCAGCAGTGCGCCCATCGATTCTCCGCCGACAAAGATACGGTCACACCTGGTGATAAAAGCCTTGTAGGTTTGATTGACCTTCTCGTACCACATTTGCCAGGTTGCCCGGTTGAGATCCTCCGGGTGGGTATTGTGGCCGGGCAGCAGGGGTGCTGCCACCGAATATCCCGCCAGGTGCAGGCGTTCTGCTAACAGGCGCACCTCGGCTGTTGTGGCAGTGAAACCGTGGATCAGGATTATTCCGGTTTTGTTTCCATGCAGTAATATGTCATCTCCATTGAGATGGGGATTTTTCATGTAAGCTTGCTCAGCCATGGTGCACCTCGACCATGGTACGGTTGGCAGCAGGTAGGATGGCAATGCGTGCGTCATTTGGGAACTGGTCTAGCAGCCAGGGTATTAATGAATCGATCAGGTGCGGTTGGCTGGGTGTCAGCTTCCAGGTTTTAACCTGCACCGGCGGAATGTCAGATACCAGTACGATGTTGATGCGTTCTGCCGCCCGAGCAATTTGAAAGGCTTTGTGCGGGCCGATCTTAAAATAACCTTGCTGAAATTGCTCGATAATCGCCTGGTGTGACTCAACTTGGGTGACGTAATTTTCATAAGCCGTGCTGCCGGAGCCTTCCGGGCAGGCTGCCAGCAGGATAACCCACCCGCCATCTTTGGTGATTTTGGCTGCTTGAGTGAGCCCTTTTTGAGACTGGTATAGATTGATGTCTTTGGGTGCGCCGCCTGGTGAAGCTAAAACGAGATCATATTGATGTGGTGCTGGAACTCCAAAAATATCCATTACTACAGGGATGGCAGAGCGCATAATAAGTGCTGGATCGCCAAAGAAAACCTCTAAAGGTTGTTTTTCTTCATTCAAAATACACCCTAAAGAAAAACCAACCCTTACTTTTTTGCCGATTTCTTCAATATCCTGACGCATAGGGTTCAGGTAATATTTTCCGGAAACTGCCTGGGGATGTACCAGCATGGCATGGTTGGTGTTGATCGTTTCGCGGCCGGCCAGGCCGATCACTGCTGTTTTAACCCCGCCGGAATACCCCATAAAATGATGGGGCTCAATATTGCCCAGTGAGATTTTGAGGTCTGATCGATAAAAGTCTGTATTGATCTGGATGGGTGTGCCAAAAGCTGTTTGGCCTAAGCTTGTAAGGGATGAATGATCGCAGTCATGGACAACCACCCGGTATTGTTCAATAATAGCCGGGTCCAATATCACAGGGAGTACATCCCGGGTTATGGGCTGGTGTGTACCTGATGCCACATAAAGTGTGACAGCACCTGGGGGGATGCCAATCTGGGCCAATTTCTTTAATAAGGGTATCAGCGGGTCTGGTTTTGGCAGGGGGCGGGTCTTATCATTGATCGCAATCCCGACCGAAGGGGAATTTGCGTAGTCACTGAGGTGTTTTTCTCCAATAGGGTTATCCAGTGTAGTTTCTATCGCACCGATTGGATCATCCAATGGGGGATAGGATTCCGGCAGCAGTGCATCAACACTGAAAGAAGCCGGGATGTTTATTGTGATCTGCGTATTGCCATAAGGCAGAGAATAGGATTGCATTTGCCCCTCCTGATCAGGTCGAATTATTAAGCGTTATGTCATCATCTGGATTAGAGTCAGCCCCAAAAATTCCGCATCAACTTTTTTATAGTTGGTCATATCTTAATTATAATGCTGACAGCAGGTTATCGAAAGAATTCATCCCTCAAGGTGGTCATTTCCTCGTTTGTATATTGCTGCAGCAAGGCAAAAAAGAAGGAAGTTGTGCGGATGAAATCTTCTTCACCAATTTGTGAATAAGCCAACAGGAACTCAAAGAAAGCCTGGTCTCCGATTTGTTCTCTCAGTGACTGAAGAAAAAGGGCACCGCGCAAATAGACCGCATTGACATAGGGCCTGAATCGCCTGAAATCATAAATTGTGCTGTTGACATACCCCCTCGGATTAAAGTCTGTCACTCGAAACTGCCACCACCAGTCAACCAGTTCTGGATGATGCTGTTCGATGAATAAGAGCTCGCTATAGGTGGCTACTGCTTCATCCAGCCAGGGATGGTGGGCCTGGTCATTGTGAACCCAGCCGTAGAACCATTGATGGGTGGTTTCGTGGACGATCAATAATGTAAGGTAATTTCTTGGTGAGCGGTCAGCCGACTCAAAATACCAATCACTCAGATAAAATAACCCGTCTTTTTCAAGCCCGTCATCAATCTCTGCCTCGACAATGCTTAAGTGCTGACGTTGATTGTCCCCAAAGATATCCGTGAAGGTTTCCCATGCCTGGATGGCTAAATTGGCGGCTCGACCTGCCAGACCGGCATGTTCAGGAAAGGTAAATACCTCAATTTCTACAACATCATTTGTCGCTGTCGACTTATGGTAATCCGGGCTGATTCCCAAAGAAAAATTACGCCTGTTTTTCACTTCGTATTGGTAGCAACCTTCCTCAAAGAAAGTGACCGGTGCACTGGCAGCGATGATAAGATCAGATTCGGATTTGATGATACAAAAATTGATATTAAAATCACTCAATGGGTAGACCAAGTATTCACCGACAGGCCCTGGCGTGTTAATCAACCAAAGTTGTTCTCCTTCTAGTGGTGGAACAAAGGGATACCAATCAGCCAACAGAATCTGCCGGTCTGTATAGCCAAATGCCCCTGTTTGTTGAGGAAGGTACAGTTGATATTTGAGAGTGATTTCAACGAAGTCACCCTGTTCCAGATGTGAAAAAAGCGGCACTGTCATAATCTGATCTGTGATTTGGCCATCCATTTCTGCAATGGCGGCATTGATCTGTAATGACAATAATTCAAATGCGCCTGAATATTTATCAGGCGGTATGATCAGTGGAATTTCTATAAGCGGCTCCCCGGAATTATTCGTATAGATTATAACTTGAGTGACCAAAAGGGTTTTTTGTTCATAATCCAATTCAATATCCAGCCAATATTGTGGGTGTCTTTGATCAGAAGAAGGTGATCGAGGTGTTACGTGTAATTCAGTCTCAGGGGAAAGCTGTGGGAATTGTGTTTGTTCTGGATGACCTTCCAAAACTTTCCCCTGGTCTGGGCTTTTCAATCCATTAAATCGGTTTATCAGCGGGTCAATCCAAGTACAGGCATCCAGTATCATTAGGATGAGAATAATGCTAAATAACTGCACTTTAAATTTTCTACTCATAATGGCTGGCCGAATTGTTGAATTTCTATCCAATAACCATTCGGATCCTCGAGAAAAAAATGATAAATTTGATAATCAAGGTTAGCAGCCGGGGGATTTTTTATTATTGCCCCATGCTTGTTGAGGTCATCATACCATTCGTCAACGAAATCTGTTACCAGCGTCAGGATCACGCGCCTGCCCGGTTCTATTGGTTCAATATGTTCACAAAACCCAAGAAATGCTGAGTCCGTTGTTTGGAAGATCAGACAGGTGGCTTGATCTCTTGCCATTTTTAGACCCAGAAGACCTTCATAAAATACTCTGGTCTTTTGCATATCTTGGGCATGGAGGAATGTGATTTGCTGGTCAATCCTTGGTTTCATTTTGAACTCTTATATATCGGTTCTTCGTTGCTACTCAGCTTATGGAGAAATAGGGGTTGTTGTGTGGCGGCGAAGCCGGGTACACAACAACCCCGACCTTTCAGTTGCAGTGCAACCTGAGCAGTTACGGTTCTTCATTAATAAATGTTTACCCCAATGCAAACAGAAACAAGAAAGTTTTAGTTAAGTATCTTTCTGATTTCATTATACAACGGCTGAAGACGTTGGTACATGCGTTTATATACATGCTCAAACATGTCTGTGTACATGTTATGTCTTGATTGATCTGGTTCAAAGGTATCACCCAGCCGCGTCATCTCTTTAATGGCGGTATCAAAATCAGGATGCAGGTTCAAACCGACTGCGACATCGATAGCGGCACCCAGTCCCGATGCTTCATAGATATGGGGACGTGACACTGGCAGTCCGAAGATGTCAGCTGTGGTTTGCATCACGCCAGGGCTTTGGCTGCCGCCGCCTGCTACACGGATGGCTGTAATTGGGATGCGGGTACGTTTTTCTATGCGCTCTTCGGCTTCGCGCAGTGCATAACCAAGACCTTCAATAATGGCTCGATAGAAATGTGCCCTGCTATGTACGTCGCCAAACCCTATCACAGCACCCTTTGCTTCTGGCCCAGGAATTTTCAAACCAGGTGACCAATAAGGCTGCAAAACCAGTCCTTCTGCACCATGGGGCACCTCTTGCAACAGCTTGTCGAAAAGGGCCTCCGCTTCGATATCCAGCCGTTCTGCCTCTCGTTTTTCAGCCAAACCAAACTCATCCTTGAACCAGCTGACCATCCAGAAACCACGATAAACTTGAATTTCAAGAGAATAGGCACCCGGCACAGCTGATGGATAGGGGGGAATTAATGGGATGACCTCGACATACTTCCGGTGAGTGGTGTTGATCGTTGCGGTTGTGCCGAAACTCAGGCAGGCGATATCTGGTTCAAGGCAGCCAGCGCCGATGACTTCCGTCGCTTTGTCAGCTGCGGTGGCGATCAGAGGCAGCCCAACTGGAATACCTGTTTTCTCAGAAGCTTCTGGGGTGATCCGTCCCAATAGATTAGCCGGTTGGACGAGATCACACAGCATATCCCTTTCAACCATCACGGCATCCCATTTCCAGTCGGAGTCTTTCGACCAGTCTTGCCGCTTATAGTCGAAGGGCATATAGCCGACCTGGCAGCCGACTGAATCGATTACTTTTCCGACCAGGCGATAGGTCAGATAACCGGATAGAAAAATATATTTAACTGTTTGACCCCAAATCTCAGGCTGGTGTGTTTTAATCCAATTGGCTTCAGCTTCTGCCTGTAAATAGAGGACAGTCTCCTGCATACCTGCAATTTTAAAGAGCAATCCCCAGAGTCCGCCTACCGGTTCAAGCCCTTCGGTACGGCGTTGATCCAGCCAGACGATCGCAGGCCTCAAAACTTGATTATTTTTGTCGAGATTGATCACTGTCGAGCGCTGTGTTGTCAAACCAACACCTGCCAGGGCATCTTTTGATACACCAGGTTTTTGCCAAAGGCCCTGACAGGCCTGGCAAACACCCTGCCAGAATATTTCCGGGTCCTGTTCTGCCCAACCCGGCTTTTTAGAATAATAGGGTTGGATAGGCACCCGGTTTTTGGCGATCAAATTTCCCTGCAGGTCAAAAATTAAAGCGCGAATGCTCTGGGTGCCATTGTCAATTGCTAATATATGTTCACCTGTCATTATGCCCTCCGATTGGTTTTTTGAGGTTGAGCCTGGTGATTCTTTATATCATAAAATTGCGTGATAGGATGATTTACTATCTTCTGTGAATGTTAATTAGGCAATGAATAATTCTCTTGCCATGTTTTTGAATAGTTTATTACTTCAGCATCCCAGCGCTTGTCTGTCCAACCAAGGGGACGCTGAACCAATTGTTTGATTGTCTCCATTTTATCCAGGCCGCCATTTGGCAGCAGGATGCCCAATCTGACTCGCCTGAGAAGGAGATCATCCAGGTGGACTACGGCTTCATTTTTTGCTGCCCAGGGTATTTCTGCCCAAAGTGCAGGTAATGGATCAATGGTATTCAGGAGGTCTGGGTCTGATTCTTCGAAGAAACGGTTGACATCCTTACCTAGCCTGCCTGCCATCATCTGCCATTGAGCACTTTTGGCATCCATGCGTACTACAGGTTTTGGATGGATAAAACAAGGTACACGGTGAGTAAACTTTGGCTGGTTGGGCAGCCGTTCGGCACAGAAATTTAACACATCAGCGGCCATGACACGAAATATGGTCAATTTACCGCCTGCAATCGTTACCAGGCCATTCTCTTGCCAAACTTTATGGGCACGAGACTCTTTAGAGGGTGTGGCAGCATTGGTATTGATCACCGGGCGAAGACCAGCAAAGGTTGAGATGATGTCTTCTTCAGTGACATGGTGACCATCAAAGAGTTTTTGAGCTGCTTCCAAGAGGTAATCCACTTCTTCACGGGTGATATGCGTCTCTTCTTCTATCGGGTGATGGTCTAGATCAGTGGTGCCGATAATGATGCGATTTTCCCAGGGAATGGCAAATAAAGCCCGCTTATCACGTGGGTGATACATGGTGATAGCTGCCTGTAAAGGTAATTTATCTTGAGAAAAGACCAGGTGACTGCCGCGAAGTGGACGCAGTTTGGGTTCACCACCGATCGTTGAACGCAGTTCATCGGACCAGGGGCCAGTGGCGTTGATGATCACATTGCCGCGTATTTCCATTTGACTGGGCGAAAGGGTATTGGTCTGGTCTTCGATCTGAACACCTTCAACATAGCCGTTTTCTGCCCGGCAAAGCTGAATGACCTTGGCATAGTTTAATGCCAGACCGCCGAAACGAATGCCATCCATGACGACTCGCAAGACAAGCTGAGAATCATCAACCAGTGCGTCGTGATACTCAATACCGCCGACAAGTTTATGGTCATCAAGAGCAGGCAGCAGGTTATTAACCTGTTTTTTGTTAAGGTTTCGGTGATGCCATTTTGGTGCCATCAGATCATAGGTGATCACACCTAATCTCATCAACTTGGCTGCTTGCTGATTATGTTCATAGGTTGGGAAAATAAAGGGCAGCACTGTGACGAGGTTGTCAGACTCACGCAGCATCCGCTGGCGCTCTTTGACCGATTCTTGCACCACATCAAACTGCCGGTTGCGCAGATACCGTATGCCCCCGTGAACCAGTTTGGATGATCGGCTTGAGGTGCCAAAGGCAAAATCACGCCCTTCAAACAGCACAACCTTCAGACCCTTTTGGGCAGCCATATTAAAGATGCCTGCACCTGTGATCCCACCACCAATCACGATCACGTCCCAAAGTTGGTCTAGATCTGACCAGGATTCTTCACGCCATGATTTATTGAGCATGATATCGTTCCTTAGATTACTGAATGTCAATCAATTTACCAGGGTTCATGATCTGTTCCGGATCAATTCTATTGACCACGTTGCGGATGATCTCCATCCCTAATGGACCTTTTTCAGCTGAGAGATACGGTTTGTGATCCAGGCCGACGCCGTGCTGGTGTGAGATTGTGCCGCCGTGCTGAACGATTTGCTGGCTGGCTGCTGCTTTAATTTTTTGCCAGCGATAAAGTGTGTGATGGGGGTCTTCTGGTCTACGATATAAATAGGACACGTATAATGAGCCGCCATTTGTGTAGACATGGGAGATATGGCTGAAAACCAGCACCGGTTCATTTTCATCTTCCAGGCTGCGTGAAATTACATCAAGAATTGCTTGACGGCCTTTTTCGAGTTTGTCCCAGGGGAGGCAGGTTTCCAGAGTATCAAGGGCGTATCCCAAATCCCAAAGTGTATTGCGGAGATAAGGCGTCAGGAAACGTTTTTCCATCCATTTTTCACCCAGATAGAATTTGACCATCATCCCTTTATTCGAGCGGACGTAGTGAGATAATTGTCGGTCTGCCAGGCGAACTTCTGCTTGATTGCCCGTCAGCCCATACAGAAGCATGCAGCGTTGGCCACCCTGCCCAAATAAGTTAAGGCCTTTTTTTGCCAGATCAACTAATTTTTCTTCGCCTGAGAGCTGAAAAGTAGTTTCAGTTTCGATGGGGTCACTCAAGCGAACCATTGATACAGATAGTTCTGCCTGGGCGATCTTGCGGACTGCCTCAACACCGGTTGTAAAATCCGGGAAAAATGCAGCATAAAAATGCTCAATTTCAGGTAGTCGGCGGATACGAATTGTCGCAGAGGTCAGAATACCAAGCCGAGCTTCAGAACCCAATACGAGATGACGCAGGTCTGGACCTGCAGCGCTTTTAGGAATCCTGGGTAGATCCAGGGGTCCGCTTGGTGTTTCAAGATGGCCGCTGACGAAGAGTGGTTCGATTCGCCCATAGTGGTAGGATTGCTGTCCCACCGAGCGAGTGACAATCCAACCACCGAGGGTGGAGTATTCCCACGACTGAGGGAAATGACCCAGGGTATAACCATGTTTTTTTAGATGCTCTTCTAGATGTGGACCGCTGACTCCGGCGCCAAACGAAGCTTCAAAGCTGGTTTCATCCAGGTTGGTGAGCCGGTTCATTTTTGCCAGATCGATGCTTAAGGTTGGCGGACCGTCACCAACTGGCGTCAGATGGCCGACGACGCTGGATCCGCCACCATATGGCACCAGGCTGAATCCCTGCTGAACTGCCAGATCGATCAGCTCTTGGATCTGAGCGTCTGTCTCCGGGCAGGCGACACCGTCCGGAAATGTACTGATCAACCCATCGCACATATCCACCCAGTCACCCAGCGATTGACCTCGTGCGTGGCGCAAGCGGTCTTCTGGGTCAGTTGATATAAGAGGTAGTTCAGGTAATTGGGATGTTGGAATTTTCTGGATCAGGTCCTGAATGGCGGCATTTTGCAATTTATTGGGTTGTCCAATCACCTTTTTGAGGTAGTTTCTGGCAGGTTCTGGCACCTCGTAATCGGTTTGGATATTTCCCCAACCCTGGATGCGTTTCATGATTTCCTCCGTTTACTAATTTCATTTAACTTCTAATTGCTGCCAAAAGATCAAACTTTCTCGCATGACAGTATCTGTCAGGATGCGTGCCTGGTTTGGGTTCTGTTGTGAAGCTGCATCCGAAAGATCTTGGTAAAAATTTATCGAATGGTTTTTAGCAGCCGGAATTGAAAAGTATTGCGGGGCTAATTGGAGATACAGGTCTTTGAACCCGTTTAAGATCATCACAAATACCGGGTTGTCACTTAGAAGCGTTAATGAGTGATGCACCTGCCAATCGAATTGAGCGAAAACCTCCGGATTATCCTGGGGTTTTGGATGGATCTCAAGCAGCTTGGAGATTGCCTGAGGTGATTTTTCAACTGCAAGAGTGGTGTAGGTAGGTGCCAAGGCCAAACGGACCGTTAGTAAGTTCTGGATGAATGAATCGGGAAAGTGACTGGGAAATTTTGCCAGTGTATTTAATACCCCCAAACTGCCTTCTTTGAGGTAGGCTTGCACTCGGGTCGGTTTACCGTGGTTGATCTCAACCCAGCCATCCCTGGCCAACCTTTGGAGGGCTTCACGCAGGGTGGGGCGGGTGACGCCAAGCATTTCAGCCAGTTCTCGTTCTCCAGGCAGATGGCTTTCTGGTGGAAACGTGTCATCCAGGATCGCTTCAATCAGCCTATTCTCAGCAATTTCAGCCGGTTTTTGTAATCGCTGCCAATAAAACCCATTATTTTCGGATAACTGGTTAGTGGTCATACCAGTATGATATCAAATATGAGAGAGAAATACAATACCCATAGAGAATGGTGAATTGTGAATGGGGAAAATATATTACACCTCAGCAAATATTTTTTTGGTAGATTAGAATTACTGGATAATTGCCCCATCGCATGAATCATTAGAATTATTTACAACATTATTTATATAATCATGAGAGTGACTTATTAACCATGGTAAATAAGTCAAATCTCTAAAGGTATTTTTCATAAAGGCGGTGTGTTTTATGAAAATCCAGGTTCAAACTGGCAGTCTCAAGGAGGATGTTGATATTTTCCTCCCGCATTTGCAAAAGTTCAGCATAATTATATTGCTCGAAATCCATGATGGATTTATATAATTCATTGAATAGGACAGCTGTGCCGCCTATGCGTTGATATTCCTCAAGGATGCCAATGCCATTGAGGTTGATCCAGTTGGTGCGTTTACTTTCCAGCAAAATCATCAGCCAGCCAAATGGAAACAGCCTGCCTTTGATTCGCTGCAGAGCAGCACCGATATCAGGGTAGGCTAAAAGCCATCCCACAGCTTTGTCATCCTTATAAATAAGTTTGACGATGCGCGGATCAGCAATCCCCATTAATTGCGACACCATGTTATCCATGTCCTCATCTGTGATGGGTGGATTGCCCGCAGGGATTGCCAATGATTCATTGTATAGGAGTTTAAAGTCTTGAATGACTTCACGCAACTCAGCTTTAGTTTTTAATTGCGGCGCATGGAACCCTTTGCGTTTTGCAACCAGTTTTGCTGCTTTGATGATTTTTTCTGGGAACTTTAAGCTGCGATCTATGCGGCTTGTGTATACATCCTTTACCTTTGTGAAGCCCAGTGATTCAACTAAATTTGGATAATATTCCGGATTATAGGGTTGGCCAAAGGCCGGTTGATGTTCAAAACCTTTGACCAGCATCCCAAAGCCATCCAAAACGGTGAAACCTTTTGGGCCTAAAACGTGGTTCAATCCCTGGCTTTTTGCCCACTCAAATCCTTGGGTGAACAAACCTTCAGCAACAGCTTTGTCGTTAATGGACTCAAAATAATAAAAAAAAGCTGTTTTTGTATGATGAAACGCATTATAGTGATTGTTCTTTGCCAGGGCTAACCGACCTAGAATTTCGCCGTTTTTATCTTTTGCAAGTAAGAATTGGGCTTTTCCATATTGGTAGAACGGATGTGAGTGCTTAAAGATCTGATGCATGTCCATCCGAATTGGCGGAACCCAGTTGGGATCATCTTGATATAATCGAAAAGGGATATTGATAAATTCACGGCGGCTCTGGCGGTCATTGGGTTCGATTGCAATGATTTGCATAAATTAGCTCATTTCTAGCTTGTTCATGATCTACAGTAAGTCAAAATGATGTCTGCACTATTATACAGGGTAAAAATTGAAAAGGTCTGCTTATGCAGACCTTATTAAGATTATTAACTTAAAAGTGTGTTTTAACATTTAATAATCTACCAGGGGGGAATAAAATTAATAACGAAAAG
>CAZCBW010000011.1:0-54052 GCA_964497065.1 uncultured Candidatus Brevefilum sp. | reverse complement strand
GGGGTGTGGTGTGGCGGCTTTGCCGCCACACCACACCCCCCATTTCTTCATTAGCTGAGTAGTTACCAATTTTCTAATAAATGTTATTATATCATGGTGGCTAAATGGGACGATTTTGGGTATTTATTATTAATTCGTTGGTTATTAAATAGCTTGACTAATATGGGGAGGAAAAGGCATGCCAGACCACAAAAAAAGTTATTTGATCAGAGATCTAGAGCAATCTCAAAGGCCGAGGGAAAGGCTTGAACGCCAGGGGCCTGATGCTCTAACAGACGCTGAATTATTAGCGATCTTATTGAGAGTTGGCACAAAGGGCGCCAGTGCTGTGCAAATTGGCCATGACTTATTATTCTCTTTTGGTGGTTTAGATGGATTGCGGAAAGCTAGTTTCACAGCTTTATGTGCAGTGGAAGGTGTTGGGCCAGCAAAATCAGCCCAGCTGCAAGCGGCCATTGAGCTTGGCCGTCGGTTAGCGTTAACTCGTCCCGAGGAACAGGTCTTGATCACGACTCCTCAGGATGTGGCTGACCAGGTACAGTACAAAATGGCTGGCCTTGAGCAAGAGGAGCTGTGGTTGTTATTATTGGATAGTCGAAATCAGCTGATGCGGATCGAGCATCTTTATCGAGGTTCGCTTAATGCATCTTCTGTCAGACTCGCAGAGATTTATCGAGAAGGCATCCGCCACAATGCTGCTGCGTTGATTGTCGTGCATAATCACCCCAGTGGTGATCCCTCACCAAGTACAGAAGACATTCACCTGACCCGTATGCTGGTTGAAGCAGGCCAAATGATAGATCTGCCGGTTTTAGATCATATCGTTGTTGGATCACGCGGTGTGACTTCAATCAAATCCAGGTGTCCAGATCTTTGGTAGTCCGCAATTGATTGTAGAAATTCCGAAAATCATCTGGATAGGGGGCAGTAATTCTAATCTGCTTATGGGTTATTGGATGGCTGAATGACACAGAACGAGCATGCAGCATTGTCCTGACCGCAAATAGCGGTTGTTCTTCAAGACCTGCATTATAAAGCTTGTCACCAAATAATGCGATATTTTGTGTTCTTAAATGGGCTCGTATTTGGTGGGTGATTCCGGTAAACAACTCAATTTCCATTAATGCACCAAAATTATACGATTTTAACACTCTGCATAATGTCCTGGCTGGTTTGCCGATGCTGGTTTTTACCCGGGTTCGATGCATCCGGTCTGCGTTTACTTCCAAATTTTCTTGTATATCCAGAGTTTTCCACGCAGGCGTTGGTGTGACGAGCCCATGATAAATTTTTATTACTTTCCGTAAACTAAAAAGTTCATTCACTTGTCGGTGGACATCAGGATTTTTTGCCAAAATAATAACCCCGCTGGTGTCTTTATCCAAACGGTGGACAATCCATAATCTGTTAAAAGCAGGTTCTAATACAGACCTGATATGAGGCAGTGATGGATCATAGCCATCTGGAACAGTCAGCAGTCCAGCCGGCTTATTGATCACAAGCAGTTCGTCATCTTCATATAAAATGGGTACCTTTGAGAGGTCATTTTTCATAATAGCACGTCAACCCGAAAATTTTTACCAGAGGCATAGTATACTGATTTTACAATAAATAATACTTCCACAGAAAGGATTTTATGATGTTTATCGTTCATGTAAACGTTAATGTTAAACCAGAGTTTGTGGATGATTTCATTCTTGCTTCTCTAAAAAATGCCAAATCAAGCCTGGACGAACCTGGTATCGTCCGGTTTGATGTGATTCAGAGTAAAACTGAACCAAGCCAGTTTGTACTGGTGGAAGTATATAAAACTGAAAATGATACGGCCAAACATAAGGTGACACAACATTATCAAGATTGGCAAGAATCAGTCGCAAAGATGATGATTTCGCCTCGTACTAAAACCATTTATAAAAACTTATTTCCAGAAGATTCAGGATGGTGATTATGCAAAGTTTTGAATTTGCGACCTCTGAGCAAATCATATTTGGTAATGGATCCTTATCTAAGGTAGGGGAAATTGCGCCAATATTTGGTAAATCGGCGTTAATCGTAAAAGGTGGTGGAAGTGTATCGGCAGGTCCTTTGATTAATTTGTTAGATCAGGCTGAAGTCACTTATGAAATTTTTACCGTGACAAGTGAACCGGATATTACCACCATCGAATCAGGAATGGCACTGGCTGAGAGATCCGGTGCAGATTTTCTGATCGGATTCGGGGGCGGCTCTGTCTTGGATTCGGCGAAAGCGATTGCTGCCATGCTCAAGAATGAAGGTGCGCTGATCGATTATCTGGAGGTGATTGGGGAAGGCAAGCCAATTGTTAAAAAATCTGCACCAATGATTGCTATTCCAACCACTGCAGGAACGGGAACTGAGGTTACCCGCAATGCTGTGATTGCTTCCTCGAAACACCAGGTTAAAGTCAGTTTGCGCAGTAGGACGATGATCCCGACCGTAGCTATTGTTGACCCTGAATTGACATATACCTTGCCGCCATCTATTACTGCAACGACCGGCATGGATGCTTTTACCCAGGTTTTGGAAGGTTATGTTTCCAGCAAAGCCAATCCTATGACTGACGCCATTTCTGCTGAAGGCATCCGGCGAGGATCACGGTCTTTGTTAACCGCATTCCTGGATGGAGGTAATCAACAGGCCAGGGAAGATATGGCAATAACCAGTTTGTTTGGCGGATTGACATTGGCAAACGGAGGGTTGGGAGCAGTCCATGGTTTTGCCGGCCCAATTGGCGGCATGTTTGATATTGCCCATGGATTGATTTGTGCCAGTTTGCTGCCGCACGTGATGAAATATAATGCCATAATAATATCAAGAACAGATGATAAAGGGGATTATTATCAGCGTTATTTGAATATTGCCCGGTGGGTTACCGGTGATAAAAATGCTGACATCCATGAAGGTGTCACATGGATAAAACATCTGGCCGAAGAATTAAACATCCCCACACTAAAACAGATGGGCATAGCTGCAACCGATTTTCAAACGATCATTGAGAAATCAAAAGTGTCTTCAAGTATGCAAAAGAATCCAGTTATATTAGATGAACATACATTAACTTCTATTTTAGAAGAAGCATACTAAAAAAACACATCCGAAATTTAGCATGAAAATCAGTCGCAATGGCTACTCATGAAAATAACTAACTGATATGATCCCGGGGCCGCCGTGGACAACAATTGCAGGCGGTACTTCATATACAGGTACAGGAATATTTTCTAGGTCTAATAACTGACTTAACTCAGCTGCCAATTGCTCAGCGCGGTCTTTACCTCCGCAATGGCTGACAGTGATCAAAGATTGACTGCCTTTAGGACAGTTTTCTGCCACCAAATCCCGAAGTCGATTAAATGCTTTGGAAGAAGTGCGCTGTTTTTCAATGGCAGACACCTTGCCATCCACCAAGCCGAGGATTGGTTTAACTTGCAGCATGCTGCCGATCAGAAAAGATGCATTGCCAATTCGACCGCCTTTGTGGAGATATTCTAAAGTATCCACCAAGAAGTACACCACCTCCTTTTGGGCTAATTGTTTTAAGTTGTCAATTATGATCTCTGGCTCCTGGCCTTTAATTGCGTAATGATGCGCTTGTTTTACCAAGCTTCCCAATCCACCAGCGATGGTGCGTGTATCTATTATGTGCACATCTGCTTCAGGAACAGATTCTGCAGCCACCTGGGCGGCTCGATATGTTCCACTAAGTTCTGAAGAGGGGGTGGGTATCACAATGCTTTCGCCGGCCGCAGCATATGTTTTAAATAGCGGTTCATAAAGTGCAGGTGGCGGTGCGGATGTTTTTGGTAAAGATTTGGATTCTTTCAGCTTTTTTAGGAATGTGGCAGTATCAATTTCTTTGTCATCTCGGTATGACTTATCATCAAAAATGATGATTTGTGGGATGACATCAACCCCCATGTCTGCCAGTTCTGTAAGCGGTAGTCCGCAAGTGGTATCTGCAATTATTTTGGTCATAATTTCAATACTCCTAGTTTAATGATGAATAGATGAATTATAACTGCCTGGTTGACATGAAAATAAATCAATTAGTAGTAAAGATATACCTTGATAGGTTGGGAGATATTTCGGGTAAAATTAGGTTAAATTTGCGTTCTCTTTGAATTAACCAATAAACATTGGAGAATTATATGCCAGAAATTGAAATTCAAAATGAGTCGTGCTCAGATGGGGTTGCTATTGTCATTTTCGGTGTGACTGGTGATCTGGCCAGAAGGAAATTAATGCCTGGCCTTTATGAAAATGCCAAAGCTGGCAGGCTGCCAGAACCGTTTTACATTTTAGGGTTTGCCAGAAGGCCTTGGGGTCATGAGAAGATGCGGGATGTTCTCAGACAGGGTGTAATTGACAATGGACGCACTAAACCCATTGATGAAAATATATTAGAGGGACTTCTGAAAAATGCTTTTTATATTGAATCAAATTTTCAGGATAGCGATGGTTATCATGCCCTTGACAAAGCTTTAAAAAAGATTGGTACAAAAAACACACTGTTTTACCTTTCAACACCACCTGGTATGTACACGGTCATTGTAGAAAATATTGGGAACACACATTTAAACACTTGTGAAGATGGTTGGCGCCGTATCGTTGTTGAAAAGCCATTTGGCCGAGACCTCGAAACTGCTGAAGCTTTAGACAATAAACTTCACACGGTCTTTAAAGAAGACCAGATTTACCGAATGGATCACTACCTCGGAAAAGAAACAGTTCAAAATATCTTAGCTTTTCGGTTCGGTAATGGAATTTTTGAGCCATTATGGAATCGGAAATATATTGACCATATTCAAATCACAATGGCCGAAACTGAAGGTGTTGGTACGCGGGCTGGGTATTATGACAAGGCAGGTGTTGTCAGGGATGTTTTTCAAAACCATTTGATTCAGCTGCTGACTCTCACCGCAATGGAAGCGCCAGCAATTTTTAATGCAAAAGCGGTCAGGGATGAAAAGGTTAAGGTATTAAAATCCATTGATAAACTTTCTGGGGAAGATGCCATTAAGCATACCGTCAGGGCGCAGTACGTTTCCGGTACGGTCGACTCTAAACGAGTACCCAGTTATCGTGATGAACCGGATGTTGATCCCGTTTCTGTCACTGAGACCTACATGACAGCAAGGTTATTTGTCAATAACTGGCGTTGGGCAGGGGTGCCCTTCTATTTGAGATCTGGTAAACGCCTCGCGAATCGGGTCACAGAGGTGGCTATTCAGTTTACACAAATTCCCCTTTCACTTTTTGGTCAAATAGATCTGGCCAGTGAGGCTCCAAACTTGCTCGTTTTGCGAATTCAGCCAAATGAAGGGATCACTTTATCATTAGGCGCAAAGATGCCCGGCAGTATTATGAAAATTGAGCCGGTTGATATGCGTTTTAATTATCAAGATGCATTCGGAAGTCAGCCGCCTGAAGCCTATGAGCGATTGCTTTTAGATTGTTTGGTTGGTGACGCGACCTTATTCACTCGATCAGATGAAGTGGAAGAAGCCTGGCGAATAACCCAGGAGATTATTGATGCATGGGAATCTGAAGGGCTTGAAAATCTACCTATTTATGAGGCAGGTACACAAGGCCCACGCGCAGCAAATTTTTTCATTGGCGCGGATGGACGAAAATGGCGACCTATTTAGATAAGTATTTCAAGATCATGAAATCAAGATTAGGTTTGTGTTCATGTGATGGTTCACTTGCTGTTCATTATTAATGATTGACGGCAATTCGGGCAAATCCTTTCCAAGTTGGTAACTACAAAACCGCAATTCATACAGGTTTGTGGTTGAATATCACCCAATGGTGCACCGCAGGCTAAACACTGACCCTGACCGGCAGGGTTGGCTGTGTTGCAGTATGGGCAGGCGTTTCGCTTTAACCTCTCAGAAAGCTCAACCCCCACACCATACTGGCGCGCTGATTTTTCAATCACCTGCCAGACCAATTCGTCTAATTGCATGGATTCTATATCTTGGGCAAGATCATCTAACCTACCGATTAATGAGAATGGGTTGCGTAAAGCACCTAAAGCCGTCAATCCCAGGCTGGCTGCAACGCCTAACCAGGCATGTTTACCAACCTGAACTGAAATCCCATCTTCCAGTCTGTGAATATGAACTGTTAAGGCGGTTTGTCCACCAGCCTGAGAAAATTGGTGCGTGGCAATTTGAACAGCAATTTTTGGATCATGTCCGATTTGCTGAACCTGGTAACTGCCTCGATTAAAATATGCGATCAAATCGCGAGCAATATCACTGGGTTGAACATCTCCATGATAGATGCGGGTATCGGTCATGAACATCACCTTTCCGATGGCTTTTCAGCATTGTCAATAGGTTTGCTTACAAAAATATTCTCATTGGATTATAATCCGGTTGCATTACCTTTGAAAGAATTTATTGGAGTTATTTATGACATACCGATGGTTGAGAGCAGTTTTTATCACCATTCTATTAATTATATTGTTCGATCTTATGAGTGTTAACCCGGTCAACGCTGGACCGTTAGCCCAGCAGCCAACTGGAGAAATTCCAACAGTGACCAGCACGCCCCGAGGTCCTTATGTCATTGTTAATCCATTAACAGCTACGGACACTCAAATTAATGTTCGGGCTGGCCCCAGCTCATTAACAGAGCGTGTTGGTGTCCTATTGATCCAGCAAGAAGCCAATGCTATTGGCCGATACGGAGACTGGATACAGATTGAATATCCTGGTGTGCCGGGTGGTAAAGCTTGGGTTTATGGCAGCTTAGTAACGTTATTTGGCGGCAATCTGCCAATTGTTGAACCCCCGCCAACATCTACACCTAACATGACTCATACTGTAGACCCAACCCTGGCTGCCCAATTTTTGATCACCCCTGATGCTACCCGCCTGCCAACCTTTACAGAACCTGCGCTATTGGAAATTCCCACTTACACTTTGGAAGCCGGCAATACATTCGCTGGCGGTGTACCGATGGGATTAATCATTGTTGGTTTAGGCGCTTTAGGCGTTTTCCTTGCTGCGATCGCTTTGATCAGCGGACGTTAACCGAAAAAATCACCAAGTTTTTTCAAGCAATCTGCACTTACTTTATGGCCGATGTCAGCCTTACAAAAAGTCACCGATGCTTTTTTGCCGGTTAACCACAGCTTAGCACGTCTTGCACCCGCATATGGTACCATTTCATCTTCAGTTCCATGAGCAATAAAAAATTCTTTATCTGCCAACTGTGTACCATCAAAACTATCTTTCCATGAAGAGGGAATGAAACCGGCCAGCGCAGCGATTTTTCGGATATTTTCAGGCTGAAGTAAAGCCAAAGCGTAAGCCATCACCGCCCCCTGGCTGAAACCCATGACATCAACAGGTGTTCTCATGAGATGATTGCTTTTCATCCAATGATGTACCAGGCTTAGCAATTCGCCTGTCAAATTTCGGTAAAAATCAATATCTGGCCATTCAGATGTGATTGCATGCCAGCTGAATTGATCTTCCCCTGTTTGCAGCGGTGCTCGGGGAGAAAGAATTGTATACGCTTTAGATATATGCCTTGTCAAGATCCACATTGATTCTTCGTTCCCCAAGTGGCCATGCAGCAATAATAATATACGGGATGAATCCACTTCAGGTTTTGAGACTTTAATTCTGAAAATTGAGTCTTTTATTTTGATGATTTCTGATTTGCTATCCATTTTTTATTAATCGCCAGATTCGAGTATCAAGCGCAAGTTAAAATTACAATGTTAAACTTATCGTAACCGCTCAGGTTACGCTGCACTTTAAAAGGTCAAGGGAGTGGGGTGGCGGCATCACCGTCACGCCATTCCCCCTACTTCCTCTTAAGTTGAGTATCTGCCAGTTATTAGATTAGATCAATAATTTAACTTATTTTGATTTTCTTTTTTTAGTTAAAGATCGTTTTTTGCAAGGGTTGCATATTGATTGAGACCCAGTTGAAATTGTTTGTACTGGATAACACTTAAGTCGTGTGTTACGGCAAGGCTATAAATGCCACCACGTGTAAGGTAGAGTTTATGCTCATCAATATTATTGACGTCTATCATGCGAAATCGAGCTAGATTACTCCAGATAATATGGTTGAAGGGTGTTGGTGTAGTCAATATTGCTTTGCCGTCTGGATTGAGACATTTTTTAATTAGGTGAAAATGTTTGCTAGGGTCAGTAAGATGCTCAATCACAGCCAGGGAGAGGACAACATCATACATTAATTTAGGCTGCCATATTTCGATATCGCCGCAGACAAGATTAACATTCGGATTTTCAGTTTTTTTAACACTAACATCGACACCTGTAAAATCAATGGCAGGAAAAATTTTACTCAAATAAATAAGGTTAAACCCATTATAACCACAACCGAGTTCCAACACATTTATTCGTGTATTTTTTGTGGAATAAATTTGCTTTTCATAGTTTGAATTTATATGCTGTGAAATTTTGATGCGGCCTTTGATTGTAAGACGATCAATTAGTGACAGGTTTGATTGCCCATAAGATTTTTCATGATTTTCACTAATCATAATTTGATATATCCATACTCTTGAGTTTTGCGGTGCAGATTCCAATAATTGACAAGAAAAAACTTGAAAAAACCACTTGGGTTCCCATGATGATAATGCTGAAACTGGGCAATACAATACGCATGGTTGATCGTGGATCGATGCCCCCAAAATCAACGCGAGCCCAAATGGCCACAGCCCAAATAGCTAATAAGATACCTGTTATGATCATCACTGTTCCTATAAACAAACCACGCTCAAGGTTAAAATACTTGAACAATTTATCAAAGCTTGAATGCTTTGGCAGCAAACCAGCACGATAACCAAAGATTCTGCTTTGTATTGCAAATAACACCAGGTTGAAGCCGACGACAATCGCAGCATTAAAATATGCCAAAGAGTGAATGTCAAATGAGATGTTATTTATTGTTATGGGTGAAATTAATGCCCAAATTGAAAAAAGAATCCCTAATGAAAAAAGAATCATGCCTGGATAAAGAAACAGCCATCTTGGACTATATAACAATAAAAATCGAAGGTGACGCCAACCATCGCGCCAGGATCTGAGGTGTGGGGGGCGGTCGCGACCATCCGGCGATAAAGTCGTTGGTACTTCACATATCTTCATTTTTAACAGCGAGGATTTAACGACCATTTCACTGGCAAATTCCATACCAGATGTTTGTAGATCCATTTTTAAAACAGCTTTCTTAGAAAACCCTCGCAATCCACAATGGAAATCTTTGACAGCCGTTTTGAAAAATAAGCGACCCATGCCTGAGAGAACAGGGTTGCCAAGATATTTATGAAGCGGGGGCATTGCGCCTGGTTCAATGCCGCCTGTAAAACGATTTCCCATGACAAGATCATAACCTTCTCTTAATTTATCTAATAATGGCATTAAGTTATAAAAATCATAACTTTCATCTGCATCCCCCATGATGATAAACTTTCCTTTTGCTGCTGAGATGCCGCCCCTAAGCGCACTTCCGTACCCTTTTTGTTTCACAGCAATGACTCTGGCACCGTGTTTTTTGGAAATTTCCTGTGATCCATCGGTGCTGCCGTTATCGGCAATGAGAATTTCACCAAGAATGTTGAAATCGACTAAAAATGCTTTTGCCTTTTCAATACACTTGCCGATCGTTAATGCCTCATTTAAACAAGGCATGAGAATTGTTAATTCTAAATGCTCAGAAAAATCGCCAAATTGATGTTGTTCAGCCATTAGGAACCCTCTAAAGAGGAACTATCACTCATTTGGAAGTGTGTATTTATTATTTTTATATGTATTGATACACCAAATCAAAACAATAAAGGGAAATAAAGGTATAAAAATGTGGGTAGATGCAACATAACCGATCCCAGGTATCGATGTTGTTGCATCTATAATGGTCAACGTCATCAAACGCGTGAGTAGCAAAGCCAACACAAAACTCGAAACGAAAGCAAATTGTTCCCAATATGCATAATTATGTTTTTTGGCAGTGAACATTAAGTAGACCCATCCAACCAAGCCTAGGCTGAAAAAAGGTAATGAAATCAATTGATAACCTCTTAAGATTGATTTCATAAAACTTTCTTTGTATTGGATGACTCGATATCGCAAATCAATAATGCCGTAAATGTTCTTCGGTAAACTTTCATCTCGTGCTGTATTGATTGTGTCAACAGGATTATAAACAAATTGTTCAAAAACCGCATAATCATCAAGCGCTTGCGGCCACTTTGGCCAGGAATCAGAAATATTCATGGAATTAATATCAACTAAGTCGAAGTTTATTACACGGAACAGATTTTCAGCAAACATACGTGCAATAATGGGAATGTGACGCCGGTCAATTGCACCTACCAATGCAGGCAGAGGTGAATCGGGCTTGCAAGTTAACGCCTCTTGGTTGCAGGCATGTTCTAATTCGTCAGCTATTTGCTTGTAAAAATCACGTGGATAGACTCCATCGCGATATTGGCCAGAGTGGGCGGCAACATCTCGGATCAACCATATGAAATGGCCATTGCCGATTTCATTGCCTCCAGTTCCAAATTGCTCAAGATACCAGGCTGGTTTAATCCCCATAGCCCCATCATCGGCTGTATTCCAGCCAGGAATATAACTTTCGATCATTTCTTTGTACTGAGCAAGTGTTGGGGATGCGTCATAGGCAGCCATACGGGCGAATTGGGAAATTTGGATGGCCGGATGCCAATCATCGCCTGTTTCAATCCTGGCGAGGGTTTTAAGGACCCTGTTAAATTCGGACTCAAGGTTTTCTGTGACACCCCAAAAGCTATAATGTGAAAAATTCAGCCAAGATATTAGCAGAATGGGGATATACCATAATATGATTGGCAACAAGACCAAACCAGACCGCCATATTTTTTGATAGTGATGGGATCGCCAGATAATTATCAGACTTGTAGTGAATAATAAAAATAAGAGTGGATAGATCCAGACGCCCTCTTCGCGGGTAAGCATGAAAGCACCCATAGAGATACCCAGACCTAAAGACCAAAAAAGCAAAGCAGCGATTTTATTTTCTAATCGAAGGAAGAGGCCAATGGCACATGCAGTGACATATAAAGTTAGGGAAAAGTACACAAACTCTCTGTACACCCTTAAATGAAACCATGATGCCAAGCTAGAAGGAATGAACAACATAAGAAAGAAACCAATAAGCCTCACTAATGGATTCTTAACCAGGGGTTTTAAAGCCCAAAACATTAGCCCACAGGCACCAATATAAAATAGAGTCTCGTTTAGAAAAAGCGGTAAACCAGTAAAGAAAGAACTTATCATGAAAAAAATATAAAACGGGCTCTTGATCAAAGTCATCTGGTTGTATAGCCCCATCCACTGACCTCGCAGCATGCTTTGGGCTGCCCTGGCATAAAAGAGATCATCATGCGGGCCATAGACCAACATCTTTGGAACACCTGTGATCAACCAGAGGCGGAGGAGGATCAACCCAATAAAAATGCCCCAAAAAATTACTGGTTGATGTCGTTTGATAAATTTCCACATCGTATTATTGAATTTTCGCATTTATATTCTGAAATAAATCTTCTATCTTCTATCTTGGTTGATGTATGACACGTTTCACTTGGCCAAGCTAAATCTATAAATATCCCGAAGCTTTCAGGTATGGGACAGACCAATTATACACCAGAGCAAGGAGGCTTAATTGAACGTGGTTCTTAAATCAAGTCAATAATGCCAAGATCGACTGATGTGTCGATTACCAGCCATAAATCCCAATGTGAATAAAGCAGGACATTAACAGATCCATTAAAAGGAATTAACCATTTAACTTATGGATATTGCAGGGGCATGATGAGTGAGATCAACGTCAGATGGGTGAAGTTCTTCTGATGTAATAGTATCTGCTGAATATACTTTGGTGATAGGTGATCAAACTTTTGAACCTAATCATGTAAGGGTTGTTGATATCTGAGGTGCACCACTTAAGCTAGACCATGAATCAACAAATTTTAGGTAGGTTTTTAATGTGGAACCTGCACTTTCTCGATGTAGAGTCAGATATTTCCCCAATAATCGGGGTATGGGTGTGGTTGTACATAGCGCTTCACACGTCGTTTAATTTTTCTTTTCCAATTACCTTCGGCTTCTATCAGGCTTAGGGACATTTCCGCTGCCCGCATACCCTCATGGATCATTTCATCGATGTCAATAGTTTGGAGCAATCCAATATGTCCCACTTCAGGCTCAATCAGAACCTCTGGTTGGTAAAGATTGATATTCAGCTTTGCAAGGTGGCGTCCTGAAATTTCAATGGCACGATTAAAAATTCTAAAAGCCTGCACTGGCCGTAAATTTACCAGCTGTTCGATGATATGGGCAGGGCCAGGAATTGGAATAGGAAAATCGGCTTCTGACATCACAAAATCATGTTGTGGCTTATGCAAACTGACTGCTACAACAGGCAAATCTGGCTCTAGCCATCTGGCTACCTGGATAGGAACTGGATCTAATATCCCGCCATCAATCAACAGCCGACCGCCAAGTTTCTGGCTGGGGAATATCCCTGGGACAGCGATTGTTGCTAAAAGTGCTTCCACGACTTTTCCCTGGTGTAAAATAATTTCTTGCCCTGTTTCCAGGCAGCCGGCCGTAACAGCACAGGGGATCTTTAATTCATCAAAGGTTTTCTCCGACAGGATATTGGTCAGCTTTTCTTCGATATTGGCAATCCCTAATAAGGATGGGCCATCATTTTGGTGGCGTTCATATGAGCGATCTTGGTCCAGTTCTACAACGATTGTCTCAAGTTTTGATGTGCTGAAGCCGGCAGCATATACTGCGCCAACGATACCACCAGCGCTGGTGCCGGAAATTGCCCGAATAATGAATCCATGGTCTTCCAAAGTTCGAATAACCCCGATATGTGCCACTCCTCTTACGCCGCCGCCGCCTAATGCTAATGTGATATCCATGAAAGACTCCAATAAAGATTAATAATTACTTGCATGTTTTATTATACAACGAGAGTAAATAATCAGCTTATGGGAAAATAGGGGGTGTTGTGTGGAGGCTTTGCCTCCACACAACACCCGACCTTGTAGTTGCAGTGCAGCATGAGCAGTTACCAACGGGGAAATTAAGAATAATAATTAACAAAACAGTTTTGAATCAGGATCATTGTTCAGAGGTTTATTTCAAATTACCAGACTGTGTTAAAATGACGGTATGAGCGGCAAAAAGATCGTATCAAGGAACCGTAAAGCAAAATTTGAATTCGACATTCATGATATATTTGAAGCCGGTATCGAGTTAAAGGGTACTGAAATTAAATCGATCCGCGCTGGACAGGTTTCCTTAACAGAATCTTATGTACGCACAAATGGTAAACAGGCCTGGATGGTTGGTGCCCATATTGCGCCTTATGACCAGGCGAGCGTGTTTAACCATGATCCCGAACGAGAACGGCGGTTATTACTGCATAAAAAAGAGATCAAAGAATTATGGGATGGTGTCCGATTGAAAGGTATGACGATCGTCCCTTTAAACCTTTATTTGAAGGATGGTTTGGCAAAAGTGGAAATTGCACTTGCTAAAGGCAAGAGGCAATTTGATAAGCGTCAGGCAATTAAAAAAAGAGATATGTCCCGAGAAGTGGACCGGGCTTTAGATCATCGAAAAAGATCAAATTAGCTAGCATATAATAATTTTGGAGTCAGTGATAATAAAAAATGTTGAATAATAATTTTATCGCGTTGTTATTAACCTTTTTGATCGCACTGGCCTGGCTGCGGATCAATAATCATTTTGCTAAAAAAGGATGGATTTCCAGCACAATCAGTCGGAAGATCATTCACATTGGCACCGGTCCAATATTTGTTTTGTGCTGGTTGTTTTTTAATGATGCAGAAATTTCACCGTATTTTGCGGCACTTGTTCCATTGGGTATCACAACGCAATTTATTCTGGTTGGAACCGGTATCTTAAAGGACCCTGCGGCCGTTGAAGCGATGTCGAGATCCGGTGACCGAAGAGAAATTTTACGCGGCCCGTTATTTTATGGCATTGTCTTTGTTTTGCTGACGATCAGCTTTTGGCGAAGGTCGCCGATTGGGATCATCGCACTGATGATATTATGCGGCGGAGATGGGTTGGCAGATCTTGCTGGCAAGTTAAATGGCGGTGTCAATATTCCCTGGGCACCAAAGAAAACGCTGGCTGGCTCCCTAACGATGTTTTTAGGAGGGCTTATTTTATCAATCTTAGTTTTATGGGTTTTTATCAGTGAGAATTATTTTCAATCCCCAATTTTTGATTACCTGCTGCCAAGTGGATTGATATCATTGGCTGCCACATTGGTCGAATCGCTGCCCTTTAATGACATTGATAACCTAACCGTCCCTATAATTTCTGTGGCCTTAGGTATTTTATTATTGTAATTGCTCAGCATATGAGAAAATTGGGGTATGGTGTGTACACCACACCCCTGATCTTTAAGCAGCAGGGTAGCCTGAGCCATTAATTATTATTTTTGATTTTATTAGAATGGAGAAAGCGCTTGAGTCCAATATTTATCACCGGGTCTGGCCTGAAAATCGAAGATATTATTCGTGTAGCCAGATATGACGCCGAAGTAAAACTAGCAAATTCCGCCAGAGATCAAATTGAACAGGCGCACTCTTGGGTGAACGATATCCTTGCAAAGGGGGATCCGGTCTATGGGATCAATACTGGTTTTGGCATTTTTGCAGAACGGCGTATTCCTGACGCAGAAGCGATCAAGCTAAGCCGTAATTTAATATTAAGTCATGCAGTGGGCACTGGTCTTCCTCTGGAAGATGAAATTGTGAGAGCTGCTATGCTTATTCGGGCTAACACGCTCGCCAAGGGGCATTCCGGGGTTCGCGTGGAAGTGGTTGAAATACTGTTGGAACTGCTTAATAAAAAGGTCACACCAATTGTCCCATCGCAGGGGTCTTTAGGTTCGTCAGGTGATTTGAGCCCGTTGTCGCATCTGGCATTGGTGTTTTCCACAGATGAAAATAATATTGAGTCGGAGTCTGGCCAGGCACGCTTTCAAGGTCAAATATATTCTGGCAAAGAAGCTATGCAGCGAGCAGGGATTGATCGGATTATTCTAGGTGCTAAGGAAGGGTTGGCGGTTAATAACGGGGCAACATTTTCTGCTGCAATTGCTGCTCTGGCTGTCCATGATGCTGGTACCTTGTTAGAAACAGCAGAAATTACACTGTCAATGACATTGGAAGCAGTTAAAGGGCGTTCATCTGCATTTGACCAACGTTTGCATGAGGCAAGGGGCCATCAAGGACAACTGGAAGTTGCACAAGCTGTTAGATCATTAACTTCGGGCAGCACCTTACTCGATTCTTACACCAGGGTTCAGGATGCTTATTCTCTGCGGTGTGCACCTCAGGTCCAGGGTGTTGCCAGGGATACGTTTGGTTTTGTAAAAACTATCATTGAAACTGAAATTAATGCTGCAACTGACAATCCATTACTTTTTTCACCCGAGGTTGTACTCTCTGGTGGAAATTTTCATGGTGAGCCAGTTGGCATGGCGATGGATTTTCTGAGTATTGCCTTATCAGAGGTGGCGTCTATTTCAGAACGAAGAATTTATCGATTGATGGATGAGAGTCAAAACGCAGGATTACCGCCTATGCTGGTGGATCAATGTAATGATGCTGGCCTCAACTCTGGCTTGATGATGCTTCAGTATACAGCCGCATCTTTAGTACTTGAGAATCAAACACTTGCCACGCCAGATACAGTTCATTCACTGCCCACTTCAGGCGGACAGGAAGACCATAACGCCAATTCGATGACAGCTGCACGACATGCAAAGAGAATTGTTGAAAATACAGCCCATATAGTAGCGATAGAACTGTATGCGGCTTCAAGGGCATTTGATTTGCGTAAGAGAGAAGATCCTTCCATTGTTTTTGGCAAGGGAACTGCTGTGGTTTACAAGAAAATTCGGGAAAATATTACATTTTTATGCGGTGATGCCTTATGGGGGCCGGAAGTGGAACAGCTGCGTCGTTTGATTCTCGAACAAAAGTTAGTATAATGACTTTACTATTGACATAGAAGACTAATTGGACTATCTTAATCATAATATGGCTAAAAAACCCCAAATTTCTCGCCGAGAATTCTTAAAATTATCCGCAATTGGATTAGGCGGTCTTGTGTTAAGCGGACGCAATCCACGGTCTGTGCTCTCACAAACCAGCCAGATCATTACCGATGATCCTTATGCCCCGATTTTTCCGGAAAATATTCGTTTAGGTCGGGTTTGTGTTGGCGGCCCTGGGACTCCCATTGGAATTTTTAGTGAGCCACATATGAATTCCACTCAAATTCGCAGAGCTTATTTTGATGAAATTTTTATGTGGAAGAAGCAGGTCGTTACCAGGGCTGTCAATATCAATTTTAATGCAATCAACCAGCGGTGGGTTGAGACAGACGAAGGTTACATTTATGCAGATGTGTTGCAGCCTGTGGAGCATCGTATCCACCAGCCTCTAACACAATTGCCTGAGCAAGAAGATGGTTCACGTGGGATGTGGGTTGAAATTACAACCCCATATTCGCCCATAGAATTGATCAAACCAAAAGAAAATCACCAGTGGTGGATCAGAGACCCTAATAATATCTATCCCCGGGTACATTATTCACAGGTATTTTGGGTATTCGATATCCGCCAGCATCCTGCTACCAACCAAACTCAATATTGCTTACAGCAAGGTCCAGGTTCCTTGCCAGATGTTTATTGGGTGGATGCATCAATTTGTGAACCAATCAAGCCAGAATCAATAGAGCCCATACATCCTGAGGTTGGTGATAAATTGATTGTTGTTCGAATCCGAAATCGGGGGCTATCGACGCTGACCTGTTATGAAGGTGATCAAGAAGTATTTTTCACAACAACTTCTGTTGGCCGAATCAGTGAAGAATCAGGGAGATCTTTTACTCCACTGGGTACACATACCCCATGGCGAAAATTGGTTTCGATGCATTACAGTGCAGATGGTCAATATAATGATAATTTTGATATCCCAGGGGTTGGATGGAATTTTGGTATTGAGCCAAACGGTGTATTTATCCATTCCACTTACTGGCATAATGGTTTTGGCAATATGCACTCAGCCGGGTGCATCAACCTGCGGCCAGAAGATGCCAAGTGGGTCTGGCGCTGGGTTGAGCCACAGGCTCCTTATAATTATCCTGGTTTATCAGAATGGCAGGGTTCTGGAATTTCAACATTGGTTAGAGTTGAAGAAGTCGGATAATTAGAACTGGTCATTATGGATTTTGTAGATTTAAACCTTGGCCTGGCCTTCATTGCCGGCCTGGCATCATTTTTTTCACCTTGTGTATTTTCGTTGGTTCCGGCTTATATTGGTTACTTAAGCGGCCGTTCTTTATCGCAGCCAGGCGTTGAAAAAAGTGAAAACAGATTGCGGACATTTTTTCATGGCATCAGTTTTGTTCTTGGGTTCAGCTTTGTTTTTATCTCTTTAGGTTTAGCATTTTCAGCATTAAGCTTATTTTTCTTTCAAATTCGGGATATTCTTGCAAAAACAGGCGGTGTTATTATTATCCTGTTTGGATTGCATATGACTGGTTTGATCCGAATTCCATTTCTCGATTATGACCTTCGACCACAATCAACGTCTAAGCTAAATAAAAATAAGGGTTTATTTTCATCATTTTTGATGGGCATATTCTTTTCTGCAGGGTGGTCGCCTTGTGTTGGGCCAACATTAGGTTTGATTTTAACTTTAGCAATTGATAGGGCAAATATTAATCAGGGCATCCAATTATTGAGTGTTTATTCGATGGGTATGGCAATTCCATTTTTAATTGCTGCACTTGGCATTGGTTGGGTGTCTGTAATATTAAAAAAGCATGGTAAAGTGATGCAAACAATTCAAATGATCATGGGTATTTTACTGATCGTGGTTGGTGTGATGCTTTTTCTTGGTATCTACCAACGGTTGACAACATTTAACCCGATCCTTGATTTTGGCATTTGAAAGTGTGATTACTTTTTATGAATTTTAATAAAAAGAATGTAATCATTGATATTATTTTAGCTCTTGCTGTGATATTAATGAGCATTGTCATATATCGTGAAATTTCACAAATGGTTGGCCCGGCAAATAATGATCAACAGGAAGCTGGTGAGATAAATGCCCCAACTGTGCGTATTTTGCCATCGCCCCAACCTCAAGTGAATGAGAACCAGCCGACAGAAATCCCCCGAATGGATTTTAAGTTGCCGAATTTGGCTGGACAGATAGTTGCAGTTTCAGATTTCAGAGGAAAAGCAGTTTTGGTTAATTTTTGGGCCACATGGTGTGCGCCTTGTCGAGATGAAATGCCGTTGATTCAGCAGTATGCGGACCGGCACTCAGATGAACTGGTTGTATTGGCGGTAAATGTGGGTGAGGACGAAGCAACGGTGCAGCAGTTTGTGGATGAGTTTGGACTGGATTTCGAGATTTTATTGGATCCACCAACGCTTGTGGCAAATTTATACCGGGTATATGCTTACCCAACCACGATGTTTATTGATCGGGATGGCGTTTGGCAGTCTACCCATATTGGCGAATTAAATGATGAATTATTAACCAGATACCTGGCAGAGATTGGCGTTGAAGAATGATTCGAGCAACATTATTTATCACTGAAGATCATGAAGATATTGAATCGATTACATCTGATATCAATCAAGTCCAAGCAGAATTTCCCCATATATTAAATATTATTTATATTGATCGTGATCCTAGTTTGTTAAAAGAATTTACGGATCAGCAACCTGTGCTGGATATTGGGGTTTATCGATTATTAAAATCATTTGGTGTTGATGAAATCAAATTTGCATTTAAGAAAGCATACGAAAGGCTGGAAGAAGCCCAATCCAAAGGCAATGATGCCCTGGTCAATCGGATGACTGAGCCCGTGAAGATGACGGGATCTGATAAGTTTTCAAGGTGGTTTTCCAAACATTATATGGTTATCATGAACAGTTTTACATTTTTATATGTTTTCTTTGCTGTCTTTGCACCAATACTGATGAAAGTGAACTGGCAGACACCAGCAAAAGTGATCTATCGGGTTTATAGCCCCTTATGTCATCAATTGGCTTATCGGTCATTTTTCTTGTTTGGTGAGCAGGGCTATTATCCTCGAGAATTAGCAGGGTTGGATGGTGCTCTTACATACAGCCAGGCCAGCGGGTTGAGTGAGTACGATATCAGCACAGCCAGGGATTTCATCGGCAATGAATTCATGGGTTATAAAATGGCATTATGTCAGCGTGATATCGCCATATATTCTGCAATTTTTCTTTTTGGCTTAATTTTTGTCATCAGTCGAAATAAAATCAAGCCTTTACCCTGGTATTTGTGGCTTTTGTTAGGCATCGTCCCAATTGGCTTTGATGGGTTTTCACAACTCTTAAGTCAGACAGGATTGGATATTTTTAACTGGATTTCTCTGCGTGAGAGTACACCCTTACTAAGATTGATAACCGGTTCATTTTTTGGACTGGCAACAGCCTGGTTTGGATTTCCATACCTTGAAGAATCAGTATTGGAGAACCGACGGGATATGCAAATCAAGCATGCCATAGTTCAACAGCTGTCAGCAAAAACTGATCTAAAATAATGCCATTTAAACATAAAAACGGTCTGCGATATTTTCAATTTGACCTGTTTAATGAACAGAATATTTTCCATGCTTTTCTGACCCGGCATGGAGGATATAGTAAATCGCCATTCAACAGTCTGAATACTGGTGGGACAGTTGGTGATGACCCGGCTGATGTTATAAATAACCATCAAAAAATTTATCAAGAATTTGGTTATGATTTTTCTTCTCGTTTTGATGTCTGGCAGGTGCATGGCAAAGACGTGATTTGCTCTGACGCGCCCAGACCACCGGATTCACCGCATAAAAAAGCAGATGGAATTTTGACCAATAACCCAAAGGTCACTTTATTCATGCGGTTTGCTGATTGTGTCCCGATATTGCTATACGATTATCAAAATGCAGTCATTGGGATTGTTCATGCGGGTTGGCAAGGTACTGCATTAAATGTGGCTCAAACAGCCATCAATCAAATGAAGCGATGTTACGGAACAGATCCCCAATTCATTTTAGCGGGTATTGGCCCTTCAATTTGCCAGAGTTGTTATGAAGTCGGGGACGATGTTTTTTCAGCTTTTATTAAAAACATTGGTGAGCGAGCTAACGAATATTTTATTTCGAAAAATGGTCGGTATATGTTGGATTTATGGAAAGCAAATAAAGATTTGCTCGAAGGCACAGGTGTGACCCAGATTGAAGTTGCCGGCTTATGTACAAGCTGCCATGTGGAAGATTGGTTTTCACATCGGGGGGAGCATGGAAATACAGGTCGGTTTGGCGTTTTGATGGCCATCAAGGATAATTAAACAGAAAGGTGGCAGGTAAATTATGACATTGGAAATCAGCTCAAAAGAAGTAAAACAGATTAAGCAAAACCTTGAACATATTCATGCAAACATGAAACAAGCTGCGGACAAGGCTGGAAGAGGTGCCAGTGATATAAAGTTAGTTGCTGTCACAAAACTGATGCCGCTAGAGACAATTATGGCTGGGATTGAAGCAGGCATCCGGATTTTTGGTGAAAATTACCCCGAACAAGCAGCTGAGAAAATTACAGCTCTTGACTTTCGTGAAGATATTAAATGGCATATGATTGGCCACATCCAAAGCCGGAAAACTACAACTGTTTGTGAACATTTTAATATGGTCCATTCATTGGATCGTTTAAAAATTGCCAGGCATCTGGATAAAGACTGCCGCGAATTAAAAAAAATTATGCCAACATTGATTGAGGTCAATATCAGCGGGGAAGACAGCAAGTATGGATGGCCTGCCTGGGATGATAAACAATGGCCAAAGCTTGTTGATACTCTTAAAAAAATTGTTGAGTTTAAAAACTTAAAAATTAATGGGTTGATGACAATGCCGCCTTATTTTGAGGATCCAGAAAAGACCCGTCCTTATTACCAACTACTAAAAAGGTTGCAGGATTACTTAATCTCCGAAATGCCAGGTGTAAACTGGGATGAACTTTCTATCGGGACCAGCTTTGATTATGAGGTTGCAATTGAAGAGGGCGCGACGATAATCAGATTAGGCACTGAGATTTTTGGTCCGAGACCAATATAAAGAATTGGTAACTGCTCAGTTTGACCTGTAAAAGAAAGGGAGGGGTGTGGTGTGGCGGCGAAGCCGCCACACCACACCCCTAAATTCCTCATCAGCTGAATAGTTACAAGAATTGATTGGAAAATATGGGCCTGTTAATTATCGTCATTAATACCATCGTCAGAGTATTAGTCTTGCTGATTATAACTTATGTCATCCTTGGATATTTTATGGATTATTACCATCCAATTCGACAAACTTTGGCCAGCGTTATTGAACCGCTGTTATCACCAATTCGAAACCGACTGCCAGCAATGGGGGGATTGGATTTGAGTCCTTTGATTTTGATTATTATCGTGCAAGTACTTGGTGCGTTAATTACTGCCGTTGTTCGCAGGTTTTAGCAAAAAAGATTTTAGCTATCAAAGATGATTCTTCTACAAGAGGGACAATAAACAATCGTATTTCCACCCCTTATCGATTGAAGATCGGCTGGTGTTAATGATTGGCCGCAAACACTGCAAGCGCCATCAAAAACACCAGCAACTGCTAGACCACGTTTAGTTTTTCTTAGATTATTATATAGCTGGATATTTTTATCTGGAATTGATTGCAGCACAGCATCTCTCTCTCGTACTAATCTTTCAAGGTCTTCCTCAAGATTTGATTTTTCACCTAATAAAGCTGCATTTTCTTCCGCTGTGGTCCCCTTTGCTTGTTTTAGATTCTTTTCTGCTTTTATTTCAGCTTCTTCTGCTGTTTCATAGGCTATCATGGCATCAAGCTGTTCATCTTCTAGTTGGGCGATATAGCGTTTAATTGCCTCGGATTCCATCTGCAAGTCTTGCAATTCTTTTGGATTTTTTATTTTTCCACTAAACAACGAAGCCTGGGAAGTCTTTCGCTTAATCCTTTGTGCTTCAACCTTGTCTTCTATTTGGTTTAATTGGATCCGTAATTTTGTGGCTTCTGCTTTTGCTTTTTCATATTGTTTTGTTGCATTGATTAGACGTTGATCATCGCTGAGGGCCTGTTCAATTTCTGTGAGCCGGTTCTTGATCTGCCCAATTTTGCTGTCTAATTTTTGGAGGCGGTACAGGCTGAGCGACTGACTCATCCGAGATTTCCTTTCAATCTTATGGGTCTCATAATATTTATTGCAAGATATTATCAGCATTATTTTATCATCATTTGAAGTCTGCATATTTTGGATGTTACTTATACGATATGGGATAAAATTAGATTGTTATTTTCCAGAAAGTGGAGTGTTAATATGGCAGTTGATATCGACTTGGTTCAGAATTTGTCACAAAAACTAAAAGCTAATCTTAATAAAGTGATTATTGGTAAAGATGAGAGTTTAGTTTTGACGATCATCGCGTTTTTATGCCAGGGACATATCTTAATTGAGGATGTTCCCGGGGTTGGTAAAACGATGTTGGCAAGAAGCCTGGCGAAGTCACTTGGATGCAAATTCAAAAGGATTCAATTTACGCCAGACATGCTGCCCAGTGATGTAACTGGTGTTTCGATATACAACCAGAACACACGTGAATTTGAATTCAGGCCTGGCCCATTAATGTCCCAAATTGTTTTGGCTGATGAGATCAATCGAGCGACCCCTAAAACCCAATCTGCGTTATTAGAAGCAATGGATGAAAGACAAATCACGGTAGACGGGACGACGCATAATTTACCAGCGCCTTTCATGGTACTGGCAACACAAAATCCAATCGAGTACGAAGGCACTTTTCCACTACCAGAAGCGCAATTAGATCGATTTTTAATGCGGCTTGATCTCGGTTATACAACTCTCAGTAATGAGATCAAAATATTGGAAAATCAACAGATCGTCCATCCAATTTTGGCTTTAGAGCCTATTATCGAACTTGATGAAATTCTCAAGGTGCAAAAGATCATTAAAGAAGTGCATGTATCAGACCCAATAAAAAAGTATATTGTCGAAATTGTGCGCGAGACAAGGCACCATCCAGAAGTATTTCTCGGAGCCAGCCCTCGTGGCAGCCTGGGTCTGTTTCAGGCATGCCAGGCTAGGGCAGCAATTCTTGGACGCGATTTTGTGTTGCCCGATGATGTTAAGGTACTTGCTCCATACATTTTATCGCATCGGGTCGTCATCAGTCCTGCTGCGAGATTAACCGATGTCAGGTCTTCGAAAATCATTCATGAAATACTTGAAAACCTGGCAATTCCAAATATGCATATGGGTGGCGCACGCTGATTAAGCTTGGCAGGTCGTTTTGGTGGGTAGTCATCATAGTAGGGTCTGGTTATTTTATTGCTAGAATTCCTGTATTCTCAGATAACCCGGTTTATTTGCGCCTGGCGATTTTGATGACAGTTTTGTTACTAGGCAGTGGATTTTTGGCAGCCACATCAATGATTGGTATTCTTGTTGAGAGGAAGATGCGAAGCAATCGTAAACAAGTGGGAGAAATCATCAAAGAAAATTTTGAAATCAACAATCGCTCGATATTCCCAAAAATCTGGTTAAAGATCACTGATAAGTCTGAGGTACCAGGGACAGCTGGATCTAGGGTCGTCACCTGGATTGGTCCGAGACAGGTCAAAACTTATGTTTCGTATACATTATTACAAAAACGAGGCTGGTTTAATCTTGGTCATACCGTGGTTGAATCTGGAGATTTATTTGGCCTCTTTTGGGTAAAGAAAACATTCCAATCAGAAAACCGATTATTGGTACAACCGTTTTGGTATGAACTTAATGCATTTCCAGCTTATTCTGGTATTCAGCCAGGTGGTCGCGCTTTAAAACAAAAGACTTTGGATGTCACCCCATATGCTGCTGGTGTACGTGAATTTGTACCAGGGGATCCCTTGAAGCGAATTCACTGGCCTTCATCAGCGCGAAAGCAAAAGTTGATAGTGAAGGAGTTCGAAAAAGATCCTTTGGCGGAAGTTTGGATTTTTTTTGATGCCAATGAAAATGGTCATATTCATCCTGAAAAAACTAATTACATCACCCTCAGTGAAACGCTCTGGGAACCGCAGCGTCTTGAATTACGATTGCCTCCGGATACTGAAGAATATGCAGTCACGATCACAGCTTCAATTGCCAAATATTATATTGATCAGAAACGGGAAGTCGGTCTTGTTGCAGAAGGCAGAAATTATTTTGTCTTATCACCTGAAAAGGGAGAGAGGCAGTTAGGTAAAATATTAGAAACTTTAGCAATATTAAGGGCTGAAGGAAATTTGCCTTTGTGGAAATTGGTCAGCAGGCAATTAAACCATTTGATAAAAGGCGCAACCGTAATCCTGGTTACACCCTCACCTGATGACCAATTTCTTTCCATCATCCCGACAATGATTCTGAGAGGGTTACTACCAGTTGTTATCTTGATAGATCAAAAAAGTTTTGGCGGTAATCTGGCACCCTTTGACTTGAGCACGAAATTAGAAGCCCTGGGAGCATTGATCTACCTGGTTAAAAAAGGGGATGATATTAAAAAGATCCTTGAAACGCCTCAAATGATTAACACCAAGAGGCACATAATTACTAGAATATAATTTCAATCTTCATCATGGAAATCATGATCACAATCAGAAAATACCGTCACAGGCCCCCAACGATTGTCAATTGCTTTATGTGTCCCGTCACAGAGTGGGAATTTCTTTGACTGCCAACAGCGGCATAAAGAGATGCCTTCTCCACGCTTCAGGATAACTTTTGTGCGATGTTTGCCGTTTAAAATTGTTGAGGAGTGTTGGTGTTCTGGCATAAGGTAAACCTGGTATTTAGGGCTCGATTGTCTATAATATTTTTATAATGATGTCACTTGATGGCAATTCTACTATAATTCAGCTAATTGACGAGTTGAAGTATAAAAGGTAAACTTTTTTTGATATATATTTAGTGACCGCTTAGTTTATTTAGATATTGATGGTGTGGTGTGGTGTGCACACCACACCACCGACCTTTCAACTACAGCGCACCTGAGTAGTTACGAAACTTAGTAAAAATCCTTCCTATGGTATAATTTCGACGATTTGTTGGTAATGTTTACATTACCAACCTTGTTTAATAAGGAGATTAAATTGGCATTTTCCCCCTTTAATTGGTTTTGGGGATTGTTTTCCCTTGATATTGGTATCGATTTGGGTACAGCTAACACTTTAATATATATTCGGGGAAAAGGTATCATCATCAATGAACCTTCTTGGGTTGCGATTGAAAAACGGACTCGGGACCCGATTGCAATTGGATCTCAAGCGAAAGCTATGGTTGGGCGAACACCAGCAAACGTTGTTGCCCTGCGCCCTTTGCGTGATGGCGTCATCTCTGAATATGATATTACACAGGCATTATTGGAATACTTCATCGGAAAAGCTCACCAACAAAGCATTGTTCCCCTGCCAAAGCCAAGAATTGTGGTTGGTATTCCGTCAGGGGCAACGGAAGTTGAAAAACGAGCTGTCTATGATGCTGCAATGGCAGCAGGTGCCAGGGAAGTTTATATGGTGCATGAGCCGATTGCAGCTGCAATCGGGGCTGGGCTTCCAGTAAATGAAGTACAGGGCACGATGATCGTTGATATAGGCGGTGGTACAACGGAAGTCGCAGCGATTTCAATGGGCGGCGTGGTGGTTTCCCGTTCGCTTAGAGTTGCAGGGGATGAATTAGACCAGGATATTATCAACTATATTCGCAATAAATATAATTTATTTATAGGCGAAAGGATGGCTGAAAAGGCAAAAATTAGCATTGGGTCAGCTTTCCCATTGAAAGAGGAGAGTACAATTGAAGTGCGGGGCAGAAATCTGGTCACAGGCCTGCCCGAAGCGATTGAGGTTTCTTCGATTGAAATCCGCGAGGCCATGTCTTCCTCCATCGCAGTTATTGTAAAGACGCTCCGCGACGCTTTAGATGAAGCACCGCCAGAAATATTGGCTGATTTAATTGATTCAGGTATTTGCCTGGCTGGGGGAACCTCACAGTTAAAGAATTTAGCTGAACGTTTGTCTGCTGATTTAAAAGTGCGCGTTTGGGTTACTGAAGATACCATGACTTGTGTAGCACGAGGCTGCGGAATTATTTTAGAAGATATCAATGAGTTCTCAAATTTTTTGGTTGGTTTGGATAGAGAACCCGCAAAACGAGCGTTAGTATAATCCTTGACTTCTTTTCTCTGATACTATATAGTTCTTTACTCGATCCAGAAAATTGGTTAAAGGATCGGTAAAATATGAAATTCATAAAATCAAAAAATATTCAAACTATTGTGCTGGTGTTGTTAGTCAGCGGATTACTTTTATTGGCATTAAGCGGTTATCTGACACCGATTTTTAATTTGTCATTAAACCCATTGATTTCTGCTCAAAGCTGGTTGTCTGTGCGTTATTTATCTGCACGAGATTTTCTCACAACGCCACGAGATGTGACACAATTAAGAGAGCAAAACGCACTTTTGGAATCTCAAGTGACTCAACTCCAATCTCAGCTGATAGTGATGGAAGAGCGTTTAGGGGAGGCACAGGTTTGCTTCGCTTTACTGGATTTTGGCCGAACAAACCCTCAATATGATTATATTGCTGCAACTGTCATTGGGCGTGAAATCAGCCCGTTTTTGCAGTACATTATCATTGACCGGGGGACGGATCATGGCATACGTTATGGTATGCCAGTTGTTACACAGCAGGGACTGGTTGGTCGAGTTGAGGCTGTCATTGCAGGGGCATCCCGGGTAAAATTAATCACAGATTCAACTTCAGTTGTCAACGTCCGTCTTCAAACGGCCGAAATTGAAGCGCAATTAATTGGTTCATTAACGGGTGATGTTTTTTTAGACATGATACCTCTTGATGAGGTGATAGACCCTGGTGATGTGATATTAACATCAGGACTTGGCGGGAATTATCCTCCCAATGTTTTTGTTGGCCAGGTACTGTCAACGCAAAGACGTGATAATGAGCTATTTCAAACAGCTACTGTCCAACCGATTGTTGATTTCACCAGCCTTAATGCCGTCTTGGTTGTCAGTAATTTTGAAGCTGTTGATATATCTGCCTTGATCCCGGAGCCTTAAAAGTGCTTGCCCACATATTGTGCGCAATTTTGCTGACATTTTTTTTTGTTTTGCAATCAGCAATTTTTTCCCAAACCCCGTTATTATCAGGTACGGCTGATCTTTTATTACTGTTTTTGATTGCATGGTCTTTGCAGGAGCAGGTAAAAAATAGCTGGCTATGGACAGTGATCACAGGAGTTATGATTAGTTTGATCTCAGCTATGCCTTTTTTTACCCCGCTGATTGGATATTTAGGTGTCGTTGGAGTTTCAAAATTATTACAACGAAAAGTTTGGCGTATTCCGGTATTAGCAATGTTTGTTGTGGTGTTGATAGGTACTTTTTTCCAACAATCAGTCTATATTTTAGCTTTGCAAGCAGCAGGTGCACCGATAACCTGGCTGCAGAGCCTAGATAATGTGATGCTTCCAAGCATTTTATTGAATATGATCTTTGCCCTGCCTATGTATGCAATCGTCACTGATTTGGCAGGTCGGATCTATCCTCTGGAGGTAGAGGTATGAACATTTTTCCTCAAAGAACAAGAAAATATGAAAACTGGCGCTATTTGGTGCTGTATCTATTGATCGTGATGGTATTTGGATATTTTGGATTGCGCTTATTTGAAATTCAAATTTTACAAGGGCCTGATTTGATTGTTCAAGCTGAAAATAACCGAACGCGCATCTTAAGAGAACCTGCTATACGCGGAACAATATATGACCGGAACGGGTATGTACTGGCACAAAACGTTCCATCGTATAATGTTGTCGTAATCCCTGGCTACCTGCCTGCTGATGAAGGTGATACCCAGTCAATTTTTCGGGAATTATCTGCCTTGATTGATATGCCAGTAAGCATTGGGAATACGGATGAAGAGACAGTGAGAACATTTACACCTTGTATCTCAGAATTGGGTATCTCGGAAGTTGTTTTCATTGCACAGACAAACTGGCCATTTGATGCAACAGCTTTGAAATGTGATGTGCCACAATCAGTAGCTATGGTTGTGATGGAAAACCGTGAAGATTGGCCGGGTATTGATGTTGAAGTTTCGGCTGTCAGGCAATATCCGACAGGTGATTTGACTTCAGAAATTATTGGATTTTTAGGCCCAGTGCCAGCTGTTTTAGAAGATTATTATGTTGAGCGTGGTTTTGTCACACAGCGTGACCGTGTTGGCTACGCAGGTGTGGAACAATACTTTAATGATACTTTGGCAGGCATCAATGGGATTCGTGTGGTGGAAGTCAATGTTGCCGGCGAAACCATTCGAGATATTGCTGAACCTATTGAGCCAACTCCCGGGAATGATTTACACCTCACTATTGACACACGCCTACAGTCAATTGCTCGTGAAGCATTGATCAGTGAAATTGAATTTTGGAATGATTTTTCCGGACAAATGCTTTCAAATAATGGTGTTGTCATTGCCATGAATCCTAAAACTGGAGAAATCTTAGCCATGGTATCTTATCCAAATTATGAGAACAATCGGATGGAGCGTTTTATTCCAGGCTACTATTATGAGCAGTTATATAACGATCCTCAAAGGCCGTTATTTAACCATGCCATCTCTGCAGAACATCCACCGGGATCAGTTTTTAAAATGGCGCCAGCTTTAGGGATATTGAATGAAGGTGTCGTTACACCTGAATACACAGTAAATGACCCTGGAACGATTACAATCATGCAAAGGTTCTTTGAGAATGACCCAGGAACGCCGCGTCAGTTTGTCTGTTGGGATCGCAGCGGCCATGGTGATGTTGATTATCTGACAGGTATTGCGCAATCGTGTAATGTTTACTGGTATAAAGTTGGCGGCGGGTACCAGAATGAGGTTCCCGGTGATGGACTAGGTCCCTGGTATCTGAGTGAATATGCTAAAGCCATCGGTTATGGTTCATTGACCGGGATTGAACTGCCTGGCGAGCAGGATGGTTTAATTCCAAATCCAACCTGGAAACGGATCAACTTGGGTGAAAATTGGGCAACGGGTGACACCTATACTGCAACTGTAGGTCAGGGGTTTGTTTTGGCAACACCTTTGCAGGTCGTTAATTCGATCTCAACGATAGCTAATGGCGGCAAATTGATGGATATCACGTTGATGAATAAAATAGTTGCCAAAGACGGCACTATCCTTGATGAATTATCACCAAGTTATCGGTGGGATGTCACTGTTGACCCGGTTATCAATGTCTTTGAAGGTAATACAACAACAGGTGAGATGAAAACGATTGAACCCTGGATATTGGAATTGGCTAACCAGGGGATGCGCAGGGTGACTGTTGATGGAACTGCCCATGAATATACTCATGTAAGGCACATGGAATTATTTAAAAATGACTCCAGCCGGTCTGCAGGTAAAACAGGGACAGCCGAATATTGCGATGATATTGCCTTTGCTGCAGGACGTTGTCAGTTTGGTGCCTGGCCATCCCATGCCTGGTATACCGGTCATGCCCCATGGGATGATGCCGAAATTGCTGTGGTTGCCTTTGTCTATAATGGACGTGAGGGAGCCACACTAGCCTCACCCGTTGTACGCAGAGTGATCGATGCTTATTTTGAACTAAAAGCAATCGATGAGGTAAACAACCAATAACTCGTTCAAAATTTACACTAAAGTCAGAACATCACTTGACATGGGTCCATTAGAAAATTCCGAGAAATATATGGAAATAAAAGGTACTAAAGACGGCATCTTAATTTCGGTTGAGAATGTAAATTGGAAGCAGGCAAAATCAGAGTTTTTCGATCAAATAAAATCACGCCCGGATTTTTTTCAAGGTGCGAATATTTTATTCAATGTTGGAAATTCTGATCTAAACAAGAAAGATATTATTGAATTGAGAGAAATGCTGATTGGTCAGGGGATTGAACTGACAGGTATTTTTAGTGTATCTTCGGAAACCCAAAAAGCTGCAGCTTCCTTAAAATTAAAGGCTGATTTGCCAAAGGCCATGCAGAAATCAATAGAAAAATTAGAACCATTAAATACGAACTTGCCTGGTGAGCCTGCTGTTTTGGTTCGTCGAACAATGCGATCAGGATTTAAAGTCGCCTACCAGGGGCATGTGGTCATTTTAGGCGATGTAAATCCTGGTGCTGAGATCATTGCTTCAGGAAGTATAATTGTTTGGGGCAGCTGTCGGGGTACAGTTCATGCGGGAGCTAATGGCGATGAGGATTGTGTTGTCTGTGCATTAGACCTTTCACCTATGCAGTTAAGAATTGCTGCAAAAATCGCAATTACACCTCAGGATCACGAGAAACCTTTGCCCGAAGTAGCAAGGGTCAAGAATGATCAAATCATTGCTGAACCATGGAAAAATTAACAAGGAGATACATGAAGGGAAAAGTCGTAACAATCACATCAGGTAAAGGCGGTGTTGGAAAAACAACCACAACAGCCAATTTAGGATTAGCCTTAGCGGCATTGGATCAAAAAGTCGTCTGTATTGATACAGATATCGGATTGCGTAATTTAGATGTTGTGATGGGTTTAGAAAACCGAATTGTTTATGATCTTGTTGATGTGATTGAAAACCGATGCCGGTTATCACAGGCTATGATAAGGGATCGTCGCTACGAAAACTTGTTCCTAATTCCGGCTGCCCAAACACGGGATAAATCAGCTATTTCACCTAGCGATATGGTCAAGTTATGTGATCAGCTGCGGGAAGATATGGATTGGATCATCATCGATTCACCCGCTGGGATTGAGCGTGGATTTCGCAATGCCCTGGCACCATCTGATGAAGTATTATTGATTACCAATCCAGAAGTGTCGGCTGTCAGGGATGCTGACCGAATTATTGGTTTGGTAGAAGCAGAAGAAAAAGGGCCTACAAAGCTGATCATCAACCGGCTCAACCTGGCAATGGTCAAGAGAGGTGACATGCTTTCTGCGCAAGATGTTGTTGAGCTATTAGCGATACCTTTGATAGGGATTGTGCCTGATGATCAGTCAGTATTGGTGAGCACCAATCATGGGCTGCCTGTTGTTCTCAATGAGAAAAGTAAAGCCGGTCAGGCGTTTTCGAATATCAGCAGGCGATTGATGGGTGAAGACGTTCCCTGGATGGATTTGGATGAGAAAGATGGATTTTTCAATCGACTGGGAAAGATGGTTTCTGGAGGGAATTAAATTATGGCATCATTTTTTGAGAGAATCTTAGGCAAACCATCTTCCAGCGCAGATCGGGCAAAAGAACGCTTGCACCTGGTTCTGATCCATGACCGAACTGATCTAAGCAATGAAGATTTACAGGAAATGAAAGATCGCTTGATCCAGGTGATTTCAGATTATGTGGATATTGATGCAACGCAAACCGAAATACTAATAGAAACTGATGGAAGAGAACAATCATTAATTGCTAATATTCCAATAAAACGACCGAAACTCAGGTAGTAATCATCGGATTATGTAACTTATGAAGCGTTCAAGCAGTATCTGGCAGAATTTTGATTTTATTTTATTTGGTTCTGCTTTAATTCTTTCGATAATTGGGATTGCCTTAGTACACAGTTCAATTGCAGGCAATATTGAGCTGGTCGATCACCCTCAACGCCAAACAACGTTTTTGTTAATTAGTTTGGGGGTACTATTTGTTGTAGCTGCTGTCAATTATAAATACTGGATCATACTTATTCATCCTTTATACCTGGTTACATTAGGTTTCTTATTATTTGTTTTCACTGCAGAAGCCAGGTTTGGTGCAGTTCGCTGGTTAGAAGTTGGTCAAATATTAATCCAGCCAGCTGAATTGGCGAAAATTGTGATCATTCTTTCGTTGGCTAATTTTTTTGCTAATCACGATCATAGCAGCTTAACCCTCTCAATCATTTTGCGCAGTGGTGCTTTGGTGGGCGGTTTATTGCTGTGGATTTTTCTACAACCAAACCTAAGCAATGTGATTGTTTTATTGGTGATTTGGTTTGCTTTTTTGTGGATTACAGGGATAAAAATCCGATTTATTTTGATTGCTGTCGGTATTGTTTTGTTGGTGATCCTTATTGGCGCCCTCACAGGCTTTTCTTTCCTGGCCGACTACCAGAGAGCACGAATTACAAACTTCCTGTTTCCTGACCCGGATGCCCGTTATGGTGAAACTTATAATGTTGACCAGGCATTAATCACCATCGGTACAGGCGGTTGGTTTGGCCAGGGTTATAATCAATCATCCCAGGTGCAGCTGAGGTTCCTAAAGGTGCGTCACACGGACTTTATATTTTCTGTGTTGGCTGCGGACTTTGGGTTTGTTGGTGCCTTGGTTGTGATTGCCTTATTGGTAATCGTCATTATTCGATGCATGCAAATTTCCCAAAAGGCAACTGATACCTTTGGTTCACTGATAGCATATGGTTTTGCTATTCTGATATTCTTTCAAACAGCTGTCAATATAGGCGTAAATGTAAATGTGCTCCCAGTGACGGGGTTGACACTGCCTTTTGTCAGTTATGGGGGTAGTTCTTTATTGTCGTTAATGCTGGGGATTGGTATGGTTGAAAGTGTGGCCATGCGCTCACCCGGTGATGTTAACGAAAAATAAAAAAAATTATAAATTGTTCACGCTGCAAGACACCGTCTATTTCCTCATAGGCTGAGTAGTTATTAAAATTCATAAGTATTATATGATTTCAGGGTCACAAAGAAGTAAAACTGGTAGGCTGATCTTATTTAAACAATCGGTTAAAAAAGCGCTCTTCATAAAGGAATAAGTTTTTGCTAAGATCAGCAATCCTCTTGTAAGACGAGATATTTCATAAAGCAGTCGATCGGCTTTATGCGGGTCAAATGCTTGAAGAGAAATATTAATGTTTTTTTTCTTAGCCCATTGTCTTAGAAATTCTTTAATATCTGGATTTTCTGATGATTTAGGATAAAAAATCACTAATAGCTCGTCTTCTTTCATAATATCGGCAGCTGTTTCCAAGCATGTCATGCCTAGTGGAGCAGGGTCGAAGACGACCACAAATGGATCTAATTGGTTTTGCTCCTCCACCAATAGCAGAGGTTTGCTTTGGGCCTTGACCAGCGCTTTTGTCGTTGACCCTAATTTGTTTCTGCCAGCAGGCTTTGTGCCTAATTTTCCCATCACGATCAAATCGCAAGTTTTACACTCATTTTCCAGGGTTCTGATAACGTCTCCGTGCAGAACAGTAAAATCCCCGTCAAGTTCGTTTAATGAAACCATTTGATAAAAATATCGAATCACTCGACGGGATTGTAAATGAATACTTCTGGAAATCCCTTCCGATGTAATTTCTCTGACCTGTGCTGTATATTGGCTGATTTCCTGGTGGAAAGGTAATTCAGCCAGGTTTATCAGATTGGTATCTTCAATGAAGACTCCTTTGATATTTGCCCCATAAATAGATGCTAGCTCTAATGCGATTTTAAATGCCGTTAAGCTATCCTTTGAGGAGTCGAGGGCAACCAGGATCTGCTTTACACAGATTGGGTTTACATTATTCTCGAGTGCTTTCATCTCGTTTTCCAAACTCGGCCAATTGATTGGCCATTGTTTCAAGCCGTTTTTTTACCAGTGCATTAATTGTGTTTTTGGGATATTCACCATCCTCATGTGGTGCCCCCATCGGTAGGCCTGTTAATAATTCAATGCCTTCATCGGCATGTTTGATTGGAAAAATATGGAACAGCCCGTCTTCAACTGCATTGACCACATCCTGGTGGAGCATAAGATGTTTAATGTTTGATTCAGGAATGAGTACACCCTGATTGCCAGTGAGATTTCGCGCCTGGCATATCTCAAAAAAACCTTCAATTTTCTCATTAACACCACCGATTGCCTGGACAAACCCATGTTGGTTGATTGATCCGGTCACCGCCAGACTTTGCTTAATGGGGATTTCTGCTATGCTGCTCAATAATGCGTAAAGTTCTGCACAGGATGCGCTGTCTCCATCAACGCCGCCATAGGATTGTTCAAAAACAAGGCTGGCAGAAAGACTCAATGGCGTAGATTGCGCATAACGGCCTTTCAGGTATCCAGCCAAGATTAAAACACCCTTTGAATGAATAGGTCCCCCCATATCTACTTCACGTTCAATGTCTAAAACCTGACCCTTTCCAAGGCTGACTTGTGCTGTAATTCGTGTTGGCTTTCCAAAAGAGTAACTACCGATTGTAAAAACAGATAGCCCGTTGATCTGCCCGACCATTTCACCATCAGTGCTGATAAGGCTGATTTCACGGAGAATTGACTCCTGCATCTTGTCTTTTACCCTATCAGCTCTTCTTATTCTCGCATCGATTGCTTTTTGAACGTCCTCATCATCAACCTCGTCTTTATCTGCTTTTTCTGCGAAGAAATTGGATTCTACAATTAAATCTTTTAAATCAATTAGCTTTGTATGTAGTTTTTGTGAGTCTTGAGCTTTTCTGGCGCTGTCTTCTATCAACTTTGCAACTGCCACATTTATGAACGGCTTCACTGCTTGTTTTCTTATAAAAGTGGCAATCAATTTTGAGAATAATTCCTGATTTGATTGATTCCACTCAATTGTTGTTTCGAAATCTGCCTCAATTTTGAACAACTCCGAGAACTCAGGATCATATTGGGTAAGCAAGTAATACAGCATGCGGTCTCCGATTAATGCAATTTTTACATTAAGGGGGATAGCAGCAGGAGTGAGCGAAACTGTACTTATCAGGCTCAGGGCTTGACCGATGGACTCAATTTGAATTTCATTGGTTTGCAGTGCTCTTTTGATCCCTTCCCATGCATATGGCTGCGTGAGAATTTTTCGGGCATCAAGAATTAAATAGCCGCCATTGGCTTTATGCAGCGCGCCTGGCTTGATCATCCTGAAATCTGTCATTAATGCACCCATTTGTGCAAAATGCTCAACCCGGCCTATCAAATTTGGAAAGGTTGGATTGTTTTCAAAAATGACTGGAGCCCCTTTACTATTGCTGTTGTCAATAATAAGATTGACTTTGAATTTTTCCATCAAGGCAGGTGCACCGGAATGTTGACGTGAGAGTGCTTCAAGATAATTAGATGGTTCTTGATCTTTGTCAGTTAAGAAATTATCTGCGTTGTCAACAACCTGTTCTTGGATCTGTTGAATATGAGCAACGACACCTTCAACTTGTTGATATTTCTCTAATAACTCGTTTATCAAACCACCAATCGCAAAATTTGATATTTCCTTATTTAATTCGTTCATTTCATTTTTTGCTTCACGCTGCCAGACAGGAACTTGCTGGAGAATATTTTGGAGGTCTTTTTGAAGGCCTTCTATTTTTTTTCGGATTTTCTCATGTTCTTCTTTCGATAATTTATTGACCTCTTCAGGTGAGAGGACACCGTCCTCATCTTTTGGGGCAAACGCGATTCCTGAAGGTGTTTTGATCATCGCCAGATTATCGTTGTCTGCTTTCTCTTGCAGTTCATTGAATAAATCTGCCTGTTTTTCTTTGAAAGACTCAAAGATTGCCTGCCGCCTATCTTGGTATTCTTCACTTTCAAAAGCAGCTGATAAGGCGGTTTGCATTTCATCAATCAACTCATCGATATCCTGTTGATATTCTGTTCCCATCCCAGCTGGAAGATTAATCGTTTCAGGCTGATCTGGTTTCTTGAAGTTGTGTACATAAATCCAATCAGGCGGGGTGGGATCTTTTTCTGCCTTTTTACGGAAAAGCGTTTGGACGATATCCCTTTTACCCATACCAGCAGGTCCTAGCACAAACAGGTTATAACCATGGTGTGTGATATTAATTCCAAAATCAATGGCATCTGATGCCCTTTCTTGGCCAACACTGAAAATTTCAGCATCAATTTCATCAGTTGATTGAAACCCTAATGATTTTGGATCACACTTGCGGAATAGAGAATTTGGTTGCAAGGCTTTGATTTCGGACATTCATTTTCTCCTCAAAATGTCTTTTGTATTGATTCTACCTTGAGACAGGGGAAATCAAAAATTATTTTTCGGCTTATAAAGTAATATTGGTGTGTGCCAAATTTTGATTGGTGAGTAATGGTAGCAACCGCCCTTGCTAGATGGGGTGGGTTTTGGTAAAATATAGCCCTGTTAAATAAATGGGGGTTCGTCTAATGGCAGGACAGCAGACTCTGAATCTGTTTATGGAGGTTCGAATCCTTCACCCCCAGCCTCAAAAAGCCCAATATGTACGGGCTTTTTTGTTTAAAAAGGTTTGGAAGCAATGGTCAAGAGAGCTTTAAACTGAAAACCAGTATGTTGTCACCATTCATGACCGAAAACTGCTTAGAAAGCGTCCTGATGCATCTGGAAGGAAGGTGTAAGCTTGTATCTAATGACTTACCTAAGCGGGTCGGTCAAAAGAAAGCTATTTTTTTGCTTAGAATTGATTATTTCTTCATAAGCTGAGTAGTTACATTTTATCAATCATTCTTGGGGTATAAATCATTAAATAGAAAATTGGGTAGAAAAATTTGTCAATAGCTTTTAATATGGAATTATCAAAAATGGAGGAAGATATTGAAAAAATATTATATCTACATTACAGTATTTTTTTCTGGTATGGCAGCCCTGGCAGTTGAGCTAACCGCTTCACGCTTATTAGGGAATGTGTATGGGAGCAGTAATTTAGTTTGGGCAAGTATCATTGGTTTGATCTTGATATATCTAACGGTTGGTTATTGGTTGGGTGGAAGGTTGGCAGATAAGTCTCCAAGTTATGAGGTCTTTTACCGAATCATTCTTTGGGGAAGTTTTACTGTTGGTTTGGTACCTATGGTAGCCCGACCGTTTTTAAGAATAACCGCCAATGCTTTCGATAGATTGGAATTGCCAATCCTGGTTGGTGCTTTTATCACGGTATTGGTTTTGTTTATCGTCCCGGTCACGTTAATTGGTATGGTTTCTCCTTTTGCTTTGAAATTAACTCGGCCGGATACGTGTAATGTTGGCAAAATGGCTGGAAGGCTTTCGGCGATTTCTACGTTAGGAGCCTTTATTGGGACCTTTTTACCAGTTCTGATCTTGGTGCCATTGATCGGCACGTATCGAACGTTTTTATTCTTTAGCAGTTTGTTAATGTTGGTTGCAAATATCGGTTATCTGGTCTTTGTTAATTTCCGCAAGTTACTTAATTTCAGTTGGATGCCGCTAATTTTGATTTTGCTGTGGTTTTTTGGTGCAAGAGGTCCTGATAAAGCCACACAAAATATGATTTATGAAGATGAATCAGCCTATAACTACATTCAGGTGGTAGAAATTAATCAGTTTCGTTATTTAAGACTCAATGAAGGCCAGGGGATGCATTCTATCTATCATCCCACACAAGTGAATTATTACGGCCCCTGGGAGCAAGTTTTGGCAGCGCCTTATTTCAACCCAGCACCCCATGACCCCCGATCCGTACAGAGGATTGCACTGGTTGGTTTAGCTGCCGGCACGTCAGCCAGGCAGGCAAATATTGTCTATGGTCAGGATATTCATATCGATGGTTTTGAAATTGATCCTAAAATTATTGAAGTAGCAAAAGATCTGTTTGACATGAACCAGGATAATTTAGAAGTTCACATCCAAGATGGTCGTTGGGGGTTAGCGCATTCTGATGGGGATTATGACATCATCAGCATCGATGCATACCGGCCGCCATATATACCATGGCATATGACTACGATGGAATATTTTGAGATTGTTAATCAAAAATTGAGTCCTGATGGGGTCATGGTTATAAATATTGGCAGAAGTCCATTGGACCGAACACTGGTGAATGATTTGGGAACGACTATCGCACAAGTTTTCCCAACAATTTTTGTGATGGATATCCCTGATTCGTTTAATTCAATGATTTTTGCTTCCAAGCAACCAGGTAGCTGGGATAATTTCATTGAGAATTTTTCCATCATCCGAAGTTCTGATGTTGATCGGTTACTTCTAAATACGATGGCATTAACCATTAATAATCGTCAACCGGAACCAGAAATGACGAGAGTTTATACCGATGATCGGGCTCCGATCGAACTGCTGACGAACAAAATTGTAGTTGATTACTTTTTTTCTGGTAGATTGGATGAACTGCAATGAAAGAAATTAAGACTGGCCAAGGTGTTTTAGGTTGGGTTGTATTCGGGATCACTCCTTTTGTTATCCTTATGTTGGCAATCAGGTTATTGATCACACCGCTTTTTGCATGGGTTCAATATCACATGCCTGGTTTTCCTGAGGATCCTTATGGGTTTACCTTAGAAGACAGATTACGTTATTCTGAACCATCTATCCGGTACCTGGTGAATTCAGAGGGTATTGAATACCTGGAAGCACTGTCATTTGAAAATGGAGAGCCTATCTATAACGCCAGAGAATTAGGTCACATGGTTGATGTCAAAATGGTGGTGACAGGAATGCGAATTGGGTTGGCAGCGGGAATTGTCTTATTAGTTGTTTTGTCACTAATTGCATTAAAACAGGGTTGGAGAGATAAACTACTTCTTAATTATAGACGTGGTGCCTGGTTATTATTAGGTTTTATAGCCGGCATCCTTTTATTGCTGGTGATAAATTTCAATAATTTGTTTACCTGGTTTCATCAGATTTTTTTTGAAAGCGGGACATGGCTCTTTTACAAATCCGACACACTGATTCGATTATTCCCCTTGAGGTTCTGGCGGGATGCTTTTATTGCGGTCGGTGTGGTCAGTGTGGTTATTGCATCAGTTATAATTATTGGCAGCAAAAAACTAAAGGCATGATTAGGAAAATTTAAAAAAAGCGGTTCAGGATCCTGAACCGCTCATGGTTGCGGATTGTGATTACCTTACAGCGATAGGATTTTCAGGGTTTGAGACTGAGTCGAAAATATGCATATTTGCCATATTGAATGCGACTTTGATTTTGTCTCCCATCCGAACTTTAGTGCGGGGGTCAACTCGGGCGACAAAATTGTGGTCGTCGTTTACGAGGTAAAGAAAAATTTCATTACCCATTAGCTCAGTGACATCCACATTTGTTTCAACTGGTTCGGCGATTATTGAGGGCGGGGCAAATTCAGGGTTATGAATATCTTCAGGCCGAATGCCAAATATGACTTTCTGATCTACCATATTTTCGTAGACAGCCTGGCGAGCCTTTGGGACTTTCACTTTGAAACTCTTCATGTCAACGAACAGATCATCACCTTCTTTGGTCAGGCTGCCATCGAAGAAATTCATTGCAGGTGAACCGATGAACCCCGCAACAAACATATTTGCAGGATAATCGTATAGCTGTTGGGGCGTATCCATTTGTTGGAGCACACCTAAATTCAATACAGCAATACGTGTCGCCATGGTCATCGCTTCCGTCTGGTCATGTGTTACATATATGAAGGTTGTCTCCAGCCTTTTGTGCAATTTGCTGATTTGAGCACGTGTTTGCACCCGTAACTTCGCATCCAGGTTGGATAGGGGTTCGTCAAAGAGGAACACTTTAGGCTCGCGCACAATAGCACGGCCAACCGCGACCCGTTGACGTTGCCCGCCGGAGAGTTCTCGGGGTTTTCGTTTTAGAAGATTTTCGATCCCGAGGATTGTTGCAGCTGCTTCAACTCGTTCTTGAATTTCAGCTTTTGGCATTTTTCTTAATTTGAGGCCAAAAGCCATGTTGTCATATACAGACATATGTGGGTAAAGGGCATAGCTCTGGAAGACCATGGCGATATCCCGGTCTTTCGGAGCGACATCATTAACTACCTCGTTATCAATCATGATATCCCCTTGGGTGGCTTCCTCAAGCCCGGCAAGACATCTTAATGCGGTTGTCTTGCCGCACCCAGAGGGGCCGACAAGCACAAGGAATTCCTTATCCTCAACCTCGATACTCAAATCTTGAAGCGCGATGACTTCACCAAACTTTTTCCAAACATTTTTATACGTTACGCCAGCCATAATATGTGTTCCTCCAATCTTAAAGGGTATAGTGAGGAAATTATATCATAGGCGAGTATTTATTGACCGAAAATTTGACACGGATTTTTGGTTAAAGTAATTGCTTAATTGAATTTTGATGGTTATTTTATGACACCAGCAAAATCAACTTTAAATATTAGATGAAATATACCTAAACGATAATTTACAGCCTCAAAATTTACATAAAATTTGAAATTCGAAATAAATCTCTCAGCCTTAAAAATTAATTATTGCAATTTTAAAGAATCAGCCAATTTTCTTTTCGAGAATACCATCCCTCAAATGTTTAAGACGCTTCATGGCATTATTGTGGCCATAACCAAAATAATCGTGAAGAAGTGTATATTCTGAATATAAACGGTTGTAGGTCTTTTTATCATTATTGTTTGGTGCAAATGTCTTGGTTTTCAGGTGAGCCATTTTTTTACTGGCTTCTTCTATTGTCTTGTATTCGCCAGCAGCTACTGCTGCATACATGGCAGAACCTAAGGCAGATGTATAAGGACAAGCCGCAACTTTAATTTCAGTGCGGGTGACATTGGCTAAAATTTCCAAAAACAAGGGATTGGATATTGGGCTGTCTCCAGTTACGATGATCTCATTAATGGGTATGCCGCTGGCTATGAAGGTTTCAAAAATTTTCCTTGTGCCGAAAGCTGTTGCTTCAAGAATTGCCCGATAGATTTCTTCAGGTTTAGTCTCTAAGGAGTAACCAAGGATTAAGCCCCGAAGGTCCTTATCAACCAGGATGCTCCGATTACCATTCCACCAATCGAGGACAACAAGGCCAGATTCCGCGGGCTCTAATTCAGCAGCTTTTCTCATCATAAGTTCTTGGATGCTGATATTCTGCTTTCTGGCTTCTTTTTCATAATCAGCAGGAACACTGTTGGCGAAAAACCAATTAAAATGGTCTCCACCGCTTGTTTGGGATGCTTCATAGGAAATCAAACCAGGAATAATGCCGTCTTCAACCATGCCGCACATACCGGGTACTCGAAATTCTTTTTTGGAAAGAATCATGTGTGTAAAAACATCATCCATGATCATCGCCATTTTACCTGGTTCTGCTACGCCTGCACCAGGTACTGCCGCATGCTTGTCCAATATTCCAGCAGCTACCGGGATACCAGGCTCTAGTTTCATCCATTTGGCCGCTTCTTCTGTCAATTCACCAACCTGTTCCCCCAGCGGTGTGATTTCCAGGCTCATTTTTTCTTCAACCACATTGGCCAGGTTGGGGTCTAGCGCTGAGAAGAATGTTTCTAAAGGGAATCCTTCACTTTTAGACCATAGTGCTTTATAACCGACAGCGCAAATATTTCGTGATTCGATACCTGTAAGCTGCCAAACGACCCAGTCAGAGGCTTCGATCAATTTATCTGCCGCGTGATAAATATTGGCAGACTCATCATAAATCTCCCACACCTTTGGAAAGAACCATTCTGGATCAATTTTTCCCCCGTAACGATCTAAGAAGGTTTCAAATCGGTCAACTGCTAATTGCGTTAATTTTTCTGCTTTTTCTTCAGCACTGTGTTGTTTCCAGAATTTCGGCCAGGCATGCGGTTCGTCTTTGTATTCGTCAAGTAAAGCTAATGGTGTTCCATCGGATCTTGTGGGGATTACTGTAGATCCAACAAAGTCAGTGCCAATACCTACAACTTGAGCAGGATCTACCTGGCTTTCTTTTAATAATTTCGGTATCGTTCTTTTTAAAGCGTTAATATAATCTTTTGGGTGTTGTAATATTGTCCCAGGGTCGAGCTCCACATCACTTTCAGGTAGTTTTTCAGAGATAATGCCGTGGGTGTAATGATAAATAGAGGATGCTGCTAAGCTGCCATTGCTGGTATCAACCAAAACCGCCCTGACCGACTCTGAGCCATAATCTATGCCAATTGTAAATTTTTTCTTCCCGCTCAATTTCCAGCTCCTTCATGAAATAACAGAGTAATAATCGAACTAATGATTGGTTTAATATTCCAACAAACCAGCACCAACTGCCAGCTCTTGCATTTGCTGGGTGATTTTCTTCTTTCTTTCAGCATTGATCACAATACCAAGATCTTCAATGATCTCCTCGGCATTGGTTTTTGCTTCCTGCATTAATGCAAATCGGGTTGAATGTTCCGCTGCTGCTGAGCTTAAAAAAGATTGGTAATAGCTGGATGCAATAAAATGCTGAACAATTTGATTGTAAATCCCGTAGGGGTCAGAATCAATGATAGAAGGGGGCCAATTATCAGACATATTTGCTGATGTCTGGTCTATTTTATTTAATGTAAAAGGAATCAACCTTTGGACTGTGAATTGATAACTATTTCCCTTTTTCAGGGAATTAAAACACAGATAGAAATCATTAAAGTCAAAGTTTTCGAATTGAGATAATAATTGCTGTGTGAATAAATAAGAATGGTGATAATTTGCCAACTCACCTGATGGCAGCGGTTTCTGCCATGAAATTATTATCTCCTTCTTTTTCAAGGCTCTTACCATCCGGGCACCTAAAGCCCATACCTGGTATGAATCAAATGCTTGGGTATTGACCCATTTGAGGGCATTTTCAACTAAATAATCATTGAATTTTCCGCACAAGCCCCTTTCAGAGCCAATAAACAAAAGGATTGTTCCTGTGATATTTGGATCGGCTGGCTTTTGTGCCGTTGGTTGTCCCCTAAAGTTTTTTATATGCGGAAGCACTTCTGCCAAAATTTGATGAAAATTTTGCTCATATTGCTTCATTCTGGCAATTTTATTATTGGCCATCTGCCAGGCACCCATCGACATAGTTCTCAGGGCACCCAGTAAAGGTTCAATTGTTTGAATATTATTAAGTCTTGAATTGGCTTTTTCTAGGTTTTGTGACATATGTAATTTTTAAAAGGTCTCAACACTATCTAAATCCCAAATAAACGCAATAGCACCACCTAAATCGGTTGTATAAGAAGATTGTTTTCTTGTTCCCTCTGATTCGTCTGAAATGCAAGTGTTCATCTGTACTTTGGTTCGGCAGTTATCTTGAATGATTTGTTTGATTTCATCCAGCTGTTCTTTTTTCACAGCAATGAATAAGGAATGCTGACTTTGCCGCAGCATACCGCCTGATGTTTCAGCATAGGTTGCTGTATGCCCAGCCTGAATGAGAGCGTCAAGGACATCTTCTGCTGTATTTGATGGGATGACAACCATGACCATTTTCATTGGTTTACCCTTTCTGATTCATTCCAGTGCTCTTGGAAGCTCATCAGTGCAAAATCCATTTCATCTGCTACTTCCTCAGTCAGATGATCTTCTTTATTAATTGATTTAATCAACCTAACCTGATTATTTGATAAATATTCTCGTAATTGTTCGAGGTACTCTTCAATTTTTGAGATAGGAATATGATCCATGAAGCCATTATTCAAAGCATATAAAACCATAATTGTCATTGGATAGGAGTAAGGTTGATGCGGCGGCTGTTTAAAGGCATTTAAAATTCTCCTGCCTTTTTCTATTTGCCGCCGAGTTGTCTCATCCACCTCTGTACCGAATTGTGTAAAATGAGCGACTTCTTCGAACTGAGATAATTGCAATTTTAAGTTTCCAACCAGTTCTCGCATTACTGGACGTTGTGCAGCACCACCAACACGTGAAACAGATCGACCGATATCAATAGCTGGTTTTTGTCCCTGGTTGAACAAATTTGAATCCAGCACAATTTGTCCGTCAGTAATAGATATCAGGTTGGTTGTAATATAGGCAGAGATATTACCATTTTGGGTGGTGGCTATCGGAAGTGCAGTAATCGAACCGCTGCCATTTTCGGCATTTAATTTACATGCGCGTTCTAATAATTTTGAATGAATATAAAAAATATCCCCGGGATAGGCTTCTCTTCCAGGAGGCCTGCGTAATAGAAGGCTGAGTTCTCGATATGAGTCTGCGTGTTTGGTAAGGTCATCAAATATGATCAGCACATGCATTCCCTGGTCTAAAAAGTATTCAGCAATGGTCATCCCTGAATAAGGGGCAAGATAACGCAGCGCGGGGGGTTCGTCGGGACTGCTGACTACCACTGTTGTTTTGCTTAATGCAAAATTATCTCTCAAAGTTTCAATGACCGCCAATGTTGATGATTTCTTTTGGCCAATCGACACATATACACAGTGGACGTCTGTATTTTTCTGACTGATGATCGCATCAACTGCCAAAGTGGATTTTCCTGTTTGACGGTCGCCCAGGATCAACTCACGCTGCCCTCGACCGATGGGAAATAATGTGTCAATCGCTTTGGTGCCTGTGAATAAAGATTCATTTACCGGGGTTCGCCTGATTACATTTGGCGCAACCCTGGAAAAAAAACGGTACTCACTTGCATCGATAGGATCATCCCGATCCAATGGATTACCTAAAGAGTCAACGACGCGTCCTAATAGTTGAGAACCTACAGGAATTATTAATCTTTTACCTGTCGATTCAACCAGATCGCCACCCTGAATGCCATTATCGGTGCCAAGCATCATGATGTCAACCCTGTTCTGTTCGAGACTCAACACCATTCCCTCGACGCCGGTAGGAAAGGAAATAATTTCATCAAAACTGACATTGGGTAATCCAGAAACACTCGCCACTCCATTTCCAATTTTTTGAACTGTTCCTACATCTTTAAATTGGACATGTGATTTTCGTTGTTTAGATTTCTTTGCAAGTGTTTGAACTATCTCCTTAATTGATTGCTCTTTTTTGAACCCATATTCTTTTTCAACCTGTTCCTTAACTTGTTGTAGGAATTTTTCATTTGTCGTTGCAGTGATCAATCCATTCTTTAGCTGTTCTGAAAACCCATCAAGCAGATCGTTCTGAGGTTGGATTTTGTTATCTTTGGCTTTAACTGACATCAACACTCTCCTCGAGAGTTTCTGCAACATCGGTCTTTAATGCCTCAAGTTCCATCCCCAGTGTGTTTTCAACAACCAAATCACCCATACGCACTTTTATGCCTGCGATGAGTGTTTCATCAATCTCAAGATCCATATTAATATTCTTGTCTGCAAGCGCACTAAAGGTCTTAACCAGCGATCTTTGGTGGTCGGGTGTGAGCTCTTTTGCCGACGAAACAAAGACAGATGGCATACGTTCAGCCAGGGATTCGCGAAATGCCCTTACCTGACGCATATCATTTTTGCCTAGGTCCCAAATTTCTGTAGTTAGTTCTGCGATCAGATTATCATGAATTATGTCTGGGGTCGCTTTGCTTAAAACCTGGCTGCTGATGTTCAAGATTGTTTCAACTAATTCTTCCTGTAAAGAAGCCATTTCTTGTTTCTGCCTTTTTTCAGCATCAATATTTGCTTCTTTTAATATTCTGACAGCCTCATGTTGGGTTGCTTCTAACAACGCCTGGCTCTTTTGTTCAGCTTGTTCATAAGCGATTTCAAGCCGTTGTTCGATTTCAAGATCAATATTAGCTAAGCGATCTTCGATTTCAGTTAAGCGGTCATCGGCTTTACGTTGTTTTTCTTCTGCATCTGCTAACAAGGCTTCTTTTTCTCGCGCTCGTTTTTCTATCCTTTTTACAGTCGGTTTAAACAACAAATAGTAAAGTACAACAGCCATAACTAAAAAATTAATTATTTCGGCTAGTATTGTGACCAGATCAAGATCTAGCATTTAGGCCCTCCTTGCACGCATTATACAAAAAATCGATCCAATAATGGATTAGCAAATAGCAGCACAAGAATAACTAATAGTACATAAATCGCTGTAGATTCGAGTAAGGCCATCGAAATCAATAAAGTTGTGCGGATGTCATTGGCAGCATCAGGCTGACGGGCTATGCCATCCAATGCTTTTTTGACTGCAATGCCTTCCATAATTGCTGGGGCAACACAACCCAAGACAATGCCTATTGTTGCACCTAAAATTGTAATTACAGTAATAAGTGTTTGTGAATCAAGTTCCCACATAGTGAAATTTCCTTTCTTGTTACTAAGGTTATGATGTCTCTTTTTGTAATTTTTTACGCTTCTGATCAAATTCATTTACTTCAACAGCAGAAGCAATATAAAGTGAAGCAAGAACAGTGAAGATATAAGCCTGTATTATACCAGTCAGCATGGCCAGGGCAGCCAACGGCAGCGGCAGCAAAAATGGAATTAATGAAAACACGATTGCAACGATTAAATCCGTGGATAATACATTTCCAAATAATCGGATAGATAGTGAAAGTGTCCTAGAAAACTGGCTGACAATTTCCAGAGGTAAGATGAAAATTGGGTCTGCAAGATCTTTAAGGTATTGCCAAAAACCTTTTTTACGAACGCCATAAATGTGGACAGAAATAAAAACTACCACCGCCAGAGCAATTGTTGTGTTGATATTTGCAGTTGGAGAGACCATGAATGGAAACACGCTGAAGATGTTTGCCAAAATTAGAAATATTGCTAATGTTCCTAATATTGGCAGATATTCAGCGATAATTACATCCTCCGGTAAAACGGAACTGACCACATTGTCGACTATCTCAATCACCATTTCCCCAGCGACTGGTTTAAACTGACGGATCAGTGCGGCTACGATAATAATCACGGCCATCATGACCCAAGTAGAAAAAACAGTGTTTGTGATAGATAAGCCAAAAACTGTAAATACGACTTGTGGGGTTAATGACACCATAATAAATCCTTATTCCAGATGATTTAATCAATCTACCAATAATAGTTTTTTTGATTTAAATAATAGAATCAGCCTGATGAAAATGAATGAAGCAAATAGACTGAGGGCTGATCCAATTGAATGGGTTAAGGATATAACAATTGCCAAACTGAATAACAACCAGCGTAATACAGCACCTCCCAGCACAATGAATAAGCTAAACCGCTGTTTGTCTGGATTAATTTGAGTCACTGACCAGTTTTGAGATTTAATAAAAAGTACTGCCAAAATTGAGCCAGTCAGTGCCCATGAAAAATAAATAAGTGTGGTCAATTGTTATTCTTCTTCCTTGTTTTTCTCTTTTTGTTTGATCCTGAGCATTTCTACATTAATGTATTTGTACAGATTGTAATAACCAGCGATAATCCCAAAAAAAAGTAATGACAATGTAAAGATATATTTTGTACCAACCCAGCGATCTAAATGATAGCCGAGAAAAACACCGCCAAATATTGAAAGTGCCAACTGCCAGCCTAATGAAGTCAGTGCCAGTGCTTTGATCCAGATTTGTTTCTTTTGATCTTCAGAAGCCATCAGATTGGTAATTCATGTTTTATAGAATCAGCGTCTCAATAATCGAATTCATCAGCCTTTCATAATCTGAATTGGTTTGTTCAAATGATATTTCTGTCGAATCAACTTTCAAGCCTGCAGTTAAAATTGTTATAAGGTTATCCCTGATGATCAATATGCCAGGAAGCAGCTGGATTTCAGCCTCTTCTGAGTCCGATCTATAGTGGATCAGCCCACTACCTGTTGCAGCGATTAATGGAGCATGCCCAGGCCTGATACCTATCCTTGCACCGTTAACCAAAGGTATAGATATATTTATTATTTCACCTCTTTCAAAGACTAGTCCATCAGGTGAAAGAGCCTTGAAGTTTATCGTTTTTTCATTACTCACAATGATTCTTCTTCAGTTAATTTACGGGCTTTTTCCATGGCATTGTCGATCGTACCTACCATATAAAAAGCTTGTTCAGGGATAGAATCATGTCTTCCTTCTAATATTTCTTTGAACCCTCGGATTGTATCATCCAGTTCTACAAATGCACCTTTATCCCCAGTATACTCTTCTGCAGCAAAGAATGGCTGGGAGAGAAAACGCTGCACACGCCTGGCGCGGATAACCGTCTTTTGATCTGCTTCGCTCAATTCATCCATCCCCAATATGGCAATCACATCCTGCAAGTCTTCGTAGCGGGTCAATGTTGATTTGACTTCCATAGCAACATTGTAGTGTTCTTGACCAACAATATGGGGTGCCAGTAACGACGATGAGGATGCCAGTGGATCGATGGATGGATAAATACCTAAATCAACCAATCGCCTTGAAAGGACAGTTGCAGCATCCAGGTGAGCAAAAGTTGCTGCCACCGCCGGGTCTGTCATATCGTCTGCGGGAACATAAACCGCCTGAACTGATGTAATACTGCCGGCTGAGGTTGTGGTAATGCGTTCCTGCAATGCCCCCATCTCAGATTCAAGCGTCGGCTGATATCCGACTTCGCTGGGCAAACGCCCCAGGAGTGCAGATACCTCTGACCCGGCCTGGATGTACCTGAATATATTATCAATAAACACCAATACAGATCGTTTTTCCTCATCTCGGAAAAATTCAGCCATGGTGAGGGCCGTCAAAGGTGTGCGTAGGCGTGCACCAGGAGGTTCATTCATTTGACCAAAAACCAAAACCGATGATTTCATAACATCACGTTGGTTTAATTCGAGGTAGAGATCGTTACCCTCACGGCTGCGCTCTCCTACCCCCGCAAAAATGACGACCCCAGAATATTTATTGGTTGCATTACGCATCAGTTCAATGATCAGAACTGTTTTCCCTACGCCTGCGCCGCCAAATAAACCAATTTTTCCGCCGCTTGGATAGGGTGTCAAAAGATCAATTGCTTTGACACCCGTAATAAATGGGTTTGTGACCACTTTTTGATCTTTCATTAATGGGGGTTTAGCATGAATTGGGTGATATATTGCATTTTCTGAGATTGCCGGCTTGCCATCAATTGGTTCACCAAGAATATTGAACATCCTCCCCAATGTTTCTTCGCCTACCGGCACCAGGATTGGGTTGCCAGTATCTTCCACGGCCAACCCCCGCTGTACACCCTCTGTAGAACCCATAGCCACGGTTCTGACGGTGTTTGAATTGACATGTTCTTGTACTTCAAGAATGAGTGGTGATTGTGTGCCGATTTTGATAATTAATGCGTTGTGGATACTGGGCAGGTTGCCTGATCTGAATTCGACATCGACGACGACACCAACTGCACGCACAACGGTGCCAAAGTTCTTCGTATTCAGGATTTGTGTTTTCAAAAATAATTCCTTTAAAATATAAAAATTTTACAAAATGTTTGGTGATCACCAAAAATACCACCACTAATTATCCTAAATTCATGCTGGTTTGTCAAATCATTTAGGAATTTTATGATATTGAATTATAGTAACTACTCAGCTTATGAAGAAATGGGGGGTGTGGTGTGGCGGCTTTGCCGCCACACCACACCCCCGACCTTTCATTTGCATGGCAGCTTGCGCAGTTACGAATTATATTAAAAAAAATATGAATTATTTTATGGTGTTTGTGGAAATCGAACTGTTAAGTAGCAATGTTTCTCATTGGAGCCGAAAGAAATCATCCTTGCTTAGTCCACAATCCGGGCAAACCCAATCATCCGGTAAGTCTTCGAAACTCGTACCGGGGTCAATCCCTGAAAGTGGATCCCCTTCTTCTGGATTGTAAATATAACCACAGGCTATGCATTCATATTAGGGCATACCGATCTCCTAATAATACTTTAGTTGGTTGGTGTTTCGGTAATGATTACTGTTGGGGTGGGGTAGACCAGCATACTTTGAGGAAACCAACCTACCCTGCCTTCAGCATCCATAACATTTACCCAGATGGCACCTTCATAAATCATAGATTTGTTCAAATCAAATAATGGATCATTGATTCTGACTATACCTATGACCGGTCCGCCGGGTTCTTGCACCATAACATAGGGTGGCAAAGCAGTCCGAACGACGATTGCAATCCTGGGTGTTGGGGTTGGAGGAATCACTGTTGCAGTTGGTGTAAAAGTGGCAGTCCGGGTTGGTAAAATAGTTGCTGTTAGGCTGGGCGTGACAGTGCTGGTGGGGCTTGGCCCAATCGTTGCTGTTGGTGTATATGTAGGTGGAATGAGTGGATCAAAGGTATCTGCGCGAATATGGGTCACGATAATTGAAACTGGTTGATCTAATTCGGTCACCAGTATTTCCTGAAGATTAATAATCTGGTTATGATTTGGCGGTGTATTTGATCGGATCGTTATTTCAAGTTGGAGCCCGACTTCTGTCTTTGAGATGTTCAACTCAGCCAATTCTGCTCGTGATAAATTCATGATTTGTTTTTCTACAATCTGGTTGATCAGCCGAATTTCTTGAGCCTGTGAAACCAATCTTGCACCTAGAAATGTTAATGGGATTAAAAGTAATCCAGTTAAGATGCCAGAAATTGTAATCGTTCTGGAAATTTTTTCATCATCTTTACGGTAACGTGGTGTAAAACCTTCGAGTGAAAAGACCAAAATGGCAGCAAAGGCGATGGTAATTGCATTGGTTAGAAATAGCAGTGCAGCACCGCCTGCAATATCCCATCGACCTAATGCCATCCCGATACCAATGGTTGATAATGGAGGCATCAAAGCAGTCGCGATGGCAACTCCAGGCAATGCAGCAGATAGCTGAGGTTGGGCAAGCGCATAAGAAGCTGCCAGTCCACCTGCTAATGCAATGATAAAGTCGTTCGGTGTTGGTTGGGTTCGACTGAGAATTTCATGTGGGATTTCTAATAAAGAAGGGACAAAAGGTAAATAGATATTGCTCAGTGTTAAAAGTGTGGATAAAAGGATGGATAATACAGCGGCGCGAATTAGCGCTGTAGCTGAATCTCTGGCAAGCTTCGTGTCGGCTGTGATTGAACCTAGCCCAATGCCTAAAATCGGGGACATTAAAGGTGCAACTAACATGGCCCCAATGATGACCGCGGGTGAGTCATTGATCAGCCCTAAAGTGGCAATTGCACCGGAAAGGATCACCAGAAAAAAATAATCAAATTTAGGTGTTGACGCTTCACGGATCCGTTCGATAATTTCTTTGCGACGTTTGGCGTCAACCCTGGTGATATATTGTGACAGCCAGGTCCTCAACCTGCTTTTATTTTCCATGATGACAATTTTACTTTGAAACAGATTTGTTTTGCATTTAATTCAGTCCATGAATCTCGAATGAGCAAAAAATTAATGGTAATCATGGAGGTCAATATTTCACATAATATCGAGTCCAACTTTTGGGGTAGATATCCCATTTTTGGAGTATAGTGTTATAAACTAATTAACTTAATTATAAAACAGGATTAAAAAGAGAGCGAAAATTTTTTTCGCTCTCAAAACTTTGCTAGAGTGAAGGTCTAATTACCTTTGATATAAGCTTCTGTCTTATCCCTGGCTATGCTGTCTTCATATTGTTCAGGTGGTGTCTTCATGAAGTAGGAAGAAGGTGCCAACAAAGGGCCAGAAAGCCCGCGGTCCAGTGCAATTTTACAGCAACGCACAGCATCAATGATCACACCGGCTGAGTTTGGTGAATCCCAAACTTCTAATTTTGCTTCAAGGTTTAGGGGAACATTTCCGAAAGTTGTGCCCTCCATCTTGATATGGCAAAATTTTCTGTCGGTCAACCATGGCACATAATCACTTGGACCCACGTGCACATCCTCGCTTGTAAGTTCATATGGCAACATGCTGGTAACCGCACCGGTTTTACTGATTTTTTTGGATTCCAAGCGTTCTCTTTCTAACATATTCATAAAATCAGTGTTTCCGCCAAAGTTGAGTTGGTAGGTATGGTCTAGCCGAACACCACGATCAACGAAAAGGCTGGTCAGGACTCTGTGTAAAATTGTTGCACCGACCTGGCTTTTAATATCGTCTCCAATGATTGGAAGTCCTCGTTCTTTAAACCGATTTGCCCAATATTCTGAACTGGCAATAAATACCGGAATTGCATTGACAAATCCACAGCCGGCATCGAGAACCTGCTCGACATACCACTTGGTGGCCATTTCTGAACCAACCGGCAAAAAACTGACGACGACATCGGTGTTCGTGTCCTGCAGGATTTTAATGATATCATCCGTTGGACCGTCAGATTTATTCACAATTTGAGAAAGGTATTTTCCAAGCCCATCATGGGTCATGCCACGATGGACGGGAACTTTCAAGTTAGGTACATCGGCGAAGCGATATGTGTTATTTGGAAATGCATAAATCGCTTCTGAAAGGTCTTTGCCGACTTTGGTGTCAACGACGTCAAAGGCAGCAGAAAATTCAATATCTGAAATGTGATATCCACCCAGGTTGACGTGCATCAACCCCGGAACTCTCTCGTCCTTTTTTGCATTCTTATAAAACTCGACACCCTGGACCAATGAGGAGGCACAATTGCCTACGCCGATAATCGCAACACGCACTTTTTTATTCTCTGTCATATTTATTTTGAATCCTTTTTATAATCGCTGTAAATCTTTAAATAATATTATAGCCGAAATGTTATCAAACAATAATTTACTAATCAGTCTGTTTTAGATGGAATGTAATGATACCTCGCAATCCGTTGGTTAACCAATCGGATTCTGCATTTTGAGATAGGTGCTCAACCTGGTGATTGCTCAGCCCAATGATCAACTCAGATTTGAGCGTGCGCAAGCTTAAGAAACTGGTTGGAAAATAGCCAGCAGCCTTTTGGATCGGGGTTGTATATGGCCAGTGGCGATCTCCAATTAACCTGCGATAATTGGCATCGCCTTTGATAATTGCCAATTGATGTTCTGAAAACTCCTTTACCAGGTTATTGGGAAATTCTCTAAAGTCTTTCGCCAAGGTGAAAAAGGTGGGCTCGCGAATGACCAATGAACCGTTTGCAAATTTATATTTTAGTCTTGATGCCAGTTCCTTTATCTGATGGGTATTGGAAGACCCAATTCTATTCAGTGTCAACTGAACATCATCATTGGTTACATCGGACACAAAAAAAGGTTGGTTCTTAATGTAAACCGAAATTTTTTCAGCCAGATGGTTTGATAAAAGCCAATCAATCAATAGGAGGTCATAAAAAAATTCTTCACCGACATTATCGCAAATATATGCAACCGCTTTAATACCTGTTTGGAGATATTGATATGCTTCCTCAGTATGATCTATCAGAATGTCTTCCTGGTTTTTTCTGTTGTTGTTGTCCTCCAAATCTATGTGGCTTAAGTCGCCCCTGTTTCCCCATAGGGCTTGTTGACATATCTCTTTAAAAACTTCATAAGAATATTCTTTTTCCATTGCTAGATATTGATGAGAAAATTTTGTCAAGGATCGATTAATCTCTTCCAGCTTCATAGGCCTAAATGGATCGTAACCCATCCATGGTCCAGGTTGAAAGTGGCCTGTTATTTCAAGGACTCGGCGATAAAAAAAAGTCTCTGCTAAAAACCAGGGCAATTCCAGCCAGGTCTTGCCTGTCCATTTACCTAAATCACCCTGCCATATTTCTCGATCACTCGTGTTTTCTTTTATAGGTTGAATTTTGTGATTCAGGATCTCTTTTTTAAAATCGAGTAAGGCTTGAATTATATGAGACGGGTAATGATTGGCCTTAATGATTTGATCAATAATTGCAGGTTTACGAACAAGGATCGTATATTCTGCGAATGAGTTTTTTTCTGAGGTCATCAGAAGCGGGGGCAGAATTGATGTATCGTTTAGGGTTTGTAACATAAACTGCTTTCTATATAAATATTTTTCGTAACTGCTCAGGATGCCATACATCCGAAAGGTCGGGGGTGTTGTGTGGTGGCTTCGCCACCACACAACACCCCAATTTTCTCATAAGCTGAGTAGATGCTTTTTTTCTAATGATTAATTGACGATCAAGGTAGATGATCAATTGATAATCAACTTAGGTAACTGTTCAGGCTGCCCGATTTCCTCATAAGCTGAGTGTTTACCAAATTAGTAAACATAGACGATCAATTCACAAATATCAAGTATGACTCTACTGTAAAAACCAGCACTTTAAAAACTAAACACACGGTTATCAACAG
>CAZCBW010000010.1:0-60534 GCA_964497065.1 uncultured Candidatus Brevefilum sp. | reverse complement strand
CCAGGTCATGGTTTTGGCGCGGGGTCAACCGCACGATCGGGTATGTGCCGGCCTGTTTGAGTAAATCTTCTCGCTCTTTGCCTTTTGTGATCAAATTTACAAGTTGGCCGCCGTAGGGAGAGATCAGTAGTTTATCATTATTTGTCATTCTCTATCCTTTTAAGTCTATTGATGTAAAACTTTTTGTAACTGCTCAGTTTGCCCTGTAAAAGAAAGGTTGGGAGTGTGGTGTGGCGGCGAAGCCGCCACACCACACTCCCTATTTCCTCATCAGCTGAGTAGTTACAACTTTTTTATTGTAACATGCTCGCATACGATAGGAGCTGAAAGAATATATTATTTCCAATCACCAAGAGTGTTATATAATCATTTTGATTTGGTTTACCCGATTTACTCAGGAGGATATCTATGCACTTATCTCAAAAAAATGAGGGTCTCCATCAACAATTACTTTTTGGATTAACTGCCATTATCATATTCGTGATTTTTCGACGGGCTTGGTTAAACGATGATGCTTTCATTACTTTAAGAACTGTTGATAACTTTGTAAATGGGTTTGGATTGACCTGGAACATCTATGAACGAGTTCAATCATTTACGCATCCGACATGGATGATGATATTGACCTTAGTCTATTTTTTTACACGAGAACCTTTCTACACAACTATTGCTGTGAGTTTGCTCTTCTCGACTCTGTCGGTTTATTTTCTCCTAAGAAATTTTTCCGATAATATAATTAAAGTGTTGGTAGCTGCCTCCACATTATTATTCTCCAGGGCTTTTATCGACTTTTCAACTTCAGGTCTCGAGAATCCATTGAGTCATTTTTTAATTATCATTTTCTTTGGGATATTTCTTAGGCATTATAAAAACCTAACTCAAAAGCAAATAACAATCCTTTCATTAATTTCTTCATTTGGAATGTTGAACAGGCTGGATTTGTTCTTAATATTTGCGCCAACATTAGGCTATATCCTTTATCTAAAAAAAGATCTCCAAACGGTTAAAGGCATTTTAATAGGCCAAATTCCTCTGATTTCATGGCTGGTTTTTTCACTGATATATTATGGTTACCTTGTTCCAAATACAGCCTTTGCAAAACTCCCCATCAACATTCAAAAGAAAGATCTGATCGCTCAGGGGATTGCGTACTACTTTCATTCACTAATCACCGATCCATTAACCATAATAATGATCATCCTTCCAATCAGTTTTGGAATAAGACAAAAGAAGAAAATTTCTCTCATCTTGATATCAAGTGGTTTGCTTTATTTATTCTATATTCTATGGATAGGTGGAGATTTTATGGAAGGACGCTTTTTTACAGTACCTTTAATTATTTCGTCAATTCTTTTTCTCACACTTGATATTAATTCATATCATCTTCACCTTGGACTGCTGAGCCTTGTGGTGTTAATTGGTTTATCGATTCCACATAACACCTTAACGATCATAGAAAAATTCCCTGATACAATAAATCTTTTGCCTACCAACGGTATTAGTGATGAAAGGCTATTTTATTTCGATAGTTTAGGTTTATTATCAAGAAGAAGGCAGCAAATCGGTCCTTCCCATCAAAGGATCAATGTTGGCCTGGAATTACGACGCCAGAATGTTGAGGTTTTCCCTTCCGAAATGGTTGGGATGGAAGGGTATTATGCTGGACCATACGTACACATCATTGATAAAATGGGCCTTTGTGATCCTCTGCTTTCAAAATTACCAGTTGAAAGTCCTGAAAATTGGCGAATAGGACATTTTTTAAGGTCGATTCCTGATGGTTATGAAGACTCGATCCTGACAGATACCAATCAGGTTACCGATCTCTCTTTATTCGAGTATTATAAGAAAATTCGAATTATCACCAGAGGAAAGGTCTTTGATCTTGAAAGATTTACCACCATTCTGCATATGAATTTTGGTAGATACAATTATTTAATCAACAACTAAATCAAATATCGAATCAAATTCGAAGATTTTAGAAGAAACACAAAACAATATCCAACAAGAATTATCAACACGGTTACGCCAATATGGAAGAAAAAATTCTCGTTAAAACAAATTCTTTCCTTTATATAATGTCAATCCAAACGGCCATTATTTTGTCTTTACTATTCCTAACACTTTCAGAACCTGCAAGGGCATTCATTTTGAGATTCTCTTATCAAAAAATTATCTTAATTTTAATATTTTTCTTTATTTTATTAATATTGGTCTCAAGGTTTATTTTACTTAAAATAAACCATTCATTATCACAAAAAGTCTTTTTACGGTTACAAGTGCTTTGTGAAACCAGTATTGGCGGATACATGGTTTTTGGGTCTATGGTAGTCTCTAACTTAATTCTATTGACGGGGTTTTTCACATTGTTGGTTGGTTCTATCGGCAGAGATCAACACAGTGAGTTATATCGGATATTAATCAACAGCCTGCCTATCATCATCTATTGGTGGGTTTCGTCCATTGAAGTATTTGTCTTCCTGACACTGGTATTAGATTGGAATTTAAACATCTTTGATTTACCTGAAAAAATATCGAATCTAATCAAATCCAAAAAGTTCGCAATCTTCTGGATTGCTTTCGTCTGTATCACCAGCCTTATACACTGGCTAATTCTGAAGTTTGATTGGCCAGTTTTCGAATTGATCCCATTATGGTATTGGCAAACAATATCAAAAATCAATCTATCAACCTGGCTCATATTACCTTTAGGGTTGCTGCTGTTTACAGCTTATTTCCTACTTGTCAAACAAAAACTCACTAAACCCACCCAAACATTGATGGTGATCCTGATCGGCTATTTGATGATGTTGGGGTTTGCAGCAATAGAAGGTGATCCTTATCAAGTGCTTTATGACAAAAGAAACATTAGTGGGCACCGAAACTATGTTGCAGTTGCAGCTAGAAATGAAGGTGGCATAGAATTCTTGTTTGAATATGAATCAGCTTTAGGTCATGATAGATTTTTCGCAACTAAGCCACCCGGTGTTTATCTTTTATATCGTTCTTTGCTGGGTTTAGGAAGTATATTTTCTCCTATAGAAACTTATCAGCAAAAATACGATGCGATAAATCATGCCAGTATGCTCTTTTTTCCTATCATGGCTTTAAGCACCATCATATTTGTTGATAAAATTACCCGGGAACTAACCAATATCAAACCCAGTGGGATCCCCGGTTTATTAATGATCATCACACCGAATTTTTTATTACTGGTGATCACAATCGATCAATCCATCATCCCTTTTTTATTCATGTCATGCTTGCTGCTTGGGATTTTTGCTCTTAAGAAAAACCGATTTTGGATATCTTTTCTATTCGGTGTGTACCTTTATATCGGGCTTTATTTTTCATTTTCGCTTCTCCCGATGATCATGATTTTTGGGTTATGGGTTATTTTTGAAATAGCTCGGAATTGGAAAAAATATAATTATCCAGCTTTAATAAGATTTGTTATCAGTTCCCTGATTGGATTCGCTATCGTCCTAATCCTCTTTTATCTAATCTTTAATTATTCACCTCTTTTACGATACCAACAAGCCATTACCATCCATGAGCTCCAAAGACACCAACCTGTCACCATAAAAAATTATTTAGGCATGTACCTGCTAAATAATATAGAAATGGCAACCTGGATCGGCTTTCCACTGGCTTTGCCAGCCATATTGGCAGTTATGGCTTCAATGGTAGATATTATTTGGGGTAGATGGAAACCCATTGACAGTCTGATTATTGCGTTTGCTGGAGGTTATTTCTATGTGAATCATTTTAGCAATACATTAAGTGAGGTTGGAAGATTGTGGATCATTTTTGTCCCGTTGATCTGTATCTTTACGGTAGATTTTATTCAACGACGAATGAGAAAAAGTCACTTTGTATTAATTCTGTTATTACTTCAACTGATAACCGCTTTTCAAATCGTTCAACACATACGGATCACTTGGGAATAGAGGAATACCAACCCATTCTAACATTTTCTTATTGGAGGCATAATGAAAATTCTTTATGTAACAGCACGATGGGACCCACGTGATCCGGACAGCGGTGCTGGTGTGAATTACAACGTTTTCTCAACTATAAAAACTTGGGCGGATGAAATTAAAATCGCTGGTCCATTTGAAGAAGAATTGACATTTTTTGAAAGGTTCATCCGAAAGTTATCTGGATATTTTTCTAAAAAACGACTGATCAAATTTTACCCATCTTATATTCGTTATTGTGCTAAACAGATAGAAAAAATACAGAATGAATTTCAACCAGATGTCATTATTTCAAAGGCATCAGTACCTCTTGTGAAAGTTAACTTGACTGCACCGCTGGTCTACTTGTGTGATTCAAGCGTTAAATGGGTTATGAAAGAGTGGCCGCATTTCACAAAGCCTGGATTCTGGATGATGAAACGATGGGAGCAAAAGGTTATCAATAAAGCCAGTCACATCCTCACCTTCAGCCATGCCAATGCAAAAGTTTTAGAGGATTATTACCATAAACCAGCGGGACAAATCTCCGTACATCCCATTCCTTCTTCACTTCCTCATCATCTTAGTCATTATAAAGAAAATCCTATCAAACCGAATGAACCAATTCATCTATTATTGGTTGGTAAAACCTACCACGGAAAAGGTGTCGATATTGCTGTAGAAACTGTCCAACTATGCAACCAACATGGCCTTCCAGCCGAACTTCGGATCGTTGGACAGAATGGGTCAGATAAAGAAAACATTCGTTTCATGGGCTTATATGAGAAAAAAGACTCAGAGCAATTACAACAGTATATTGATCAATATCACTGGGCACATTTCTTGATCTTCCCATCCCGCTTTGATGCAGCTGGGATAGTGCCTTCAGAAGCAGCGGGGTTTGGTGTGCCAACAATTACCAATGCAGCTGGTGGTTTGGAAACAACCGTAGAAAATGGTGTTTCAGGTATTGTTCTCGATAAACACAGCCAACCTCAGGATTATTTTAAGGTCATTAAAAGTTTTTATGACAACCCGGAAAAATATCAGGCTTTACAACAAACAACTTATCAAAGATATCAAAACGAACTAAACTGGAATGTGTTGGGAGAAAAACTGAAAATAATTATTCTAAAGGCAGTTCACCAAGATCAAATGGGTGAAAACTAAACGTTCGATGCAGTAATTCTTTGATGCAACTATATAAAACTCATAAAATTTCACGTGGTCACTGCAATCAATTTTAGAAAAAATTTATTGATAAAATTTTGTTGATTGTATTTACTAAAATAATAATATAAAATTAAAATAATCCTATTCTTCTTATCTAGGAGTTTTCAATGAATTATTTATTAACCCATAAGCATCTAATATTTACCCTGGTCGCAATTATCCTCTCAACCTTGGCTTGCCAGCTCTTGCCTGGCAATCAGGAAAATGATGTTCAACAAACTTTAACTTCGATCGAAATCACCCAATCAGCACTCGAAACCCAGATTGCAGAAGCAAATGTTGATCCCCAGATCGACCTTCCTGCCGATGAGCCAGACCTGATCAATACAGAAACCTCAGAGCCAGAAATATCTCCTTCGATTGAATATGAAGGTGTAAGCTTTTACTTCGGACCTGAAATCGCCCTCAGTGCCAATGTTGAAACAATTCCCGAACAGGATTTAGGCGAAGAATACATGCCAGGGGATTCCTATCCTGCTTATTATGAATTCACCTTTAATGAATATGTTGTTCGTGATCATTTTCACAAACCCAAAGTCATGGTCTATCCAACAGATGCGTACCGATCTATCAGTCCTATGGCCGGTGAGACTCTGGAAAATTTACAACAATTTCTGAACACCCAATCCCGGGCTGGTTTAAATTCAGGCCTGCCATTTTTACCTATCTGGCCGGCAGCCCAAATGTTTGCGGTAAATGTAGAATTTCTTGAATTTCAAAGCGGCTCAGGTGTGCGATTCCTGACGATGTACGGCCAGGCAGCCTACCCAGTCGATAACCAGAACCTTTTTTATACTTTTCAAGGGTTAACCGATGACAGCCAATATTTCATCAGTGCTATCCTCCCGATCACCCACCCGGGATTACCCGAAGATGGCGATGATATTGTTGAAGATTGGCCGACTTTTTTTGATAATTTTGAGACTTACCTCACTGAAACAACCGCCTGGCTGGATAATCAGCAGAATGATTTTTTCAACCCACGCATAAATGACCTTGATGCAATGATTGCTTCAATCAAAATTGAAAAATAAGGGTAACTGAGCAGTTACCCTGTAAACGAAAGGTAGGGGGTGTGGTGTGGCGGCTTCGCCGCCACACCACACCCCCTATTTCCTCATCAGCTGAGTAGTTAAAAATAAGGATACAAATCAACGGGTATGATTAACCTGTAAGAAAATTACTATTGCAGAAAGGGTAAATCCTATGAAGAGTTATCGTAAAGAACTATGGCTCAATGTGCCCAACCGGCGTGCGTTAATAAATATCACACCTGAAGTTCAGAAGGCTTTGCAAGAAAGCGGCATCCAGGAAGGTTTATGCCTGGTCAATGCCATGCATATCACCGCCTCAGTATTCATTAACGATGACGAATACGGCCTGCACCAGGATTATGAGGATTGGTTGGAAGAATTAGCTCCACATGAACCCACAGAGCAATACCAGCACAATCGTACCGGTGAGGATAATGCCGATGCGCATCTCAAACGCCAGATCATGGGGCGTGAAGTTGTCGTAGCTGTCACCCAGGGCAAGCTGGACTTTGGCACCTGGGAACGTATCTTTTATGGCGAGTTTGACGGCCGCCGGCGTAAACGGGTATTGATCAAGATTATCGGCGAATAAGTTTTTTACGCTTTCCTAATATAAAACTGTCTGCTTACTTACCTTTAGGCCGTATATATTTTGATATTTTATTGGCAAGAATAGGCAGGGGCATCGTTTCCATCCAGACTTTTCCTGGCCCGGTCAGAGTCGCTAAAAATAAACCCTCACCTGAAAACAACACATTCTTTAATCCTTTAACCATGCTGATATCATATTGAACACTGGGTTCAAACATTGCGATATGACCCGGATCAATTAAAAATTTCTCACCACTGGCCAGCGTGCGCTCAACCACTTGACCGGGGATTTCCATGAACACGGTTCCTGGACCAGTAATCTCCTGCAAAATGAATCCTTCACCACCGAACAACCCTGCGCCCAATTGTTTGCGAAAATGAATTTTTACGTTCACAGTCTTTTCAGCGCATAAGAAAGTATCTTTTTGGCAAATCAATGACTGGTTTGCTGTTAATTGAATATCAATAACTCTTCCTGGCGCCTCAGGTGTAAACACAACCGAGCCTGATGAAGCTTCACATGTATAGGTAACCATGAAAAGGGATTCACCTGCCAGGGCTCTGCCGAGCCCTCTCATCAGACCACCCTGTGTACTGGTGGACATGCCAATGCCTTCTGTCATCCAGGCCATACCACCAGCTTCAGTGAAAATTGATTCCCCCTGTGTTAATTGCACCTCCAGGAGAGGAAACACATTACCATCAATTGTATATTGCATCTAATACGCTCCATCTACTAAATTTCTTATCTTTATTTAAATCTCACCGATTATTATTTTTCTTCCCACCCACTTTCATGCATACTGTCAGTCTGGGTACGCTGCTTCTCTCTCTGTTGCTTTTCCAATAAAGTCACGCCAAGCGCTGCCAAGCCCAATAATTCCCAATAAATTTCCTCGTCTGCGAAAAGGCTTGCGCAAACCGCACCTGACACGCCGGTTAAGTTGCTGAGTTCGTCTCAAAGATTTTCTCACAAGAACCTCCATTTCTAAATAATTCCTGTATTTTAATTTTATCCCTAAACCATTATCATTTTTCGGTTTTTTGATTTATGTATGGATCATACCTAAGAACAATTGGCTTGGGGTAAAATCAAGCTGAATTCCTTAATCATGTAGGCATTTTATGTTTCTTCCAACAACCCGAAAAGAACTGGAACAGCTCGGCTGGAACCTCCTGGACATCATCCTCATCACAGGTGACAGCTATATCGACAGTCCTTTTATTGGCGTATCTGTGATCGGCAAAGTCCTGCTGAATGCTGGTTACAAAGTGGGGATAATTGCACAGCCTGATTATAAATCTGACTCTGATATAACCCGGCTTGGTGAACCGCGTCTGTTTTGGGGCATGACAGCGGGCAGCATTGACTCAATGGTCGCCAATTACACAGCGACTGGCCGTCCCCGGCGAAAAGATGATTATACGCCAGGGGGTCAAAACACTAAACGCCCCAACAGGGCTACCTTGGTTTATGCTAACCTGATCCGGCGATATTTCAAGGATACCGTGCCCATCGTATTGGGCGGCATTGAAGCTTCGCTGCGCCGGATTGCCCATTATGATTTCTGGTCAGATTCGATCAGGCGGTCGGTCCTATTTGATGCCAAAGCTGATTACCTCATATATGGCATGGCAGAAGACTCTATCATCAAGTTAGCGAAGGCACTGGAAACTGGTGCTGATCCCAGCCTGCTTCCGGGTCTGTGTTACAAAGCCAAACAACCACCTGCCAATTATCTCGAATTGCCACCATTTGAAACCGTTCAGAAGGACAAAGATGCTTTTATCGAAATGTTTCACCGCTTTTACCGCAATAATGACCCTCTTCAAGCAAACGGTTTATTTCAAAAGTATGGTGATCAATACCTAGTTCACAATCCCCCTGCTACTTATTTATCTCAAGAGCAGCTCGATGATGTTTACAATCTGAACTTTGAACGTGCACAACACCCATACTATGAGAAGCAAGGGAAGGTTAGTGCCCTGGAAACGATCCGCTTTTCAATCCCCACACATCGGGGTTGCTACGGGGAATGCAATTTTTGCGCAATAGCCGTTCACGAAGGACGGACGGTCCGGTGGCGCAGCCAGGCATCAATCATTCATGAAGTTGAAGATATCACCAGGTTGCCCGATTTCAATGGTTTTATTTTTGATCTCAGCGGCCCAACAGCCAATATGTATGGCTTTGAATGCCCGGTCAAACTGAGAAAAGGACCCTGCATCGATAAAAATTGTACCTATCCAGAAACCTGCCCAACCCTGCCAGTGGATCATCGCCAGCAGACAGAGTTGCTCCAGAAGATCCGCCATGTTAAAGGTGTCAAAAAGGTTTTCATCGGTTCAGGATTGCGGTATGACCTGGTCCTTTCTGATGGTGAACATGGGCAGGCATACCTGCAGGAATTGGTCAAACACCATACATCAGGCCAGCTCAAGATCGCACCTGAACACACCCAACCTGACATTTTGAAAAGGATGCATAAACCTGACATTGACAAGCTTCTTGCTTTCAAAGAAAAGTTTGATGCATTGGACGAAAATGTGAAAGGTAAACAATTCTTAACCTATTACCTGATTGCGGCTTATCCGGGATGCACATTGGGTGATATGCAGGCACTCAAACGAGTTGCTCAACAAGAATTACAAATTCTTCCTGAACAAGTTCAGGTGTTTACCCCTACCCCCTCAACCTATGCCAGTGTAATGTACTATACTGAAAAAGATCCCTTTACTGGTGAATCTATTTATGTTGAGAAAAATCCTGCTGCAAAAAAGAAGCAGAAAGAAATCATCACCGGTCACAACAAACCACCGCAAAAACACAGGCGAAATCGTCATTGAACTTAGAAGTGGTTTAAATTCTCGCAGGTAAAAAAGACCAAATGGAAAATAGAACCAATAGACATTCGCTGACCGATAACATCACATTTATTAAATCATGGGCGAAGCAAAACGCGCCTGGTGTAAAATTTAAACAACCGGCAAATTCCCAGGCAATTGAACACTTTACCCGCCTAAGCGGCTTGCAATTCCCTGTAGAACTGCGGAAGCTGCTTGAAAATATGGATGGCGAGACAATAAAATCAGCAGGAATGATCGGTAACTGGCGCTTGATGCCCATCTACGAGATTCAGGCTGCCTGGGGCTTGTTGAAAGTACTTTCAGAAAAAGGTGCTTACAATGAATTAACACCACAACCTTCACCCTACCTGAAGTCATTTTGGTGGTATCAAAGCTGGCTGCCGTTCGTCTGCAATGATTCAGGCGATTATATTTGTCTTGATTGTGCCCCGCCAGAACCCAAGCGATTCGGCCAGGTTCTGCTTTATTTACACGATCAACCTGAACGCCCCCTGATCGCATCCGGTTTATCCGCCTGGTTTGATCGCATCGCTCGGGATCTTAGAGCTGGAGTTTATGAATTTAATATGAATGATGGTTTCAACAGTGAAGCATTCATGTGGTCGGCTCTGGAAGAAAAACATATCTTCGGTAATACAGCAGGAAAACGAATTGTTTGATAGACTTATTCAGTCCTGATTGCAAGCCAGTTCTTTTATGATTGTAATTCCCATCATAAACTGGTTGTTTCATTTTAAAAACTATTATTAATTCGTTACTACTCAGCTTATGGAGAAATAGGGGGTGTTATGTGGCGGCTCCACCGCCACACAACACCCTATTTTTCATAAGCTGAGTAGTTACTCCAAAAATAATAAAGTTTGAGGATATCTTAGATGCCAAACAAAAAAAGACTCGGTCGTGAAAGTCGAACTGTCGAAAAAATGATCCGTATTTATTGCCATGCCCACCATGAGACTGGCCAAGAACAGCTATGCCCGGTGTGCTTGGAAATTCAACAATATGCCTTTGAGCGTATTAAGAAGTGCCCCTTTGACATCCAAAAACCAACCTGTGCTAAGTGTCCGGTGCACTGCTATCAGTCTAATAAACGCGAACAGATCCGGCGCATCATGCGCTATGCCGGTCCTCGGATGTTATTTCATCATCCGATACTAACAATCCAGCACCTCTTTGATGGTTTTGTTAAACCTCAGAAATTTCAATAATGCAATTTTTGTATTTACTCAGCATATGAGGGAATAGGAGGTGGGGTGTGCACGCAACACCTCCGTTCTTTCAATCGTAAATCAGCCTGATCGGTTACCAACTTTCTTTACAATTGATAAACCTGAAATTATTATCCCTCCTCAGCGATGAACTATCTCGTTACCTAATAAAGTTTTCACATTAAAGTAATTCTCGTATAATAAACTCAACTTATGTTGATGATTTAAACGACTTCACTGCTATAATGTCAAAAAGTATTCTTAACTATACACACTTCCATGCCTGAAACAATTATCCATTCTCTTTTACCAAAAATAAAAAAATATATTGAATGTTCAAAAAATATTCAAGTTCCAGGATGGTTGCCCGGAGCACAATTTAGGGTAGAGACCTTAGCACAAGGTGAATACCACCTCAATTACCTTGTTCAACAGGATGACTTGAAGTGGGTACTCCGGATCAGCACAGGATCACAATATGGGCTTTCAAAACAGGCACAGATTGCATATGAATTTCAAACCCTGTTATTTTTAGAGCCTTTGGGAATTGCACCCATTCCATATTTTATGGACAATTCCTTAAGTGAACTACCATTCGGCATTTTGGGGATGCAGTACCTCACTGGGGAGTCACTAAACTACAAAACAGACCTTGCCAGTGCTGCCCGAGTGTTTTCAGATTACCACCAATTTCAAACTGATTCAAAACCAGATTTTTTAATGCCTGAAGTAAAGCCACTCAGCCTGGCTTATGAGCGCAGTCTAGAAAAACTACAGAATTATTTTCATTCTAGCCAGGCAAACCCGAAACTAGTTTCTTACTTGAAAGAAGTGCTGGATTGGGCAGAGCAGGCTAGATCTCAAGAAATTTATTTCTTACAAGATCCCTGGCATACGCTCATTAACACCGAAGTCAACAACAGCAACTGGATCATAAACCGCAATGTGGGTTCAATTCACCTCGTGGACTGGGAAAAACCACTTTGGGGTGATCCTTCACGGGATCTTTCTCATTTTCTCGTGCCAACCACCACATTATGGAAGGCAAATTACAAGATCACTGAGGAAGAAAGGAATCAATTTATAGCTATCTTCAAAAGTGATATCAAGGTTCCACATCTTCGTGACACCATTGAAGAAAAAATCCGCCTTCACGATCCCTTCAACTGCCTGAGGGCAATCGCCTGGTGTGCCAAAGCCCAGATAGAATACAAACAAGGTAAAAAACTGATTAAGAATCAAGATACATTAAAAACAATATCTCGTTATTTGGAGATCGATTTCGTACGCAGTTTGTTTGACCCATTATTAGAGAAATAAATACCTCAAAAAAATATCTTTAACCTTCTTGTCTTAGCTTTTTTATTCCCGCTTCAATCCGGCGCATTGTTTCACTTCTTCCTAAAATTTCAGCCAGAGCTGTTGCACCACCGGGTGTTGACGGCACACCGGATAATGCTGTGCGTATCGGCCACATCACAGTGCCAACCTTATAACCAAGCTCTGCACCTAAAATTTTGAGAGCCAAAAATAAATTATCGTTATCCCAGCTTTTCAGGTCAGATAAAATTGGCGTTGCAGCCTTTAAGACCGCCAGGCTGGAATCTAGATCACTTTTGGATTTTTCATGAATGTACATGTCAACTTCATAATCGGGGACTGCTTCAAAAAATGCAATAATATCTGGGATATCAGTTAATTTTTCAGTGCGTACTTGCAGCAGTTCACTGATTTTTTGGGTGTCATAATTCTTTAACAGGTCCGAATAATAGGGTTCAGCAAGGATGTGAAATTCTTCAGGTGACAATGCACGAATATGCTCACCATTCAGCCAGGTCAGTTTATCAAAGCTGAAAGCTGCACTGGATTTATTGATCCGATCAATGCTAAAAACTTGCTCCAGTTCAGACAATGAGAAAAACTCCTGGTCATTCCCTGGGCTCCATCCAAGCAAAGCAATATAATTGACAATCGTCTCAGGCAGGTATCCCATTGACACCAGATCTTCAAATGAGGGGTCACCCAATCTTTTACTGAATTTGCTGCCGTCTTCTTTGATGATTAACGGGAGATGCACATATTCCGGCGTTTCCCAGCCAAAGGCATCATAAAGCAGGTTGTATTTCGGTGTGGAAGAAAGGTATTCCTGGCCGCGCATGACATGGGTGATCGCCATCAGATGATCATCTACGACATTCGCAAAATTATAAGTCGGGAATCCATCGGATTTCAGCAATACCTGGTCATCTAGCTGCGCATGCTCGATGGTGATCTCGCCATAAACCCGGTCTGTAAAAGTCGTACTGCCCTGGTCAGGGATGCGCTGACGGATCACAAATGGTTCACCTGCATCTAACTTTAGTTTAATTACTTCCGCAGTCAGGATGCGACAGGGGTCTCGCCTTGACGGCAGTTCTTCATCAATCAGATCCTCCTTCTTGCAAAAACATCTGAAAGCCGCACCCGTTTCTAATAACTTCATCGCAAGCTCTCGATATATTTCCAGACGTCCTGATTGAATATAAGGACCGTAATCTCCACCTTTATTAGGGCCTTCATCATATACCAAACCCGCCAATGCTAAACCATGAAAAATTGCTTCTAAAGCACCCGGAATATTTCTGACCTGGTCTGTGTCTTCAATTCTTAGAATAAATTTTCCGCCATGCCGTCGGGCTGTAAGATAAGCATATAATGCTGTGCGCAAATTCCCAATATGCATATAACCCGTTGGGCTGGGTGCAAATCGTGTTCTAACCATTTAATTATTCTACCTTTCGAGTTAATTGTGTCACAAAATCCTACCATGATCCAATGTTAATTAATGAGGTCGCATCGTAAATTCTTACACCGCCTTGTTCAAAAGCTAAACCCAGGTTTTGCTCAAATTTACCCTGGCTGACGACATATGAATTCATCTCCAAAGAACCAATATAAATATAACGAATATCATATAGTTGAATGATTTCCAAAGTTGCCTGCCAGCTACCGGTTTCATAAAGTATGCGGATATCTGTTTCCCGGCTGCCCACCTCATCATAGCCTCCACGCCATTGACCTTGATGGCCTGGCCAGCCTAAAACGGCTGGCTGTCCTGAATGAGTTGAAACCCGGGCAAAGCCCGTATATTGCCCACCAACCGCTTCTGCTACCACGCCAATTGGTGCATCACTCAACCAGCTGATCGCTGCAGCTTCATTAGGTTGGGTGCGAATTAAGTAAGCACCAGCATCTAACGTGTAACCAGTTGAGGGTCTAAATCCATTGGTCTTATCCGGAAATGCAAATATCGGGAAAATCAAGCCCAGAACAATCATAGATATGATGATAACTCTGCCAATTATGCCGCTTTTCCTTAATATTATTACAGCAGCAAAAGCTGCAGCCAATGACCAAAGCATCCACGCCTGGTAATAGAATTTAAATACCGTGTTCATGCGAGTGCCAAAATTATCCTGCAAATACACAAATTCTGGCGCTAAAACCACTATCCCGCCCAGGATGATCATCCACAATACAAACCAGATACTTGAATCGTAACTTGTGAAATGGTCTGGTTTCATTATTCGGCCCAGCATTAATGCCACCGGACCAGCCAGCATGAAGAACAGTGTCAACAATCCCATCCCAAACTGCAACCTGTGCCCCAAAGCAGCCCAAATCAAATTGATATAAGAGGCAGCGCCTTGTGAAAAAATAATCTGCTCGCCTCCAGGCGATTGGATTAACCTGTAGCCCAACAATAATGATAGGAGGTATAAACCCAGGATTAAGCCGCCAACCAGCAGGAAACCTAACGACCAATTAGCTCGATCATTTCGATGATAAAGCCATATGAAAAACAAGATCAATGGCACAAAAAGCGGGGCAAACATCAACCATAAATATAATCCACGGGTCGGATATACAAGGTTTGGCAAAATACCGCCTGCCTGTGATTGAAAACTGACCAGAAATGGTGTGTACAGAAGCATTGAAACCAGCAGCAGCGGTAAAGCCAGGATAATAATTTCATTGATCCTTTGCCAACTCAAACCTGCTTCTCGGATTCGCCACAACAAGTATGAACCAATAAATAACGAAAAATAAACAGGCAGATCCCAGGTATTTAGAAAAGTAATCCCTCCTAAAGTGATGGCGCTTACCATGAAAAAATCAAATCGATAGGGCAACTTCAAGGTGTCAGATATGTTTGAACCCGGTTTCATCCCACCGAGAATGATATTGAATGAAAGCCCAACCACCAGCATTACGAAAGGAATCACCAGAACATGGGGATGTAAATCACCCAGAACAAAAGAAAATGCAGGGAACTCATCAATTGGTGAAAGCCCACTGACATTGCCTAAGAGGTCAATATCATGAATCACCCGAGAGGACTGCCACCACCACCAGAAACGCCTCGGAACAACCGACAGCGGTAGCGAGGGAGGCACACGAAAACTGTCAATATTCACCCATTGCCAGAAAGCTGATGTTTCCCATGCCAGATCCCACCCAATCCCGGCCTGGTACAACATTTCAAGCACAACCACAAGGTTGCTGATAAACAATAGGAACACGGGTCCCACCAACGCCCAACCATACTCTGATCTGCTTGGTTTATCTCCATTTCGAAATACCGAAAGCCAATTATAAAGAATGCCATAACTGCCAACAGCGCTCAACCCAAACACCAAAGAAATCATTAGATTAAATGCAATTGATCCTGGGACAGCTGTGACCTTTGCCAGTATTGCGGTGATAATATAACCAAAATGATAATAAGAGATTGCATAACCAGATAACCACGGATCGTGCGGCGGAAGTGCATCCGCTTTGATGATTGCATTGATAAACGCCAGTTCCATTGGTTTTTCAGTTCCGGTTGCATCAGGGTTGGATGCCCTGACCAAAACCATAAAACTAAAAAATATCAAGAATACCAGCTCCGCCATGATAATCAAACGCCAATTGATCCGCACCCATTGAATGATCTCAGCCCTATATTTAATGCCCCGCCACGCACTTATCAAGGTCACGATAAAAAGTGCAAATAAAATCCCGCCTGGATGATTCTGTGTTAAACCTAGTGAACCTAATAGCCAGTGTCCAAAACCCCATAATAACAAACCTAAAATTCGGCTTAGAGTATAACCGCGGTCTGGCAGCTTATTGAATAGGTGGTAAGTCAGGGGAAACGTCAGCCAACCCAGCAAACTAACCACGAAGTACCATGAAATCAGGTTCCAGATCATCCATCTTCCTTAGGCGTTTTGCACCAATTAGATCACAGGCGGGTTAATTATAACAAGAACAGTAACTGTTTAGTTTGCCCTGTAAAAGAAAGGTGGGGGTGTGGTGTGGCGGCTTCGCCGCCACACCACACCCCCAATTTCCTCATCAGCTGAGTAGTTACCAAGAACAACTATTATTCAAAACTAGCTGGTATAAAGAGTGCAACCTTTTCATTACAAAAATGGAACCTGGCAATGCAAAAAACGTTTTAATTATCCGTTAAAAAATATACACTAAGAAGTGACATAACAGGATGCAATTAACCACACACCAGCGTAATACACATACTAACCGGGTCAAAAGAACTCGCACAACCCTGGATCCAGCAACTTTGCTTGCCGGTATTGGCGCATTATTTGTCCTCATCCCGGCCGGTTTACTGAGTATCATCATCATCAGTTTCCAGATATTTCAATTGAATCTTCCCGGTATTTCTATTTTAGACCAGGCTGTTGGGTTGACAAGCCTTGACGAAACGACAGCATTGGTAGATAAAAACTATAACCAGTTCCTGCAGATCAATTTGTTAGATCCAAATAACCCTGCGATGCGTTTCAATCTCAGCCCTGCTGAACTGGGTCTCTGGGTTGACCCTGAAGCCACAGCACAGAGAGCCTATAATATCGGCCGAGGTCCAGCACCTTTTGTAGATTTAATCACTGCAGCTTCAGGCCATCGACAAATGGTATTTCCGGCAGTTTATCTGGATGAGGAAATCGCACGGCAAACGCTCACAGAAATTGCACAGCAGATTGAGATCACACCAGTCAATGCTAGGTTGGAATATGAGAATGGGGATTGGGTCGTTAAGCCGGGTTCAAACGGCCGAATATTGGATATCAATGCAGTTTTAGAAGCGCTCTCCAGCCAGACAACAAAAGTCTTATTGACTGGTTCATTGGAACTGCAGACCCACCCAGTTTCACCCGAGATCACCGATTTATCCCCGGTGCTGTCTGAAATCGAAACCGTTGTTTCTGAAGAACTGCGCATTTCTGCGTATGACCCGATCACAGATGAGCATGTTGATTTGTCTGTTCCAGCGGAAATTAAACGTGATTGGGTAATTGTTGACCCTGAAACGAATTTGGTTCGACTCACTTATCGAGAGGATGAAATCCTTGAACTGCTCGAAAAGTGGCAAAATGAGCTGGGACAGGGACGCACTTTTATCATCCCAGAAAATTTCGATTCACTCATCGATGCCTGGGATCAAGGGCAGGCCTACCCGATAATCATTCACCATCCAGCCACAACCTATGAAGTAAGCCGTGGTGAAAGTCTTTGGTCAATCTCACTAAAAGTGGGCATACCTTTGTGGCATATCATGCGAGCCAATGAAGGGCTCACCACCAATAACCTTGAAGCTGGCATGAATATTACCATTCCATCAAAAAATGATTTGCTGCCATTACCTGTGATTCCTGACAAACGGATTGTTATTGATATCAGTACCCAACGCATGACCGTCTACGAAAACAATCAGGTCCGCAGCACACATGTCATCAGTACTGGCGTAGAGGATTCGCCAACAATGGCAGGCATTTTCCAGATACAAACTCACAGCCTTAATGCCTATGCATCCAACTGGGACCTTTACATGCCGCATTTTATGGGCATTTATGAAGCGTGGCCCGGGTTCATGAATGGAATTCATGGTTTGCCAACACTCTCAAATGGCCAGCGGCTTTGGGCAGGCAATCTCGGCCAGCCGGTTTCTTACGGTTGTATCATTCTAGGCCTGGCTGAAGCGGACGCCTTATACCATTGGGCTGAGCCGGGCGTTGTCGTTGAAATCACGCCCTAATTAAATAATCCGGCTCTCTCTGTAAATACATATTTCTTACTGATGATATCTTTCAGCCTCGTTCAACGCTTTTCACAAGCCTGTTCTCAACCCTCAAACCAATCCCATCACTTTGGAATATAACTTGCAATCATCATTACAGTATTAATTGTAATTTAATTGGGATTAATTAACTGGCTTAAAGCATGGAAACACTGATTCAACTCGATTTTCTAGTAAACAACCCGGGGTACCTCGTGTATCACCTGGTCATAAGCCTGTCCTTGATATGGACCGGCGCATTAGCATTCCATCACGCAAAGAAATCTCAGTCAGAACAATCTGCAAAGCAAGTATTCATTGGCTGTCTGATCCTTTTGGGTCTTCAGGTTGCTGCTTTTACATTCCAGCTGATAGCGTTCTCTACACCAGGTTTTAATTCTGCATTTAAGATCATTTTCAATGATTTGATCAATGTCCTCGTCCTGGTTTGGCTGTTGTGGATATTTATCGAAACCGATCGGCGTTTATTGTTGACAGGTGGATGCATTTTCTTTTCTTCATTCCTGGTGGTTGCTGCAGCAATTTTTGTTTTTATCAGCAATATCCCATCTGCTGCATTTTTGATCAACCTTCAAACAACCCATATCATTTGGTTGATCATTTCTTTAATCACTATTACTGTCATAATCGTCATTCTTATGGCACAAAAACCGCGCCAGCATTTGGTTGGTGCAGCGATATTTTTGGTATTAGCTGTGGGATTCGGCTTGCAAATTATTTTAAATTATCGTGACAACCTCGAAACCGGCGTGGTGCGCATGGCTCAAATGATCACAATACCTTGGATGCTGATCCTGGTTCAACGATTTTCTGAAAAAAATATACCTGTAAATGAACCATTTATCAAAAACGCTAAGGAAAAAACGGATTCTAAAATCAACATCAAAACAGAACTGATCCAACAGTTATTAGATATCAATTTGATTGATGAAATCGCTGAGAAGCATCAAGCTATAGCCCACATATTAAGCCTGGGTGCAGCCGCTGATATTTGTTACATTGTTCAAATCACAGAAGATCAATATAAATTCGCACTGACAGCCGGTTATGATCTCATCCGTGAAGTTGGCCTAGAGCCCGCACAGGTTGATCGTGAAGATTTATTGCACACCTGGGATGCCTGGCTGGAAGGCCAAATATTGATTATCGATAATGATGATTCAGACACGCGAGATGCGTTTACACTCGCCATGTTGATCAATTTTCATCGCATCGGCAGCTTATTTGCCTATCCCTTATTTGATGAACAACAGGTCATTTCAGGTGGAATTTTGTTTCTTTCGCCGTATACCAATAAAAGATACGGAGAAGAAACTATAACCTTGATCGAATCAATACAGGCAAGCCTGGGTGAAATCATGTTTCAACCCAGCCCAGTCAGGGCTTTGAAAATTGAGCTCGAGCAAACTTTAGAACAAATCTCACAGCTTAACCAAGAAAACGAAGAAATCAGGTCAGAACTAGCTGAAAAAATTAAAATTCTCAGCCATCAAAAAACCAGTTTTCAAGAATTACGAGCAAATTTCCAAATAGAAAAATTTGCAAGCATTAAGAAAATTGAACAACTTAAACAAGAATTAGAGAAAAAAGACACCACTGGGCAGCTAGAAGAGAAATATCAACAGAGATTGGAACAGTTAAATACTGAAATTCGTCAATTAATTAAACAGCGCGATCAATTAAAAACATTGTTGATGCGCGCTAACAACCGAATAAAAGATTTGGAAATGCAAACTGGTCAAACCGGGCCGATCCGTTTATCAATGGATACCCAGATCGTCAGCCTTGATTCAATTGCTGCCAATGCCCGTTTGAAAGTCAATGCGAGTTTACAGGATAAGCAGCTTGACCTAAAGATTAACAATCCGGATGGAAGGCAGATGATCAAGACTGATCCCGAATTACTACAAACGGCACTGGGCGGCTTATTAATCAATGCCATCCTTGCATCTGGCCAGAATACAGATGTTCTGTTGAGCCTGGCTTTATCTTTCGAGACAGGTATGTTGATCATTGAAGTAACGGATCATGGCGAAGGGCTGACAGCGGATGAACAAAAAGCGCTGTTCAATACACAAAAAGAAATCTTGCCAGGCATCGGCAGTATTCCGTCAATTCGAGAAGCTATTCGAGCCATCAGGGTTCTGAGTGGTAAACTGTGGCTTCGCAGTAAGAAAGGCCAGTTCACCACATTCAGAGTGCAGCTGCCAGTTCGAATTATCGATTGATAAATTAATTTCGATGACTATAATAGATAAAGAAACAGATGAAAAATAAAATGGAATCCAACCAGGTTGTAAAAATGACCACAAAAACTCAAACAAAGGTTCACCATAATAAACGGCATATGCCAAAGCCGTTTGAAGTGGTCGTAATCCTTGTGTTTATATTTTTGTTTACCTGCCTGGGAGTGATCCTTATCGCCGGTATGCTTTCAAACCATCAACCCAGTTCTGCCCATGCCTTTGCCCAGCAGACATTGATCGCACTCAATACCACAACAACCGTTATGCCAGAACCAAAAACAACCGGCACACCAGAAGCAACACCTGATCCAATAATTTCTCCTACGCCAACAGAAAAGGTGCTGCAAAAACCAGAAGGACAGGTAAACATCCTGTTGTTGGGATCAGATGCCAGGCCGGATACCGGTGGTTTCCGTACCGACAGCCTCACCTGGGTCTCATTAAACCCCAAGGATGGTTTTGTCAGCGCCATATCCTTCCCGCGCGATATTTTCATAGCTATACCAGGGATGGGAGAAAACAGGATCAATGTGGCTTTTCCAAGAGGCGGTTTTGACTTGCTGGCTGATACTTTTGAAATGAATTTTGGAGCCCGCCCAGATTACTATCTGTTGATTGATATGAACGGCTTTAAATCTGTGATCAATAACCTTGGCGGCATCAATGTACAAACAGCATCAAATCTAACCGACACCTGCGCTAAATGGATCAACCCCAGCGGCCAATGCAGTGTTGGCCCTGGGCTGGTGCACATGGATGGTGAGGTTGCCTTGTGGTATGTGCGGTCGCGTTACGCAAGCAATGATATTGAACGCGCCCGCCGCGCTCAGGAAGTCATCGAAGCAATCTTCAACCGCTTGATGAGCCTGGATGCAATTCTAAGAGCACCTGATTTATTCAATGCTTACTCTTCCTTTGTTGATACCAACTTAAAATTCGGGGATGTGGTGACCTTTTTGCCTTTAGCAAGCAAAATTTACGACACAAGGGATATCCGCAATTATGTGATCGATTTTGACCATGTCTACAGCTGGGTCACACTTGAAGGTGCACAGGTCTTGGTGCCGGATATTGAGTCGATCCGCGAATTAATGATAGATGCACTCCTGTTAGAGTAATCTTTTTAGAGAAAAACGGATAGTTGATACCTTGCCAGGATTTTAGCAAAATCGCCCCCTGCCTTTGTTTCTCAAGACCTTAAATCTCTGTCCTTGTTAATCCGCCTTTATACAGATATCGGTCCCGGATTTGACAAACGCCATTATTTGGTTTAAACTTTACCTAAAACATTGGCTACACGAATTTTTGGAGGGCAAATGACGGACCAAAAGAGCGATAAACAGGGCACACCCATTCATTTATCTGAAAAAACCTTGCTCCAGCCCGCAATTCAAGCCTGGAAGTTTTATTTAAACGACCAGGGTCGCTCTCTGCATACAATAAAAGCGTTTATTGCGGATCTAAACCTGCTTGATACCTTTTTACCCCCTGACTACACACTGGGTGAGATAACACTGAAAGATCTTGAAAACTTCACCAACTGGCTCGAAAACGAACGTGGCGTTCCTTGCAGTCCAAAAAGCCTTTCTCGGCGAATCACATCATTAAAAAGTTTTTTCCGATGGCTGCAAAACGGCGGGGTACTGTTAATTGATCCTGCAGATAATCTCGTTCAGCATTCGGTGACCAGCCCCCTTCCCCAGGTGCTGAGCCAGGCTGAGGTCAGAACAGCGCTTGATACGGCTGAGGCTTTCATGGTTCAAGACCAGCCAGATGCCCGCCCTTATACATTGCTAAAACTTTTGTTGGAAACTGGCATCAAAAAAGGTGAATGCCAGGCAATTGCACTCAAGCATCTTTCTGTCGATGATCCGATGAATGCCTATGTATTCATCCGTTATACCAACCCCCGCTACCGCTATAAAGAGCGCAAACTTCCAGTATCAAAAAAATGGGTTGAATCATTCAATCAATATGCATCACAATACGAACCGCAGGAGAGATTATTTCCCTGGACTGCCCGACTATTAGAGTACATCCTTGAAGATATCACAGAAGCCGCAGGGTTTGAAAAACGGATTTCCTTTGATATGTGCCGCTGGACAAGTGTTTTGACAGACCTCCTGGACGGCATGCCGCCGGACAAAATCAGGCAGAAATTAGGTGTGTCCAAAATCCAATTTCGTGAAATTCATAGTAAATTACGGAAGCTGGCGATACAACAAGGTTTTGAAATTGCCGAAGAATCTGAAGAATAAACTCGGATAACATTTTTGTGTCATTTACCGATATCGATCAAGAACGATTAATTGGTTGATTTAATCTGCCCTATGGTAAGCTGTAAAATCTTTGTGGTGTTATGTGTCACTTTAAATGGTTCCGCAGGCCGAATACCAGCCAACCAGACAATATCATCCCCTGAAACGACCAGAGGCCACCGATCCCTTATATGAAAAGGGGTTTTCCGGTTAATAAAAAAATCTTGCAGTGTCTGGCTGTGCCCAGACATGCCCAACGGCCTCCAATTCTCGCCTGGTTTACGTCCCCGCAAGATCAATGGCCAAGATAAAGCATCAAAATCCACCCAGGCAACACTTTCAGGAAGGGCTTTTAATTGCTCATTCACTTGCTGCGCATCTATCTCCAGCAGTTCAGTTTTTAGAAACCAGGTATTTTCAAGATCAATCTTCTCACCCAGGTTAATTTCAATGATCAGGTCAGATGAAGGCAATAGTGGTTCATCAAAATCAGGCAGCTTAGATTCCCACGTTTTAACGATCACAATATCACTAAATATTACCAGGTTTAATCTTGCTGCCAGGTCAATTTCTCCGCGGATGTTTGTTCTTGCTATCTCTTCTATTCCATGTTCAATGGACTCAAATCCAAGATCTCTTAAACCCGGGCGCAAGAATGAAATAGCCTTTCTGAGAATTCTGCGCTGCAAAGCTTTTGGTTGAGAATTAAATTCCTCTCGCTTCAGGCTTACATAAGAATCGGTTTCTTCAATAAAACAATCACTCCAAGCTAATTCAGCCAAAGAATCCAGGTACTTATTTTCCTCACCCAACACATCTGCTGCCCGCCAGACAACTCGTCGAAATTGTGGGTTAGAAATCTCAATTTGGGGAATTAACTGATGCCGCAGCCAATTTCTAAAATAAGTCGTATCAAGGTTAGTTCGGTCGATGCGTGGGGTTAAGCCTGTCTTCTCAATAAAGCAGTCAATTTCTTCTCGCCAAATCCCGAGTAAAGGACGAACAAGAGGAACTATCTCTGACCACTGCGGCAAAATCCTTCGATACAACATCCCGCTCAATCCGTCTAAAGCCGCACCTCGGATATAATGCATCAAGACTGTCTCAACCTGGTCATCTGCATGGTGTGCAGTCGCAAGGGCCTGTGCACCTTCCTGTTCTGCCAGTTTGAACAAGAATTCATAGCGGGCATTACGAGCTGCTTCTTCCAATGAAAGCCCTGAATTTTCAGACAGCTTGGGGACATCCACTTGATGACAAACAAAAGGAATATTTAAATGATTCGCCAGACTTTCCACATAGTCAGCATCCGAAGCTGACTCTGGCCGGATACCATGATCTAAATGCCCGATCATCAATGAAAATCCCAATGTATGTAATCCATGAAGTAATACCAGGCTGTCGGCGCCACCTGAAACCCCAACAACCAAGAGCTGGTCTCGCGTAATTTTACACTTCTCAAATGCTGATTTTTCTAACCGGCTCAATAACATAAGCTCATTATAGCATTCATAGCATGATCAAAATTGAAGTAAGGTATACTAATTTGTGGAACCTATTTCACCATGAACCAAGCCAAAACAATCATTGGATTAACTGGCAACATCGCCACAGGCAAAAGTGTGATCCGCCGTTTTCTGGCAAATTCAGGTGCCTTTGAACTGGATGCGGATCAAATTGCCCATCGCATGCTTTACAAGGATGGATCAGCCTATCAATCAGTGATCAGCGCGTTTGGTAAAATAATACTTGATCAAGATTCTGAAATATCACGAAAGAAATTGGGAAATATTGTCTTTAATGATCCAATAAAATTGGCCCTTCTCGAATCACTGATCCACCCTGAAGTCACCAAATCAATTAAGAACTATCTCAAATTATCATCCGCCAACCTGGCAGTCATTGAAGCTATCAAGTTATTGGAATCTAACCTCAAAGGACTTTGTGATGTCATCTGGGTCAGTCATGCTTCAATACAATCACAATTAAACCGCCTGATGCAAATCAGACACATGCCAGAAATGGAAGCTAGAGTTCGGATCAATTCACAGCCCCCTCAATCAAAAAAATTGGCCGCTGCTGACCAGATCATCAATACAGAGACCTCTTTAAAAAAAATCTGGTTACAGGTACAAACCACGCTTAATGATACAATTCAGGTAAAGTTAAGCCCCTCTCTTGAAGTTGCTGCTTCTAAGGCAAACCAAGTTATCTGGCATGTCAGCGATTTACCATTAGATCAACTGGAATCGTTCTGGATAGAAAATTCAGGAGAGGATATTGATTCATTATATCAACATCTTGGTATGTACATGGTTATACCAATTAAGAAATTTGGCATATTAAATGCACTGATTTTTTGGGATAACTGGAATTTCACCGGTACACTTCAAGATATAGTCCAAAATGAGCATGAAATTTTATCAGAAACCGATCTTTTAAAAGCCTTCACATCCCATGGACTACTGCAACAATGTGAGATTCTTTTGATCAGTAAATTGATGTTATCAAAATTTAAGTTTGATCCTGCTTCATTTGAATACAATCAATATACTTTAAACGATTTAGCATTTACATCATGGCGCGAAGCAGGCAACAGATTATTGAACAACAAAAGTACCAAACTTTGGATGAAGGTTTTATCGCCACGTGAATAATATGATTAATCAGTCTACATTATCGAGTTAAGAGTTTATGGCCATTTTTTTAAATGATATCTTATTTCTCTTTCAGCGTTTTGGATGGGCAGATTTTCTGGATATTATCCTGGTATCTGCAATTTTTTACCTTATATTAATCCTCTTGCGCGACACCGAAGCCCTGGTGCTATTACGTGGTGTTTTGTTCATCATTTTTTTGTTAGGGCTGTTCACCAGTATTGTAGAATTACCGGCTTTTTCATGGTTGATCGGTGCGGTTTTACCAGCTTTGGTTTTTGCAATTCCAGTTATCTTTGCCCCAGAAATTCGGAGAGCCTTAGAGCGGGTTGGCAGAGCAGGAAATGTATCTCTTCTGTCAAGAACCCGAGACATCACTGAGGAAGAGTTCAAAGCAACTTTAAAGGCTATCGTTCAGGCATCTGCCAGATTATCTGAACGTCACCACGGCGCATTAATTGTCATCGAACGCAATCAAGGCCTGCGTGAGTATACATTAACGGGTGTTCCCATGAATGCAAATGTTACACCTGAATTATTACTGCAAATTTTTTATCCCAATACACCGCTACATGATGGCGCTGTCATCATCATTGATAATAAAATTGCCGCTGGCTCCTGTGTGCTACCACTTTCTGCTTCTGGTGTGCTGAACCGCTCACCTGAACGAACAATGGGACTACGTCACCGGGCGGCCTTAGGTATTTCTGAAGTCAGTGACGCCATTGCTGTGGTTGTGTCCGAAGAAAACGGCAGTATCTCAATTGCTCAAAATGGCAAAATGATCCGCCGTTTGAATATGGAAAGATTAGAGAACTCATTGCATGCATTCTTCCAACCCGTCGAGTTTGCTGGCGGTAAAAGCATTACTGCCCGCCTCTTATCGTTGATCACCCCTAAAAAACCGATAAAAAGTGACGGGGGTGACGAATGAAGTATCTCCGTAAGCTGATCAAGAACCTGCCGTCATTGATCACAGCCTTGTTGTTTGCCATCGCAGTTTGGATTTTCTCTGTCACCCAGGCCGACCCTACAGCGACCAGAACCTATCCTAGAGCAGTCGACATTGAAGTGATCGGGTTGGATGCAAACCTGATGATCACCAATGACATCGCTTCACAGGTAAACATGGCCGTTAGAGCACCGACATCCATCTTGAACCAGTTAGAATCTGACATCAATCTAATTGATGTAATCCTGGATCTTTCTGGTTTAGAATCCGGCTCGCATAATGTTACCCCTCAAGTTAACCTTGGGCTTTCACCTGCAGAAGTTGTTCGTTTAAATCCGCCTTCAATTTTGGTTGAACTGGACGAGATTGTCACAGTAACATTTCCGATTGATTTGCAGTTCATAGGCAGCCCCACCATTGGATTTGAAATGGAGACCCCAGAGGTGAGCCAGGATGAAGTGCTTGTTTCAGGGCCACAATTCCTGGTTGAATCCATTGACCAGGTCATTGCTGAGATCAATGTCACGGATGCAACAAATGACATTCAACAAACGGTGGAGGTTACTGCCACTGATATTAACGGCACACCAGTCAATGGTGTGACCCTCTCGCCAAGCAATATTGAGATAAGTATTCCCATCATTCAACGCGGCGGTTTCCGCACTGTTGTCGTTAATATCGTCACTAGCGGTCAGATTGCGCCTGGATATCGATTGACAAATATTTTTTCTATCCCACCCACCGTAACAATATTTTCATCGGATCTAGAATTGATTGAAACAATCTCCGGTTTTGTAGAAACAACACCGATCAACTTGAATGGGGCCAATGAGGATATTGAAATCCGGGTAGCACTAAACCTGCCTCAAGGAATCAACATTGTAGGCAGCCAAAATGTAACCGTCCAAATTGGCATTGAACCTATCCAAAGCAGTTTAAGTTTTTCTAATATTCCTATCCAAATAGAAAATCTCGCCGATGGCCTGGGTGCAAAATTATCCCCTGAATCATTGGGTATTTTTATTTCTGGCCCTCTAAACATACTTGATCAATTAAGCCTGGAAGACTTTCTTGTCATCATTGACCTCAGTGAACGAGGACCGGGAACCTATCAACTAGTGCCTCATGTGAGGGTAGATTTTAACGAAATCAATGTTGATGCCATCCTCCCTAATACCATTGAGGTTATTATCAACAATCAATAATCTGAGCTTTGACAGAAGCACCGATCCTTTTTTTACAATCATTAAGCCAGGAATTAGACCAGGCTATTGATTAATAATCCTAACTGCTCAGCTTATGAGGAAAAAGGTGGTGTACCAGCGACTTTCAATTGTCCCACAGTCTGCGCAGTATAATATTTCATGATGATTGATATAATTCCATAGGGTATAATCACTGGCTATGACAAAACCAGTTGTTGCCTTGGTAGGCAGACCTAATGTAGGAAAAAGCACCCTTTTCAACCGCCTGACCGGTGAACGGCTGGCGATCGTGGATGAGGTTCCCGGTACTACACGAGACCGGCTTCTCGCAGAAGGAGAATGGAACGGGTATTTTTTCTACCTCATGGATACCGGCGGGATTGACCCTTCCAAAAGCAAATCTCAGACTCCACTCTCCATTGGCTCAAAGGATTTCATTCATCAAATTCGAGAAGGCGCAGAATTAGCCATGGAAGAATCCGATGTGATCCTCTTCCTTGTGGATGGTCAAACCGGTGTTACACCTGCTGACTATGAAATCGCTGATATCTTACGCAGAAAACAACACCGTGAAAACGATAAGTTTGTGCCTCCCATATACTTGGTTGTCAATAAAGCCGAAAGTGCAAAAATTCGCCAGGTTACCGCTGAATTTTATGAACTCGGTATGGGAGATCCCTTTGCAGTTTCAGCAGTCCACGGCACCGGTACCGGTGATTTACTGGATGCGGTGGTTAAAAACTTTAGCCACAGCGATGACAATATGGACGATGATGAATCTGTCAAAATCGCCATTGTTGGTAAGCCCAATGCGGGTAAATCAAGCCTGTTAAATAAAATCGTTGGCCATGAGCGTGCTATTGTCAGTGAAATACCCGGCACAACCCGTGATGCGGTTGATACAAAAATTGAGTTCAACGAAATCCCAATCACCTTGATCGACACAGCTGGTATTCGAAGAAGGGGAAAAGTCTCCCCTGGTGTTGAAAAGTTCAGCGTTATTCGGAGCATGAAAGCCATCGAACGTTCCGATGTGGCCATCCTGATCATAGATGCAACTTCAAGTATCACCGCCCAGGATACCCACATCGCCGGATACATTAAAGATGCCTGGAAAAGCACGGTGGTCGTCGTCAATAAATGGGACCTGATCGAAAAGGATACCTATACGATCAATGATTACACCGCCCATATTCGGCAGGAATTAAACTTTGTGGACTATGTTCCAATGATTTTCATCAGTGCCCTGACTGGTAAGAGAGTTGAACAAGTGCTGCCATTAGCTCTGCGTGTACAGGAAGAACGATTGGTGCGGTTATCAACCTCTCAAATCAATAAGATCATCCAGCGTGCGCAGGATATGCATGCAGCACCTTCAAAGACTGGCCGGGCTTTGCGTATCTACTATGGTACTCAGGTGCGCAGTGATCCACCAACTTTTATGCTGTATGTGAATTATCCCGAACTGGCGCATTTTTCCTACCTGCGGTATCTTGAGAACCAGATCAGAAAAGATTATCCCTTTATGGGGACGCCAATCCGATTGGTGTTGAAAAAACGTAGAGATTGATCTTATCCAATTACCAGATAAGATATAATCGGAATTAATTATTTTACAAATTAGAAGATTAAGTATCTAAATTTATGGCTGAAAACTTTCAAACACAACAAATACCTGAGAATATCATTTCTGAAGAGAAACCTCGCTCAAAGCGGGCTGGCTGTGTCAGTTTTATCATTGACACTGTTGAGACGATCCTGTTGGCTTTGGTCCTCTTTTTGGCAATCAATGCCCTCTCAGCACGTGTACGAGTTGAAAATGTCAGCATGCAGCCAACACTTAAACCAGGTGAATTCTTACTGGTCAACCGGGTTGCCTACACACTGCGAGACCCTTCAATCGGGGACATCGTCGTATTCCATGCACCCGGTGCTGCAGATCTCGATTATATCAAAAGGGTTATTGGCTTACCGGGTGATGAGGTCAGTGTGGTCGATGGCGTCGTCCAAATAAATGGATTGCCGCTTTATGAACCCTATATCGCGCAATCACCCAATTACAACGGGACTTGGCAAGTACCGGTGGACCACTTTTTTGTTTTGGGTGATAATCGAAACAACTCCAGTGATTCTCACTTGTGGGGTTTTGTTCCCCGCGAGGATATTGTCGGCCGTGCACTGCTGATCTACTGGCCTGTTAATGAAATCACCTTATTGACAAATCCCGAGATTGTTCAGGCAATTCAGTGATGAGCCCAAGATAAATTCTATCGTGTCCATCTTACATAAAACGATGTCAAGGACATAACATAACTAACGTATTGAAAAATGAAATAATCACTGCCATTAAAATATAAATTAGGACAAAATGGAAGAAACAATCTCTCAACAACCTTGCCATAACTGCCAGGGCGGCAGAAAGCACAAAAAATCAGTCACATTGATGACATGGCTAGGTATTGAATTGGTCACAGTGCCAGATTTCCCTGCCTGGGTCTGCGATATCTGTGGTAATTGCAGCTATGACGCCTATGCTTTATCAAAATTAAGCGTCATATTAAACCCCGAAGCTGGCAATCCGGTTCAGCCCGATTTACCTTTATCAGATAAAAAGCCAATCACCAAACTCCCCCCTGCAGCCCAGGTATAAAATTATCTATCCGATTAAAATTGGAACAAATGCATCTGAATCTTGCGTTGTATTTTTGTTCTTAACCCAAAACCCATTAAAAATTAATTGAGCTTTAGCAGATAATTTTTCTTAGATGAAATAATCTTGACTTTAATTGTATTTAAATTGACTAATCACTGTCAGCATGCTATCATAAAAACAGTAATTATTTCATTTTATTTTTGCACCTTAAAAGGAGTTATTTCATATGTCTGCGGAATTTATTGTCCGTATCATTGGTTTTGTCATTTTTGGCATTATTGGCATTTTTTTAGGAGAACCATTAGGAATTCTCATCGATGAAATATGGACGGCCAGCCCCCTTTCCATCATCGTTTACCAAATTATTGCAACTCTGATTGTCGGAATTATCGGTTTTATCGTCGCACCATGGATCTCCATTAAACCTATCAACTCAATTCGTAAGCGTTTAAGCAATGTATCAGCTCAAACGCTCGTTTATGGTTTAATTGGCCTGATTTCAGGATTAATTATTACAGCATTGCTGGCTTATCCGATCTCATTATTACCAGACCCCTTTGGAAGTATCCTGCCATTTATTGCTGTGATGGTGTTTGGATATCTCGGCATCATGTTATTTGTTACCCGGCAAAAAGATTTGCAGGGTGTTTTCCGCCCATTCAATAAATCGGATGCAGGTCAGGAAAAAGGGGATACAGGTGGACTGCAGGATAGTCAACGAATATTGGTCGACACGAGCGCAATCATTGACGGCCGCATTGCCGATATCGCCCGCACTGGTTTCATTCCTGGCAGGTTGTTAATTCCCCGGTTTGTGCTGAATGAACTGCAGTACGTCAGTGATTCAGCAGATAATTTACGACGGCAGCGAGGCCGCCGAGGAATGGAAGTGCTATCTGAACTACAAAAAGACCCTTCTATCCCCGTGACTATATCAGACATTGATGTTGAGGGCATACGTGAAGTGGATGACCGGCTCGTCGTACTCGCTCGCCAGTTGAGCTGCCCAATCCTGACCAACGATTACAACCTTAACCGGGTAGCTGAATTGCAAGGTGTATCCGTATTAAACATCAATGAACTTGCCAATGCTGTAAAAGCCATAATGCTGCCCGGAGAAACCCTAGAAATGAAAATTATCCAAGAGGGAAAAGAGTATGGCCAGGGTGTTGGTTATATGGAAGACGGCACCATGGTTGTGGTAGAAAATGGTCATAAGTATATCGGCAAAACCATCCCAATCACTGTGACAAAGATACTGCAAACCGCAGCCGGCAGGATGATCTTTGCTAAACCAGACTAAATAAAAAAATAAAATAATTTGGAGCAGGTTAAATATGTCATTAAAAGTTTATAACACACTCACCCGAGAGAAATCTGAATTTTCAACAATAGAAAAAGATAAAGTTCGCATGTATGTCTGTGGGCCTACTGTGTATGACAGCGCTCATGTTGGGCATGCCATGTCGGCCCTCGTGTTTGATGTGGTTCGACGCTATCTGATGTACAAAGGCTATGATGTGCAGTATGTGATGAACTTTACAGATGTGGATGACAAGATCATCGATCGGGCACAACGGTTAGGGGTAGAGCCAATTGAATTGGCAGAAAAATATATCGAAGAATTCAAGAAAAACCTTCGAGACCTGAATATCCTCCCCGCAACAGAACATCCCAGGGCAACGGACGAGATTGATGCCATCATCGAGATGGTAGAAAAATTAATTGATAAAGATGCTGCCTATGAAGTTGATGGGGATGTTTACTTCAGAGTTGAAAAAGCAAAAAATTACGGCAAACTCTCAGGCCGCCGATTAGAAGACATGAACGCTGGCAGCCGAATTCGGGTGGATGAACGAAAAGAGCATCCGATGGATTTTGCGGTTTGGAAGAGCGCAAAACCCGGTGAAATAGCCTGGGAGAGCCCCTGGGGCAAAGGCAGGCCGGGTTGGCATATTGAATGCTCTGCAATGAACTTAGACCACCTGGGTCCGCAAATTGATATCCACGGCGGCGGCAATGACCTGATTTTCCCCCATCACGAAAATGAAATTGCCCAGACTGAGGCTATCACCGGGCAGCCCTTTGCCAAATACTGGATGCACAACGGCATGCTCCAGTTAAAGGGTGAAAAAATGTCAAAATCCACAGGCAATCTCGTGCCGATCAATGAATTCCTTGAGCAGCATTCGGCTGACGTCATGCGGTTGATCGTGATCAGCTCACATTATCGCAGTCCATTATCATTCAATGACGAGGTCATTGAAGCCAATCAACGTGCCTTAGATCGTTTATTATCTGCAAAACGCCCAGCGATGCCCGACGCTGAAGGTGCCTCGCAAGACATCTTAGATAAACTACATGAACAACTGGACACAACCCAACAGGGTTTTATGGAATCAATGAACGAAGATTTCAACACTGCAGGTGCTTTAGGCAATATTTTTGATCTGGCCCGGATGATCAACCAGGCACGGGCAGAAAAAGCGACCGATGAACAATTAGCATCTGCCCAGAAGGTCTTTAATGATTTGTCAAATGTGCTGGGGCTTGAATTGAAATCACCAGAGCAGAGCAGCAGCAATGCTGATACATTCATTGATCTCTTATTGGAACTGCGCCAGGATCTGCGTCAACAGAAATTATTTGACCTTTCAGATAAGGTTCGCGACAAACTGGCAAATTTAGGTGTGGTGATCGAAGACACACCTAAAGGATCAACCTGGCGGTGGGAGTAAATCATTGAGCGAGTGGATCACTGGCCGCAACCCTGTCTACGAGGTACTGCGTATCAACAGGCGAGATTTTAAGCGTCTGTGGATTGCAGAAAAGACCTCGATCAAAGGCCGCATGGCTGAGATCGTTCAACTAGCCCAATCATTAAAGATACCAATCGAACAGGTCAAACGTGCAGCGCTTGATGGCATCGATTCTCACCACCAATCAGTTGCTCTCAACTCTGGTGGATATCCCTATTCCGATTTAGAAACGATCATTCAAAAGGTTGAAACCAGCGGCGAAACCTTATTTGTCATGCTGTTAGATCTCATCCAAGACCCACAAAATCTTGGTACCCTTCTGCGATCGGCTGAGGCATTTGGGGTACACGGTGTGATCATTCCGCTGGCGCGGGCAGCATCCGTAACCCCTGCTGTGATCAATGCATCTTCAGGTGCGGCTGAAATGCTCGATATTGCACAACACAACCTTGCTCAAGCGATGGACCGCCTAAAAGAGTCCGGAGGTTGGATGATTGGACTGGAAGACAGCCCGCAGGCACAAACACCTGAACAGGTTAACTTAAACGGGGGTATCGGACTGGTCATCGGCAGCGAAGCCAACGGAATGCGCAGGTTGGTCAGGGAAAAATGTGATTTGTTGTTAAGAATTCCAATGCAAGGAACTATTGATTCTTTAAATGCTGCCATTGCGGGTTCAATTGCCCTGTTTCTCATTCGTCAGACAAGAAGAAAATAAATTATTTTTTATGATTTATAGATAAATTTTGTCTTTTTTATGTAATTTTTATAATTTTGATGTTTTAATTAAATTCTCAATTAACTATTGGAGAAAAATCAATGAAAATCAATAAGAAATTAAATGATGCTATCAATCTGCAAATTGGTGAAGAATTTAAAGCATCCATCGGTTACGCCGGTATGGCAGTGTATTTTGACAGCCTGGGGCTCTCACGCCTTTCAGCAATGTTCTTCGCGCAATCTGAAGAAGAGTGTGAACATGCGATGAAGTTTGTTCATTATTTGATGGAAGTTGAGGGTGAAGTTGCCATCCCCGCTATTCCTGCCACCCCTTCCACTTATCAGAGCGTAAAAGCAGCCTTTGAAACTGCTTTGAGCTGGGAAAAAGAAGTAACCGGGAAGATCAACCACTTGATGGATATAGCCATTGAAATTAAAGACTATGCCTCTCAGGACTTCCTGCGTTGGTATGTCACTGAACAGGTTGAAGAAGAAGCAACCATGACACAGCTGCTCAATTTGGTTGATGCGCTGGGCAGCAGTTCTATTCTCAATCTTCAGACACATCTGCCACAGGCATAACACTTAAGGAAATTTTAATACATAAAAGACGGCTTTCATCGGCCGTCTTTTTTTAATTCTCTTGTTTAATTTCAAGAAGCAAAGTTTCTGAGGAGACAAACCTTAATCAGAAGTGATCACCTCACAGCCGCCCATTAAAGGTTTCAGTACTTCTGGTATCTTCACAGAACCATCTGCCTGCTGGTAATTCTCCAACACAGCAATGAGTGTCCTGGGCAGTCCCAACCCCGACCCATTTAAGGTATGCACAAACTCGGTACCCTTAGAATTAGACGGCCGATACCGGATACCAGCCCTACGAGCCTGAAAATCGCCGACGTTTGAGATTGAAGAAATTTCAAGCCATTCACCACACCCCGGTGCCCAAACTTCAATATCAAAAGTCTTGTGTGAACCAAAACCTAAATCGCCGGTCGATTGCAGCAGCACACGATATGGGAGCCCTAACCCAGCCACCGTTGCCTCAGCATCTGCAACCATTTTTTCCAACTCTTGAGGGGATTCTTTCGGTTCACAGAAAGTGTACATCTCGACCTTATCAAACTGGTGTCCCCGTTTGATGCCCCGCACATCCCGCCCAGCGCTCATCTTCTCTCGCCTGAAACAGGCTGTATAGGCTGTATAGTGCAGCGGTAACTGGTCTTCTTCTAGTATTTCATCCATGTGCAAACCTGTCAGCGGCACCTCAGCGGTGGGTACCATCCACAAATCCTCTTCGGCATCCCGGTATAAATTATCTTTGAATTTTGGCAGCTGGCCCGCACCATATAATATATCACCCCTGACCATAAATGGAGGATATTTTTCAAGGTAACCCTGGCGAACATGGAGATCAACCATCCAGAATATTAAAGCGCGTTGTAAACGAGCACCCCAACCACTCAAAACATAAAACCGTGAACCAGAAAGCCGGACACCACGGTCAAAATCAATAATGCCTAATTCTGGACCAAGCTCCCAATGAGGTTTGGGATCAAAAGAAAATTCAGGGATATCTCCTACGGTTCGCATGACAATATTATCGCTGTCATCCACACCGACTGGCACTTCAGGATCTGGAATATTGGGGATCTCTGCCATGAGCGCTTGCATATCATCCTCAACCTGTTTTAGGGATTGATCAATTACTTCGATCTGATCCTTTAAATCTCGCATGGCATCAATTTTTTGCTGGCGGGATTCCTGATCTTTCATCCTGCCAATTTCTTTGGAAACTGCATTCCGTTCAGAGCGCATCACCTCCACATCCTGGATGAAGTCACGACGCTTTTCATCCAATGCCAATATCTGGTCAACCGGATCAGCAGACATCTGCCGCTTGTTCAGGGCTTCCCTGACGCGTTCTGGTTCTTCACGGATCAGCTTAATATCAAGCATAGGTTTTCTTCCTCCTCAGAGATAATCTTATTGAGATTGTACCTTAAAATCATGCCGGTTTATCAAGTTTATTTTGTGACTACTCAGCTTATGAGGATTTAGAGGGCACACTCCACAACCTTTCAGTTAAAGAACAGACTGAGTCCTTACTTTATTTTTAAAAAATGAACAACCAGAATTTAAGTTAAGGTTTTCATTTTAGGATGCCCAGAAATTTAATTTTCCCTTAAAATATTTGTCTTACAAATATCACTCAAAAAACTCTGCATTATAATAATGGGGTTGAAAAAATGATTTCGAAACACCTTATTAATTTTTAAATGTTTAGGTATTCGAGTCCAGACAATAAAATTGAAATATTTTTTTATTTCATGGTTTAATTTTGAGAGAGAAAAGGAAGATATTTATCAATAATGAGAAAAATTACATACTGGACCCCCATCGCTGGTTACATCATCCTGCTGGTTATGGTCGGCACCTTATTATTTTCGTCAGCATATCAAGCCTGGCGTACCCATCCTATAACCGGGATACTTGCATTTATCACCCTGGTTGGTGCTCTGCTCACCTTTTATTATGAGGGGAGAAGTCTGATCAACTTAGATTCAGAGCCTATTGGACGGCGCACCCATACCTATAATTTCTTAGCAGTTTTTTTCGGCGGCGTTCTGACCTTTTACCTGTCCATCAACCTTGGTTTAGGCGCTGTTATCGCTTCATCCTTGGTTGGTATTTTGGCCCATGTACTCTTCCCTGATGTGGATGTGCCGGCTTTTTGCGGTTCGTTTGTTGGCATGACTTCAGATCTATTATTCTTCTCATACCAGGATGTGGTATTGGCCAGTGTGATCGCAGGGATCGCTTATATCCTCACAACGAAGGTCTTTGCCGGATTTGGCGGTAAATTGGGGACGATTGCATTCATCGGGACATCGGGAACAGGAATCAGCCTGGGCAGACAGTTTTTGGTAAGCCCAGTAGCCGATTGGGAGCTCAGTGCTCTAATCATGGCAATTGCCTTTATTGCCGCCCCTCTGACATTCTATCTGAGCTGCCGAAAGAAAAATGGGCCTGTTCTCGCATCAAGTGTCGTGGGTATTTTAGGTGGATTGATCCTGCCAGTCTTCTTCCCTGTTCATGGCCTAACCCTGGGTGTTGTTGCATTCTGTGCCAGCTTTACCGGGATGACCAGCCAAAACCGCTGCCCGGCTCTTTGGCAAATGCTGATTGCAAGCATTTTTACTGGCATTCTTTTCATCTTTTCAACACCTTTATTAGGTGGTGCAGGCGGGAAGTTAGGAACAATTGGGTTTGCATCAATTCTCGCAACCTGGGGCTTCATTCACTTATTTGAAGAACTCCACATCAAACCTTCTCATTCTCACTCAGGGCAAGAGAGCTGCTAAATTCAATTGTCAAGATTGTCTAGATTTAGCTGTCCAATATTAATGAATTCAAGCAGGTATGTCCCTCTGTTCTTTTAATAGTTACACGCTATAATAATCCCATTATGCGACCAGCCCTAAAACCAGTCCTGTTATTTGCACTGGTTATCATCTTGAATCTATTTACACCTGCTGGAATTGTTTCCTCCCAATCCGGCAGCCCCGCTGATTTGATCAATGAGGTCAATAAACTGCGTCAAAGCCAGGGGTTAGCACCTTATGTTGTGGATAGCTTTTTAATGAGTTATGCCCAGAGTCACAGTGACGACATGGCTTCTAAAAATTCCTGGTCTCATACCCGAGCAGATGGAACAACCGCTTTTCAACAAGGCATTAAAGAAAACATCGCCGTAGGTTCAAACATGTCTGTGCAGACTGCAGTTTACACTGTTTGGGCAGACCAGACCCACTGGCAGCCGATGGTTGGTTATACGGACGGCAAAGTCGGTGCAGGCGTTGCAGTTGCTGATGGTATTGTTTATTACACATTAAATATCATCCCGGGGGGCCAGATAGCCTATGTGCAGCCTGCTTTATTAGCACAGGAACTACCCCCCAACACAGCCACACCCGCATATACCAGCACACCCAATCAAGCAGGCGCGATCATCCATATCGCTCAATACGGCGACTCACTTTGGTCAATTTCACAACTCTATGGCGTTTCAATCAGTGAAATCCTTGAGAACAGTGGCCTACCCCCCACAAAAACTGATGTCATCGAAGGAGAAGAACTCGTCATAGTTCCTGCACAAGCACCAACGAACACACCAACTATAACCGAGACAGTTGAACCTGGTACACCAACCCCGACCCAACCACGACCAACAATGACACCGTTACCCACAAGAACCCCGGGGCCAACCCTGACCCCAACATCCCCGCCATCCATCATCGTTAGAACGCTGGGTAATGCCACCACAGTAGGGTTCAGCTTGATCCTCGCCAGTGGGCTAGGTTTGATCCTGGTCATTTATCTGGGATTTCTTAAAAAGTCATGATGATTTGCTATTTTCTATTGACATGGGCTTTAATTTTATGATAAACTCATACTGTTGAAAGCAAGTATTATTAAATAGGTTTGACAAGAAATTTACAAGAAAGGAGCACTTCAGCATGAACAAAGTCTTAGTAATGTACGAAGCAGTGAAAGTTAAATCTGCCGAAAGCATCGGCTTAGATTTGCCTTCGCGGAGTGCGCCTGTTGATATTTAGCCAATAACAGATAAGTAATTTTGGCCACGGGCAAGCTCCACAACCCGTGGCTTTTTTATTTCCTAAAATTAAGAAAATAAATCCTTCCAGGTACTTAATGCCACGGGTCAAAAGTAAACCCGTGGCTTTTTGATTAAACAAACCGCCAAGAAAAAAGGAGAAAGAAACATGATGAACAAGTTCAAAATGATTATCCAAAGAATGCCGCTCAATGGGTACGGACAAGAACAAAACCTGGGAGTCAATCCAGCATTACCAGTGACTGTCGTCTGCGGTGTGATGACATTGAACACTTCACCGCCGCATTGTTAACTTGAACTATATTCAGCAGCCCTAAAAGCTGCTGATCGTACAGCAGATCAAAAAGGGATCTGTCTGACAGGAGGACCGCAATGTACCACTTCACCTTAATTGATGAAGCCTCCACTCAAAACGAGATGATGAAAACGGATTTACAGGAAGAACAATTGATCAACACATTCGAAGAAACAACCGCAAAGAAGAATATGATCCAAAAAACTGCTGCTTTCCTGTACCGTTATTTAGACCAACCGAATTGCGTACGCATCTTCATCAGTAAAAATTGATGCGCACATCGAATTATGTGTTATTTGCAGGGCTGAAAGTGAAACATCGATGGGTTTGACCAGTTTATTCATGGCAATTGTTCCCGAAAAACATGACAGAGTGAGGTTTGCCGCCAAGGTCAACTGGACAAGACCCCATTATTGTGGGGGTGCACATCACCCAGCCCTGCATTTCACTACAATAGACTTATTTTAAGCCAAGGAGTTTTAGGATGAACGAAAAAGAAATCTTACTTGAGAATTCCCCAAACATTGACGAGCTTTGTTTCCGTAATTTTGTTGGTGAAGCCGACTATCCTAAAATGATCAAAGTGATCGAGATCGTCAATAAAGCCGATCAAGAAGAGCATGTTGAAACATTACAAGATTTAAAAAACACTTATGAGCATCTGACCAATTCTGATCCCTATGAGGACATGCTGATTGCAGAAGTCAATGGAGAGATGATCGCCTACAGCCGCGTTGAATGGTGGCAGGAAGAAGACCCCAATGATCGCATCTACGCTCATTTTCTAAACCTGCTCCCGCAGTGGCGAAATCAGGGCATCGAAGAAGCAATCATCCAGTGGAATGAAAATCGTTTGAGAGATATAGCGAAAAACCATCCCCAGGACAGCCAGCGCTTCTTTCAGACCTACAGCAATGAATTCAAACCCCGTTTCAACCAGATATTAGGTGAGCTCAAATATGTTGATACCCGGTATTTCATTGAAATGTCTCGCCCGTTGGATATCATCCCCGCGGCTGAACTTCCAGCTGGCATCGAGATACATCCTGTGCAAGATCCAGAAACAGCCCGCAAGGTCTGGAAAGCTGCAAATGAGGCTTTCAAAGACCATTGGGGTTATTCTGAGCCAAAGGAAGAGCATTACCAGGAATATAAAAATTCTAAATATTTTCAACCTGATCTCTGGCAGGTTGCCTGGGACGGTGATGAAATTGTAGCCAGTGTGATGAACTTCATCGAACATGACTATAATAAAGAATTCAAACGCCAGCGTGGTTGGACTGAAAATATCTCCACCCGTAAAGAATGGCGCCGTCGCGGCATCGCCAAAGCCTTGATCGTGCGCAGTATGCACATGCATAAAGCCAAAGGTATGACGGAGGTCAGTCTGGGTGTTGACACTAATAACCCCAATGGTGCATTAAAGCTTTACCAGGATCTGGGTTATAAAAAAGATAAAACCTTTATCACCTACAGAAAACCTCTTTGAACACTATCTTAATCTGGAAGCACTTAGTTCTTCAGCCCTCACCCTGAAAAAACCAGGTGTGGGGGTTTTTCATGCAGGATTAACCCCGTCTGCATGGTAAAATCAGCATCGCTTTCGCTTTTATTATCATAAATTGTGACATGTTTAGAAAATTCAACCACGCCACCCGCCTCTTTTTACTTTCCACCTTACTGTATGGGTTTGCGTTTAGTGTGTGGGAATTATTCTTTAACCTTTATATTCTCTCCTTGGGTTTTTCAAGTGACATGCTGGGGTTGATCCGCTCTGCCACACCGCTGGCTGCCCTCTTGCTCGGTTTGCCATTGGGAATGCTCTCTGACCGGATTGGGCGGCGCAGGAGCATGCTGATAGGGCTCATTATCGGTTTCATCGGGATGTTCTTTGAAATTCGCCTGCTCAACCCCTGGATGATCTTTTTCTTTGGGTTGATCCAGGGCAGCGGTTTTATGCTTTACCGTGTTTCTCAACCACCCTTTATCATGGGAATCAGCAAACAGGAGAACCAGGCATTAATTTTTAGCTTGAACTTCGGCCTGCTGACCGTTGCTGCGACCATAGGGAACCTTGTTGCCGGCCAGACACCAGTGCTGATTGAAAAATGGCTCGGTATACCCCAGGGATCATCTGCCTCCTACCAATGGGTCATTACAGCCGGCATCCTGCTGGCAGCAACCAGTCTGATCCCCATTTTTTTTATCAGCGAAACTGCATCAGTAGAACGAAAAACAGCCACACCTATTCCCCTTAAAACAATGGTGAGGAATATTTCACGCAAGCCCGTTATCCGCCAGATGGCGTTGATCAACATGATGATCGGGTTTGGCGCTTCCATCCTTGTGCCGTATTTAAATGTTTTTTTAAGGGGAAAATTTGCCATCCAAGACGGCCTGCTTGGCTTGATCTTTAGCATGTCATCTGCACTGGTATTTCTGGGGTCGTTGGCATCCTCATGGCTCGTCAACCGTACTCGCAGCCGGATCATCCCAACTGTTGTCACCCAGGGGATCAGCTTGCTGTTTTTATTTCTATTGGGATTCACACCTTTCCTTTGGGTCGCTACACTGAGCCTCTTGCTCAGGGCAGTCTTGATGCAGATGTCGTCCCCGCTGCTCGAAAATTATGCCATGCTCATCAGCCCGGCAGAAGAACGCGGTGCAATCACCAGCATACGGGCTGTCGGCTGGCAGTTTGGCCAGACAATCGGTATTTTTATTTCCGGATTGGTGCAGACAAGGTTAGGTTTCTCACCGCTGTTCATCACCACTGGTATCTTATATGGCCTGGCGACACTCCTCACCTGGGTATTTTTCCGTCCCAATGAAAAGGAACTTATCAACGCCAGCTTATAAAATTAAAGACAAAATCAGGAGAATGGCCGTTGAACAATGTGTCGAAAGTTTGAAAGTAACGACCGCCTCTACACACCTGGTTTTTCAACATACTCAATAATTAATTCTTGTTACAATAATAAGAACACCACAATGCTGAAATGGAATATCCTATCCGCATGATCACTTCATCAAGCAACAGCAAAGTCAAACTGGTTCGCAGTCTGCAATCCCAGGCAAAACACCGCCAGGCTGAAAGCGCGTTTGTGGCTGAGGGTGTGCGGCTTGTAGAAGAAGCCGCAGGTGTCCACTGGCCGATGGCCTTTGTATTGTATGATGAGACCCTCTCCGATCGCGGTCAGAACCTGGTTGCAAAATTACAGGCTGCCGGGTCGGTTGAAGTTTCACCGGTTACGCCGGAATTAATGGCCGAGCTTAGTGATACCGAAACACCGCAGGGCATCCTGGCAGTGTTAAAACGTAACCTGCTGCCCATCCCCGCCAAACCAAATTTGATCATCATTGCAGATAATATACGCGATCCGGGTAATATGGGCACCATCCTCCGTACTGCAGAAGGAAGTGGTGCAAATGCTGTTTTACTCAGCCCGGGTACAGTAGATGCATTTTCTCCAAAAGTCATCAGAGCAGGAATGGGAGCACATTTTCATCTTCCCATTTTCCCGCAGCATTGGGACGTTATCCAGAAGACGCTCTCAAATCTGCCTGTCTATCTGTCAGAATCTAGCGGGGGAATCCCTCTTTGGCAGGCAAATTTTCGGCAACCCTGTGCCCTGCTGATTGGTGGTGAAGCCTTTGGCGCAAGCCAATATAGCCTATCCATTGCCACCCACAGAATTACAATCCCAATGCAAGGCAGAGTAGAGTCTCTCAACGCCGCTGTGGCAGCCGGAATTTTGATGGCAGAAGTTCTGCGGCAACGATATCAAGCGACAGAGGAACACTGATGCGCATTCGATCGATCACCTTTTTTGTCCATCCCCGCTGGCCGCTCAGCGAACTCCTGCTGCAAAAAGCTGGTACATTCGCCCGTCATGCACGAGAAGCCTTTCAAACCGCTGGTTATCCGGTACAGACGATCCGTATGGCTACACCGCCCTTTTCGGACTTCCTTCCTGAAGTGGGGCTGCCAGAAATCTGCAATCAAGTGGAGGTGTGGGCACACAGCGAGGGCTTTGATTACCTCTCATTAGGTCCGGCCTTTACAGGCCGGCTTGAAACCTACCAGGTTATCCCAGACCTGCTGGCTTCAACCGGCAATACATTTTTCAGCGGACATCTGACCACGTCATCGGGTGAAGTCAGCCTATCCGCAGTGCGTGCCTGCGCAGAAGTGATCCACCGCTTAGGTCCACTGGAACCAGACGGTTTCGCGAACCTGCGGTTTGCAGCGCTGGCGAATGTCCCCCCCTGGGCACCTTTCTTTCCTGCAGCCTATCATCAAGGCAAATCACCTTCGTTCGCCTTGGCATTAGAGGCAGCAGACCTTGTCGTAGATGCCTTTTCACAGGCGGTTTCTCTGGCTCAGGCACAAAAGGACCTCCTGGATATCATATCAACCCATGCGCAAGTCATGGAAAAGCTGTCTGAAAAACTATCATCCATGTATGGGTTTGAATTTAAAGGGATTGACTTCACACCTGCCCCATTTCCAACCAAGGATAAATCTCTGGGACATGCCCTTGAATCCCTGGGTTTAGCAGGATTTGGCTTATCCGGCAGCCTGGCTGCTGCTGCTTTCCTGACAAGCACCCTCGACCATGCAGGGTTCAAGCGCACCGGTTTCAACGGCCTGATGCTGCCCTTATTGGAAGATTCGGTTCTGGCGCAGCGCGGGTCAGAAGGACTGCTGACGGTAACAGACTTGCTTTTATATTCAGCAGTCTGCGGCACCGGTCTGGATACCCTCCCTTTGCCGGGTGACACATCAGTTGACCAGCTGTATGCCGTTCTCTTAGACCTGGCGGCTCTTTCATCCCGATTAGCCAAACCGCTGACTGCCCGTCTGATGCCTATCCCCGGAAAACATGCAGGAGAAAAAACCAGTTTCGATTTTGAATTTTTTGCTAACAGCAAAGTATTGGCTTTACCAGCTAAACCGTTAACTGGTTTACTGGCTGGTAGTGAGGTGTTGAATATTGCCCCCAGGCATAATCAAAATTATTAAATTACCGCACCTGCTTGAAATTCACCAGGATCAGGTTTTTTTGGCAATCATCGAATGTCTCAATCGCATACGCGTGTGATAAAGGCTGGCCATCCGAATCAAATAATTGTAAATAAAGTGCATTGCGGCTGTTTACCACCAGACCTTCCAAGGTAAACTCATAGCCAGACGGACCATAAGCAATAGCAGAACCGGTCTTTATGAACTCATCAATCAAAAAACCACCCAGCTCACCTGATAGATGTAATTCCAATCCTGCCTGCGGTTCATCCTGCAAGTCCCAGACCTGGCCAGCAATGATCAACCACTCACAGCCCAGCCTTGGTCGGATTAAAGCGCTGTTCATTGGCTCTGGAGCACCGCTTAATATATAAGGCATCAACTCCAAAGTTGGTGTAAAGGTAACGGTTGGGGTCACTGTCTGTGTGGATGTCGGTTGCGGTGAAATGGTCACGTCCGAGGTAGATACAATCTCTGCCAAAGGCAGCGCAGGTTCGGGGGTGCCAGTTGGGTCAGTAACCGCTGCTTGATATGGTCCCCAGCCAAAGATCAGCATTAATAACCAAATTAAACCGGCCAGGATGGCTACCATGAACAAATAACCGCCTACGCCGATTTTTTGTTTGGGAATTGGTTTACGCGGTGTAGCCATACTTGGCAGGGGTTGTTTTTCACCATAACGCGCTGGTTTGTTTTCTCTGCTGCTTGGTTTTTGTTGAGGCATATCAATCAACCAACACTTCTATGTGGCTGTTTTCTCGTCGTTCTGTAATCCAATCTCGTAAAGCGGAACGCTGCAATGCCATGCGGGCATCTTTCGATAATGGCCGTTCATCACGATCCAGCACCATCACAATATGATAACCCACATCTGATTCAATAATCTCTGAATAAGCCCCAACCTCCAGGTTGAAAGCTGCTACTTCAACAGCCATGATCAATAAGTAACCCCGAGGTACCCACCCCAAATAACCTGATGTGCCTCGCCGGTCATATTCAGAGGCTACATCCTCAAACGGTGTGCCAGCTTCCAGTAAATTGTTAGCCCTGTTGGCGCCGTCCTTTGTAAATGCCAAAATCTGTCTCAGTTCAACCTGGTCTGCGCTCATTGGCACCGAGTCCACAATTAAATCCCGTTGATATGCAGCCAGCATCTGGAGCTTGAGCATCTCAAATAAGTCCATCGCTGTATAACCCCATGTGTCCATCCAGGCTGCCAAGTCTGTTCCCTCTTCGAGCATATCCAGTCGTTCCTGAACATCTTCATCAGTAATAATCACACCAGAATCCTGGGCTGCCTGGGCAAATAAAACTTGGTCAATTAAACTATTTAATACAATTTCACGGGCCGTGCCCAAGTCCACATCTGTTGTACCCATCGAATCCTGGGCTGTCACAAACCGTTCAACTTCATTTTCAAATAAATCCAGAGGAATTCGCTCACCATTGACCACCGCCGCAGCCACCACAAGTGTCGGTGTTGGCTCAGCGGGTGATGGAGAAGACGACATAATATCTTCAGGCAATGCTTCAGATGGGTCATGTGAACCACCATTCGTACAAGCCGATAATAAAAACGCCAATAAGCATAATATTATCAGCGGTTTAAATGGTAATTTTTTTAAATTTAACATGTGCCCAATTATACCAGCGGAGAAAAATTAGCCAATGCAAGTTGGTATTAATCCAAAAGGCTGTTCCGGTCGGAACAGCCTTTTGAACTTTATTTGAAATTAGCGATCTAGAAACCACCGCCCATGCCGCCCATACCTGGGCCGCCACCGGGCATTGGTTGTTCTTTTTCCGGAATATCGGTAATCAAGGCTTCTGTAGTCAAGATCATCGCTGCGATGGAGGCTGCATTTTCCAAGGCGCCGCGGGTCACTTTAGCGGGATCAATCACGCCGCTTTTGACCATATCGCCATATTCCTCGGTCAATACATCGTAGCCAATCAAATTGCTCTTGGCTTTGGCCTGCGCCTGGCGTACATTTTCAACAACCACAGATCCATCTTTGCCAGCGTTTTCAGCAATCATACGCATCGGGATTTCAAGTGAGTTGCAAACAACTTTGACGCCTATTTGGGCATCAGTGTTGTCCATTTTCAGGTTATCCAATGAACTGATCGCATTGATCAACGCCACACCACCACCGGGAACGATACCTTCTTCAACTGCTGCCCGGGTGGCTGAGAGTGCATCCTCCACTCGATGTTTCTTTTCTTTGAGCTCGGTTTCAGTGGCTGCACCAACACGAATGATGGCAACGCCGCCTGAGAGTTTAGCAAGACGTTCTTGCAACTTCTCACGGTCATAGTCACTGGTTGTGTTATCAATTTCGACACGAATCTGGTCGATACGACCTTTGATCGCACTGGCATCGCCTTTGCCGCCAATAATGGTGGTGTCATCTTTGGTGCTGACAACTTTTTCAGTCTGACCCAAGTCATCGATGACAACGGTCTCCAGTTTACGACCGGTCTCTTCTGAAATAACAGTTGCGCCAGTCAGGATGGCAATATCCTGCAGCATGGCTTTACGGCGGTCACCAAAACCCGGGGCTTTGATTGCCAGAACATTGAGCATACCGCGTAATTTATTGAGCACCATGGTAGCCAATGCCTCACCATCGATATCTTCGGCGATGATCACCAGTTCACGTTTACCAACCTGCACCAGTTTCTCCAACAGGGGCACAATGTCGCTGGCTGCAGAGATTTTCTTGTCATAGACTAAGACATGCGGTTCTTCAATGGATGCTTCCATTGTTTCAGTGTCAGTCACAAAATAGGGTGAGATGTAACCACGATCAAATTGCATACCCTCAACGTATTCTGTCTCAAACTCAAGACCACGGGATTCTTCAACAGTGATCACGCCGTCTTTACCAACTTTGTCCATCACCTCAGCAATCAGATCACCGATTTCTCGATCCTGGGCTGAAATTGTGGCCACATTGGCGATTTCATCTTTGGTGGTGATATCAATTGCCTGGGCGATGATCGCGTCAGCAACAGCCTTGCTGGCGGCTTCAATACCGCGTTTTAAGAGCATTGGGTTAGCACCAGCAGCCAGGTTCTTTAAACCTTCAGTTACGATTGCATGTGCCAACACAGTTGATGTGGTGGTGCCGTCACCGGCAATATCATTGGTTTTGGTGGCAGCCTCTTTTAGAAGCTGTGCACCCATATTTTCAAAGGGATCTTCTAGTTCAATTTCTTTTGCAACAGTCACACCATCATGGGTGATTGTAGGCGAACCAAATTTGCGATCAATAGCCACATTGCGGCCTTTTGGCCCGAGTGTTGTTGCGACAGACTTTACCACAACATCAATACCGGCCTTTAATGCTCGCCGGGCTTCATCAGAAAATATCAGTTGTTTAGCCATAATTAATTACTCCTTGGATTATTATCAATTAGTCGTTCAGTTTTGCGAGGATATCACTTTCTCGCATGATCAATAATTTTTTACCATCGTACTTGACTTCGGTACCTGAATATTTTGCAAACAGAACCGTATCTCCCGCAGCAACTTCGAGGGCCATATGCTCGCCTTTGTCATTACGTTCACCGGGACCGACAGCAAGGACGGTACCTTTTTGTGGTTTTTCCTTGGCTGTTTCAGGAAGCACTATGCCTCCAGCAGTAATTTCTTCTTCCTCAATGGGTTCAACCACGAGTCGATTGCCCAAAGGGTTTATTGAGATTGCCATTCGTTCCTCCAATTAAAAATAGTGATTTATTTACGGTATTATTTCACCACATTAGCACTCTAATGTCGAGAGTGCTAACATCCCAATATTACCTTTCTTGAAAAACCACGTCAAGGGATAAATCAACGATTCTAACAAAATGTTTACGAAATCCCCGCTGCCTACTCCTCCAGTTCAATCACTTCATCCTGAGGTGCATCATCTGGCATTTCGTCTATCGCTTGATTGGGTTGCTCCAGCGGTTGAGAAAATCCGCATATAGCTTCACCCGCCTGGACAATGCTCATTACCGTTGGCTCTTCTGGGTATCTCTCGCGAAGCTGGACAAACACCACTTGTGCCCTGTCACAGTTATCATCACCTGGTCGATGCATCGCAGCCAGAACCGAACCATATGTAAAATAATTAACCACGGTACTGCCTGAGAGCGGCAAGCCCTGGATAGAGACCATTGGGTCTTGATTCGGGTCGCAGCGCCTGACTTCACAGGCCTGCTCAGCCGAACACCCATCAATGGAACACTGCAGTGCTGGAATAGCACCCTCATAATTGCGAGAGCGATGGTAAACCAAGCCAAGTTGGCCATATAAATTCGCATTGGTAGGATTAAAGGATAATGCCTGCCGGACATTCAAAGCTGCAGCAAAAAATTCACCCATCTGTGCATAAGTATTGGCAATTGCCTGATATGGGATTGGGTCTAAAATCCCCAACTGACTGTTTAAATTCGCTGCTGTGGCGAAATGTTCCAATGCCTGATCATATAGCTGTAAATGCCGGTAGATCCGGCCAACTGCTATGTAAAGATATGTGTAGTTAGGCATGATCTCGATAGCTTTTTTATATTCCTGGATGGCCAGGTTGTATTCACCCAGCGTTTCATATGTAAATGCCATCACCCTGCGGGCATCCATTAAATCTGGATCACGCTCAACAGCCTGTTGGATATATTGCTGAGCCTGCGTCCAACGTTTCTGGCTGACCAAAACTTCAGCATAATAGGCAAGTGCCAGTGTGTTTGCCGAATCTATCTGGATCGCCATGACAGCTTCTGCTTCTGCCTGGTTTAATAAATTTCGTTCAGTTTCTTCATCAACTAAAAAGGGGTTGGCACTCCAATCCAGCACAAAAGCCCTGACAGCCAAAACCTGGCTGCTGTTCGGTGCCAGGTCTTTAGCACGGTCAATCGAATCCAGAGCTTCCTGTAATCTTTGAGCGCGTTCAGAATCGGTTGTCATCAAGGCTGAGGAATAGGTTTGAATGCGAGCCAATTCGGCAAATAATTCCGGATCTTCCGGGTTCATTTCAGTGGCTTTTCGTAAGGCTGAAATGGCTGCCTCAAGATTACCTGCTGCAAAATGTGTCCGACCTTCAATCACAAAAGAATTAGTCGTCCGGGTTGGGGTTGGTGTCGGTAAAAATAAAGGCTGGACATCGCCGCTTGCAATGCCGGTCAGTACTGTAAAAAAGAACATAATTAAAACCAGCAGAAACATAACCCTGTATGGGTTGGCATTTTTGCGAGTACTTCGAAAAGTGGGTTCTTTACCTTGTAAATACATCTAAATTTCAACTTCCAACCAACTAAGCTTATTGTTTCCTATCGCATTATCAGGCTTATTAAAACCGGTGGAGTCGTTTTCTTCGTCTTCTGGCGTAGGTGTTGGGGGATTCTCTTGAAAATCCTGGCAAATATTGATGATCTCCTGGGCATTAAAGACAGATGTCTCATCATCCGGAACGGTTTGCAGCATGCCCTGGGCAATCTGGACTGCTTCACCGCAGCGATTAACCCTTGCCAATGCAAGGCCATAACGGCTGTAGTATTCCATCACCGTACGGGAATAATTGAGGGGCATCCCTTCGACAACCACACCACCTTCAGTCATTCCCCCGCGTACAGCCAATTCCAAAGAGGTAATTGCCCGATTAAACTGCAGGTCTCTAAAGTACATCGAACCAAGATTACCGTGCATAGTGGGATCTGATGGGTCATCGTTCACAGCCTGTTCAGCATACTGGACTGCTTTGGCAAACTCACCAATACGGGCATACACCCTGGAGATATACCAGTTGGGCATGGGGTCAGTGGGGTTAAGCGAATAAGCCCGGGTGAATTGCTGCACAGCCAGGTCAAACTGCTCGATTGCCAGGTAGTTTCTGCCTAATGCCAGGTGAATTTCTGCGACAGAATCATTGATTTGGGCTGCTGCTTGAAGCTGTTCAATCGCCTCTTCATAATTGCCAGTAATTTCTAATACAAAACCACGTGCCCAACGGGACTCCATGATATTTGGGTCTAAAGATAAAGCTTTGGTGGATTGCTCAATCGCCCGATCAATCGTATCAATCTCGCCGAGGTTATTCATCACCCGCCTGGCAAGAATATCTGCGTAAACGGCATGCGCCAGAGCATGATTGGGGTCCAAATCCAGGGCCGCGCGAACATCTGCCTCAGCTTCAAGATATTCACCCATATAACCCTTCGCCCAGGCAAGCAGCGCAAACGCCTGCGGGCGGCTTTTATCCAGCAGCAAAGCGTTTTCAGCATTAACCCTGGCTTTCTCATATTCATTACGATAAATTTGGAGCCTTGCCAGTGTAAGGTAATTCGAGACACCCTGCGGATTTGCTGCAATAGCCGCCTCATAAGATTCCATCGCCAGGCTGATCCTGCCCTCAGCCATATAAGCTTCAGCTTCTTCTACGAAAGATTCAGGGTTCCGGGTTGGAGTCGGCGTTGGCACAAATGGCGGCGGCACTGTAGGGATAATGAACGCGTTGATATAGATAAAAAAACCAATAGCAACCAGCAAAAACATCACTAACCAGGGGTTAGCACGCTGCCGCCGCTTGTTCATAGACCATTTACTGCCTCTTAAATACATAATTGAATCATAGCACCCATAAATAATAACCGTCAAGCCTGTGTGTTTAACCGGGAAATTTTTCTGCAAACATCGAATTCAAACGAATACCGCCCTATTTTTATCCGCTCCTATGAAAAATGTCAAACAAGTCACCTGGAAGGATCATCAGAAAGTAGTTGACTGGCAGCCTCTTCATCTATAAACCAAAGCAGCTTTCCTTGATGTGGTGAAATCAATTGAATAGGTTTATTGATCGGGTCATAAGGGCCAATCAATACCTCTTTCAACATGTTTGCCTTTGATCGTCCTTGAACAAGCACAAGAATATTGCTGGCATGATTGACGGCATTCTTTGTCAGGGTCAGCCGCCAGTTTTGCTCTTTTGGCAGTTGATTCGCAATAAACCAGCGGTGTTCTTCATTCAAACCAGCTGATTTTGGAAAAAGCGATGCGGTGTGTCCGTCATCTCCCATCCCCAAAAGAATAAGATCGAACTCAGGCCATTCACCGTCAAAAAAGCGTCTGAGTTCCTCTTCATAACTAAAAGCAGCCAGTCGCACTTCCATTTCCACCGGCACTCGACAGATGTTTTCTTCAGGTAGATTCAAGTGGTCCAATAAGGTTTCTTTGACCATTGAATAATTTAAATTGGAATCACCGAAAGAAAGATAACGTTCATCACCCCAAAAAAGATGCACGTTTTCCCATGCCAGCATGTTTTGGTTTTTTGAATCACCAAGTTGTTGATAAAGTGCTTTAGGTGTACTGCCGCCAGAAAGCGCCACAGAAAAACTGCCTTTTGATTTGATGGCTTGATTGCCTAGACTTAGAAAAAGTTCCAAAGCAGCAATTGTCAGAGCCTGTGAATCTGGGAAAATCTCAATATCGTGCATACCTTTAACCTCCTTGCGTTGTTATCAGAACATCCGAAAAGGTTTTTGATAAAATGGACACCCGCCATATAGCTTTTTCAATAGAAAATATCACTGAAACACATTTAAGCTAAAGGTGAATTATTATTTTACATAATTTTATTGTTCAAGCGCTCTCTGAAGTTCTTCAACTTTTTTCTTCTGATCTTCAGATAAATTTTTTGGCATCTGCACTTCAACAGTGGCTTTTAAATCACCTCGTTTTTTGGGTTCACTCAATAATGGCATCCCCAATCCATTCAAACGAAAAGTGGTACCAGAATCGGTTTCTGGTGGAATGGTCAGTTTTACTTCCCGATCAATTGTACTTACGGTGACCTCTCCGCCAAGCATAGCGGTAAATAAATCTATAGGTAGGTCGATCCGCAAATCATTGCCATCACGGTCAAACTTTGAGTGCGGCAATACCTTTACTTGTAAATAAAGATCGCCAGCGTTGCGGGCACCTCCGGCACCCTGGCCGCTCAATCGAATTTTTGAGCCAGTTTTTACCCCTGGCGGTAAGGAAGCTTCAATTTTTCTGCCATCTTCATAAGATAAAACCCGTTTTGTGCCGTGGAAGGCTTCTTCTAATGTTATTTCTACACGGTGTGTGATATCCTGTCCACGCGAGAGGTTTTGCGCCTGTGCACGCCGCGTCGTGCGTTGTGCTGAGCCCATGCCGCCTATCCCACCAAACAGTGTTTCAAAGAAATCAGAAAAACCGCCTAAGCCGCCGCCAAACATTTGCTCAAATTCTTCCTGTGACACTGTTCGATATTGTGCACCTGGCTGCTGACCTTGTGCTGACCATTGCGACCAGTCAAAGTCCTCTGCCCTGCCTCCCCTTTGTTGATACTGTTTCCATTGAGAACCAAATTGGTCATATTTTTGGCGTTTATCCTGGTCAGACAGTACCTGGTAGGCTTCGTTGATATCCTTAAATTTTTCCTCTGCCTTGGGGTCGTCAGGATTAACATCCGGATGGTATTCACGCGCCAGCTTTCGATAAGCCTTTTTAATTTCCTCCGGACTGGCAGATTTATTGACACCTAAAACCTGATAATAATCTCGGTATTGCATAAATAATTCCTCAATTCCAATTAATGTCCCTGTTTTTGTAACTGCTCAGTCTGCACTGCAACTGAAAGGTCGGGGGGTGTGCACACCAAATCCCCTATTTTCTCATCAACTGAGTAGTTACCTATTTTAATTCATGAATATTTAAATCATATAAGACATTAATATCTTTGATAAAATAGGTCACATGATTTCATGCGACCTCTGATTTTCGATAAATGTTTAGGCAATTGCGTTTTTATAGTCTCCCTGAAATTCTTCAGGCAGAAGCTCAGCAATCTTAGTCATCATCAAATGACCGGCTTCTTTTAATTCCTCCCTGGTTGGCCGGTTGGGGTTATTGGTCTTCAACGGACCAAAAACTCTGCCGATCCGGGTAAATACCCTTAACCGGTGTTTTCTTTCTTTGATCGTTTTGAACAACTTCCAATCATTATTACTAAATGTTCCCATGGGCAGTATTGGCACGCCGGTACGTAATGCAACATAGGCAGCACCTGGCAGTGCTCTGCGAAGCGGGCCAGGTTCAGCATGCCCTTCTGGATAAATCACCAGTACGCCATCCTGTGCCAGAATCGCCTCAGATGCCTGCAGGGCTTCAAAATTAGGTGTTCCCTGTTGAATTTTAAGCGTCTGCCATGTGTTTGGGAAAAAGCGGACTAGGGGCGGTGCATTCGGCATTTCAAAATCACCGATGAATTCAAGCGGCCATGGTGTACTGTGGATTGGCGCTACCGTATCCAAAAAGCTGGCATGATTCCCGATGATCAACAGCGGCCCTTTTTCCGGCAAATTTTCACGGCCGCTGATATCCCATCGGATCAGAAGATTGGCGACCAGGTCTATGCCAAAGCTGAAGGCGCTTCGGATCAACCTGCGCCGAGGCCAGGGGTACTTCTCGATATATTTTTGAATAATTCCGTTTTCTTTCATGGTTTACTGGCTCCAATAATTGATCAATAAAGCTGTAATAAACTGCTGAAATATTTTTTAGACAATCTACTTTTTTGCTTACCAATTATAACCAAATACAGCCCAGTAGTTACGCATTGTAATATGACAAAACTTTATCCCATCAATATATCCGTTATGACAGCAGTGGATGAAATAATCAAATCAGCACCTGCACGCTGCAGCTCCTTTTTGGTTCCAAATCCACATAGAACTCCTACTGTCTGCGTGCCGGCATCTTTTCCAGCCAATATATCGACAACAGTATCGCCAATCATGATACATTCACTTGGGTGCAATGCCATGTAATTTGCTGCAAATTCTACGGGATCGGGAAATGGCTTGGTAAATTCACGGGTTTGTGAAGTAACCACAATATCAAAATATTTTCTAAGACCAAAGTGTTCGAGAAATTCCAAAGTGCTTTTTTCATCCCGGGCACTGACCACAGCTAATTTATAATTCGCTGAAAGGGCTGCCAACATATTCTCAACCCCAGAGATGATCCAAAACTTGTCATGATGGTTATTTCTTTTAACATCTTTTCGACTGGATATCTTTAAAAAAACCCGGATAAAATGATGATCAAACCCTAACCTATCTACCAGTGAATAAACCCAGTTTCCAGGCGTTTCAACTGCCATAACGAATAATCGCGCCAAAAGATGATGCATATTTGATTTGGACACAACAGCGATTGGTCGCAGATAGCGGCTGATCCTCTCTACCAATAAATCATCCGAATCACTTAATGTGCCATCGACATCAAAAAATAATCCTTTGACATGGGCTTTTTCAATTAGGCCGATCGCAGTAATCTTTTTGCTTTTCATTCAAACAGCGGGGCAATCAAGTCAATCATTTCTTCTGAAGGGGCTATCATCCAAACAGTCCTGCTGCCCTCCAGCACCATCAAAACAATACCTTGAGAACCTGACCATATCGGGAATCCTGTTGTATGAATTCCGGATTCCGACCATCGCAGATCAGCATAATCAACGAAAGCATCCAGGAATTCTTCGGCATCCATTGGTGTTTCCCAATAAGTATCCAGCAGAAAGATCACTTCCTCTGAGTCTTCATGGAGGTAAAAGGCATAAGCATCCCCATCCCAACCAGATGCTGCTGCTTCTGCCACATTGTCTGGCAATCGAAGTTCTTCTTCATATCCTTGGGCAAGAATCAGGTAGGTATACCATTCCCCCATTATATTTTGATCATACAGATACCAGCCTGGTTCAAGTACATTTTCTAAATCTGGCAGAGAAACATTAACCGGGCTGTGGTCAGGATATAGCTCTGGGTGCAGGATTTCTGTAGTTGAGCCTGGCGGATGTAAATATGCCTGATTGATGGCGTCATAACCCCCCAGGTCATGCAGATATTCAACAAATATCAAGCCCTTTTGATAAGGGAAAAACAGATCTTCAGCTATGTAAGGCGGTGCTGCATCAAGGATTGGACTTTCATAGGTATCGATCGCATCCATCAAGTCTCGGTAATCCTGCCTGGTAGCATAATTTTCAAACCATTGAAGTTCAGTAAAAGTTGCATCCCCTTCAATCAAGGCTTGAATGGCAGCACAACGTTCAGAATCTTCACTGCATGCATCTTCATTGTATTTTAAACCTTCATCAAAATTGAACACCTGATCTTGCAATACATGGGTAAATTCATGGGCGTAGGTTAATTTTTCACTGCCGCCAAAAGAGATTCCCTGAACAACATAAATTTTCTGTTCATCACTTTCATAAAACCCAGCAATTTGCTCACTGTAAAGATCTCGATATAAACCTATCAAGTCATAATTCTCTGGTAGAAGTCCTAATAAAGAGAGCACCAAAACATCATCCTCAGAATCCTGATCAGAGTATTCTGAAAAGAACTCATTAACAACAATCTCTTTCAATTCATCAGCAGATATCATTGTTCGTTCAATAGGCGCATTCAACGTCAAGCCGCGAATACTAATGACTTGGCGCTCAATCTCAAAAATAGTCTCTGCCAGATGTTCTGGTAAAGCTGAGTCAGGGGATAGGTAGTCATTAATATCAGGATCAATCAAGACCGGTTGTTCATCGACAGGCAACAGAGATGAATCCAAAAAACTAAAGTCTATTGGCCAAATTGTGGATACCCCAATTGCAACAGATAGGATTAAGCACAGGATCACACAAGACACAACAATGACTACCGTACAGCTAATCAGTATTCGTTTTGAATTTCTTGATTCCATCAGCACCTTATTTTTCTAACAGTTACTAAATTAATATTTATCTGCTTGATTTTACTCAACCATCGATCATTGTAAAGATTACAAAGATGAAATGTAACTGCTCAGGCTGCCATGCAAATGAAAGGTCAGGTGAGTAATTACGATTAGAAATTAATTGAGTTTAAAAATAAAACCCCGCATTGGGGTTAATTATTAAACCAATCATCAGATTATTATGCATCCAATCGGTAACCGACACCCCGAATTGTCTGGATTAATTTTGGCTTACTTGGGTCTTCTTCAATTGCTTGCCGAAGCCAACTGATATGAACATCCAGTGTCCGTGTATCCCCTGTGTAATCAGTTTCCCAGACTTTAGAAAATAACGGGTCTCTCTCAACCACCTCGCCATTATTTGCGATTAATATCTTTAATATTTCCACCAACCGAGGTGTTAATTTGGTCTGGCGGTTATAACTGGTAACCAGCTGAGTTTGTGTGTTCAGCTCAATTGGACCAATTGAGAGGATATATTTTTTTGGTGTAATATGATAGGCATGCAATCGGTTAACCAGTTTTTGAATCGTAAAAGGCAGCCTTAATACGAGGTTAGCATCCACCACTTCCGGCAGATTCACATCCTCGTCCACAATCAGAAGCACAGGCAGGTTGGTATCCGCCTTTCTAAATGATTGGCATATTCGGATACCACTCGTTCTCAATGAAGCGGCATCCACCACAACGACATGCGGATTGACAGAATCTAATATCTCTAAACCGGCGCTCCCGTTAGAAACTTTAGTAACTTGATATCCTTTATGGTTTAATTCTTCTCCAAACGAGGAGTGGTCACCGCAATTGCCTTCTATGACCAGAATCTCCAATGCCGGTTTGTCTTGCAAAACAAATCCCTTCTAAGCGCTGCCTGGGTTAATTAACAACTTGTTTTATGATTAGTTATTATTTTTACGAAATATACCTGATTAATTACACCCATTAATAATTATGACATTGATTATAAATCGATTTTGGTATTATTTCTTGCACTGTCGTTTAGGAAAATGTTTTCAGTTGAGATGAAAGCCGCAGAGATGACCAATGCACAAAAAATTATACATCAATATCTTAAAATATCGTATCACATTTTTTAATTTTGGTTGCTATCTCTCAGGCAGCGTGTTAGAATCAAACCAATTACGAAGTTCGTAGGAGAACCCAATGCCCAAAATGATTGAGGTTAAAATTGATAGCGTCCGTGTCAGCCTGACCAATCAACAGCGGATTGTCATTTTAAAACAGGTTGAATTTGAACGCTATTTGCCTATCTGGATTGGGTTATATGAGGCTGAAGCAATTACGATAGCACTTCAAGAGATCCAGGTCGCTCGACCGCAAACCCACGATCTCTTAATGACCTTGATCAAATCGATGAATGCAAATCTCATTCATGTTGAAGTAAATTCCCTTTCAGACGATGTTTTTTACGGTAATCTGGTTTTAGAAATTAATGGCGACCGTAAGCAAATCGACTGCCGGCCTTCAGATGCCCTGGCATTAGCCGCTCGAATGCAGGTGCCAATCATGGTGTCTGAAGATGTCATTCGAATTGCCGGCATTGAACCGGAAGATGATATTTCTGACTTGGAATCTGAAGACATGGATCGTCAGCAATTTGACGAAGAAAAAGAATCAAATTTGGATATATTCGAAGATTTTCTCCAAAATTTTGATCTTGATGATGATGATGGTGATGGTGATGGTGAAGAAAAAAATAACTGAACCTGGCAGCTTCGACTAATCAATGCCTGACCGGTTAATAACATATTAAACAAGACTTCGGTCTTTTTTTAACAGTTCTATTCATTTTTTCAACCGCAAGCACCCTAAAAATTTGATGCCAGACGACCTCAACCTTAGTGAAAGCATAGTCTCCGAAGCCCTCACGCTCCCCAGTAATCGGGAAGCGGAAGAAGCATTGATCGGTGCAGTTTTGATCAATCCTGAGGTTTATTTGGACGTTGCACAATTTTTACAATCTGAAGACTTCTTCATTGTGCGTAATCAATGGGTTTGGGAATGCTTCAAACATTTGAGCGAAACCAAACAGCCAATTGACCTTGTAACCATCACGGAAACACTCTCCAACCGAGGGCATTACGATGAAATCGGGGGTCAGAGCTATCTTATTTCATTGATCAACCAGGCACCGAATGCATTCCATGCAGAGTCATATGGAAGGATCATCGAGCAAAATGCCATCCGCCGTAGAATGCTGGAAGCCGCCAATGAAATTGCCCGGCTGGCTTATCACCAGGAACAGAGTATTGATACGGTCGTTGATGAAGCTGAAAAAGCAATTTTCAATGTCAGTGAACGCAGAATTAAACGCGATCTGGTCCCAATTCGGGAAGTGATTGCAGATTACTATGACCGCATCGCCGATTTAGAGCAACGACCTGATGATATTTATGGCGTTCCAACTGGTTTAATTGACATTGACAATCTCTTAGGCGGTTTACAAAAATCAGATCTACTAATCATTGCAGGCCGTCCTGGTATGGGTAAAACGGGGTTCCTTTTAGGGACATTGCGAAATGCCGCCCTGGTGCATAAAAAGCATGTGGCCATGTTTTCAATGGAAATGTCCAACGAACAACTCCTGCAGCGTATGATCGCAATGGATACCCGTATCGACACCCAGAGGCTCCGGTCTGGCAGGTTAAATGATAACGAATGGGACGTTTTCTTCCAGGCCTTAGAGTCCTACGATCAAGCAATGGTTTTCCTGGATGATACCCCGGCAATCACACCCCTTTCTTTGCGCACAAAATGCCGACGGCTTCACCTGGAATTCGGTTTGGATTTGGTTATCGTAGATTATCTCCAATTGATGTCAGGTGACAGCCGAACAGATAACCGGGTGCAGGAAGTATCCAATATTTCAAGGAATCTCAAAGTGCTTGCCAGGGAGTTAAATGTACCTGTTTTGGCAGCAGCCCAGCTTTCACGTGCTGTTGAACACCGCCCTGATAAACGTCCCCAACTTTCAGATTTACGCGAATCCGGTTCATTGGAACAGGATTCTGATATTGTGATGTTCATCCATCGAAATCCCTTGAGTGAAATCGAAGAAGAACGTAACAAAGCTGAAATGATCGTAGCCAAACACCGCAACGGCCCGACCCACAGCGGCATTGATCTTGTCTTCATAGATGACCTGGCAAAATTTGAAAATGCTGCCAGGGGCTCAATCAACCCAGGTTAAGAGGCATAATCTTTTGACCACCCCAAAATCTACACCATTCGAAGGCTTTATGGTCGGTAACACTGATCTGGTACGTGTGCCAGAGAGTTTTTTTACCCTGTTGTTGCCGAAGATCAATGATCTTGTACAAATTAAAGTTCTGCTGTATTTAATTTGGCATGTGGAACAACAAGAATCCAATGTGGGGTTTTTCAAATTGGAAGAGCTGCAATTAGACCAAGTATTGCTTGATATGGTCGGGGGTGCAGAGAATTTAGGTTCCGCACTCAATAACCTGGTCAAACTGGGTGCACTGGTCAAGGCAGATCAAAATTGGCTCGATGAAACCTATTACTTCATCAATGGCCCGCAAGGTCGGGCAGCCATTGAAGCTATCAAGGCGGGTCGCTGGCAAAAACCTGAGCAAAGACAACACCCCATACACTTATCTGGGAATAAAACGAATATTTTTAAACTTTATGAAGAAAATATCGGCCCGATCACCCCGATGATGGCTGATATACTCAAATTGGATGAAGCAACCTATCCACAGACATGGATCGAGGAAGCTGTCCAAATCGCCGTTAAACGCAATGCCCGCAACTGGAAGTTCATCCAGGCGATCTTAGAACGCTGGCAAAATGAAGGACGTGGAAATGAAGAAGATCAACGAAACCGTTCACAAGATCCGGAAAGGTTCCGCAATAGCTGGCTCAAACATGACTGAGAAAAATGGTTCCAACCAGCCAGTTCGCCAGGTTAAGATGCCCGGCAACCCTGACTGCCCAATTTGTGGGGGCATTGGTTATCTGCGGCAGGACTTACCGATTGATCACCCAGAATTTGGGAAAATCGTTCCCTGTAACTGCCGTTCTGATGCATTAACCCAATCCGCCAGGACAAGATTATTCCACATGAGCAGTCTCGATGCATTAAAAAAACTGCGCTTTGACAACTTTGCCAAACACGGTCGGGTAGGGCTTGGCCAGGTACAGGCTGTTTCCTTAGAAAATGCGTATAATCAAGCACATAATTTTGCAGAAACCCGAAAGGGCTGGCTGTTAATGACCGGCCGGTATGGCTGCGGTAAAACACATTTAGCTGCGGCAATCGCCAATCATGCCATCGATTCAGGCATATCAACCCTCTTTTTAACAGTTCCTGACCTGTTAGACTGGCTCCGTTATTCTTATTCCGGTCACGAAGCGACCTTTGAAGAGAGGTTTGAGGAAATCCGTGAAGTACCATTATTGATTCTGGATGATTTTGGGACACAAAATGCAACACCATGGGCACAGGAAAAGATTTTCCAGATCATGAATCACCGTTATATCAACCAGCTCCCAACTGTTGTGACCAGTAATATGCTCATCAACGACTTTGATGGGCGCATTCAATCACGTTTGCAGGATCCTGACCTGGTGACAGTCGTAAAGATCCTTGCGCCGGATTACCGGAACCCCACCGATGATACCGGACATCCTGATCTTTCATCCCTGGGACTGCACAGCCGCCAGACATTCGGCAATTTCAGTCTCAGAAAAGATGAAAAGTTAACCAAAGAAAATCTGAGCGATCTACAAACTGCATTTGAAACTTCTCGAGAATTTGCTGATCACCCGCGGGGCTGGCTTCTGTTGACAGGCCCTTATGGCTCTGGGAAAACACATTTGGCAGCTGCGATTGGCAATTACCAGACCGGGTTAGGTTTTCCCCCTCTGATGGTCAGTGTGCCTGATTTACTGGATCATCTCAGGGCAACCTTCAATCCGAACAGCAGCGTCACGCTTGACCGACGATTTGAAGAAATCCGCAAAACAAGATTATTGATTCTGGATGACTTAGGCACCCAATCCGCAACGCCTTGGGCGAGAGAAAAACTCTACCAGCTTTTTAATCATCGGTATAATGCCGAATTGCCAACTGTTATCACCACAGCCAGTACTCCGGATGAACTGGATCCACGGCTATACAGCCGTATGCAGGATGAACGCATCTGCAAGATCATCGTCCTCTCGGTTCCTGCTTATCGAGGTCGAAAATAAATATTTTGCTTAATACAATGTAACTGCTCAGGCTGCCATGCAAATGAAAGGTCGGGGGTGTGGTGTGGCGGCT
>CAZCBW010000009.1:48535-73449 GCA_964497065.1 uncultured Candidatus Brevefilum sp. | reverse complement strand
TTCACACAAGGGGATCGCAATGACCAAACCCTCCTGTCATTGCGACGATCCGCTGCAGGCGGTGAGGAAGCAATCTCCATATGCTGCGATCGATATAATGGAGGGAAGTGCACTGTATCTTGAATTGCGAGGTGGAGATTGCTTCGCCCACAAGGGGCTCGCAATGACGACTCCGCGAAAGGGCTCGCATTGACGGATTCACACAAAGGGCTCACAAAGACCAAACCCGCCTGTCATTGCGACGATCCGCTGAAGGCGGTGAGGAAGCAATCTTAATATGCCACGATAGATGTATTCAGTAAAAGTGCGCTGTATCTTGAATTGCGAGGTGGAGATTGCTTCGCCCACAAGGGGCTCGAAATGACGACTCCGCGAAAGGGCTTGCATTTTAATGGTAAGGCATCCTGAATCCCACTTCAATCAACAGCCCGTTCACTAAAACATCCGTTATGGTGCGCTTATAAGTTTTCTTAATTTATTTATTTCAATCGCTAATGATTTGCGTAATTCTTCAGTGGTGGTCTCTGCAGAAATATCTAGTGGAAATAATCTAACCAAATCCACTGCCACTTGCAGGGCTGCAGTATCAAAGTCATCACATAATCCAGTATTTAATCGCCAAACATTTTTTTTCATAGTCTCATATAGCATGTTGTCTTCCTTTCAGTCCTGATTCTTTCAAAGCCTCATAAAGTAGATTCATTAATTTGATAGCCACCTCCTTTATTTAATAATATTTTACCATTTTGTAAGCTTCATTCCTGGTTATCCAAGGGATAAGTTATATTGATGATGACAGGCAATGTTTCACAAATCTTTTACTCAACGACTTTGCTCTGTCTTGAATGGAAAGGTAAAGATTTCTTCTCCTACAATGGCCTTAATAAAACTGATGCAGGGGTTGACGTTCCTTAGCTGAGTTCTAATTTATATTGAATTTTCCTTAATCAATGATGGTGCCCGGTCTCGTAGCACCAGGCCGCCATATCCCTGATCAGGTCCAGCGGCAGGGGATGTTCGTATGGGAACTGCACTGCGCCTTTACTGGTCTTATAGTCCTCCAGCTGATCTGAAAAATGCTCAATCGCCGCAGGGCCGGGGTACAGCCCGATGTGGTTTTTATAGGCTGCAAAGTGGATGATGTTATGGCCCTGCCAATAGGTCGGCATGTGCCACGAAATCTTCTCCTGCGCATCGGGCAGGACGGAACGGAGCTTATCCCTGACCTGGTGCAAAAACGGTTGAAGACCTTCGTGCTGGGCAGCGATATAAGCGTCGATCGTCGCCGGCTTGCCGCCACACTCGTGGTCTTGATCCTCGGTTTCGAACGAAAGTCCGCATTTTGGGCATGTCCACATGAATTTTTACCTCTCTCTTTCTTTGATCGTCACATTAACCCGATCTCCCGGCTGTTTGCCAATTTTGGCGCGGATATCCTTGCGGATGCCCAGGATATAACAGATGCTGCCGTCAGCATGCTTCAGCCCCATATTGACGATGCTACCGTGATAGGGTTCGCCGTCGAACATCGCATGGACTTTCATCCTGCCTTTCCCAAATGCTTCACGCAGGTCAAAGGGCATTTCGACATAGGCGCTGTCCAACACCGTCACTTTTTTGATTTCCGCTGTGAAAGTTAAGACCTCTGCCATCACCACCGCCTTGATCTAGTTTCTTTTTATCGCTTTTTCATAAGCCTGGATAAACTGCTCAACAGTGATCTTCTGACACAGTTTGCCGATCAGGTCATAGGGGATATGGTCTGGATTCTTCAATCGAATGCAGCTCTTGCCCATATCGAGCCTGGTGGGCACCTGATCGGCATACGCTTTCGCAAACCAGGGTTCCAATGCCGGGTCCGCGTATAAACCCATATGGTACAGGGCGATGTAATTTTTCTGAGAGGCCAGGGATAAAAAGGGCAGGGGCTCACCCTCTTTCACATGATATCCCTGCGGATAGCGTGATAGCGGCACGACATACCCGATCATGCCGTAGGCAAGCTGTTCCTCGAACCCATCCGGCAAATTGGTTTTGATGGCGGTACGCAGCTTTTTGATGGGGGTCTGCCTGTCTTCCGGCAGGGCGGCAATATAGCCATCAACCGTATCAGCTTCAAATTGCATTTTATTCTTTCCCTTCTTCCCACAGCTTCTTGCGTTCTTCAAAGCTCACTTCTCTGTGCACTTGGTGGAGCATCCACAGGTAACCAAAGGGGTCGGTGAAGATGGCATTGGAGACGCCCATCTCCTTCATTTTTGTGATTGGCTGTACCTGTGTGCATCCCTCACTGATCGCTTTAGCATAAGTTTCTTTAATATCAGGGACCATGATATTGAACCAGATAGGTTTTGAGTCACCCGGTTTGGGTGCGATCATTTCAAATTCAGGATTCTCATCGAGCATGTGAAACCTGACATCATAGAGTGAAAAGACAACCTCGTTTTCGCCCCTGGAAAAATCAGTGACTTCAATTGGTTCAATCTCGAATATTTTCTGGTAGAGTTCCAGGGCTTTTAAGCTGTCTGGCAGGACCAGGTCAATTTCAACGCCTATCATTTTATTCACACTCCTTTTGTTATTGTATTTTGTCGTGCGAATAAATCTTACTCAATAATTTGCTTAATTTGTCAAAAGATTTCTGTTCCAGAGACTGAGCAAGCATTCTTTGCTTAGATCAGGTAACCGGTAATTATTATCAGATAGGAAGTATTAAAAAGTGGACTGAAACTGTTTTTCCTGTAAAATGCTGGCACAGGTCAAACCCATTTGTCATTGCAACGACCTGCAGCAAGCAGGAGGAAGCAATCTCATACCAACGCGATTGATGTGATTGGGAATATTACATTGTTTCTTGGTTTGAAAGGTGGAGATTGCTTCGCCCACAAGGGGCTCGCAAGGACGATTCCACGAAAGGGTAGACCAGGATTGGTGTTTTGTTTTGTCCTGTTTTATGTTTAACCCTTCCAGGCGCAGTGGAACTCAGATAAAGATGACTTAAAGGGCTTTCTGCAAGTACAATCATTAAGATCAACAAATTAATCTAAAAGGAAAACAAATCATGAAGATTGTTGCGTTTGAAATCGAACCCTGGGAAAGAGAGGCCTTCGCAGAATTGGGAGAAGAACACAGCCTGATTTTGCTGGAATCAAAATTAACAGCCGTCAACGCCAAAGACTATGCTGACGCGGATGTGATCTCCACATTTATATTTTCCAACCTGGACCAAAACGTTCTTGAGCAATTTGATCATCTCAAGTTGATCGCAACACGGTCCACAGGTTTTGACCATATCGCGGTCGACTACTGCAATGAGAAGGGCATCACGATCTGCAATGTGCCCACGTATGGCGACAATACCGTCGCTGAACATGTCTTCGGGCTGCTGCTTGCCATCAGCCATAATATCGTTGAGGCTGTCGATCGTACCCGGCGCGGGGATTTCTCGCTCTCTGGATTGCGCGGGTTTGACCTCCAGGGAAAAACTCTGGGTGTGATCGGCACAGGCAGCATCGGGCAGTGTGTGATCAGAATTGCTAAAGGTTTTGGGATGAATGTCATCGGTTTTGATGTTAGGCCTGATGAAAAACTGGCACAGGCGCTGGGTTTTGTCTTTATGCCCTTGGAAGATCTTCTAGCTGCATCTGACATCCTGACCCTGCATGTGCCGGCGAATGAGCACACCTATCACTTAATTTCCGACAAGGAATTTGCACAAATGAAAGATGGGGTGGTGCTGATTAATACCGCCCGGGGAAGTGTGGTGCATATTCAAGCTTTAGCCCGTGCCCTGGCGGATGGCAAGGTGGCAGCAGCTGGCCTGGATGTGCTGCCGGATGAACCAACGATTCGCGAGGAGTATGAACTGCTGCACTCCTTCTTTCGTGAAAAACATGACCTTGAAACCTTACTGGCCGGGCATATCCTGCTGCGCCTGCGCAATGTGATCATCACGCCTCACAATGCCTTCTACACAAAGGAGGCGATTGGGCGCATCATCGATACCACGCTGATGAATATCAGGGCCTTTGCTGCGGGTGATGTGATCAATGTGGTCAATAAAACTTAAGGGAAAACGAAAAATCCTGGAGATAGCGATCTCGTGATCACATATTGGTTAATCTTTGGAATGGTATGCTGTTTTTTGAATTGAGGGTTGGAGATTGCTTCGCCCACAAGGGGCTCGCAATGACCGCAGAGTTCTGTCATTGCGACGATAATCCATAGGCTTTGAGGATGCAATCTCATGATTACGTGTGACTTAGATTTTGCTGCGTGGGTAGTTTTTAATTATGAAGTGAAGATTATTTTCCCCGTCTACTGCGTTAGAGGATCGGTTCGCAGGTATGAAGTGACGGATCCTAATGGCGGGGGTTAACATCCTATTAAATGTAATAATTTCTCTCCAGCTTTTATTAAATCATCGGTATAATTCCATCTTATCCAAATAACAAGATACTGAGAACCTGACCCCGATGAAAATCAATCTCCACGACCATACATCAGTAATACAAATCAAAGACTGGCAGTTATGAAAACCAAGGACTGGTTGCTGTTCTGGCTGCTTGGAGGCCTCTGGGGAACCTCTTTCTTGTGGATCAAGATTGCAGTGACCGAGGTCAGCCCTTTCATGCTGGTCAGCTTCCGTACGCTGTTTGCCGCGTTGGGGTTGGTGGGTTACCTCTTGCTGGTTCGGTCAGTGCGGATAGATTGGGTGCAGGTCCGCAAGCAAATCTGGGTATTTCTCTTTCTCGGGTTGTTCAATATCGTGATCCCCTTTATGCTGATCTCATGGGCCGGGCAGCACATCGATTCGGGGTTGTCTTCAATTCTCAACTCGACCATGCCGCTGTTCACGATCATGATCTCGCCGTTTTTTGTCAGCGATGACCGCTTCACACTGACCAAGGCGGCCGGGTTGTTGACTGGTTTTACCGGTGTGGTCATGCTGATGTACCCCAACCTCGGGGGTGAATGGAATTCCAATCTGGCCGGGCAGGCGGCGGTGCTGTTGGCCGCGTTGTGCTACGGGTCATCGACAGTGTTTGCTCGCAAAAAGGCCCAGGGGCTGCCGCCGCAGATGCAGGCTTTTTTGCAGTTCTTCATGGCTACGCTGATGATCTGGGTCATTATGTTGGTGAACGAGCGGCCGCTGGTCTTCCCACGGCTGCCAATCACCTGGTTTGCGCTAATTTGGTTGGGGGTGCTGGGTTCAGGGATAGCCTATATTATTTATTTTGGCCTGCTGCCGCGCATCGGGCCGACGCGCATGTCGATGGTGACGTACATCCTGCCGCTGGTGGGCGTGCTTCTGGGCATCATCTTTCTGGGTGAGCGCTTCCATTGGGGGGCGATTGTGGGCGGGCTGCTGATCCTGGCTGGGTTTTCGATCGTCAACTGGAAGGCTCGCGCCCAAACGGTAAAACCTGCGGTTCATTAATAAATGTTTTCGGGGGATAAGGAAAACCAGGCGTTAAATCAATCCACATTATAATTTTCTGTCAGGCCAACTAGACTCAGTTAATGGAGGAACCAGGTATGAACGCTGACTCAAAATCCGGCGTGCAAATCAGTAGAAAAGCCTTTATCCAGGCGGTGCTGATCATCTTTGTTTTAATGCTGCTTTCCGGCATCCTGACACGTGTGATACCCGCCGGGCAGTTCCAACGCGAAGTTGAAGAGGGCCGGGGTGAGGTGATTGTGCCGGGCACATTCCAGTTTGCAGAACGTCCGGATTACCCCGTCTGGCGCTGGCTGACTGCCCCCTTCGAGGTGCTGGCAGCACCGGGAAATCTCACCGTGATCGGTATCGTCCTGTTCATCGTTCTGGTGGGGGCTGCCTTTGCTGTGATGGATCAGAGCGGTATCCTCAACTACGGCATCCAGAAAATTGTCAGCCGCTTTGGGGATCGCAAGTATCTTTTGCTGGCAGTGCTGGCGCTGTTCTTTATGGCATTGGGCGGGTTCTTTGGCATCTTAGAGGAAGTCATCCCACTGGTGCCGGTGATGATTGCGCTAGCCTATTCGTTCGGTTGGGATTCACTGACGGGGCTGGGGATGTCGATATTGGCAGCCAATGTCGGGTTTTCTTCTGCGGTGTTTAATTTCTTCACGATCGGCACCGCCCAACGCCTGGCCGGGCTGCCGTTGTTTTCCGGCTGGCTGCCGCGGCTGGGGTTGTTTGGGGTCATGTATCTGGTGCTTGTCGCTTTCCTGATCCGCTATGCCAAAAAGGTCGAGCGTAAGCCTGAAACTTCCCCGGTGGTTGCTGAAGACCAACCAGAAAAAGCCAGGCTGGTTGGCTTCAACTTCGATCAGCTCTCGGTGGATGACCCCCGGATGAAGCGGGCCGCGATCTTCCTGGGGGTGAGTTTTGTGCTGATCTTAGCCTCCGTGATGCTGCTTTCATGGCAGGAATCACTGAATGACCTGGCCATGCCGCTTTCTGGGGTCTTATTTGTGGTCGGCGGTGTGGGCGCCGGGCTGATGGCCGGCATCGGCAAACAGGTCTGGCATGCGGCTGGTGAAGGATTATTGGGGATTTTCCCTGCGGTGCCTTTGCTGCTGATGGCGGCCAGTGTCGGACTGATCATCACCTCCGGCGGAATCCTCGACACTTTATTGTTTTATGCCTCAGGGTTGTTCGCTGGCACCGGCTCGTTTGCTGCTGTACTGTTAATCTACGGGTTCACACTGGTGCTGGAGCTTTTCATAGGGTCAGGTTCGGCTAAAGCACTGTTGGTAATCCCCCTGATCATGCCCCTGGCAGATCTGGTGGGCGTCAACCGGCAGATCGCGGTCAACGCTTTTGCCTTTGGGGACGGATTTTCCAACCTGGTCTACCCGACGAATGCACTTTTGTTGATCACGCTCAGCCTGACAGTGATTCCCTATCATAAGTGGCTCAAGTGGGTGATGCGCTTATGGGTGTGGGTGTTATTGGTGTCGATCGTCTTCTTGGGGTTGGCGGTGGCTTTCAATTATGGGCCGTTTTGAGGAGTAGAGAATTGTGAATAGTGAATGGTGAATTGGTGTTGAATACCTGATTGTACTGGGAGAGGTGAGACTGGTGTATGTTTCTGAGGTGGGGATTCGTTATTTAATCTCTGAAAAAGTGGATTATGGTTCACAACTCATGAAGCGTTAAAATTGATATCAAGAAGGCAATATAAATAATTGATAATACTTGAATTTAGCTTTTGATATACATAAAATTATAATATATAATAATGTAAAACATTACATCTATTAATCATAAAAAGAAACAATTCAAAGCATGAATTAAGAGAAGAGATAATTAGATATGCCCAACCAACGGTTATCAATGTTTGAAAAAGAAAAGATTTGTGAATTCATTTTTGAGGTTAGATACGAACCCAGCCCTATTATATTAGATAAAAGAGGCATGTGGGCTAAAGAGCTAACCAAAAAACTAAATCTACCCCATTGGACAATAACAGATAATCGTATTGATGTGTATGATCTTTTAGGACCACCAGATAATGCAACTGAAAGATGTTTTATAAGTTTTAGAAATGCTGGCTGGACAAGCAAAACCAACAAAAACCATAACACTTTTTTAGAGAATTGTTCAAGGTTAATTAATTTCTGGTTTTCAGAGAAAGAAATATTTCCCAATAATGAAGCTCATCTTACTAGAGTTGGTGTTAAGTTTAAGTATGGGGATGAATTTAGGGGTTCCTTTTCTGAATTATTAGATGTTTACAAACAAAAATACATTAGACCAACAGATTCGATAAGTGATATATATAATGCTGAGATTACAGACATTGGTGGGTTTTTAGTATTAAATGATGAAGATTTTAAAATTCAAACAATGTCAGGACCTATGGACATTGAACAAATAAAAAACAAGAAATTCTTTCCATTTATTGAAGAAGCCCCAAAAACTATATTATATTTTGAAATAGATTCCTCAACTGAACCTAATAAATTTGTTCACTTTAAAGCGCTCGAAACCACTGTAAAAGAGCTTGTACAAAGGAATTGGTCATCTCATAACAGATTATTAAATATCTTGGATGCTAGCTAATGACAAGTCGTAAGAGACATCAAAGGATTGCCTCATCTCCAGGTTCTATTGGGACGCTGTCTGATTATAATTCTGATGAAGAAGGTGATGAACCAACATTTGCATCCCCGTTTACCGATGAGACAGACGCTGACATCCCAATTGAAGCATTGGAAGGTAAAGCATATCCACATGTCCGAGATAAAGAACGACAATGGATAGCAGAATTATTTCATATAATATTTTCCGAAGATATTGATATATCAAAATTAAGAAATTATTGGCCAATTATTTGGTTTATTTTGATAGGTTTTATTATGTTTCAGGATAACCAAGAGAATCTTCTAAATGATTGGTCTGGTTGGCTATGGTTTGCTTTTAAAGTGTTGGTTATATCAATAGTAATGGTGGTTTTCATTATCATAATCAAACCTAAAAAAAATATTACTTAACAATTGTTTTTCCGGAATCGACTTAATCATCTAAAGAGTAATAACAGGTTGGGTTAAGATGAGTTAGTAATGGCTGAAGATCAAGATTGGTGCAAACTGGATAAGAGGTTGGTAGGGATCGAGAAAAAGAGCATTTGATGGGATAATTGAGATAATTGGAAGAGAAAGGAAAACATAATGAAATACGACGACATAATGAATGGGATTTGGAATTTGAATAGCAATTTTAGTGATAATTATGATACTGCTATCCTGCAAGTGGCTGTTGATTTAGTTAAAAAATTCCCTCCAGATATTAATGTAGAAAATAGCACTGAAGAATTAAGGAAGAAATTAGCAATCGAAATAAATAAGATAACAAAACTTCTCAGAGCTCTTTAATTGGGTGCTCACTGGATTGACTTTCAAGTGACAAACGTTAATTTTATTGTATCATGTTGTAATTAGGGGTTTCGTTTATTTTTCCGAGCGTGAAACTTCTAATTCTGGTTTGACATAGTGAAAACCTCCAGAGATGCGTTGCAAGTTTTGTGATTTAACCAAAACATACAAACGTACAATTACCGCGAAATACTATCATTCTCCGTAGACCCTTTAAAATAGAAACTTCCGAATTGGGTGTTAATTAAGCTTGAACCTATGGATTGAAAGTCTTTAATAAGAGAAAGGCTGAAGTGACAGATAAACCTGTGGTGGAAACGCGCGGACTGACCCGCCGATTTGGCGATTTAACTGCTGTGGATGGGCTGGATTTGACGGTCTATCTCGGGGAGGTATTGGGCATCCTCGGGCATAATGGCGCCGGGAAGACGACCACAGTCCGGCTGCTCAACGGCGTGCTGACACCCAGTGAAGGGTCTGCCCGGGTGTTGGGCCTGGACCCGCAGACTGAAGGGGCGGAACTTCGCAAGCTGACCGGGGTGCTGACAGAGACGCCTTCGGTGGATGAGCGGCTGACCGGGTATGAGAACCTGGCCATTTTCGCTGCCATCTACCAGGTGCTGCCAGCGGAGGTTGATCATCGCGTAGGGAAGCTTCTAGACATATTTGACCTTGCAGACCGCGCCGATGACAGAGTCAGTGAATACAGCAAGGGCATGAAGCAGAAACTGGCTTTGGCCCGGGCAATGGTCCACCAGCCAAAACTGCTCTTTTTGGATGAGCCGACCTCGGGATTGGACCCCGTGATCACCCGGCAGGTGCATAGGTTGATCAGGGATTTAAGTAAAAACGGCAGCCATACTGTGTTTTTGTGCACCCATAACCTGGATGAAGCCCAAAGGCTGTGCGACCGGGTGGTGGTGCTGGAACACGGCAAAGTGGTGGCACTGGGTGCACCGGCTGACCTGGCCAGGGACCTGTGGCAGGGGACGCGGTTGGAAATTGAAACCAGTACTCAAGCTGTAGAGAACGCGTTAGAGATCATCACCCAATTCGAGGATATCTGGGATGCATTCCGGCAGGATGGCCAACCGCTGATCAACCTTTCGCTGACACAGCGAGAGCGGGTGCCGGAACTGGTTGCTGCGTTGATACAGGGCGGCATCCCCATCTACCGGCTGACACCCGAAGAACCAACGCTGGAAGATATCTATTTTGCGCTGCATGAGCGGCAGGAGGTGAGGCAGTGAACTGGCGGGCAATTCGAGCAATCATGAAAAGGGATCTGTTAGCCGTCGTGCGCAGCAAAGGGGTTTTGCTGCCGATCATCCTGGTGCCTGTAATCCTGTTGATCATTTTGCCAGGGGCGATGGGCTTATTTACCCCGGTCTTAAACCAGATGCCCGGTGCCAATATGCCGGATATCAGCCTGTTTTTGGATCAGCTGCCGCCCGCAATGTTAGATCAATTTACCGGTTACAACACCGACCAGTTAATGATCGTGTTTATGCTGGTGTATATGTTCGCGCCGATGTTCTTGATCTTGCCGCTGATGGTGGCCAGTGTGGTAGCGGCAGACAGCTTTGCCGGCGAGAAGGAGCGCAAAACGTTGGAAGCACTGATCTACACGCCGACCACGGACCTGGAGCTGTTTATAGCAAAGACACTCTCGGCGTTTGTTCTGGCTGTGGCAGTATCGCTTGTCGGGTTCGTACTTTATGGGCTTACCGCTAACCTGGCTGCGTGGGGGACGATGGGCGAAGTGTTCTTCCCGAACACCGCCTGGATTGTGCTGGTTTTATGGGTTTCTCCGGCAACAGCCGCGCTGGGGCTGGGGGCGACTGTGCTGGTTTCTTCTAAGGTAAATTCCTTCCAGGAAGCTAACCAGATTGCCGGGGTGATCGTTTTGCCGATTTTGCTATTGATGGTGGCCCAAATTTCAGGGGCGATGTACCTGAGTGTGTGGCTGACCGCCTTATTGGGGCTGGTGTTCTGGCTTATCGCTGCGGTGCTGTTGTGGTTTGGGGTGCGCACTTTCAAACGCAGTGAGATCATCGCCAGGGGATAAATCTACCAAGTGCATAATGGACTGATTCTCAAAATAGAAAATAGAATCAGTCTAATGGAATGAAGATAAGGAAATTATTATGATGAATCTTGTTTAGTCTTTATGTTTAGGTATGATATTTACAAGGTGATTATTTATTAGGGAGAATTTCAATGGGAAATCCTGTATCTGGCTCGAAGCACCTATTACAAAGACCCACGAATCAAGGAAGGTGACGTTGAGCTGAAAAAGCCATGGAGAAAATCATCATGAAGCGGCCGTATTATGGTTACCGGCGGATTCTGCATGAGATGAAACGAAAGGGGTATGTTATTGGCGAAACACGGGTCAGACGCTTGCTCAATGAGCTAGAGCACAGCTGCAGTATGGGGAAAGTATCTATTTCAACAACAGACAGCGATCACAGCCTGCCTCGGTATCCAAATTTGATCAAGGATCTGGATATCACCCATCTTAATCAGGTTTGGGTGTCGGATATTACCTACATCCGGCTTGGCCGCCAATTCATCTATCTGGCAGTGATCCTGGATGTTTATTCCCGTGGTGTGCGAGGTTGGGACATGGGGCGCAGCTTGGAGAAAGATTTAACCATTCAACCCTTAAAACTGTCCAATAAAACAACCGCATTACATCAACAATCCTACCGCTCATAGCTGTGATGAAGTCCGCCATCCTGTTCAATTTCATCGTCTAATTCGTCCATAATGGCCACCCCCTGACGGTATTGATAAGGCCACATGGCACGCAGGTGAAAGAAAGCCACACGATCCCCATCCTGCAATACCTGCCCCAGGTCTGGCTGCTTGCCGGGCATTGCAGAGAGATTTCCATTAATAAAGGTAATCCCCCGCGCCTTTGTGGGAATGTCCAATTTATCCAGCAGGTGCTGCATTGTTGCACCTCCTGGCAATTCAATCTGACAGCGTGCAAAGCCTGGTTGGGCATCCTCACCAGCATAACTTGCTAATTCACCATAAAGCCATGTGTCAATCGTGATCATTCCATACATCCCATCATTAATTACCATCTCAGGTTTCTGGTGAATTTTCCAGTTCAATAAAACACTTAGCCACCACCGATAGGTGGAAAAAATCCGACCTCATCACCAGGTTGTAATTCATAATACCCTTTACGTGCCCGGCCGTTGACAAATTTGAGGTGGACGCGCTCTTCGGGTATGTCCATTAGATCAAAAAGGGCGTTTAATTGGGCCCCTTCATCAACTTCCACGACAAAAGGCTTAGCGCTTTCACCATCCGGGGCATATTGCCCTAATGTAGCAAATAGCTTTACTTTAACTTCCATCATTCCTCTTACACAATCTTGAGATGATTTGCTAATAACCCAACCGACCAACCAATTCTTGAAGATACCATGAATGATCTCCCGGCAGGAATTGAATCGGGGCTGCCATCCCCTGGGATCAGACAGCCCCGACCATGTACTAGGAAATCTTCAGTCAGTTATTCTAGAGTTCACCATAAACACTGTCTAAAGTTTTATCATCAATTTCGAAAACAACATTATGCGGCGGCAGCAGTTCAAAATGCATGAACTCTGGAATGCGGTCCGCCTCCTTACTTAAGCCGGCCGCTTCATTAAATTTACGTTCTAATCGCAGTACTTCGGTTCCCATTTCAAGGATGTCATCAGCCGTCCAGCTCGTTCCCAACACGCCGTTGACTTCGTCGATCATCCCCTGGTAACCGCTGGCAATATCCAGGATGGCAAAGGCGATGAACAGGCAGTGCCCGGTGGAGTCAATAAATGCTGTTGTTGCCTGGAAGGCCCGGCTGAGGGCGGCTTTGCCGTCAGGTGAAAGCGGGTCCAAGTCCGCACTAACCGCCAGGATCTCTGGTGCAATCGTATACCCTGCGGTGTGATCTGCGCCCATTGTGGATGTGGCATAAGTGATCCCAATCCCTTTAACCGCACGCGGTTCGTAGGCTGGTATCCCCTGGCCCTTGACGGCCGGCACCCGGGTCACACCGAGCACCTTGCCGGCTGTCCCGGTGCCGCTGCCCAAAATGCGACCAATAGGCTCGCCCTTGCCCATCTTGTGCACTATCTCAATGGCAGCCTCGCCATCACCAAAGGGCAGCAAACCGGCTTCCATAGCAACGCCCAAAGTCACGCCAGTTTCTATCGTGTCCAATCCGTAACCGTTGCACAGCTTGATCAGTTCAGCGATCGTGTCCAGATCGTCAATTTCAAGGTTAGCGCCAAATGCCCAGTCCGATTCGTACTCCAAGCACGAAACATGCTCACTCTTATCCTTACGATACCAGGTGTTCGAGCAGCGGATGATACATCCAGGACTGCAAGCGTGGTTATAAGTTTCCTCACCCAGGCGTTCTTTAATACCCTCAAAAATTGCTTCACCGGCGGTCATGGCAGCATTTTCAAATCGTCCGCTGGCAAAGTTACGGGTTGGCAAACCACCTGCTTCATTCATGATATTGATCAGCACAGCCGTGCCGTAGGTATTGAGAGCGCCTTTGGGTTTGGTGATGGCATGTTCGTTCAACGCTGCGACCATCTTTTTGCGGCCTTCATCAAACAGATCTTTATCCGCGAGTTCGACACCCGGTGCACCAGCGTCATCCAATAGGATGAATTTGAGTCCCTTGCTGCCCATCACAGAACCCAGACCACCCCGGCCGGCATAACGGCTGGGGCGCTGAGACATGTCTTCAAAAATCACGCCAGCATTACCATAGGCATGCTCACTGGCCATGCCTATCCCGCATACGGAGACTCGCCTGCCCTCGAATTTTTCGTAGACCCTGGGATAAACATCATACGCATCCTGGCCAGTAAACTTTGTGGCTTCAAACCATTCCACCGTCGGCTCCCCGGTTTCTTCATCCAGGCCAATCACCACACCCCAAAAGTCTTCCTTATCCTTGGGCTGCCCCTCCACAATCAATGCCTTGATGCGCATCCTGCCGAGCTTCCATGCCCATGGTGTACCTGCGTTTGATTCCTTGATACCCCCGGTTAGTGGTGATTTGCCGCCAACGGAAACACGCGAGGCAGTCGGTGCAGATGTGCCTGTCACAAACCCCGTCGAAAAGACCAGTTTGTTGTTTGGCCCCAGGGGATGCGCCAGCGGCGGAACTTCATCGACGATCAGGTTCGATGTAAGCGACCGGCCGGCCAGTTTACGATACTTTTCCGGGACTCCTGTGAATTGATGCGTTCGGTCTGTCATGTTAATTCTTAAAAACCACATAATTTCCTCCGTTAGTGTGAATAATTTGATGGTGATTGTTGAACAAAACCTATATAAACATTTCCTCCTTTCAGAGACAAAGGTCTCAGAAAAATAAAAAAGGAGTTTTTCCTTAAATTTTTAAGGAAAAACTCCTTTGCACAATGGCGGGTATAGTGATTGCTCACAATACCGTCTCGTTCAGACCAACCCGGTGGGCTAGGCTGAATCGGAGTCACTAGGTGGTTATGTAAACTTTATTTTCCTATTTTCATTATATCATGACAAAAAAGCTGTGTCAAACAAACCGAGAATAATTTCAATTCAGACCAAATCCGTGATTAGTTCAATGAATAAAATAACAACCGGCAATGATATCACTTTAAGAACCCATACTCATACGATAAAATTAATCAATATTGGGGCATTGATGGGTCGATCTCTTCGGCCCAGGCATTAATCCCACCCTTCAGGTACCTGACCTTGCTAAATCCGGCTTTGTGAAGTTGATTTTGTGCCCATACCGATGTCTTTCCAGCCCGGCAGAAGAGAACATATGCCGCCTTCTGGTCTAAAACATCAAATTTTTTACCTAACTGATGATAGGGAATATGCGCTGCGCCTGGTATGTGGGAGATGTCCCGTTCCAGCGCGGTGCGAAGGTCCACCAGATTGATCGCCTCGCCTTGCTTCAAACGATCTGCCAATTCAGATGATGTGATCTCGCAATCTTCATTAAGATCAATTGGTTCATTATGATATGATGCACCGCAGTGTTCCCCGTAATCGAGCAGTGCCTTTATTTCTGGGTTTTCTCCACAAACGGGGCAGCGGGGGTCCTTCTGAACTTCAATACGCTCAAATCCAGCATTCAGGCTGCTGACAAGCACCAATTTCCCAGCCAGTGTTTCACCGATCCCAAGAATGATTTTGAGCGTCTCTGCAGCTTGGAGCAGCCCTACCAGCCCGGGTAACACCCCCAAAACACCGCTGTCAGCGGGCAAGGGAATGTGTTCAACCGGCAGGGGATCGCCAAACACACAGCGATAACAGGGCCCAATCCTGGAATCAAACAGCGCTACCTGGCCGTCAAATTGCTGGATGGCACCAAACACATAAGGCCGCGCTGTCAGCACACACAGGTCGTTGATCAGGTAGCGTGTCGTCAAGTTATCCGTCCCATCGACGAGAATCTCAAAACCGTCAGCAATTTCATGAGCATTGTCTGACCTGAAAGCTACACGAAAAATATCAACCTGACAATCAGGGTTTAAGTCCATTAAGCGCAGTTTTGCAGCCTCAACTTTCATGTCACCCACCATGCTGGTGCTGTACAGGATCTGCCGCTGTAAATTGGATACGCTCACCTGGTCGGGATCGACAATACCCAGCCGTCCAACGCCAGCTGCCGCCAGGTACAGACTGATCGGGGAGCCCAGTCCACCAGCACCGATGATCAAAACCGATGCTTGATTTATTTTCCTCTGCCCATCAATACCCACACGGGGCAGGAGGATTTGCCGTGAATACCTCGAAAAATCCACATCCATCAAACAGTCCTCCCAAATCAATCTATGTAATAGAAATCAGTATACCATGCAGCCTTTGTTGAGCAGGGTTATCGCTGATACCACACCGCTATTTTACAGGGACTTTATAGCTCATAAATTCTACCTAAAGCCAGTGGATAATTTTATCGGAGATCAATAATCGGGTGCAATTGCTGGTATGAGAACAGTGAGATTAAAAGGCATTCTCCCAGCTTAGTAGGGAAGCAACCGGTTTCGCCTGAACCAAACATGTGCCGGATGCAATATCGGTAATGGCGATTGCATCAAGTCACAGCACATGAACACAGATTTCTTTTGAAATCCGCGAACGTGTTAAACAAGAGTGGGTGTTAAAACGCCTGGACCAATTCAACGCCGCAGGTAGGGGAGAATAGAGGAAGCCTTTTTCCGCCTCTGCAGCTTACCACAATGGGTTTCAATCCCTTGTTTAATCAATCCACTACAGCACTCTATAAACACTGCTGGGGCTAACAGCGACCACGTCGGCATCCAGCATCATATAACTCAGTCTCCGATAGCCTTCCTGGGGATGCTGGTCATAGTAGTCAAGAATGGCTTCTTTTTCCCATTGTTTTATCCACTGGCCCTTTGGCAGTCTGGCATTATGTTGATTTCTCTGCCCATAACGTTGTTCCCAATCATTAAATTTGCTGGTGCTCATTCCGATCCAATTCAATATCTGTTGCTGGCTGATGGGTATCCTGGGTGACCAGCGATAAAATACTGTGGGCTGTAATTGATGCTGATCACATAATTCAGAGATTGGTACCCCGTTGATTAAATGCTCTTTTATTATCCTTACTTTTTCTTCTGGTGTGTAGTTTTTACGTTTCTTCCTCATGGTTTAGGCCTCCTGTTTGTGAACTATAACACGGTTGCCATTTTTCCATTTCACGGTGAACCAGGACAAAAAGGTTGCGCTCGTTCGAAAAATGGCACTCAATTTACTCAGGCTTAGGAAATCTAAAAAATGTGGTACTAAAACAAAAAGATTGCTCTGCGCTGTTGATACTAATTTCTTGTTAGAGATTATAAATTCATGACTTTGCGATTGCCCTGGGCCGTTAAGCTTGAAAATTGTGATTATAATTTATCTGGTTTTATTGATATTGAATTTGCAGAATTTTATCAAATCACTTTACAGGAGCTCTTAATGCCGATCCCCTTTGTTGAACCCTTTCGCATCAAAGTCGTTGAACCGATCAAGCAGACTACCCGAGAAGACCGTGTTAATATACTTAACAATGTACATCAGAACCTATTTGGCGTTGCTGCAGAGGATGTACTGATAGACTTGCTGACCGACTCAGGCACCAATGCCATGAGCGACCGGCAGTGGTCGGCGATGATGGCCGGAGATGAGTCCTATGCCGGGGCGCGCAGTTTTTATCATTTCGAACAGGCTGTTCAAGATGTGCTCGGGTTCCCTTATGTACTGCCAACGCACCAGGGCAGGGGCGCAGAGGGGATGTTGTTCAAGACATTGGTTAAAAAAGGACAGTATGTGCCCAATAACCGGCATTTTGATACCACCCAGGCGAATGTGCTGGCATTGGGCGGGCATCCGGTGGATCTGGCCGTCCCGGAAGCATCCGACCCTGATGTGATTCTGCCCTTCAAGGGCAATATAGATCTCGACAAACTGGAGGCTTTTATTAACGAGGTCGGTGCTGAGAATATCCCTGTTGGCATGCTGACTATCACCAATAATTCGGCGGCGGGTCAGCCGGTTTCGATGAAAAATATCCGGAAGACTGCTGAGATTTATCGTCGTTATGGGATCCTTTTCTTCATCGATGCCTGCCGCTTCGCTGAAAATGCCTGGTTCATTAAAAATCGGGAACCGGGTTATGGGGATAAATCTGTTTTGGAAATTGCCCATGAGATGTTCTCTTATGCCGATGGCTGTACGATGAGCGCCAAAAAGGATGCCATCGTCAATATCGGCGGGTTTGTCGCCTTTCGAGATGAAGCACTCAAACTCAGGCTGGCAGAAAAACTGATCGTGCATGAAGGCTTCCCGACCTATGGCGGCTTAGCCGGGCGGGATCTGGAGGCGATCGCCGTGGGTCTGCATGAGGGAGTGGATGAGGATTACCTGGCTTACCGAACACAGCATACCGATTACCTCGCTTCAGTGCTGAAATCTGCCGGTTTGACTGTTTATCAGCCTACCGGCGGGCATGCTGTGTATGTGGATGCAGCCCAAACGCTGCCGCAGATTCCACCGACACAGTTCCCGGGTGTTGCCTTGGCCAATATGCTGTACATTGAGGGTGGGGTGCGGACGGTTGAAATTGGCAGCCTGATGTTTTCCCACCCGGATCCAATAACTGGTCAGGTGCTGCCGGCACCCAATGAACTGGTTCGGTTTGCGATCCCCCGGCGTGTCTATACCCGCAGCCACCTGGACTATGTGGGTGAAGTTGCCAAAGTTGTGGCTGCTAATGCAGGCAAAATTAAGGGGCTTGAAATCATCTGGGCACCGGAATTGCTGCGGCATTTTATTGCGAAATTAGCCTGGTTGGCGTAAACGGTCAACCTTTCAGGATAATTGGGGAAAGAACGATCGAAGAAGTCATTCACCCCAAGAAGCCGACCTTTAAGCTGCAGGGCAGCCTGAGCAGTTACATATCTTTTTTATAAATTAGGATTATAATATCCGTGTCAGCGATGGAAAAGTCATTTATTCTATGACTGGCTGTCAAAATAAACTATAAAATAATTTTATTTACCTCGATGACAATCCCCAGCATATTTGTTGGGTTTTTCTCGTCTTGGAGAACTTAAATGACCAAACGAAAATTACGGCGTCAAATGAAATTAATCCATGTGATCATGCTCGGGACAGCCGGGACGATTGCGGCTGAAATTTTTGTACTGACCGGTCATGCCGCAGGGATTGCAGGGCCGGAAGCTGTTTTGGCGATCATCATCGGGGGATTGCTTTCATTAAGTATTGCCCTGAATTATTGTGAGCTGGCCACGACCTACCCGGTGACTGGTGGTGCCATGACCTATGTTAAAGAAGGGTTTGGCAATAACCTGGTCATGTTCCTGGTGGGCTCCTTGGATGGCTTATCCAGCACGTTCTATGCAGCACTATCGGCTGTCGGGTTTGCCTATTCTTTAAAGGTTTTCTTGCCTTTTTTACCGATTATACCGGTAGCATTCGCGGTGATCCTGTTGATTGGCATTCTCCATGTCAGGGGCATCTCACAGGTTGGTAATCTGCAGATCGTCTTGGGATTGTTTTTACTGATTGTATTTGGTTTGTTTATCTTCTTAGGGCTCACAAGACCTGATGGCTTTACCTGGGAGACCTTCCAATCAGGCAAGTTTTTATTTGAAAACCAGTCTTTTTGGGCGATTTTAGGGCGAATGCTGACCACGATTGCATTAATCTATAATGCCTATGTAGGTTTTGAGGTAATTGCAGATGATGCAGAAGAGATCCAACAGCCCAGCCGAAATATCCCGGCAGGTATTTTGATCAGTCTGGGTCTTACCACGTTGATCTACACGCTGGTTTCACTGGTGACGATCGGAGTGGTTCCTTTTACCCAACTGGCAGGATCGGAAACTGCATTGACGGATGCTGCCAGTGTATTCTGGCCTCGAATTGGTGTTCCGGTGATGGCATTTGCAGGGATCATTGCCACGCTGACGTCGATCAATTCAGCGATGCTTTCTGCCACCCGAGAGGTGTTCACACTCAGCCGAGACCAGGTCTGGCCGCGAACCTTTTCACGTTTGAGCCAATGGCGGACACCTTATATGGCAATATTTGTGGTCATGGTGATCAGTGCGCTGGTCACATTAATCGGTCTGGTGGATTTCTTGAGCTTTATCTCCAGTGCAGGATATATGTTTGTTTTGATCTGGGCGACACTGGCTATGATCCAGCTGCGGAAAAAATATCCGGATATAGAAAGGCCTTTCAAGGTGCCTTGGTATCCGCTCACGCCGATCCTTGCTTTAGCGGGTGGATTTCTGATTATTGCTTTCGCCAATCCCAGGGCTTTATTATTTCTAGGTATTGTGGTTATCCTGTTAAGTGGGGCTTATTTTGCCTCCAGGGAATTTAAACGCCGGGCCTTAATCCAGGCGAGGTTTGAGGAGGAAGTCGGCGGCGGCAGGTTGTTGATCGCGGCCGTGAACCCAAACACAGCCTTGAGGCTGGTTGATTTAGCCACCCGGTTTGCGGCACACCAGGAGGATACCGCCATCACGCTCCTTTCGGTGGTCAAGGTGCCTGGTTATGCTTCGGAAAATGAGATTAATACGCTTGTCCAACGGAGTATGGATGCCAGGGATAAGCTGCTGGCAATGGCTGCCCCGCTTGCACAAAAACGGAATGTTCCTATCAACGCCAAGGTTAAACCAGCCAGAACAGTCGAATCTGCGATTTATAAAGAGCTGCAATCGCCCAACCCGGTACGTATGGTGATCTTGGGCTGGCCAAGTGCCGACTCAAAATTGAAAATGCCCCATAATATCATCAAAGAGGTGATGGTCAACGCCCGAAAAGATGTGTTGGTTCTTCGTAGTCGCGCTGATTTTACATGCCAAAATATTCTAGTTCCCATAGCTGGCGGCCCAAACACACGCTTGATGCTGCAGATTGCACGCTACCTGGCCTACCAGCAAGGAGTTCATGTGACCGCTTTGTATGTGATTTCAAAAGGCCTTGACGAAGAAAAAATTGAGGATGAAACATTGATGATCCAGGGTGAAATTGAGTCTGTGCTGGGCGAGATCCCTGGATGGATGTCATTGAAAATTGAACCAGCTTCATCTGTCAACAGCGGGATTCATCATGCTGTGAAAAAATATCATCACGATCTGGTGATCATTGGTGCAGGCGAGGATGTATTTTCATTCAGCACGATTTTTGGCACATTGGATGATATTTTGATTGAAACTCTGGATTGCGCGATGCTGATCGTCCGCCATTACCAGCCTGAAGCAGCCCTATGGATTAATAAGCGGATGCATAAAATTGAAGGGTAATAAAATACTCTCAATACATAGTAAATATACAAATTTGAAACATAACATGCACACCGTGATGGATATGGAAGTTGTCTTCCCTTGAACCTTCAGGATCAAAGAGATTGAATACCCCTCACCCAGGTTAACCTCCAGGTTAATAACATCAACTGCGTTTGGCTTTAACTAGGTTATGAGCTTTGATAATTAGCATGAGGCCTTTCATTATCATCGGAAAATCAGGGTCGGATAAAAATAGAACAATAATTATTTTCTACCATAATTCCACCAGTTATTCCCAAAAATTACAATAAATTGGTAACTGCTCAGGCTGCCTTGCAAATGAAAGGTCGGGGATGTGGTGCGGCGACAAAGCCGCCGCACCACATCCCTTATTTCTTCATAAGCTGAGAAGTTACAATTGATTAATAATTCCATGGGGTAAAATCCGGTATACAAAAGAAAGGATTTCATCATGATTGATTTGATTAAAGCGTCTGACCGCCATTTTTCGAATTTTGGATGGCTGCAGACCTATTGGCTTTTTTCATTTTCGAATTACTTTGACCCGAACAACATCCAGTTTGGTGCACTGCGGGTGTTCAATGATGATGTAGTGCAGCCTGGGCGGGGTTTCCCCACCCATCCCCATGAGGAGATGGAGATCATCACCGTTGTATTAGAGGGTGAAATGACCCATGAGGATAGTATGGGCAATAAGAACGTGATCCGCGCTGGGGATGTGCAGCGCATGTCTGCTGGAACCGGGATCACCCATTCGGAATTCAACCTGGGGGAGAAGCCAGTGCATTTTTACCAAATCTGGATCTTCCCGGATGAATCTGGGCTAAAGCCATCCTATGATCAAAAACATTTTGAAGCTGCGGCCTGGCAGAACCAGCTTTTTCCGATTGCCTCAGGCCAGGCCATTCAAGAGGCAGTCAGCTTTCACACCGAAGCGACGATTTATCGCTGCGTTCTGGAGGCTGGTGCTTCTGTGTCCAAGGAGGATGCTGCAGGGAGGCGTCTTTTCCTGTACCTCACCAGCGGGCTGTTGTCTGTTAATGGTAATACATTCGAAAAAAATGACCAGGCAAGGATGGATATTGAAGAACCAATGTTGATTTCAGCACAGCAAGATTCTGAATTTGTCCTGATTGATGTCCCATCCTGCAAGGGTTGGGGATACAGCGAAGAAACGCTTAAAGGTGGTCAAAAGAATTGATAGGGTAAAATTCGGATTGACTGGAATATTAAATGGATGACCTCAAATTCAATCAGCTGATCGATAGGATTAAGCAGTTATTGCGAGAAGGGGATCTTGTGACTGCGAAGAAGGCAGCCAGGTTCTGTTCAACTCGTTTTCCTGACAGGATTGAGGGATGGCTGATTTTAGCTGGAATATCAACACCAGAAGAGAGCCTTTTTTATCTTGAAAAAGCACGGCTTATTGAACCTGATGACCCCCGGGTGATCAAAGCTGTGGACTGGGTAGAACAAAAATTGAGCTCATCGACTGGTGAGGTACCATCTATTAGATTCGATACTAAAAAAACCTCTTATATTGGATCGACCCTTCCAATCGCGTCACCGGTCACGATTGCCCGCAGGGGGGTGGTCTGGCGTTGGGCATTGTTTTTTATCCTTATTTGTACCCTCGGCTTCTTCGGTCTTGGTCTTATGCCGAATTTAATCGCCAATGAAAGAATTCCCAGAGGAATTCATGCTTTTAATGATCAAATCAAACCACCACAGCCGCAATCTGGAGGCCAGGATTTGGTTGACGGTAATTTACAGGATCAGACGCAAACAATTGAGCCTGCAGAGCCTGCACCAGAACCCGAGATCCCCGTTGTGTCTGCTCCGAATCTATACGGCTGCAACATGGAGATCACCTTTGTTTCAGGCCCAATGTTAGGTGAGGGCACAGATTTTCACATGTTGGATGAGACTTATTTTTATGATAAGGGGGATAAATTTGAAGAAGGCAAAAATTCCGGAATCTATTATATTGACCAGGCTTATGTTATCCTTCATTCGGGTTTTAACCGGGGAAATCGAAATTTACCCCTGGAAATTGAATTTTTTCGGTCATATCTTGAACATTGGGGAGAAGAAGATACCCGATATATTGAGAACCAGATCCAGGCTTTGATCGGTTCTGAGATGGTCTGGCGGTGCCAGGATGGGGAAGTTTACCGCCTGCGAGTACGGGACATCATTCGCCTTTCACACGAGGCATCCGACAGATTATGGCTGGAGCCGGAGAACATCCTTCAAATCATTGAAGACCGAGGGGGAAGTGAAGATGAATGGATTGGCAGTTTGCCCAGTGTTAATGAAAACAGCCTGTTGTTGGGTTTCTGCGGCTGGGGTCCGCCCGAGGTGCAGGTGAATCGGAGCACCTACTACCGGTATGTGATTGATTTTGAAGTTCTGGATTAATAATCTTAAGTTAATCTATCGAACTGACCGTTTTATGGGCTTGTGTTTTTTTGGGGGGTTAAAAGACCAATAGTTTTCATTAAACATCTTGCTTAATTTAACTTGATGATTAACATTTCCCTGAGAACTAAATTAAACTAGTCTTGATAATTTGGTGTTTATTCATAAAAACCTTAAAACATTAAGAGTTTATTGAAAAATAAATTAAGATGAGTTACAATAGATTAGAATAACTTAATAAATTGGATGTCACTGCCCAATTTAAGAAACTCGGATCGCATTGTTACATATGGAATTCTGAAGATACTCAAAAATTATTAAGTATTTGATCACAGTAAGTGAATTTTCACGCATATTATGTGACAGAATAATTTGTATATTTATTTAATATCCTTAATATTATACTAATGTTCAATAAATTGGATAAATGAAATCAAAATAGTGAGGAATATAATGATGGAAAAGGCAAGTAAAACTAAATTATATCTTTTTGTATTGGTAATAATAACTATACTTGCGCTCCCATTGGCTGTGGTGACAGCGCTTGAGCTGTCGGTTATTAACACAAATCCGGTTTATGTAGACGGCAACCCTAGTTGCAAGGGCCTCGGTTTCGATAATGGATATAAGGTTGATCCTTGGAATATCAGCGGATCTCAATCGTTTTATCCTCTTGAATCAGATACCGAAATGCGTATTGATGTTTCAAACAGCAATAATTACGGTTTTAATTGGGCTTCAACTTTTCTGATGGACGCAGTAATTGTTAAAGCCGGTGATGGGGCAAATGTCTGGTATTATAATGGCGCTAAATCAGGGAGTGGATTATTTTCTCCTAACAACACTGGTGGCGTCCAGGCTGCTATCAGCCATGTAAGTTTTTGCTGGGATGACCGCCCACGGCAGCCCACAAGCGTCTCGATCACTGAACAATGTGAATGGAACCCGACCACCCTGACATCAGTCAACACGGTCTCGATTGTGTTTGACAGTAGTAAGGTGACCAACGTACGTTGGAACCTGACCGGTTTTGGTGGTTCATTTATCACTTATGACGGCACTCCCATTGAGATCACAGAAAACGGAACCTTATATGTGAAGTGGGATGGTTTACCTGGTTTCGCTGATGGACAGGAATCCTTTGAGTTCACCTATGAAGACTGCGACCCCAAAAATTCATCTGTTGTAACGATCACGCAGGAGTGCGAATGGGACTCGACCACGCTGGCATCAGTCAACACGGTCTCGATTGACTATGACACTGATGAAGTGACCAACGTGCGCTATAACCTGACCGGATTTGATGACACTTTTACAACCTATGCCAACCCCATAATAATTACGGAAAGCGGGACCCTGTATGTGAAGTGGAATGGACTTCCCGGTTTCGATGATGGACAGGAATCCTTTGAGTTTACTTATGAAGACTGCGACCCCAAACAATCAGCAGATGTCTCGATCATCGAACAGTGTGAATGGGATGCAACCACATTAACCTCCGTCAATACAGTTTTAATTGACTTTGACGCTGACAAGGTGGCGAATGTCCGATGGAAATTTGTTCCAGCAAATGAATTTATTACTTTTGATGAAGACGGTTTCATTCTGTATGACGGTAACCCGATTGAGATATTAAGCGACGGCACTCTGTATATAGAATGGAATGGACAGCCCGGCTTTGCAGGTGGGGAAGAATCCTTTGCAGTGACTTTTGAAGACTGCAGCCCGAAAGAAAGTGAAGGGGCACAGGTTATTTTAG
>CAZCBW010000009.1:0-48435 GCA_964497065.1 uncultured Candidatus Brevefilum sp. | reverse complement strand
GTGACTTTTGAAGACTGCAGCCCGAAAGAAAGTGAAGGGGCACAGGTTATTTTAGGATCCTGTTCATGGAATGCAGAGACGGGATCTCGAACGCCGGTGGCGATCATTGTGGAAGATGCTATTCTGACGCTCAATGGTGTTGAATATACCAGTTCAGTAGCCGAAGTCCTGTTTGATCCTGGGACCTATCCTTATACCTGGGTTGCAGCACCGGGCTTCACCGGCAGCGGCTCTGGCACACTGGTTGTCGTGGATTGTACACCCAAAGAGAATGGCGATGCCTTGATCGAGATTGGCACCTGTGAGTGGAGCGGTTCTGCTTCATCTACAGAAGTGAGCATCACGATCGATAATGCCTCATTGACCATCCGCCAGACCTCCCCGGGCAGTACTGTCTATGGACCCTATACCGTATCCACAACCGTAGATTTGCCGCCTGGAAATTACACCTACGAATGGGAAGCGCTTGAAGATTATGAAGGGGAGGGTTCCGGTACGTTCACAATCATCTCGTGTCAACCGGGGACGGCATCTGCATCGGTTAATATCGGTGTTTGCACTTTCTCTGCGGCAAACGGTTCTAAGACGAATGTTTTTATCAATATTTTCCAGGCTCGTTTGACAATTGATGGCAAGAGCTATACTCAATCGACGACGATTCAATTAAAACCTGGCACTTACCAATATTCATGGACAGCTGTCGGTGAAAATGTAAGCGGTTCAGGTTCAGGTTCGATTACTGTTGGATCCTGCCAACCGAAAGATGATACACCGGATAAACCTTCTGGCGGCGGTGTGATCGAACAGCAAAATTTTCTTGAGAAGTTCATGATGTGGCTGTCAGAGATTGGTTTGTTATTTGGCAACTGGTTTAATAACTAAATAATTGATGGCTGAATACACCCAGAAAGATTGTATTCAGCCACTGAATAATCTATAATTTAGATAACCAGAGTTTTAGAACCCGGTAAATTTATTATCGGGTAGAAATAGCAATAGTCCTCACTATTGGTTTCCGGGGACGGGATGTAAGTTTCCCGTCCCTGGAATATTTAACGAATAATGTATATGCCAAGCCTGCACAGATATTTAATGTTTGGGGGTACATCGTTATCTAGTAATTATCTATTTTTGCCCAATCATCCTCAAAATTCGCGGCTGCTTCGTCCACAAGGGCTTGTGTCAAGTAGGCCTCGACGTCCTTTTCCCAAATGAAGGCTGATTTGATGCCGTGGGCGGCATAGATGGCAATTTCAGTGGCATCATAGATCCCGGTGCAGATGTTTACATCATACCCCTGCCGGTCGATGATGTTCTGCATGGCAAACACACCTTCCATCTTTGAGATGATATTGCGTTTTTGCAGCATCCCGCTGTATGGGGCGATCGAGGAAGCACCGGCTGCTGCAGCCCACACCAGCCAGGTGCTGGTCGGAACGGCAGTGGCCATCACCGGGAGTCCCTGATCAGTTAATTTCCGGATCACCGACAGCCCGTTGCGGGTGGCCGGCACCTTGATGCGCATTTTGGCCGGATCAATGGCAAGCATCTCATCTGCCTCATGCAGCATGTCTTTGATCTCACCAGCATGCAGCTGGTAATAAGCTGCAGGTGCAATCTGACACAGGTCTTTGAAAATATCTTTCGCAGGGCGTGCTTCCTGTGCCACCACGTGGGGGTTGGTAATCACCCCTTCAAAAACGCCGTAAGCCAGGCATTCTTGGGTTCGTTTGATGTTGGCAGTTGCCAGCCAAAATTTCATATTTCACTCCTATAATTTAGCAATTAGTTTTTTATGGGCCTCAAATAATGCTTTCTCTTGTTTTTCGACCTTCTCCACGCTTTTACTGACATTATGACTGGGATAAAGGTAAAAAGGAGTCCCTTGTTGATGCAATAGACGAATTGTCTCGACGATGATTGAATTGATGATCACCATGGCTGCGATTGTCGAACCGCCGCCGATATGAGTATTTTCATCAAGCGATATCAGGGTATCGCCAGCAGGGATGTGGTTATCAATGTGCAGGTCAGCAATTTCTAACAGCCGTTTACCCATTTTGTTTTTTGGCTGATTAGCCAGTGAATGGGCTGATGAACTGATCCCGATGCTTGTCAGGCCGCGCTGGTTTGCCAGATCACATAGTTCAACAGGCAGGGTATTAATGCCCGAATTGGAGATCACGATCATGGTATCTTCTGGTGTGAGATCATAATTGGAAAGGATCACCTCAGCGTATCCGCTTGTCTGTTCTAAAAAGGACATTTGCCGCTGACCCCCTTTGCCGGTCACGTGGCCGTTAAACCCTAAGTTTGGTTCGGTAATTTGTACAAAGCCCACAATCGAACCAATTCGGGGGAAGGCTTCCTGAGCCGGGAGGGCACTGTGGCCAGCACCAAAAACCAACACTGCTCGCCCGGCAACGATGGTGGCCGCGCAGGTTTGTGCAGCTTCAAGGATGCTGCTGGATTCCGCCTGATCGATGGTTGAGATGATTTTATTTAGTTTGTCAAGAAATTCCATATCGTTAAGTCCTGAATAATCTCCATTCTGGATAAATTTTACCGCATATAAAGCCTAAACGATCAAAGGTGTTAGGGTGTTTTCTGGGTTTCAATTCTGGTAGAATCGGCTTAATATCATTGATCATGTTAAATAATTAACCAGGAAACACCACCATGCCCTTTGAATTACAGGCACCGTACCAACCCACTGGCGATCAGCCTCAGGCGATCGCTGAACTCGTTGAGGGTATTCAAAAAGGCTATCAGCATCAGGTGCTGTTGGGGGCGACCGGTACCGGTAAGACCTTTACAGTGGCCAACGTAATTCAAGAGCTGCAGCTGCCGACGTTGGTGATGGCACATAATAAAACATTGGCTGCGCAACTGTATGCAGAATTTAAAGAATTTTTTCCAAATAACGCGGTTGAATTTTTTGTTTCGTACTACGATTATTATCAGCCTGAAGCTTATGTGCCGCAGCGTGATTTGTACATTGAGAAAGAAACGGATATCAATGTGCAGATTGATCGACTGCGTCTGGCGGCAACGACGGCATTAATGTCCCGCAAAGACGTGATCATTGTTGCTTCTGTTTCGGCCATCTACGGTCTTGGCGACCCGGAAGCTTATAGCGGCAACACGGTTTATCTGGAAGTCGGTGAAATTTATCGGCGGAATGCGCTTTTACGAAGATTGATCGAGATCCAGTATTCAAGGAATGATTTTGAACTTAAGCCCGGCATCTTTCGGGTGCGGGGGGATACGATCGAGATCCTGCCGGCATATGATGACACAAAAGCCTACCGAATCAGTTTTTTTGGTGATGAAGTGGAGCAGATCATCACGGTGAATCCGCTGACGGGGGAAGTGTTTGATAAACACGATTCCATTGAGATTTATCCAGCCAAGCACTATATCACTGAAGAAGACCGGATGAGCGAGGCATTGGAGAATATCGAAAAAGAGCTGGAAGAAAGGCTGGCAGACCTGAGACAGCGCGAGATGCTTTTAGAAGCCCAGCGGTTAGAGCAGCGGACCCGTTATGACCTGGAGATGCTGCGAGAGGTGGGTTACTGCTCTGGGATTGAAAATTACTCCCGTCATATTGACGGACGACCGGCCGGCTCTGCGCCGTGGACCTTGATCGACTTCCTGCCCAAAGATTACCTGCTGGTGCTTGACGAATCGCATATGATGGTACCGCAGATTCGGGGTATGTATAACGGCGACCGGTCACGCAAGCAGGTGTTGATCGATTACGGCTTCCGTCTGCCTTCGGCTCTGGATAACCGTCCATTGCAATTTGAGGAATTTAATCAACAGATGGGCATCACCTTGTACACATCTGCCACCCCCGCTGAATATGAGCTGGGGATCGCTGACCAGGTGGTTGAGCAGATCATCCGGCCCACCGGCCTGGTTGACCCTGAAGTGATTGTGCGGCCGTCGGAAGGCCAGGTGGATAACCTGGTAGGTGAGATCAACCAACGCGTTGAGCAAGGTGAAAGGGTTCTGGTCACGACATTGACCAAGCGGATGGCGGAAGACCTGGCAGATTATCTGCTTGAATTGGGTTTGAAGGTGCATTACCTCCATTCAGAAGTGGATACCCTTGAGAGGGTCGGCATTTTGCGTGATCTGCGTTTAGGTGTGTTTGATGTGGTAGTGGGGATTAATCTGCTGAGAGAAGGCCTGGACCTGCCTGAAGTTTCACTGGTAGCGATTCTCGATGCGGATAAACAGGGCTTTTTGCGGTCTGCAACGGCACTGATCCAGACGATCGGCAGGGCTGCCCGGCATTTGCACGGACAGGTGATCATGTATGCAGATAAAGTCACCGACGCGATGGAAAAAGCGATCGATGAAACCAACCGGCGTCGTGGAATCCAGGTTGCTTATAACAAAGAACATCACATTGAACCTGCCAGCGTGATCAAATCAGTCCGTGACCTGACGGATCGGTTGGCCAGGGCAGCAGGGGTTGAAGATGGCGGTGACATCCGGGGCAAAGCCAGTAAGTTGGAACAAAAAGAATTGTTGCGGTTGATCAAAGAACTGGAAACCCAGATGAAAGCGGCTGCGAAGGAACTGGAATTTGAGCGTGCTGCTTTGCTGCGCGACCAGGTCTATGAACTGAGAGAAATTCTGGTGGATGAATCAGATCTGCCGCCCTGGAAGAAAGTGCAGTTGTTGACTGGAGAGAAATGAAGAAAAGTTGGACCGGGGGGTTTATTTTGTCGGTTTTACGCTAAAGTCTTTGAATTCTCCGTTTGCTTTGGAAAAGTTAACCTCAACGTTTTCGACATCTGAACTGATCGGCCCCTGGCGAAGATCGGCAAGCAGCTGGTTTAAATGGTCCTGGACCCCTTCAGCCAGCACTTCCACCCTGCCATCCCGCAAATTACGTACCCAACCGGTGAGGTTATTTTCTTGTGCTGACTTAAGTGTAAAGTATCGGAAACCTACAGCCTGCACACGTCCTTTGATCAGGGCATGCATTTGCAGTTTTTGATCTTTGCCTACCATGCCTCATCTTCCCAATTGTCAAGATCATCATCAATGTCCATTAAATCGAATTGGTTAACCTGTTCGGTGAAATCGAGGTTTTCCAATGCTTCTTCCAAGAATTGAATCTCATCCAGATCATCTGTTTCTTCGAGGTATCCTTCAATTAATGTCCTGACACCTGCCCCCCCAATCTTGGTCAGCGACCAAATTGCAGCCTGAAAGATATTTTCATCTTCAAAGCCATTCTCGAACATCTCAAAGATCGGTTCCCTGGCTTCACTGGATTCCAGTTCACCTGCTGCTCTGACTGCTTCGTATCGAACATTTAAGTCTGGGTGGTCAAGCATCCTCAGGACAGAATCTAACCATTGCTGGTCAAAAGACCGGCCCATGGCCAGTAAAGCGGATTGGAGCCAATCATCATCTTCTGTGTCATAGGCTTTCTGAATGTGGTCAGCGATATCAGGATGGCTGGCAAACCCCAGGGATTCAAGCGCTCGCCGCCGTACAAGGGTGTCCTTTTCCTTAATGTGACATTTTATCAAGTTTTCAAGGACGTTTTGAAAGGTTTCCTGGCTGATATCTTCAAGTTCCCCCAGGTAAACAAAATTACCTAAACCTGTGGCTGCAGCTGCCCGGACGATCGATTCTGGATCCTTGTTTAACATGGTCAATAATTTTGGTACCAGGTTTTCATCTTCAGACTGCCAGAGAAGCCTGATAGCAGCAGCTCGAGCAACCGGGTCTGCATCATCGAGGCACATCAAAGCAACTGCATCAAAAAACAGCAAGGTGTCTTTTTCAGAGAGCTGTTCCATATCTTCCAAAAGGCCGCACCGTCGTTCAGTCCACACATCAGGCCAAACTTCAGCCAGCATCAACAAGTCATCAGGACCGATATCGGAGAAAAAATACACCATCAAAGGGGGAAATGGCGCATCATTATTCAGTAAAGCCGTTTTTACTTCTTGAAATTGATAAGTTTTTTCGTACCTGGATGTCATCGCTTAAAGATTAACCTTTACTCAACCTTTCAGGGAAGTATGATGGGATTGGTGAAATCCAAAACTGTAATGACCAACATTAAGGCAATCAGGAGCAGAAAACTTGCTGTATTGACTGCGTTTTCCCATTTCTGTGGGATCCGTTTTCTAAGAATCAGTTCAGGTAAGGTGAACAGGATCCGTCCGCCGTCGAGAGCTGGAATGGGCAGAAGGTTAGTAATGCCTAATGCCAAAGAGATATTGGCGATAATTGAAAGTGTGAAAATTGGTAAGGGTTCAGCTATTTGCAATTCTGTGGCCTGATCCATTTCAACAGCATAGCTGTAGATATCATAAATTCCCTTATAACCAACCGGCCTGGCTAAACCAGGGTCCACTGTGCCGCGAATCAATCGTATGGGCAGCATCAATGTTTCACGGATGATAAACCCGGTAGCTTCAAAGGCATAGCCGATTGATTGAAAGAATGGCGTTGGTTTGAGCGGGTTGCTCAGACCTACCCCCATGGCACCTTCACCGGCCGGTGGATTCTCACGAGGTGTCAGTGTGAATTCTGTTGGCTGTCCGTCACGCTCTATGATGAGTGTGATCGGATTGCCGACATTTTGGTTGACAATCTCGATCAACTGGTTGATATCGTTGACCGCTTGCCCGTCAGCTGATAAGACAATGTCCCCAAGTGCAAGGCCGACTTCCATAGCAGGGGAACCTTCCGAGACCTGTGAGATCATCGCCTCCTCTGATGCCGGGATGCCAATGGCGCTGTAGATGACCATAAGAATAAGGATGCCGATGATGAAGTTCATCACCGGGCCCGAAAGTGCAATCACCAACCGTTTCCAGGCTGGGGCAGCTGCCATACCGCCTTCTACGTTGTCATCAGCCTCACCTTTTGGACGGACAAAGCCGCCAAAGGGAATCCAATTCAGTGAGATTTCGGTGCCCTTCCATTCCCCGATCTTTGCCAGGCGGGGCGGGTAACCGAAGCCAAACTCTTCCACAGGGACGCCAACTGCTCGGGCAGAGAGGAAGTGGCCTAATTCATGGAAGAAAATTAATAAACCGATAACGAATACGACCTGCAGGATCAATAATATGACGTTCATTTTTTACCTTTATCGTCCTTTGAGTTTTATCAAAGGATACTTTAAGTTGTTTAGAAAAATAATTATACCTTGCTGAAGTGTTGAGCGTGAATTTTCATACAAGCCTGGCAGGGCCAGCCGGCTGTCCTTTGAGAACATTAAGCACACCAGGAAACTGATTTAACCGGGATAGAACCTCTCCCATATTTTGTTTGGTGGTGATCACATGCACATTCGGACCGGCATCGAGGGTGTAGGTCACGGAAAGCCCTTCGTTTTGCCATGATTGAACCGCTTTCATAATGGCAAGCGATTGGGGCTGCCAGTAGAACAGGGGGGGGTCGGAGGTCATCATAACGGCATGCATCATGTTGCTGTCCAGCTCAGTGACTTTTGCCAGGGCATCAAAATTGCGGTCCTGGATGGCGACCCGACACCGATCCAGCCTTTGTTCAGCATCTTTGATACGGGCATCTTGCAGCGGGCTGGAAACTGCTGTGCGCATGCCTGATTCTGACCCGACAGCTTTGTGGTCTGTGTCCAACACGGCGATACAATCTACCAGAGACCAATGGTCAGATGGAGCGATTGAATAAGCAAATGATTCCCCAGATTCAGGGTACGTACGCCATTCTGCAAAGCCATCCGGGATGGAACGGCATGCTGACCCCGATCCAAAGCGAGCCAGGCTGGAAAGTTTGGGTTCAGAGAGGTTCAGACCGATCGCAGATGCGGCCGCCAGTGCCAGGGCTGCAAACCCGGATGCCGAAGAGGCAACACCGGCACCTATAGGGAAGTTGTTCTCACTGGTGATTTCTGCGAAAAGCGTTTCCCCTGCCAGCCTTCTGACCTGATCCATGAAATTTTGTACTCTTTTAAGTGCTGGACCGGAAATTTCGTGCCCATTCAATACCAGGTGATCTTCATTAAAATGATCCGAGTAGTCAACCGTCGTTCTTGTTGAAAGGCAGCCGATATTCATTGAGATGGACCCGTTGGCAGGGATCTTTCTATCTTCATCGGCCAACCCCCAGTATTTAATGAAGGCGATATTTGGGTGTGCTAAGGCTGTTGCTTTATGTGTCATTAAGTGCAGAATACCATAAACATATTTGGTGGTCAATTGATTGTATGGAGTGGGTGTGATTCAGGTTAACTCCAAAAGAAAAATCATCCGTGTTAATAAAAATTTTATGTTAACCTGGATTCTACGTCGCCTAATCAGTGAAGGATAGTCGCTTTTAGCAAACAGACCTTATTTATGGCAAAAATTGGCTATTTTAGGCGTTTTTTCATCCTTTTTGAACCAAAATCGCCACTTTTTGACCTAATTTTAAGATTTTCAAACAAGTATCTTCAGGTTTTTACTTTCACCCATTAGGTGAAATAAAACCACGAATAAAGATCACATGTTAAAATTAAGATAAAGAGTATTTTTGCAGTAAAGGATGTTGAAGTGATACATAAAATTGTTTTTGCAGCCATGAATCTGACATCAAACGCGGGCTTGTTTCTGCTGCTGGAAAATGCAAAGGCCAATGGGATATTTAATCTAATTAACACCGTCCTTGTATTTGATCGCCCATCGACCAACAAAATCAAGATGAACCACATCAAGACGATGCTCTGCGGTCACTATATCGGGATCGATAGACTGGAAAGAATTAAACTTCTGCAAGGTGATCCGCTGGTTGAAGCGTTTGAGATTTCGGTGAAAGAACCTGAAACGGTATCACGGTTTTTGGGTAACTTCAATCATAAAACAACGCAGATGATGAGGGAAATCAATTTCCGGGTCTTCAAAAAGTTGTTGAGAAAGAAAAAACTAAAATCTATTACCATTGACATCGACAGCAGCGTAGTCAATGTCGAAGGTCATCAAGAGGGAACAGCGAAGGGTTATAATCCAAAAAAGCCCGGCAATTTGTGTTACAACATCCAGTTTGCCTTCTGTGATGAATTGAAGGCCTACATTACTGGCTTTGTGCGCAGCGGCAACACGTACACTGCAAACGGCGCTGCCGAAATGATCAAAGAAATCGTTGCCCATATTAAAACCGATGATTTGGAAATCCTGTTCCGCATGGACAGTGGGTACTTTGATGACGACATCATTACAACCATCGAATCAGCCGGTTGCCAGTATTTGATCAAGGGCAAAGCGTATCCAACGCTCGCCTCTCAAGTTACAGCACCAACTATTTCATTCGCGAAAGGTGATGAAGGCAGGGAAACAACGGAGCTTGTTACAAAACTGAATACCTGGGACAAGGATAGAAGATTTGTCGTATCGCGCGTATTGAAACCAGAAAAAGAAAGGGCACAATTATCTTTCTTAGAAGGCGACGAATACGAATACTTTTACTTTGTGACCAATACCGAACTGACTTCAGAAAAAGTGGTCATTGCGTACGAAAAACGCGGCAATGCCGAAAATTACATCAAGGAAGCCAAATATGACATGGCCGTTGGGCGTCTTTTACTGAAATCGTTCTGGGCGAATGAGGCTATTTTTCAATTGATGATGCTTTCATACAACCTGTTCTTGCTGTTCAAACTAGATTTTCTGGGCATTTCTGAATTTCGGCAGCAAATCAAAACTTTCCGTTTGAAGTATGTTTTTCTGGCAGGGAAAATTATTAGAACGGCAAGATATGTGGTGATGAAACTTCCTACAAGATATCCATTTAGAAATGTGTATGAAAAATGCATGGTTTAATCATCGGTCTCAATAAACCCAATCTGTTTTTCTATTTAACCAATAGATTGAAAAAACATGAGGATACTGAAACGTCCACTGCAGAAAGTGATAGGTTGTCCTTTTTTGAGTGAATTTCAGCTAATTATTTTGTTCACTTTAAACGTTCATGTGAATAGAAAGAAGAAACAGCCAAAAGTTTCACCCGGGGTAGGGAAAAAGGGTATATAATTATTGTTGACGTGAAATTTCGAATATACTTATTGTTGACGGTGAATTTCGGTAATAATAAGCTATATTCGGTATTATTTCTGTAAACCAAACGAAAGGGGTAGAAAAAATGACACAAACTGATGAAGAATTTATTGAAAAATCAAAAACTAAAAATACAAAAAAGAAAACTATTTTAATTATTGTGGGAGTTGTTGTTGGCTTATGTTTGCTTTGTCTGGTAATTGGTTTATTCCTTGAAGGTCTTGAAGCTGTTGGGTTAAGGGCAACAAGAACCCCTGAGTCAACAAGCACAATAACAAACACAGCTATTCCGACTGAGACTGCAACAGTCACATATACGCCTGGGCCAACATATACACCAGAACCAACCGACACACCAGAAGAAATACTTGAAGCAAATATTCGTCAAGTATTGGGGGAATTGAATCGAGATGGTGACCGTATTCATGAATTTGAAATAAAAGAATTTGAAATAGAAGGAGATAACAACGAAGATGTAATTTTTGTTGTTTTTTCCTTAAACGACAATCTTACTGAAAACATGATACTGCGCGGGGGTATGATAGATATAAAAAAGATTCTCGAGGTAGTTGATTTTTCAAACATTGACTATTCTGGTGTGATAGTTGAGGGTACGTTTTCGATGGTAGATATCTATGGCAATGAAAGCGAGGAGGAAGTTATATTCGCTAGTTACGAAAAAGAAGATATTGATAAAATCAACTGGAGTAATTTTATTACTGATAATATATTTGAAATCGCTTTTACCTTTAGACTACATCCGGCATTCGACAATTAAAGTTAAAGACTAGTGTGGATCTGGGTTACCTGTTTAGCCGTTGCGATATTAGGCTTTGTATTTAGAGGACTTTAACTAACCCAGAATACACCCGCACCTAGCAGGGTAAGTAGCCCCTAAAATTATACCAAGCAAAAGTGTAGAATTACACGATAGAATAGTTTTAGGAGCTTAATTATGAAACGATCCAAATTCAGCGAAGGTCAAATCATCAAAATCCTTAAAGAGACTGAAATCACTGGTAAAACTGGGCCCTTGACAGCAGCCGTTAATTTTAGCGGGGTGTATCTAGAATCTTGTGTAAATGGAATTCCACATAAAATGGGTCAATCGTGAAAGGTACTCACCAAATTTAACCTTTCACCTCATTAATGACTCTACTGAAAAAAGGTAAGCAAATCAACCTAAGTGGGGGATGACCACCATATTTATGCATGGTTTGAAGGTCACATCCCGTAAAAGTATGCTTTTTGTATCATAATGTGTGGCGCCATCCCAATCAATTTGAAAAAATTTAGTTTTTTCAGAGGACTCATTAATCTAATTTTTTAATATATTGACTCAATTTTTGGCGCGTTCTGATCGTCTGTCAATTTAATGTCTTTGACATTGGAGGAAATCAAATGCGTGGATATTTTCATACTCGAAAGCCATATTATCAAGTCACGCAAGATCTGGTGGCAACCGCAATGGGTAACGCCCCAGCGGATCTGATCATCCGTCATGGGAAACTGGTAAACGTCAATACTGGCATAATCCAGGAGGATGTCGATGTTGTTGTGCGGCATGGTTATATTGTGCTGGTGGGTGATGCCAGCCATATTCAAACCAATGACCAAACCCGGGTTGTGGATGCTGCAGGGCAGTATCTTGTACCGGGGTTGATTGACAGCCATATGCACGTGGAAAGCACAATGGTTGATCTGTCCAGCTTTGCCGCTGGCGTTCTGCCCTATGGTACCACGACCATCTGCCCTGATATTCATGAGATCACAAATGTGTTGGGGTTGAAAGCGGTCGAGTTATTTCACCATATCGCGCAAGGGTTACCGATCAAAGTTTTGCTGGCCATGCCAGTTTGTGTGCCTTCGATCCCTGGTTTTGAGGATGCTGGTGCTGAGATCACAGCCTCGGATGTGGCGCAGGCTTATCAGCAGGGTTGGGCACAGCTGCAAGGCGAACAAATGAACTTCCCAGGGGTGATCTTGTAATCATGGTAATGAATAACACTACTAACTTATTATTTATCAATTCTTTCTCGTGTATAATTGTCTCGGTAAATAAAAATATGAAGGAGGTACAAGTCTCGAAAATATTTACAATACTATTTTGAGACACTAAGCTATGATAATATCTCGCTGATATAGTGTCATTATTATGATCAGCAAAAACCACAAAAAGGAGATAAATAAATGATTGAATATTTTCACACGTGTAAAATGCATCATGAGGTTACGCAAGATTTGGCAGCCACTGCCATGGGAATGCAGCCAGCAGACCTGATCATTCGTAATGGCAAACTTGTTAATGTCAACACAGCAAGTATTCAAGAAAGTATGGATATAGTTGTACGGCATGGGTTTATAGCCTTAGTGGGTGATGCCAGTAACATACTGATTGGGGAGAACACAAAAGAAATTGATGCCAAAGGGCGTTATCTAGTTCCCGGGTTTATCGACAGCCATATGCACGTAGAAAGCACAATGGTTGATCTGCCCAGTTTTGCGGCTGGGATCTTACCACACGGCACAACAACCATTTGTCCTGACATTCATGAAATGACCAATGTGCTTGGTCTTAAAGCAGTAGAACTCTTTCATCAGTCAGCAGAAGGTCTTCCTTTAAAGGTATTAACAGCAATGCCAGTTTGTGTACCGTCGATTCCCGGCTTTGAAGATGCTGGGGCAACAATTTCTGCTAAAGAAGTAGCAAAAGCTTACCATAATGATTGGGCTAAGCTCCAAGGTGAACAGATGAATTTCCCCGGTGTGATTTATGGAAACCCAGAAGTGCATGCAATCACCGCAGAAGGATTGAAATCAGGAAAAATCTTAACAGGCCATTATGCTAGCCTTGATTTAAATAATGGCTTGAATGCTTTCATTGCCTCAGGTATGACAGCGTGCCATGAGTCGACCACTGCAGAAGGTACATTAAGGCGAGCTGAATTGGGGATGTATCCACAACAGCGCTACGGCACCGCCTGGTTAGATATGCCTAATCTGATCACCTCTGTTCTTGATAACCCTGATCTCGACACCCGATTCTATTCTATGGTGACCGATGATGTTACTCCTGCAACAGTAGCAGAAGAAGGCCACCTTGTTCGGGTTGTTAGAAAAGCAATCAGCCTGGGTGTTTCACCTATCATTGCAATCCAAATGGTCACAATTAACACCGCTCAATTGCTTGAAAAAGCACGTTGGATAGGAACGATATCACCTGGTCGAGCTGCTGACATTCTGATCGTAAGTGATCTAGATAAAGTTACCATTGATCAGGTCTTTTCAGATGGTGTTCTTGTTGCTGAAAATGGCAAAATGGTTGTAGATATCCCAAAATACACCTATCCAGAATGGGCTTTAAAATCAGTTCATGTTGACACTCTTAATGCGGAAGATTTTCAAATCCCTGTTGAAAACAAATTAGTTAAAGTTCGAATAATGAAAGTTGTTCCTGGTATGGTTCACACTGAAGAACAAATAGTTGAGATGGCTACGGATGGAGGGAATTTAGTAGCTGATTTAGAAAAAGATATTGCTAAAATAGCAATATTCTACCGTCATGAACCAAAGCAGGGAGTTACAGGAACAAAGGGATTGGGTTTTGTTAATGGAGTTAAACTGCAATCTGGTTCAGCTTACGCATCCACCGTTTCTCATGACTGCCACAACTTGATGGTAATTGGTACTGATGACAATGTTATGGCTTTGGCTGCTAACGAATTAATCAAAGTTGGTGGTGGAATATGTGTGGTTGTTGATGGCAAAGTGGAAGCACTCATGCCGTTGCCTTTGGCAGGATTAATGACACTGGAATCTGTTGAAGTAGCAGCTAAACAAGTGACTAAAATTGAGCATGCATTAAAGAAGGCCGGCTGCCCTTATGATTCTTTTGAGATGACTTTAAGCTTATTGGGTTTGATTGTATTGGAAGAATTGCATTTGTCCAATAAAGGTCTAGTTGAACTGAAACCAGGATCACCTCCCAAGTTTGTTGAATTACTGGCAGAATGATTTTTGCTTGGCAATATTAGTACATTAATGATTAATAGGATCGCTAAAAGGAGGTAGTGTATTGATAAAATAACTGTTCAAAAAATGTTGATTTATCAAAAGAGTTATATAGGAGAAATGAAAATGCAAAAGTTAATAAGAATGTTTACGCTTTTTATGGTTACAGTGATAATCCTCACAGCGTGTACGCAAACACAACAAGTTGACGAACCACAGGACATTGTTGGTGAGGAAGTAGCTGAGGTAGTTGTTGAAGTCCCCGAGGTTGAAGAAGAAGTTGTAGCAGAAGAGCCAGAGGAAGAGTTTATCTTTGGTATCCTCATGGTAGGTCCATTTAACGATCGTGGTTGGAGTGAAGCGCATTACATTGGTGGACAATATGTAGAAGCAAATTTACCTGGCACAAAGATGATCTACATTGACAAAGTTAACCCTGCTGACCGGCCTGGGACTACACCAGACCAACTTGCGGAAGAACTGGTTGCTCAGGGTGCAAAATTAATCATCTTTAACTCGGATGATATGAAGGATGGATCATATGATTTCGCAGTAAAGTACCCTGAAATCCCGGTGCTTCATATTTCGGGAGACTTCGCGTGGGAAGATGGTATGAACTACAAAGGATTACCAAATTACGCCAACTATATGCCAGAGATGGAATATGGTGAGATGATTGGTGGTTGTGCAGCAGCACTTGAATCAAACACAGGTAAACTAGGTTTTGTAGGTCCACTAATCAATGATGAAACCAGACGTTATGTTAATGCCTACTACTTGGGTGCTGAATACTGCTGGACAGAATATCTTGATAAGCCTATTGAAGAATTAGAGCTAAAGGTGACTTGGATCGGTTTTTGGTTCCATATTCCTGGTTTTACAACAGATCCAACTTTGGTTGCTGATGAGTTCTTAAATAGCGGCTATGATGTGATAGGTTCAGGTTTGGATACAACTGAGCCATTGGTGCAAACAGAAAAAGCAGCAGCAGCAGGTGCTGATGTTAAAGCCGTTGCTTATGACTATGAGTTTGCTTGTGAAGAAGCACCCGATATTTGCCTGGGTGTCCGTTATTTTAATTGGGGTCCAGAATACTTAAGAGTTGTTAAAATGGTTCAGGAAGGGACTTTTGAGCCATATTGGGGTTTTGGACAGCCTGATTGGACAAATATTAATAACCCAGACACCTCAGCAGTTGGTTACTTGAAAGGTGACGGGTTAAGTGAAGAAAATGCAGTATTGTTAGATCAGTTTATTGCTGAATTAGGTGCAGGACTCAACCTTTGGGTTGGACCACTTAACTGGCAAGATGGATCAGTATTCCTCGCTGATGGTGAGGAAGCTTCTCTTGTTCAAATGTGGTATTCCGGACAACTGCTTGAAGGTATTGAAGGACAAAGTATTTCAGAATAAGTTGTCCCTATTCTTTACTCATAGGGGAGAGAATTTCTCTCCCCTATATATTTATAAATTAATATTACCAAAATAGAACATAATGAAACAGGTCTGATGAAAGTTAAATTCAAGAATATACATAAATATTTTGGAAAAGTACACGCAAATAATGGTATAGATTTTGAAATACCTTCTGGTGTTATTCAAGGTATTGTAGGTGAAAATGGTGCAGGAAAAAGTACCTTGATGAAAATTCTTTCGGGTTTTTATTATTCCGATGAAGGCGAAATATTATTGAATGGCGAAAAAGTTAGTATCAATTCACCTGCTGATGCTATTAATTTGGGAATAGGCATGCTTCATCAGGATCCCCTGGATTTTCCCCCTATGAGTGTGATTGATAATTTGATTATCAATAATGAAAAAGGCTTGTTTCCAGATCGAAAAACATGTAAAAGAAAATTTTTAGATCTTGCTAAAACATTTGATTTTAAAATCAACCCAACGGACCATGTTGAAAATCTTTCTGTTGGAGAGCGACAACAATTAGAGATATTAAGATTGATGATGCATGGTGCTAAAGTATTAATTTTTGACGAGCCTACTACTGGCATCAGTTCTCTCCAAAAAGAGAAGCTTTTTAAGACGCTAAAGAAACTTTCAGCTCAGGGGATGACAGTGTTATTTGTTTCGCATAAGCTGGAGGAAATTCAAAGTTTATGTAAACATGTAGCTGTTATGCAAGCTGGAAAACTAGTTGGAACAGCATCAGCTCCTTTTAACCTTAACAATTTGGTTAAAATGATGTTTGGAAAGGAAATTAAATTGGAGGAACGGGAAGACGTTCGTCAAGATGATCACGTTCTTTCAATATTAAATTTAGAAATTGAAGATTATCGAATTCATATCAATGGTGTTAATCTTCAAGTTCGCCAAGGTGAAGTAATTGGCCTTGCAGGTATGGAAGGTAGTGGGCAGCGTTTATTTTTACAGTCCTGTTGTGGATTAAAACGTCCCTTGGCCGGAAGCCAGATATTAGTCAATCGTGTCGATATGACGAAAAAATCATATCAATCATATTTAAAGCAAGGTGTTGCTTATGTGCCGGCTGACCGCATGACCGAAGGTTTAATTCCTGGATTAACCTTGTTTGATCACTTCGCTTTAGCAGAAGAAAAATCTGGTTTTTTGATCAATCGGAATAAGGTACTGGAGTTTACACAATCCAAAATTGAAAATTTTAATATTCACGGAACACCAAAGAGCAAGATTGAAGCACTTTCTGGTGGAAACCAGCAACGAGCATTGATGGCGTTATTAAGGAAGGACATACAATTATTATTGGTTGAGCATCCTGCACGCGGCCTGGATATTGAATCAACAATTTGGATTTGGAATATGCTTAAAGAACGGTGCAGAAATGGAACATCAATAGTTTTTATTTCATCAGATTTAGAACAGATATTACACTATAGTGATCGGGTGATGGTTTTCTTTGGTGGTAGAGCTTCATTTCCATTTGATGCAAAAACAACTACCATTGACCAGTTGGGAAAATTGATTGGTGGCAGAGGTTTTGATGTCAGGGTTAATTAGGAGTACAGATGCTAGGTAGTGATTCAAAGTTGGTAAGAATTATTTTTCAAATAATTGCTATTCTTCTTGCACTTGCTTTTACTTCAGTGGTTTTAATGGTAACTAAAGGACAACCATTACTTGCTTATCAAAACATCATGATAGGTTCTTTAGGTTCAGTTAATTCATTTGCTAATGTTTTGGTGGCATGGGTTCCGTTATTGATTGCGGTTTGTGGGGTGTTAATTACTTTTTCAGCTGGCTTGTGGAATATTGGTATTGAAGGTCAAATCACGTTAGGTGCAATATTCAGTACAGGTTTGTTAAGAATAATGTTAGAGAGCTCTTTACAACCAGGGATTATCATTGTGCTCTGTTTTCTTGCTGGTATGGCAGGAGGAGCGATATGGGCAGCATTTGCAGGAGCGTTAAAAACATTTGGTGGTGTCAATGAAATTTTTGGTGGTTTAGGTTTGAATTTTGTCGCAACAGCTCTGACGATCTGGTTGATATTTGGTCCCTGGAAGCGGGCAGGTGTTGGGTCTATGAGTGGTACTGAACCATTTCCAGAACATTTTAGATTACCGCTTATCGAAGGGTTAAGATTAAGTTGGTGGTCAATAGCCATTGGTGTCATTTGCATTATTATTGTGTACTTTCTATTATCAAACACCTATTTTGGTTTACGTTTAAAAGCCATTGGAAAAAACGCAAAAGCAGCATCGTTGTTTGGAATTAAAACCCAGAAATATTCAATGCTTTCCTTTATTATTTGTGGGTTGTTTGCGGGATTGGCAGGAACGCTTCAGGTAGTTGCTGTTTATTATCGATTGATCCCATCCATATCATCAGGATATGGTTATTTGGGTTTGTTGGTTGCCATGTTGGTTAATTACCAAGCAATATTAGTTGTGCCGGTCAGTTTGTTGTTTGCGATGCTAAACATTGGTAGTATTCAACTTCCTATTGTACTAAAACTTGACTCGACATTGTCTGGTATTTTACAAGGCTCTTTGGTACTGTTTGTTTTGCTATTAGAAGGTGTTAGAAGACTCTTTGAGCAGAAAGCAAAAGGTAAAAGCGCATGACCTTTGAAATTTTGATGATCGGGTTGGCAGGCGTGTTAGCTTCAGCTACACCAATTGTCGTTGCGACGATTGGTGAGACAATAAGTGAGCGTGCGGGTGTGATTAATTTATCCCTCAATGGCACATTGATACTTTCAGCGATGGCTGGTTTTGCAATTGCTGCAACGACGAACAATTTGTATCTAGGATTTTTGCTGGGTGGGATTGTTGGTGGTGTGGTCGCTTTGGTGATGGCATTTTCAAGCATCTCATTAAAGCAATCTCAAGTTGCAGTTGGGTTTGTATTAACTTTTATGTGTCGAGATATTGCTTATTTTATGGGCAATCCATATATGGGTTTATCTGGGCCAAAAGTTCCTTCTGCATTTGCTATCCCAATCTTAAGTGAGATACCCATTCTTGGGGATTTATTATTCACCCAAAATATACTGACTTATTTGTGCTTTGTATTGATAGCTGTGTCAATATTCTGGTTTAATAAAACACGATCTGGGCTTATTTTGCAGGCTATTGGTGAAAGACCTGCTGCAGCCTTTGTACGTGGCATCAATGTAAATAAATTGCGTTATATTTACACTGTATTAGGTGGTATTTTAGTTGGATTATCTGGTCCGATGTACTCGCTATCTGTGAAAGCTGGTTGGAAGGGTACCATTTCAGGTTTGGATGGTTTTGGGTGGATAGTTTTAGCAATTGTCATTTTTGGTGGTTGGAAACCTGGTCGGGCGATTTTAGGAGCTTACTTTTTTACTTTATTACAATGGTTAGGTCTCGCATTACAGGCAAATTTGCCTGGAATTCCTCCACAGGTCTTACAGGTAGCTCCTTTTCCTTTGATGATCTTCACTCTATTGCTGGTCAACATTGGTCGGGCTGAATGGGTGGAGCGCTCATTGGCAGGACTACCAGACAAACCCCGTTTGATTGCATCAAAATTACTGCGCACTCTACGTTCAACACCTCCAGAATCTTTAGGTGTTCCATTTGAAAGTGAATAAAGTTTGATGAGTGGGTTATTCAAAAAATTGTGGTAACGATCTGTGTCTTTGATTGATAATTAACCATGTTATTGATTTTGGACAGAATGATAGTTCTCCATTTAGTTCTTAACTGAAAAAGTAACTACTCAGCTTATGAAAAAATAGGGGGTGTGGTGTGGCAGCGAAGCCGCCACACCACACCCCCGACCTTTCATTTGGAAGGCAGCCTGAGCAGTTGCCTGAAAAATATGTTTTGAAAAAAATCGAGTAGAAATTTCTTAATAAAAGTATTACCAGGCTTCTGCTTTGGCGATGCGCTCATTGAGGGGCGGGTGACTGTAGAAAAAGAACACCACCCAGCGCTCCGGGTCTAGCTCGCCCAGGTTCTGGTTTGCCAGGCGGGTGAAGGCGGTCTTATAAGCAGATGGCTTGCCAGTTGCTGAGAGGGAATAATCATCTGCAAGCCGCTCACGCCAGCGTGAAAAGGCGTTGTCTATGGGCATGATCACCAGTTGATAAAGTGACAGCAGGATCATCAGTGCTGGTAAACCTGCCGGGTCAGCCACGCCGGATAACCCAAAGGCACCGATCGCCCAGTTCATCCCCAATGAGACCAGATATAAACCCAAAGCAGTGAGGACCGTCCCGAACCCGATCAACCAGGGGATATCGTGATGTACATGGTGCCCCAGTTCATGGGCAAGCACGGTTTCGATCTCATCCGCGGTGAATTCATCGATCATCGTATCCCCCAGGACGATTCGCCGGGTGTTGCCGATCCCGGTCAGGGCTGCGTTGGCCTGCTTGGTGCGCCGGGACATATCCATTTTGAACACACCCCGAACCTGGGTGTTGGCTCTTTCTGCCAGGTTGATCAGTCGTTCTTCCAAATCAGCATGCTCATCGCCGAGCGGGGTGAATTTATTGAAGATTGGCATGATCAAGATTGGTGCAAGGTTGCCCAGGATGACGCTGAACACCAGCATGCCGCCGGTGACCCACAGCCACCAGGCATCACCCGTCAGACGTAGTGCCAGATAAACCAGTTGGAGCACCAGCAGCCCCAAGACAGCGCTGATCCCCAACCCCTTAACCTGGTCTATGATCCAGTCCTTTAGCGATTGAGTCGAAAGATCAAAGCGGTGAGGGAGGACAAACCCGGCATAGTACCCCAACGGTAAATTGAGTAAAAAATAAAAGCCGCCAAATACAGTTGCGAAACCAGCCACGAGCAGCCAATCATTGCCGGTGAATTGATTGAGCCAATCTCGCAGACTGGCTGCCCAACCGGTGACCAGCCACAACAGGGCATACAGCAGGCTGACAGCCTGGTCAACCACCCACAACCTGCGTTTGATGCGGGCATATTGTTTGGCTTGTTTTTGGCGTTCGGGGTCAATTTGGGTCATGGAAGGTTGCCTTTATTTTGGGTTAACCATGCAAATTATTATTGAGCCTGCCTGGTTATCAGGTCAAGAGCTAGTTTAGGGCTGGCTGAATGCTATCGTGAACTCGATCCCCTCAACATCCCCATCCAGCGCTTCAAGCGTGAGCGGAATAAATTTTTCATCCATCGAGTAGTCAACGGTGGAGATGCCCGTCAATTTGTTCGTGGTGCCCGGGTTGACCTCGATGCTGGTCACAAACCCATCCGGTGATTCAATCGTCATTTTCATCTGTCCGGTTTGGACGGTGACATCGACCTCCATAAATACCGGGTCGCCCTGGTTGTAAAAACCTGTATCCACCTTGTGGGTGAATGTCCCGGAGAGTTTGTTGATCCTGGCATCACAGGTACCAGAACCCCCGCTTGAGTTGCAAGATTGCTGTGTGCCGCTGACCGACCCGCCCGTCCCGCCTGAGCAGGCAATGGCAGCGAGTAATAAGGTGGTGAGAATGATGAGCAATCGTTTAGTTTTTATCATGGGTGTTCCTCCAACTGATCTAAAAAGTGAATCCGAATTAATCGATTATAACATGAGGAAATATTGGCCAGGTGATGATATTTAGATTTGCTGGCAATTTCAACTTCAGCAAGATTCTCAGTCTCCCCAAGGTTGATACAGGTTGTTTTCAATCCCAATTCTTGCCAGCATGCGTCCGACGGTGGCATCCACCAGGTCTTGCACGGATTTGGGTGGGTGGTAGAAGGCCGGTACAGGTGGGAAGATGACCGCCCCAGCCTGGGCAGCCTCTGACATCAACCGCAGATGCCCTGCATGGAGCGGGGTCTCGCGTACTGCCAGCAGGAGCGGCCGACCTTCTTTAAGGCAAACATCTGCTGCACGCAGGATGAGGTTATCTGCATAGCTGTTGGAAATCCCTGAGAGAGACTTGATCGAACAGGGTACCACCAGCATCCCGTCGGTATGGAAAGACCCGGAAGCAATTGGGGCGTACAGGTCATCCGGCTGGTAGGTGCGGCTGGCAAGCCTGGAGATATCTTCAATGGCCATGCCCGTTTCTTCTTTGAGTACCCAGCTGCCAGTCTGGCTGATCACCAGGTGAACTTCAATGCCCAGCGAAGTCAAAGCCTTAAGGGTCCGTAATCCATAGACAGCCCCACTGGCGCCGGTGATCGCCAGGATGATACGTTTTTTGTTTTCCATAAGACCTATTTCCTTATCTCAACCTGACCAAGGTCTGCATCCACCAATAACTGCATGCCTGTTTGTAGCTGGCTGAGGTCCACCTGGTCAATGCAGGGAATTTCGCTGATGATGCATCCTACGGCAGTGATTGTCTCACAGTTTGCATTGATGATGGCCGTAGGCGCAGTTCCGTTGTGTTTGAGCTGGTAGAGGATGTAGGAACCGACGGTTGACCCTTTGCCTGTTGGGAAGACGAGCACCCTGCCTGCCACGGACTGTCCATACAGGTCGTGGCCCGCCTCGGTGATGATGCCTGTTTCAGGATCAACCCCACCATAGAATGAAATGCCCATCTGGCTGACCAGCGCAATACCGCTGGCCTGCCCTGTGAAGATCGTGCGCCCCGTGAGGATCAACGAAATGCCTCCCGGATGACCTCGTCAAAGGGCAGCAGGCGGGTCTGAAATTGATTCTTGGCGGCCGCATAATAGCAGGCTTTAGCTGAATCAGTACACAATGCCTTGAAACGCCCCTGGATGGGTGCCACCACACAGCAGGTATCGGCGGCGAACTTGACCCCGGCAGCCTCAATGATGGCCGTATAGCCCATCCGGTCTGCCATGCCCTTGATGGGGCGGGAGGTGGTGATCCAGAATTCCGCCTGCACCTGTTTGCCATCCACCAGCTCTGCGATGTGCTGAATCTCACGGAGGGAGAGGTGCGGGCAGCCCAGGCTGTAAAAATCCACATCATTTGGGCTGGCTGTGGTCAGACTGGTTTTAGATTGATCTAAATCTGCCTGGGAGATGGTCATAGGATTGGCCGGGGGCTGGAACTTTCCTGCTTCTGGCGTGATACCCGGCATGTGGAATAATGCCACGCCCCCAAAGGTGGCAATACTGGCACAGAAGACCTTCAACTGTTCCAGGTTGGCGTTGGGGATGCCTTCGATATAAGGAACCCGTCTCCCGTTCTGGGCCTGGATTCGGTCGCCAATGGCTTTGCCCAGCGCGCCGAAATCGGCGTTATCCTGGATGGCCGCCTGTACGAGTACATGCAGGGTGGGCTGTCGATTTTCTTCCAGGTGCAGGCCGTAAGCCGGGGTGCATCCGGTGAGTGAAGCGGCTAAAGCCGAAGGGCCGCCCTCACGGTTGGTGCGGGCACCTAAAATTGAATTGGCATAGCAAACCGCGCTGCTTTCTGCCCAGGCGATGTGTTCCCCAAAGCTGGGCAGGTTGCCGAACAGGTAGGGTGTGCAGGAACAGGTGGTGACGACCCCCATTTGCTCAAAAGCATCCAGTACGCGGCGCTGGTTGACCGCAAAATCTTCCGGGATGCCTAATGCGGCATAGTTTTCAACATCCATGCCAGCCGGGTTGAGCGTGGTGAAGACCTGGGCTTTTCCGCCGCCAGCTGCCATTTCTGCAAGCCAGTTCAGCCCGGCTTCGTCGAGATTCGCATAGCTGACACCTGAGACCTGCACCGAGCCGGCAGGCAGCATTCGTTCTGCGCCGTATATCCGGCCGAGTGTCTCGAGGATCTGCATCGCTTTTTGTGCTGCGGGGCCGTTGTCGCCTGCCAGCAGGGATTGTTGTTCGGGGGTCAGGAACATGGAATTATTATACTATTGGTGATTGGGCAATTAGGCAATCAGGCGATTAGGTGATTTGATGAATTAGGCACTTGGGAATTAGGTACTTTGGAATTCGGTAAACGAAATCCAAACACCAATTACCTGATACCAAATACTAAATACCAATGTCTGATACCAATTACCTTTGCTTAACCCAGATATTCCTTCACCTTCAACTCAGGGAAAGGCACCTTCGCAAAGGGCTTACCCTGCTTGCCGAACGGTGCGGTCAGGTCAAAGCCGACTTTGCAGGTCTGGTAAGTTTCAGCCTCGGCGCTGGGGTCCAGCGAGGAGCCGCGCTCGCGGCCCAGCATGACCAGGTCTCGATCCCCCTGGAAGCGTGTGGCCATGGCCCATTCAACGGACAGGGGGTCGTAGATGTCGATATCTTCATCAACGACGAAGATGTGCTTGCACGAGGTGTGTCCCTTGTGAGCAGCCTCAATTGCCCTGCGGCCGTCGTCCTCGTGTTGTTTGCGGATCTGCACGATGGCATGCAGCCATGAGCATCCGCCCGGGTTGATGTGCACGTCGAGGCAGTCCACGACCTTGCTGACCTCTCGGAAGATGGTGGGTTCACGGGGCATCCCCATCAGCAGTTTGTGCTCCAAACCACCCGGCAGGAGGGCATGCCAGAAAGCATCCAACCGGTGGGTGATGGCTTTGACGACCATCACCGGCTGCTGGCGGACCACGTCCTGCGTCTCGGTCAGGTCCACAAAGGGGCCTTCTGCGTGCAGACGGTCCCGGTAGATGGTGCCCTCGATCACAAATTCAGCTTCAGCCGGGATCATCAGGTTGGATGTATGGGCTATAACGACTTCAAAGGGTGCCATGGCATTGGCGATCCCCAGCTCATCCAGGCCGATTTCCACCGAGGTAGCGGCTGCCACGAGGATGTTCGGGGCGACGCCGACACAGATGGCCGCATCCACCTCCCCGAGGTCTTGCAGAAAAGTATCAAAATTGCGTCCTTTGACCACCCTGACGGCCATTTCTGTCGCTGAGATCTGCATACAGCGGTGGAAGTCCATATTCTGCCCATGTTGTGGGTGGCCGGCGATCATCACACCTGAACTGATGTAATTGCCGCCGTCACCCTCACAGTGGAACAGGATCGGCAGGTCGTTCAGGTTTGGGTCGTCATGGACCACCCCCTGGCAGGGGGCATTCCTACCGACCGCTGGCGGTTTATGGCCTTCGATGGCATGCGCCAATGTGGGGATGATCTGTTTCACCGGGATGTTCAGATAGCGGGCAAAGTTTTCTTTGGTGCAGACCAGGTTGCCCATCACCGGGAAACTTGCTTCATTAATGGATGCCAGGTGGACAGGGGCAGGCTCCAGCGCTTTAAGCAGGCCGGCCGCCTGCAGGTTCTTTGAGACCGTTTTTGTAATGTGGACGGTTGAATCTTTGATCGGGGGCAGGTTCAGGTAGTCTTTCAGGCTCATGACAGCGGCTCTATTCTCTGTTTTTTGAATTATAGCAGTCTTTATCTAAAGCTAAATAAAAATGGTGATTCAAAACAACCCTGAATTTAAATTACACCGTGATGTGCTATAGTGAATATATTAAAAGTATCCTTTATTGGTAGGAATTACCCATTTTGAAACAATCATTGATTAAACCGCTCTACTTTCTCAAACGCCAATTATTGTCTGCTGCCTTGCTCTTCCTGACACTCTTCTCCTTTGGTGTCACACCGGCCAGGGCATCAGACCCGCGTCAGGATATCCCCACGGTTGACCCGGCGTTGATGGCGCAGGCTGCCCGCTCGGATTCGCTCGACTTTATGATCTTGTTTGAGGACCAGCCTGACCTATCCGCTGCTTATGGGATGGATTGGGAAGCACGCGGCTGGTATGTTTACGAGACGTTGACTGCGCATGCTGAGGAAAATCAGGCCCGGGTGCGGAATTTCCTTGATCGAACGAAGGTAGCCTACGAGTTTAATTGGGCGGCGAATGTGATCTTTGTAGAAGGAGCATCCAATGCCGCTTTGAACGGCCTGTTGGACTATACTGAAATTGAGACGATGCAGGTCGTTTCAAATGTGACTTTGATGATTTCTGACCATGTTTTCACTGAAATAATCACTACCCAAACATTGTCTGCGGAATCAAATCTCCAGCAGATCAATGTAGATGACGCCTGGGCGTTGGGGTATACCGGCACAGGAATGGTCGTGGGCAGCATCGACACAGGTGTGCTTTACACCCACGCAGCGCTGGTGAACCAGTATCGCGGCAACCAGGACGGGGGCAGCTTTGATCACAATTACAATTGGTGGGATGCTGTTAACAGTACAACTACTCCGGTCGATTTTCATGGGCATGGCAGTCACACGACTGGCATTATGATCGGTGATGATGGTGGGAGCAATCAGATTGGTGTCGCGCCAGGCGCCAAATGGATTGCCTGCAATGCGTTTACATCCAATTCAGCCAGTTCAACTGATTTGATCGAATGCGGCCAGTTCATGCTGGCGCCCTGGGACCTCACGAAGAGCAATGCCAATCCAAATCTGCGCCCCCACGTGGTTAATAACTCCTGGGGTGATTGTGTAAATTCATATCATAGTTTTTACCGAAATGTTGTCAATGCCTGGCAGGCAGCAGGTATTTATCCTGTCTTTGCCAATGGAAATGCCAGTAATTGTGGGTATTCTTCACCACCGGGGTTAAACACGGTTGGCAACCCGGCCCGATACGGCAATGTAACCGGGGTGGGGTCCACCGGGAAAAATAATGGGCTGTATGCGTCACACTCCAACTGGGGACCGACGGACAACCAGGACACGATCAACCCCAGCGGTTATCCAAAGATGAAACCACAGGTCGTTGCACCGGGCATTTCTATTCGATCAGCTGTAAATTCAGGGAACACTGCTTATGCAACTTCCTCAGGCACTTCAATGTCTGCGCCGCATGCGGCCGGGCAGGTGGCCATGATGTGGCAGGCTGCACCCTGCCTGGTTGGGAATTATGCGCTCACCGAGACGTTGATCGAGAGGACAGCAACGCCTATCAATTATAATGATGGCTCATCTGAGACTCCTGGTCATCCCAATTATGCCACCGGCTGGGGAGAGATCAATGTACTGGCTTCGGTTTTTGAAGCGCGAAATCACTGTGGGGATTCCTATTTAAGCGGCTCTATTTTAAATTTCGAGACCTCAAACCCCATCAGTCATGTCAATCTTACCGTGATTGCCAGCAATGATTCTTTTGATGATCGTTCGGGAAAATCAGATCAAAATGGTAATTACCAGATTAAAGTTTACAGTGGAGAGACATTTTCTATTACTACTCACCATTTACTATATGAACCTGCAACAATATCAGAGGTCAATGTTTCTTTATCAGTACGAGATGCTATAAATGATTTTTATTTGGTTGAAATCGTTGCTTATAAAACCTTTTTGCCCCTGATCATCCGCTAACCACAATAGAATAATCCGCAATCCCATCAGAATTCCGTTGTAGTACGAGGTGTCCTTTACACGGATGGCGCTGCATGACTCCAATCAGGATTGGGGTCAGCTTCAAGTATTCTCTTATTTCATTAAATAGGCTCGTTTCTCTGTTTATATTTAAATTACAGCAGTCTATGGTAGGGGAAAATTTACCAGTTTACTGCAATTCAAGGTTGATTGTTAATTAAACCCCCGTGTGCTATACTGTAAAAACTTAAAATAACCTTACAGGTAAGATTTACCTGTTTTGGAACTCTCCATGATCAAATTACACTTGCTCAGAATTCGAAATTTTTTATTGGGGCCACTGCTCATCCTGGTCCTGTTGACCAGCGGCATCACACCGGCCGGGGCATCAGATCCGCGGCAGGATATCCCCACAATTGACCCGGCGCTGCTGGCGCAGGCAGCCCGCTCGGATTCGCTGGACTTTATGATCCTGTTTGAAGACCAACCGGACCTATCGGCGGCTTACGAGATGGATTGGGAGGCACGCGGCTGGTACGTCTATGAAACATTGACTGCCCATGCTGAGGAAAACCAGGCCAGGGTGCGGAATTTCCTGGATCGCACCGGGGTTGATTACCAGGCTTTTTGGGCGGCCAACCTGATCATCGTGGAAGGGGCACCCAATGCGGCTTTGAACGGGCTGTTGAACTACACCGAAATTGAGCGGATGCAGGTCATCCCGCAGGTGATGCTGATGCTGCCGGAGAAACCGATTGAAGAAGGGGATGATGTAGATGAGGGTGATTCCGAATTGGAACCCGTGGAGACTCCTGAGCCTGAGTTAATAAATGAAGAAGACGATGATATTACTGGTGAAGAACAAACCTTTCAAACCCAGGAAACAGATGACATTAACCTGTTTGGGGTGGAAAGCAATCTTAGCCAGATCAATGCCGATGACGCCTGGGCGTTGGGGTATACCGGCACAGGAATGGTGGTGGGCAGCATTGATACCGGCGTGCTTTACACCCACGCAGCACTGGTGAACCAGTATCGCGGCAACCAGGGCGAGGGCAGCTTTGATCACAACTACAACTGGTGGGATGCCGCCAGCGGAACAACAGCGCCAATAGATACTCAAGGGCACGGTACCCATACTGTAGGCACGATGGTTGGGGATGACGGCGGGAGCAGCCAGATCGGGGTCGCCCCAGATGCAGAATGGATTGCCTGCAATGCTTTTACCGAGACTTCTGCGAGTTCGACTGATTTGATCGAATGCGGCCAGTTTATGCTGGCACCAACCAATCTTTCCGGTACCAATCCCAACCCCAGTATGCGCCCCCATGTGATTAATAATTCCTGGGGTGATACTAAACAATTATACGATAGGTTTTACCAACCTACAGTTGATGCCTGGTTGGCAGCTGGTATTTATCCGGTTTTTGCTAATGGAAATACAGGACCTGCGTTGGGAACTGTCGGCAACCCAGCGCGATATGGGAATGTAACCGGGGTTGGAGCCCTGATTACTGACGAAAGATTACCCGCAAGTTTTTCCAGCAGGGGGCCGACGGATGATCCTGATGGCATTAATGAGGTCGAAGGGTTTGAATTAATAAAACCACAGGTTGCTGCGCCTGGTACTGGTATAAATTCTGCCTTACCAGACAGTACCAATAATAAGTATGGCACGATGGATGGCACCTCAATGGCTGCCCCACATGTGGCCGGGCAGGTGGCGTTGATGTGGCAGGCTGCGCCCTGCCTGGTTGGACAGTACGCGCTTACCGAGACGTTGATCGAGACGACCGCCACACCAATTTATTATGATGACAATTTAAATGGAATCGTAACATATCCCAACAACGCCACCGGTTGGGGTGAGATCAATGTGTTGGCTTCGGTTTTTGCTGCGCGGAATCAGTGTGGTGATTCTTATTTAAGTGGAAAAATATTTAACCAGGAAAGCTCAAATCCTATCAGTCATGTCAATATTACTGTGAATGCAAGTAATAATTCATTCAATGATCGTTCAGGGAAAACAGATCAAAATGGTAACTATCAGATAAAAGTTTACAGCGGTGAGACTTATTCAATTACAACCCAGCATTTTTTCTATGAACCAGAAACATTAACTGGAATTGAAGTGAACTCATCAGGCCAAAATATTGAAAATGATTTTTATTTGGTTGAAATTAATGGTTTCAAAACTTTTTTGCCCCTGATCATCCGCTAAAACAATCTATTTCCCTACATTTCCGATATAATGCCGGTATGGTACGAGACGTGCTCTATTCGGTTGTCACACTGCATGACTGCATGCAGGACCCCGCCTCACTGGCCTGGCTGGCCCACAGCGACGCGCCGCTGCCGGGGGTCACCCCGCCCGGCCGATACCCCGCGCCGTCTGAGATCATAGCTGTATGTGAGGGCATTCCAGGGATTCGGGCAGCTTATAAGATCGGCAGTCGTACCTGGCAGGCGGTGCTGACCAGCCGCAAGGATGTCAGCTGGGGGATCTTGCAAGTTGTGGACTTCACCGGGGATGAAAGTCAGCCGCACCGGTTTTGCTTCCCTGCGGGGTGGGATGAGGTCATCCTGTTGGCAGCTTCACACCTGGCCAAGGTCTGCGGCCCGCTGGTGCTGCTGCATGATTCGGGGGCACCGCCGCAGGTTATCTATTAGCGCTGCACAGAGCAGTGAATTTGACGACTTTTCAACCTGATGCTAGACTAAGGTTTAAGGTAACTACTCAGCTTATGAAGAAATGGGGGGTGTGGTGTGGCGGCTTTGCCGCCACACCACACCCCCGACCTTTCATTTGCAAGGCAGCCTGAGCAGTTACATTAAACCGAATAAACCTTCAATTAATCCAAACATTGACTAACTCCTTTCACCTCAATATACGGCTGTACAGCCAAAAAGTTGCACAGGCTGGTGAACTGAGTTGATTTGAGCTATTCAAGCATCATTCGGCCTTGTCACGGGCAGCCCGGTAGGCATCCAGCGTCCGCTGGCGGGCGAAGGCATAGTCGACTATGGGTTCGGGGTAATCTACCCCTGGTTTGAAGCCATGTTTTTTGGCGATTTCCGGTGTGAGGGTCCAGGGCTCATGGCGGTACTTCACCGGCAGCCGAGCCAGTTCCGGAACCCATTGGGCGATGAAGTCGCCGTCGGGGTCAAATTTACCCCCCTGGATAACGGAGTTGAAGATGCGAAAATAAGGGGCAGCATCGGTGCCCGTGCCGGCAGACCACTGCCAGCCGCCGTTATTGGCGGCCGGGTCGCTGTCGATGAGATTGTGCATGAACCAGGATTCGCCTTCTTGCCAGTTGATCAACAGGTCCTTGGTTAAGAAAGATGCTGTGATCATCCGCCCCCGGTTGTGCATCCAGCCGGTTTGCGCGAGCTGGCGCATGCAGGCATCCACGACCGGGTAGCCAGTCTGCCCGGCCTGCCAGGCCTGCAGGTCATCCGGGGCATCTCGCCAGTTGATGTGCTGGTATTCCGGACGGTAGGGGCCATTGAGCACCTGGGGTTGGTGGAAAAGGATCATGGTGTAAAACTCCCGCCAGACCAGTTCATCCATCCAGGTCTGAGCCTCTCCGCGTTGATGTGAATCCCCGGCCTGTAAAATTGCCAGCTGAGCCTGGGCGAAGGCCTCTCGAATTGAGAGCAATCCGAAGCGTAAGTAGGGTGACAGTTTGGATGTACCTTCCAGATCCAAACGGTCACGGTGCTGCTGGTAGGCATAAATACCTTCAGCGATGAAGGTTTGTAGCCTGAGATGGGCTTCCCGGGCGGTGGCCGGGAAACCCGGCAGGGGATCGGTTTGGGGCAGTTCGTCAGAGGTCATACCCTCTGGCAGGGGCGGCAGTTGGTCAGGCATCGGCAGGCAGTCCGCAGGTTTTGGCATCGGTTGGGTATAATAGCTGTTCTTATAGGGGGTATAGACGCTGTAAGCGTCGTCGTCTGATTTTGTAATTTCGGTCGGATGCCGGAGCATCGTCCCGGGACAAAGGGTCAGGTTGACAATTTCTGCAGCTGATTTATCACGGTTTCGCGCAAAGGGGGTGAAGTCTTCCTGGGTAAAAACCTGGGTCTGCCCCATTTCGTTTTTTATATTTTGAAGTGCCTGAACGGCCGGCCCATTGCGGACGATCAGGCGGCTGCCGAGCGTCTGTAATGCCTGGTCAAGATCCCCCAGGGCTTGCAGCAGGAACCGTCGGCGAGCTGGGGCTGCATTTGCCATCAGCTCAGGTTCGATAATAAATAAAGGTACGAGACGATCAGCGCCTTGTAAAGCGGCACCGAGCGCCTGGTTGTCGAAAAGGCGGATGTCTCTGCGGATCCACCAGATATGGGTTTGGGTCATCATTCCTCCTGATTAATAATTGTACAGAATTGGTGCGGTTTATGGGAGATTTGTTCAGGGTTAAAAAGAAAGCCGCCTGCAGTGCAGACGGCGATCTATTTTCGGCTGAAACACCCTTATCGAAGATCCTCGAGGAGGGGTGCTTCAGCCATGGTTAAGTAACTACTACTATCTATCATGTACACCACCTCCTCACTTCGTGGGATTGCTAAGTAAAACCCAAAGCAGGAGCTTTTTGATTTGTGACTGTAGTATCATACATCGCGGGGCATTTGTCAACGGATTTGTAATGAATATGTTGAAAAACATGATGGGTAGGGGCGACGCATGCGTCGCCCCTACGTACATTATCCATGAATATACAGAAAAATGTAGTTATTTAACACTTGTACGAGTTTGTTGTTTACATCGGCCCGCCGTGTCAGCGAGAAGGAAATTTATTGTAAAACTCACCATGCTTCGGTTCACTCTAAACGTTTATCAATTATGTAATCCTGCAGCACAGGTGAGCGGAACCATTCACAATTCACCATTCACAAAACGCAAATATAATCGTCAATCATATCTGCTCTGGTATAATCGCAATTATCATTTGACCCAACACGAAAGAGGAACACAAGCAATGCAATATCGAAAATTTGGCTCGCTGGATTGGGAAGTCTCAGCGCTCGGCTTTGGAGCCATGCGCTTCCCGGTTTTGGAGGATGACCCTGCCCGGATCGATGAAGAAAAAGCCATGGCAATGATCCGCCATGCGATCGACAGCGGTGTGAATTACGTGGATACAGCCTACGGTTATCATCAAGAGCAGAGTGAGCCCTTCGTTAGAAAAGTACTTAAAGATGGCTACCGGGAAAAAGTAAAGCTGGCAACCAAGATGCCCTCATGGCTGGTCAAAGAAGCTGCAGATTTTGACCGCTTATTAGAAGAACAGATGTCCCGGCTGGATGTCAGCCGACTCGATTTTTATCTTTTGCACGCATTGAGTGCCAAATCTTGGAAAAATTATCAGGACCTGGATGTGTTCACCTGGGCTGAAAAACGCATGGCTGAAGGGTTGTTTGACCACCTGTGTTTTTCATTTCACGATGAATACCCGGTATTCGAGTCCATTGTGAATGGTTACGATAACTGGACGATGGCCCAGATCCAATATAATTATGTAGATGAGGATTACCAGGCCGGGCGCAAAGGCATGAAACTGGCCGCAGACCGTGGTTTGGCTGTTGTGGTCATGGAACCGCTGCGCGGCGGCAGGATCGCCAAGAACCCGCCGCCTGATGGTGTGGCTGAAGTTTGGGGTAAAAGTCAGCGAGATTGGACCCCGGCAGCCTGGGCCTTGCATTGGGTCTGGGATCAACCGCAAGTGGCCACAGCATTAAGCGGCATGAGCACAATGGAGCAGGTTGAAGAAAACCTGGTATTAGCTGACCAATCTGCCATTGGGAAATTATCACCCGGGGAACAGTCCTTATACCATGAGGTGTGCGAGGTGTATAACAGCCTGATGCCGATCCCCTGCACCCAATGTGAATACTGCCTGCCCTGCCCGAGTGATGTGGCCATCCCCCGGATCTTTGAAACCTATAATGACGGCGAAGCCTACGATGCCTGGGACCGTTCACGGTTGGTCTATCGAGAATTTTTCAAACCCGAAAACCGGGCAGACCGTTGTGTGGAATGCGGCGAGTGTGAAGAAGCCTGCCCTCAAAATATCAAGATCATCGAATGGTTGGCGCGAGCCCATGAAAGGCTGGTTGAACCTGCCAGGTAACGACACGGCTGTTAATCTTGTTATCTAAATAATCATTTCTGCTACAAACCTTAATAAATTGGCCGGATGCAACTTTTTTTCTTGATTTTCGTAAATAGGAGTGCAGGGTTGTTATCAGGCACTCACCTGCCTGAAATCCTTTGATCTATAAATCATGAACATGGATGAAACACACAAAGTAAACCGAACTGCCTCATCATTACGCTGGATCTTACTGGCACTGGCTGTCATTTTGACTGCCGTCTGGTTGTTTCTGACGCCGGAGGGCATCCTCGGGAAGGCTGATGCTGTAGGTTATGCCGTCTGCCACCGGATCGATATCCGGTCATTCCAGATTAACAGCCGCCAGATGCCCTTATGCGCCCGCTGTTCGGGACTGTTCTTGGGTGCTGTACTGGGACTGGTTTACCAGGCTGCACAGGGCAGAAAGGGAAAAACACCCCCGCTGCCCGTGATGATCTTGTTTGGTCTGCTGGCTTTGGCCTGGGCTTTGGATGGCTCAAATTCCTTCCTGATGCTTGCACCGGGGATTTCTTCGGTCTATCAGACCCAAAACTGGACCCGCCTGGTGACGGGCACAGGCATGGGGATGGCGGTTTCGGTGATCTTGCTGCCAGCTTTCTACCAGACAATGTTTAAACGATGGGAAGATTCGTCAGCTGTGGGGAGCTGGAAACAGGTGCTGGGACTTCTGGCTGCCGGCGGGGTGATGGATTTGATGATCTTGCAAGAAATCCCCTGGATCCTTTATCCCCTGGCATTGGTGAGTGTGGGCGGTGTGTTGATCTTGCTGATCATGATCTACAGTATGGTGTGGGTGATGGTGTTTAAAAAGGATAATACCTATCGTGGTTTTAGCCAGCTGTTAGTTCCCCTGACGGCTGGATATATCACCGCCCTGATGCAGATCGGCCTGTTTGATCTGGCGCGTTATTTATGGACGGGCACCTGGAGCGGTTTTATTCTTTGATCCTTTTCGTTATAATCTATACAAGGAAAGGAGTATCTGCTCAGGCAGCCCTGTTGCTGAAGAGGGGGGGGGTGGTGTGGCGGCGGAGCCGCCACACCACCCCCCCCCTGATTTCCTTGCAGACTGAGCAGTTACGAAAAGGATATTGAAAGGAAAGAGAAGAAATGGATATTCTATCGGCGTTTGGTTTATCAGCCAGTGCCGGATTAAATGCCTATATTCCTATGCTGGTGGTCTCACTGCTCGCCAGATTTACAGATATCATTGAATTATCTGGCAATTGGGAGGCTTTGGAATCATGGTGGGTGATTGGGCTGCTGGCCGTACTGTCTTTGGTGGAATTCTTTGCAGATAAAATCCCTGCTGTCAACCATATCAACGATGCCATCCAGACGTTCATTCGCCCGACTGCCGGCGCGATCTTGTTTGCTGTCAGTGCCAATGTGATCACCGAGATTCACCCGGTGCTTTCGATTGCAGCCGGATTGCTGGTGGCAGGCACGGTGCATGTGGTCAAATCGGCGGTGGTACGTCCCGCTTTGACAATAACAACCGGCGGTGCCGCTGATGCACCTGTGAGCGTGTTGGAAGACATTGTGGCCACACTGATGTCGGTACTGGCAGTGGTGCTGCCCATTGTACTGGGGATTGTGCTGGTGATCCTGGCAGTCTGGCTCATCTGGTGGTATTCAACACGTGCGTCAAGGTCGAGGAACAGGCTTGAGTCATAGTTGACCTGGCAGGTTATTTTAATATACAATCATTAATGAAAATTAGGAGATTTAGATGTCGTATCAAGATTTTTCACAAAACCCACCCCCCCCTGGTTATGCCCAGCAATCTTCCTCACTGGCAGTGATCAGCCTGATTTCTGGTATTGCCAGTTTCTTCATCGTTCCGCTGATAGGTGCGATCGCCGCAGTGATCACTGGGAATATGGCTAAGAAAGAGATTCGGCAGAGCATGGGCAGAATAACCGGTGAGTCCATGGCCACCTGGGGCATGATCCTGGGCTGGGTTAATATTGCCTTTTCAGTAGTAGGACTCTGTCTGGCAGCCTTGGCATTCTTAGGTGTTTTCTCACTGCCGTTATGTCTGATTCCCTTCGCAAATTCTTTTTAGGTATCATTAATATTCAACCCTTATCCGATATTATCCTGAGGAGGATCGTATGACTGAAGATTTTAGTACTGTTCCCGAGCCCGCAGAAAGTTTTGGTGAAGCACCTGAGAAGAAAAGCAAGACCATCTGGATCATTGTCGCGGTAGTAGCAGTGTTGTTGATCTGCTGCTGTGTGGCAGTCATTGGTGCATCCTTGCTGGGATTCTTACCGTTTTTAGATGAGTTTGTGTTTGAGTCATTCCCCCTGATCAGTGTGCTATAAGTATTGAAAATTTTGGTTTTGTAGTTTTAAACAGGCGATGTATTTAAACGTGTCGCCTGTTTTGCTTTATCAGGCCGGATAAAAGATCATCCTGTGCAAGAAGGATCAGCTCATCCAGGCTGGTTTTGGCGTGCTGACGGGTCTTATCATCGATTGCCAGTTGTTCGAATTCGTCTTCATCCAGCACCAGGTAATCACCGGTTGGGTAGACCAATAGATCCAAAGCCAGGTCTATGTAACGGATCTGATCGCCCTCAAAGATAGCTGGTTGGGTTACATTGCAGTACCATCCTTTGAGTTGGTCATCATCCCGGTCATGAATTTCAAAGATGTTGTACCAGCGGTGTTGGTAATAGCGCTCGAGGAACCGGTCTTGATGGCGCATCAGGACGCCGTGAAAATCAATGTCGCTGCGATTGAAGAACGCTTCAATTAAAATTGAATCAGCACTGCGCTCCAGGATATTTCCCTGGTAACTCCAGGTTACTTCCCCCTGGATGTTTTGTTTGATTACCCAAATTTCAAAAGTGCTGTTTTGATTCAACTTATTGATTTCCATTGGGCAGGCAGAAGATGTTATTTGCCTGATAGTGAAAATTATATAACATTCCAATTTGGGCGGGTTCTTTGGCCTTGATAATGAAGAGGGGCACTTCATGATTTATCTTTAATGAGATGTGATAGGCGCTGCCCTGGAATACCTGGTCTATCACTTCACCGCTGATGGCATTGGGCCTGTCTTTCTTTGTCGTCTCAGCCTGGTCAGGCCGGAACAGGAGGGTCACCTTTTGGTTGGTTTGGGCTCCAGCATGTTCACAGTGGGTGAGAAACTCACCCATAGGCGTGGCAACCTTCAGCGGGTTTATCTGGGACACTTCGCCTTTAATCAGGTTGCCCAACCCAAAAAATTCAGCGACCCATGTATTTTGTGGATGATGATAGATCTCATGCGGCTTGCCATTCTGGAGGATCATGCCGTCATGGAGTAATAAGAGTCTGTCCGCGATGGCAAAGGCTTCTTCCTGATCATGGGTGACATAGATAGCCGGCACGCCGGATTCATGCAGGATTTGGCGCAGCTCAAGACTGAGCTGTTCACGCAGGGTTCGATCCAGCGCACCTAAGGGTTCATCGAGCATCAACAGGCGTGGTTTGGGCGCCAGGGCACGCGCCAGCGCCACCCGCTGCTGTTCACCGCCTGAAAGTTCCGTGACTTTGCGATTTGCAAAGCCCGCCATATTGATGGTTTGCAAAGCCTGGTGTACCTTACCTTTTATTTCATTTGCATTCATCCCCTGCATCCGCAATCCAAAGGCAATATTTTCTGCCACATTCCGGTGAGGGAAAAGGGCATAATCTTGGAACATCAAGCCAAACCGGCGGTGGTGGGGCGGGGTATTAGCAAGCGGAGCGTTTTTCCAATACACATCACCACCTTCTGGCGATTCAAGCCCGGCGATGATCCGCAAGAGGGTACTTTTGCCGCTTCCGGATGACCCCAGCAGACAGACAGTTTCGCCTTCTTCGACTGAAAACGAGACCTTCGATAGCAGGGGTTTGCCTTCATAGGATTTTTCGATTTGTTCAACCTTCAGCATAGTTACCGATCCTTTTCGGGCAAGCCGATCCGTTCAATTATAAAAATCCCGCTGGCACACACCAGCATCAAGAGTGTTGACATGGCCAATGCCTGCCCATAATTTAATGCCCCTGGTTGTGAAATATAGCGGAAGATGGCGACAGGAAGCGTTGGATATTCTGGGCGGGCCAAAAATGAGCTGGCACCAAACTCACCCAGTGAGATCGTCAGGGCAAATATCATGCTGACCAGAATCGCCGGCATCAGCAGGGGCAGGTCAATTTCACGCCAAACTTTGAAGGGTGATGCGCCTAAAACCCTGGCGGCATTGCGTAAAGATACGGGAATATTATTTAAAGCCGGGCTTAATGTCCTGACGATGAAGGGCAGTGCTATCAGGCTGTGCGCGATAGGTAATAATATTGGAAATCTTAAGGTGCTGAAAGGGGGGCGGTTGAAAACAATGATGAAACCCAAACCCAGTGTGACGGCAGAAGCACCGAGCGGGAGCATCAGCAGCGGGTCAAGGAACTTATTGATGGCGGCTTTTTGACGCAGGGCATAGGCAACCAGCAATCCCATGAAAAGCGTGATTATAACCGTGATAGATGCAAAAATTAAGGAATTACGGGCCGCAGCGATCGGGGGGACGTAGAAAAGATCACCCCGGCGGTTGATGCCCAGTTCCCTGTAAAACTGCAAGGTCAACCCTTGCTGCACCTCGCCGCGTTCCCCGCGGATTGGGTCCAGCTTGACAAAGGAGCGCAGCACCAGGGATGCGAGTGGAGCGATCAGCAGGCTGAACAGCGTGACGACCAGCAGAATTACGATGATCTTTTCCAGCTTATTACGTGGTTTTTTTGCTCCGACCACCTGTGCCGGGGGTGAAATGACCAGCGATTGTTGGTCTGCAAGACGGCTGTGAATGGACGTGATCACCAGGGTGCAAATCAACTGCAAGATGGATAGCACACTGGCCATCGGCAGATTGAGCAGATGTAATGCCTGGATGTAAATTTCAACTTCGATAGTCGCAAAGCGGGGGCCGCCCAACATCAACACCACACCAAAGCTGGTGAAATTAAACAAGAATACCAGCAGCGTACCTGCCAGGATGGATGGTTTTAGTAACGGCAGTGTGACCTCGGTGAATATCCGCCAGGGGTTTGCGCCAAGCACAGCGGCTGCATGCCGCAGGCGAATGTTCTGCTGTGACCAGGCGTTGCTGACCACCCGGATAAGGATGGTGGTGTTATAAAAAACATGCGCCGTCAGGATTGCGCCGAAGGTGTTGAGGAATTGGATCGGCGGCGAATCTAGATTTAATAAAACCATCAACCCGATATTGACCCACCCACGCGGGCCGAGCAGTGCATTGAACCCGGCTGCCACCACCACGGTCGGCAGGATGAAGGGCAGGGTGGTGAGCACTTTCAGCAGTTGCTTGCCCGGAAAAATAAACCGCGCAAACAGCCAGGCGCCTGGAATCCCAATTAGCAGTGTGATCAATGTTGATAAACCAGCCTGGGCAAAAGTGAACCACAGCGTGCGCCATACTTTACTGAAATTGAGCGCTGTGAACTCAAACCCCCAGGCAGGGAAAATCAATAAATTAAACAAAGCCAGCAGGGGCTGGTAAAAAAAGTACGCCAGGAAAATCCCGGGCAAGAGCCAGAAAATTATCGCCCGCCAGGCAGGGTTTTGGTGCCAGGGCTTATTAAGGCTGTGTTTGGCGATCAATTCAGGACGGTCTCCAACCAGGCATCAATCCATACTTCCCGGTGCAGTTCGATTAATTCAGGGGCCAGTGAAGCAGGTTGATCGGGGATCTGCACATGATCGATAAATACCTCAGGTAAACTGGCATTGGGGTTGACCGGAAAAACAAACATCTGCAGGGGGATGTCTTCCTGGAAGGGGATGTTGAGCATGTAATCAATGAATGCGGCTGCCAGGTCTTGGTTAGCTGTGCCCTGAAGAATGCCGGCAAATTCGATTTGGCGGAAACAGGTGTTCGGTCCGATGATGGAACCGGTTGGGGATTCATCAAGTTCGGTTTCGGCAAAGATTACTTCAGCTGCCGGGCTTGAGCCATAAGAAACGACCATGGGTTGGGGACCCTGCCCGGTGGAGCCTGAGAAGTTCGTGTAATAAGCTGTTTCCCAGCTGCTGACCACAGCGACTTTGTTTTCCCGGAGTGCCCCCCAGTATTCCAGATATCCATTCTCGCCGAATTGGGCAATGGTTGCCATCAGAAAAGCCAGACCAGGTGAAGAGGTTGCCGGGTTTTGGACAACCAGCAATCCTTTATATTCTGGCTGGGTCAGTGCTTCTAATGTGTCTGGAACAGCCAGGTTGTGTTCGCGAAAATACGCTTTATCGTAATTAATGCACACATCCCCGTAGTTAATTGGGGTGGCACGATTACCTGTGTCAATTTTAAATTCCTTTGAGATTTCTGCCAGCATGGGAGATTCGTATGGGATGAAGATGTCGGCTTCAAGTGCTCGGGTCAGGAAGGTATTATCGACACCATAGAAGACATCCGCCAGGGGGTTGTCCTTAGAAAGGATCGCCTGGTTGAGGGCAGAGCCGGTATCGCCGCTGCGGATAAATTGGACTTGCACACCGTGTGTTTGCTCGAAATCCGTGATGATCGACTCGCTTATCGCAAAAGAATCATGGGTCATGACAGTCAGTGTCGGTGTGGATGGGGTATCCGGCAAACAGGCTGCCAGCAAGGCTGTCAAAAAGATTATCGTTGATATGAAAAAATGTTGTTTCTTAAACATTGTGGGTTCAGCTCCTTTAATCGTATTCTGAAATTTGATGGATACACAGCAGCATACCGTTCTCAATTGTGATGGATGCTGTTGGTGAAGTTAATGTATTGCTGATGCCGCGAGTTTTTTCTGGATAAAGGGTTTCATTCTCTAATGCGTATAAGAGACCAGTGGTCCGGATGCCCTCCACAGGGCCATGAATAGGCAGCAGCGAGACCCACTGTCCGGGGCGGCCGTGGATTGTATAAGAACTTCGGATTAATAAGACCTCATTTTCACCATCCACCAGCCGGATATCCTGCCCGGTCAGGTCTGGTCGGGTCAGTAAAAATATGTTACCCAGTGTCTGGTCAATGCGTTTGCCCAGCGCTGCAATGACCCAAATGGCGGAAGTCGATAATTTTAAAGCTTCATTTATTGCCAGCTCTAGATCGGTTTCATTCTTTTCGGTTGGAAAGCTGAGCACTTTGACACCTTTGCTCTGCGAGTCATCGACTTGGTCTGGCTCTGCAGAGTCGAGGTCGCCAATAATCAGATCAGGTTTTAAGCCCAGCTTGTGAATATGTCGCAAACCGCCGTCCACCGCAACCAGGATGTCGTTTGAATGGATCATGGATAGTAAATTTTCTGGAGCAGGCAGGTCCCCGTTGACAAACAGGAGAACTTTATTACTTGGTTTGGTCATAACAAAACACCCTTCCTTTTTCGGGGAGGGTGTTGTTTTCGTGTATTTCATCCCTCCGCCGGCATTATCCGGATCAGGTTTTGCGGGTCGAGGACCTGCGTCCTCCTCTCAGCCTGTTGTACGTCAGGCTCCCCGTGCAATTTTTGCTTGCATATTTTTATATTTTGAATCCTACCACATCAAGTGCTGGAACGTCAATCGGTCACATACTGGTGGGTGCAGGTCGAAAAAGGAGATCTCCGTGTCTGCCCCTTGAGGCTTATTATCCGATGTTAACTCCCAGAGAGAAAGGCCTTGACCTCTTCCTCAGCCTTTGCTCGTGTCAATTCATATTTTTCCATCAATACGCCGATAAGCTGGTCAAATTGACCTTCGACTTTGTCAAGGTCATCGTCAGTCAGTTCACCCCACTGCTCTTTGGCTTTACCGCGCATTTGCTTCCATTTGGCATTGAAGATATTGGTCAGGTTCATTAGATTCCTTTCTAAATTTTATTAGTTACTACTCAGTTTATGGAGAAATAGGGGGTGTTGTGTGGCGGCGGAGCCGCCACACAACACCCCCGACCTTTCATTTGCAGTGCAGCCTGAGCAGTTACCTATAAAGGATATCATGCTAAATGACAATATTTAATTATGCAAAAAGGGAGGACTATTGCTTATCTTAAAAAATCCAGGAATGCTTGACTATTAAAACCCCGTTTGTTATAATGATTTCTTGCGCTTTGCGCTTAATTATGTATTTAACAGGACTTTATTTTGGTCTAAAATCCCGGCAACAATAGTGTACCAGGAGTGAAGAATGGCAGATTTATTGCCCGTAAAATCATACAGGCGGATTCCGGTTGGGCTGGAACTCCCCAAATTAATTCAAGTGCAGATCGAATCTTTTGAGCGGCTCAAGCGAGATGGCTTTGAAAATTTATTTGCAGAAATTTCACCTATTGAATCTTACAACAAAGGTATGCAGCTTTACTTCCCCAGCGGCGATGCGGTTTCTAAAGAATGGGACCTCAAGTTCTGGTATGAAGAGCCCACTACAACGTTGGACGAATGTATCGAGCGTGATCTTACTTATTCCAGCCCGCTGTATGTTACGGTGCTGTTAAAAGGAAAGGAAGTGCCTGAACCGATCAAACAGGATCTGTTCCTGGGTGACTTCCCTGAAATGACACCTAAAGGTACCTTTATTATTAATGGGACTGAAAGGGTGGTTGTAAACCAGCTGATCCGTTCCCCTGGTGTTTACTTTGAGCGGGATGTTGACAGGGCAACCGGCCGTTTTCTCTCCAATGCAAAGATGATCCCGGATCGGGGCGCATGGATGGAGCTGGAAACCCGGAAAAATGATTACCTGATCATCAAATTCAATCGTAAACGCACCACACCGGTGACGATCTTCTTACGAGCTTTAGCCGCAGTAGATGACCTGACCGGTGAAGACAACAGCCCGATTAAAACCGGGACGGACGAAGAATTGCTCGAGTTGTTCAAGGATGTGGATAACAACCCTGACCGCCTGTTCATTGCTGCTTCAATCGGCCAGGAACCTGTCTGGGACCTGGAAGACGGCAAGACAATTGCAGAAGCGGCTTTGATTGAATTCTTCAAACGCTTGCGACCTGGCGATCCGCCCACGTTGGACAATGCCAAAACCTTTTTAGAGGAGCAGTTGTTCGATCAGCGCCGTTACGATCTCGAGCGTGTTGGCCGTTATAAACTAAACCAGAAATTAGACCAGGATATCTCAATCAATCACCGCACGATCACCAAGTGGGATATCATCCGGATTGTACGGCGGATGATCCAGATCAATAACGGTGTTGAACCCGGTGATGATATTGACCACCTGGGTAATCGTCGGATCAAAACAGTTGGTGAACTGATCCAAAATAAATTGCGTGTAGGTTTACGCCGGATGGAACGTGTCATCCGTGAGCGCATGTCAATTCGAGATCAAGATCAGGTCTCTCCCACCAGTCTGGTGAATATCAGGCCGGTTGTTGCGTCATTACGAGAATTCTTTGGCTCAAGCCAGTTGTCTCAGTTCATGGAAGAGACCAACCCTCTGGCAGAATTACGTCACAAACGTACACTGTCAGCATTAGGGCCTGGCGGCCTGCGCCGTGAACGAGCAGGTTTTGATGTGCGGGATGTTCACCATACCCATTATGGCCGCATCTGCCCAATTGAAACACCTGAAGGCCCAAATATTGGGTTAATTGGTCGTATGGCCACTTATGCAACAGTCAATGAATACGGATTTCTTGAAACGCCCTACCGTCGGGTACTCAGGTCATTGAGCTCAAAGGATGAGCTTGAAGGCCGTGAACTGCGTGAGGATGTGAAGGATCCAAAAACCGGTGAGGTTATTGGTGTCAGCGGCGAACGAATCAACAAAGAGCTGGCTAAGAAGCTGGCAAAGCTTAAATTGGATGTGATCCTAGTGACACCGTTCTTGACAGATGATTATCAATATCTTTCAGCAGATGCTGAAGACAAATTTGTGATTGCCCAGGCGAACGCCCCATTAAATGAGCACATGGAATTTATCCGGCGAGTTTCCTGCCGCTTCCATTCGGGTTTCATTCTTTCTTCACCTGAGCAAATCGACTATATGGATGTTGCGCCGCAGCAGATTGTCGGTGTAAGCGCTGCTTTGATTCCCTTCCTTGAGCATGATGATGCTAACCGGGCTTTAATGGGTTCAAACATGATGGCGCAGGCTGTACCTCTTGTGCGGCCTGAGATCCCCATCGTTTCAACTGGGATGGAAGATTATTCGGCTATTGATTCAGGCCAGCTGGTTTTAGCAGAGGATGATGGCGAGGTCGTCTCAGTGACTGGCCGTTCTATTCAAGTCCGTGAGAGCGGTGGCAAGATCAGAACCTATAATCTTCAAAAATATCGGCGGTCAAACCAGTCTACTTGTATTGACCAGCGGCCAGCAGTGATCAAAGGACAAAGAATCCAAAAAGGCCAGATCATTGGTGATTCCTCTTCTTCGGTAGACGGCAAACTAGCATTGGGACAGAATGTGCTGGTTGCTTTCGTCTCTTGGGAGGGAGGTAATTTTGAGGATGCTATCTTACTTTCAAAAAAACTGGTTCAGGAAGACAGCTATACCTCGGTACATATCGAAAAGCACGAGGTAGAAGCGCGAGACACCAAACTTGGGCCTGAAGAGATCACTCGCGATATTCCCAATGTTGGTGAAGAGGCGATACGCAACCTGGATGAGTTTGGCATTATCCGGATTGGTGCAGAAGTCGGCCCGAACGATATCCTTGTTGGGAAGATCACACCAAAGGGTGAGAAAGAATTAACACCTGAAGAACGGCTGCTGCGTGCGATTTTTGGTGAGAAGTCCCGTGATGTCAAAGACACATCGCTGCGGATGCCGCATGGTGAACATGGGATCGTGGTTGACGTCAAAGTATTCACCCGTGAAAAAAACTCAGATTTGAAAGCTGGCGTTGACACGATGGTCCGAGTGGCTGTAGCCCAACGGCGCAAAGTCACAGAAGGCGACAAAATGGCTGGGCGGCATGGTAACAAAGGTGTGATCTCATTGGTCGTGCCTGTTGAAGATATGCCCTTCCTGGATAATGGACGTCCAATTGAGGTTATCTTGAATCCTCTCAGTGTGCCTGGTCGTATGAATATTGGGCAGCTTCTGGAGGTGCATTTGGGTTGGGCAGCCGAGAGGCTCGGATTCAGGGCATTAACCCCGGTGTTTGACGGTGCCACCGAATATGAAATTGAAGCAGAACTTGCCCGAGCATGGATGATTGACCATGCCTGGGATGTGGTAGCTGAAAAGGCCTGGGATTGGCTGCGAGAAGAATCTTATGACCCCGAAGCGATTCGTGATGATGACGAAGTCCGCATGCTCTATTTAGCGGAATGGTTGGGTGACCGGGGATATGATGTATATGACATCTCCTCGAATCAATCCAATGCCCGGCGTGCGACAATGACAGAATGGCTGCGAGACGAAGGGTATGATCCTGAAGGTATTGCTTCCTTTGAAACGGTTGATTTACCAACAGACGTCCGGGAGGAGCAGGAAAATCGCACAGTAGAAGCTGGACTCAGGTTATGGATGCAGTCATTTGGGGTTAAAGCTAAGAAATCACTTTCTTTGGATGAACTCCGAGTGGAGGCAAAGAAAGTCATGCAAGAGGTCGATAAACCGATGCCAATCCTCGGCAAGCAGAAACTGCGGGATGGGAAGACCGGTGATTATTATGATCATCCCGTCACTGTTGGTTTAATGACCATTCTAAAGCTGCACCACCTTGTTGAGGATAAAGTGCATGCAAGGTCAACTGGACCATACAGCCTGGTAACGCAGCAGCCCCTGGGTGGTAAAGCCCAATTCGGTGGCCAGCGTTTTGGTGAAATGGAAGTTTGGGCACTTGAAGCTTATGGTGCCGCCTATACACTTCAGGAGATGCTAACCGTCAAATCAGATGATGTGGTTGGCCGTGTCAACACCTACGAAGCAATCGTGAAGGGTGAACCCATCGAAGATCCGGGCATCCCGGCAGCATTCAAAGTGCTGGTCAAAGAGATGCAGAGCCTCGGTTTGTCAATCGAAGCAGTACTGGACAACGAAGACGTGGTCACGTTTGGTAAAGATGAAGATCGAGCAAAATTACCTAATACGCCAACTGGTTTGATCAGTATTGGCAGGGATATTTAGGAACCGCCCAGACGAAAAATTCGTCTTGACGCACCCTGGTACCCATGGTAGAATCACCCCTCGTTACCTTCAGGCTGACCCTACAATCCCGGTCACGTTTCTGAAGGCAAAATTTGATAGAAGTGAGGCCATCTTGAAAGATGATGATGGCCTCCATTATTGGAAAAAGATATAAGACAGAATTAGATTTGGAGGCAACAGTGCCAACGATCAATCAATTAGTACGCAAAGGTCGAAAAACTAAAAGCAAGAAAAGCAAGTCACCTGCGTTGCAGTTCACCTATAACTCGGATAAGCAAAAGCGAATTCGTCAGCCAAAAGGTGCCCCGCAGAAGCGAGGTGTTTGCACGGTCGTGCGAACCATGACCCCTAAGAAACCGAATTCTGCCTTACGTAAGATTGCCCGTGTGCGCTTGACGAACCATATGGAAGTCACAGCTTATATTCCTGGCGAAGGCCACCAACTGCAGGAGCACTCAGTGGTGCTCCTGCGGGGCGGCCGTGTCAAGGACCTGCCTGGTGTACGCTATCATGTCGTTCGAGGCACGCTGGATTCAACCGGTGTTGAAGACCGCGCCCGCGGTCGTTCAAAATACGGTGCCAAGAAGCCCAAGTAACCGGTCAACCAGCAGCGTTATTTAAAAACGTTAGGGCAAGCATATGTATAGGAATTAAAAGGAATTATTTTGATGCTTTGCCCTATTTTATTTTATTGCTATGTAATATGTAAGGAGTAAGAATGGCGCGTAGATATAAACCAGAAAAACGAGAAGTCTCGCCTGATGCACGTTATCATCGCGTGGATGTTCAAGAGATGATCCATCGCATTATGTTAATGGGTAAAAAGAGTACAGCAGTTAACCTGTTGTATGGCGCTTTTGACCTGATTGAAGAACGTACTGGCAAAGAACCACTTGAGACATTTGATGCAGCTTTAAAAAATGTGTCACCATTAATGGAGGTGCGTCCTCGTCGTGTGGGTGGTGCTACTTACCAGGTGCCGATGGAGGTTGATCCTAGCCGCAGGAAGTACCTTGCTATGCGCTGGATCATCACTGCTGCACGTCAACGGCCAGGAAAATCATTTTCGGAAAAACTGGCGAATGAATTAATGGATGCTGCGACGAATGCAGGTGCAGCATATCGCAGGCGTGAGGAAGCGCATCGAATGGCTGAAGCCAACCGTGCATTTTCACACTTCCGAATATAGCTTATTATTTATTTTTAATAGACCGGATTGGATTAAGGTTTCATGGCTGAAAAATATTATCCGCTAGAGCGATGTCGCAATATTGGTATCATCGCGCATATTGATGCTGGTAAAACCACTACAACGGAGCGGATTCTTTACTATACCGGTCGAACATATAGGCTGGGATATGTTGATGATGGGTCAACGGTCACTGACTGGATGGAACAGGAGCGTGAACGGGGGATTACGATTGTTTCTGCAGCTGTGACAACCTTTTGGAAGGACCATAAGATCAATATTATTGATACACCCGGCCATATCGACTTTACCGCCGAGGTTCAGCGCTCTTTGAGGGTGCTGGATGGCGGTATTGTTGTGTTTGATGCAGTTCAGGGTGTTGAACCGCAAAGTGAAACTGTCTGGCGGCAGGCGAATGTTTATTCTGTACCCAGAATTTGCTTTGCAAACAAGATGGACCGTGTTGGTGCATCTTATGATCGAACGCTTCAATCCATCGAAGAGAGGCTTGGTGCTCACCCCCTGGCAATGCAGCTGCCAATCGGCCATGAAGAAAATTTTACCGGTGTTGTTGATCTTTTAACAGAACAAGCCATTTTTTATGATGATGAACAGGGCAGCCAGCCACGCTATGCAGAAATTCCTGCTGACCTGGTGGAAAAAGCAACAACACAGAGAGATGAGCTGGTTGAGCGGATTGCTGAACTGGATGATGAACTGACGATGAAATACCTGGAGGGTGAAACACTAACCCTTGATGAGCTAAAAAAAGCACTTCGGAAAGGCGTTCTGGAAAACAAGGTTGCCCCAGTATTTTGCGGTTCTTCTTTAAAGAATAAATGTGTTCAGCTTTTGCTGGACGCTGTGGTAGATTATCTGCCCTCGCCATTAGAGGTTCCTGATGTTCATGGGTTGCATCCAAAAACTGAAGAAGCAATTACACGGCCGCCAGAGAATGACGCACCGATGTCTGCGCTGGTCTTTAAAATCGTCACCGATCCTTATGTCGGACGTCTAGCATATGTCCGAATTTACTCGGGAACTTTGAAAAAAGGTGCCAGTTATCAGAACCCAACCCAAGACAGCAAAGAACGGGTTGGCCGTTTACTGCGGATGTATGCAGACAGCCGTGAGGACATCGATGAAATTCAAGCCGGTGATATCGGTGCAATTTTAGGGTTAAAAGACAGCTATACGGGTGATACGCTGTGTGACACTGCAAACCCCATTTTGCTTGAAACGATCAATTTTCCTGAGCCTGTGATTTCAGTTGCAATTGAACCAAAGACCTTGGCTGATCAAGCTAAGATGGGCGTTGCATTACAGAAATTATCTGAGGAAGATCCCACTTTTCAGGTCAGGCAAGATGAAGAAACCGGGCAGACGATCATTTCAGGGATGGGTGAACTGCACCTTGATATCCTGGTGGACCGAATGCTGCGTGAATTCAAAGTACAGGCTAATGTCGGTAAACCCCGCGTTGCTTACCATGAAACGATCACCCGAACAGTGCCTGAAGCTGAGTATAAGTTTGTCAAACAAACCGGCGGTCATGGTCAGTACGGACATGTCGTTTTGAAGATTGAACCTTTGGAAAGCGGTTCAGGTTTTATTTTTGAAGAGGCAGTGCGTGGTGGGACGGTCCCGAAGGAATTTATTCCTGCTGTTGAGAAAGGTGTCAGGGAGGCAGTAGAAGGCGGTGTTGTCTCTGGTTACCCGATGACGGATTTGAAAGTTACCCTTTTGGATGGTTCATCACACGAAGTCGATTCAAGTGATATGGCTTTTCGAATGGCAGCGATCTTTGCCTTTCGTGAAGGCGTACTAAGGGGAAAGCCTATATTACTTGAACCGATCATGAAAGTTGAAGTGCTTGTGCCTGAAGACCATACCGGTGATATATTGGGGCATATCAATTCCCGGCACGGTAATGTGCAGGGATTGGACACCCGGCCCGGCAATACCCAGGCCATTCAGGCCGAAGTACCCTTAGCTGAAATGTTTGGTTATGCAACTGAGCTGCGGTCTTCTACTAAAGGACGGGGCGTGTTTACGATGGAATTCCTGCATTATGCCCCAGTCTCCGAAGCAGTCATGAAGAAGATTTTAGGAAACTAAATTTTACATATATTTTTATATTGAGGAGTAATTATAAACAATGGCCAAGGAGAAATTTGATCGCACAAAACCGCATCTAAACGTGGGGACGATGG
>CAZCBW010000008.1:0-81141 GCA_964497065.1 uncultured Candidatus Brevefilum sp. | reverse complement strand
AAGTAACTGCTCAGGCTGCCATGCAAATGAAAGGTAGGGGGTGTGGTGTGGCGGCTTTGCCGCCACACCACACCCCCTATTTCTTCATAAGCTGAGCAGTAACAAACAAAATAACCAAATGAGTATGAGGAGGCATAAAATGAAAATCGCCATTGGCAGCGACCATGCTGGTTACGACCTGCGAAAAATTGTCATCGACCACCTGGATTCCAAAGGTGTTGAAGTACAGGATGCCGGTACTTACACAAATGACAGCACCCACTACCCCATTTATGCCCAAAAAGTCGCCAAAGCCGTCACAGCCGGCGAGGTAGATTTTGGTATTCTGATCTGCGGGACTGGTGTTGGGATCGGCATCTCCGCAAATAAAATCCCTGGAATTCGGTGCGCCCCGGTCAGCGACTGCTATTCAGCCCGCATGGCCCGTGCCCATAATAATGCCAATATTCTTGCCCTCGGTGGGCGAGTTTTAGGATTTGGCCTTGCCATTGAAATCGTCGACACCTGGCTGAGTCAAGAATTTGAAGGCGGACGTCACCAAACTCGAGTTGATCTGATTTCCAAAATTGAACAGGGCGAGGATATCAGCAGCCAGGGATAGTACTTTGTCGGACTGCTTAAACAATTTCGTCCAGCCATAAATATTTATGGCTGGAAATCTTTGATTTATGCGTAGGTTTGACCAAACTAACAATCTCGCAGAGAAAAACCCTTTAGCTTATTGAAAATAAAAGCAAACCTTGAAAATAGATGCACACATGCCGGTGAAAGCGTTGCTTTGACCTCAGCATTCACTAACCCAGTTTTAAACTCAGCTGCACCTGAAAATTCTGCCATCTCCAGAACTGCCCGACCAACCTCCCAGATCGAATGGGCATCGGAACCCACCGTGCCAGAAAGCCCGTGCTCTCTTGCAAATGCATCTGCCTGTTGATTGGGTTTTTGTGTCATGCAGCGGGCATTGAAGACTTCAATTGCATCAATATAAGGCACAATCGCAGTCAATTGATCTTCTGTCCACGGTGAACTGCGGTGTATATCAAATGGATGCGACACGCTAATCACTGCCCCCTGGTCCCTCAACCGTTTGATCGTTTCCATCGGCGAAAGATGTGGCGGCACCCATTCCTTCATGAAATATCCCAATATTTCACCCTGGGTGGTTTCGATCTCCTCCCCGATGATCACCCGATCAGGGTATTTTTGATGCGCAATTTTTGCCTGCTCAATGCTGTTGTGATCCGTGATGGCAACTTTATCAAGCCCAATCCTCTCACAATGTGCGAGCAGCCTGTCAACCTTGACCAGGCTGTCTTCAGAGCCGCAGGTATGCAAATGCAGCTCAACGCTGACTAAATTCGGTTTTGTGTGTGTCATGATTCAAAATAAAGGCGCGGCAGCCTGTCAGCCAGTCCACAGACGACTTCATAGTTAATCGTATTCCACCGCTTGGCAATATCACTGGCCGTGATTCGCTTGTCACCCTGTTCACCTAAGAGGACGACTTCATCCCCCACCTCTGCATCAGGAACGGTATCCAGCTGCAGCATACACTGGTCCATACAGACCCGCCCGACAATATCGACAAACTGCCCATTAACCAGCACTTGCTGGCCTTCAACCCTGCGATATCCATCCCCATACCCGACCGGGATGACGCCGATCCGCTCTTCCCCTGTGGTCACATAGATCGACCCGTAGCTGATACCATGCCCGGGTGGGAAATTTCGCACGGAAGTCAGTCGTGCCTTCCAGGTGAGTGCAGGGCGAAAATTTTCAGGAAGTGGTGTCTCTGGCGAGGGGTTGATCCCATAAATCGCAATCCCTGGCCTTACCAGGTTATAGTAAGCTGCAGGGAAGTTTAACATGCCGGCAGAATTCGATGCGTGGATCGTTTCCGGGCACAGGCCGGCTTTTTGTAACTGCAGAAGCAGTGCGTTAAAGGTCGATAATTGGTTCTTTGTCTGGCCAGACTTGGGTTCATCAGCGCTGGCTAAATGTGTAAAGATTCCATCAATCTCTAGAAACGAGTGAAACTGGTTCTCAGTTAGAAAATCCAACACCTCATCTGGCGGCATGCCTAACCGCCCCATACCAGTCTCGACCTTCAAGTGGGCTTTAATTTTTTTGCCGTGGTTTTTTGCTTTTTCCTCGTAAGCCTTCACCAAATCAGGGTCATAAATTGCTACATGGATATCATGTTCGATCGCCTCGGGGATCAAGGTCGGGGAGGAATATCCCAACACCATGATATTGATGTCGATCCCTGCTGCCCGTAAATTGATAGCTTCCTCCATCCGGGCAACGCCGCACCAGGTCGCACCTACTTCCATCGCTGCCCTGGCAACAGCCTGCACACCATGCCCATACCCATTGGCTTTGACCACGGCCATCACAGGCGTGTGAGTCAGTTTTTGAATTGTTTTGATATTTTGCTTGATCGCCCCCAGGTCGATTTCAAGCCATGTTGAATATGCGTGATTGTCCATGCAAAAAAGTATAGCCCTGCTTGGGATTCCTTTCAAGTCATTTGCTTGACTGCCAGATTTCTCATTGCCCTACGGTATAATCTAAAGCTGGTAAAAAATCAACAAAATAGAATCGAGAGTATTGAAAAACAATGTCGGTAGGGGTGACGCATGCGTCGCCACCACAGAAAATACCCTTGAATATTTAATAATTAGGTGTAAATTCAACACACCCTAGAATCAATGCATAATAAGAATTGTTTTTATAAGGCGAAAGCATGCTTGATGGAAAAAAACATCTTTAAATTTGATCTAACATCACAAGACGGTAAAGCCCGTACTGGAATTTTTCACACACCTCATGGGGACATCCCCACACCGATTTTTGCACCCGTTGGAACCCAGGCGACGGTCAAATCTCTCACGCAGCGCCACCTGCACGAATTGGATGCAAAACTAATTCTCGCCAACACCTACCATCTCTACCTCAGGCCTGGCGACGACCTTGTAGCAGAGATGGGTGGTTTGCATCAATTTATGAACTGGGATGGCCCCATCCTGACTGATTCGGGTGGGTTTCAGGTCTTTTCATTATCTGAAATGCGCAAAGTTGATCAAGATGGGGTCACTTTCAAAAGCCACATCGATGGTTCTACCCATCGCTTTACACCAGAACGGTCTGTGCAGATCCAGGAGAACCTCGGAGCCGATATCATCATGGCGTTTGACGAATGCGCAGTACCCTATGATCATGAATACAACATCAAATCCATGGAACGAACGCACCTGTGGGCTGAACGCTGTATAAACGCCAAGACTCGCACAGACCAGGCTTTATTTGGCATAGTTCAAGGCGGCGTCTTCCCGGATCTACGCCAGCAATCGGCTGAATTCATCGCCAGCCTCGATCTGCCCGGCAATGCGGTCGGCGGCCTTTCAGTAGGAGAAACCAAAGCAGAAATGCACACCATGCTCGAAGTGGTCAATGACATTCTCCCAAAAAACAAACCCCGCTATTTGATGGGTGTCGGTACGCCAGAAGATTTAGTTGAATGCGTCCGTCGAGGCATTGATATTTTTGACTGTGTCCTGCCAACCCGGCTGGCCCGGCATCATGCCGCCATGACCAACACCGGCAGGATGAACCTGATGAATGCCCAATATGCCCGGGATGAAAAACCGATCAGTGAAAGCTGTACCTGCTATACATGCCAAAACCACAGCAGGGCTTATATCCGGCATCTGATTGCTGCACGTGAATTACTCTCAGGTACGCTGATCTCAATCCACAATATTTATACGCTGCTTGAATTGGCCCATCAAATCCGTAGCGCAATCACGGATGGGCAATTTGATGATTTTGCTTATAATTACCTTTCAAACCTGAAAAACGAACAGAGGAACAATCAATGACATTTTTCCAGGCAGTTATTTTGGGCATGATCCAGGGGATCAGCGAATTCATGCCCATATCCAGTTCAGGACATACCATCCTTGTGCCGTTTTTCTTAAACTGGCACATCCCCGAGGGTGAATTGTTCTTTTTTAATGTCCTGGTGGAACTTGGCACATTGGTCGCCATCATCCTCTATTTTCGCCAGGATTTGCTCAACATCCTCTCTGGGTTCGTTCAAGGTCTGGTAAAAAAACAGCCCTTTGCAACTCACGATTCACGCCTGGGTTGGCTGCTGATTCTGGCAACCATTCCGGCAGGTCTGGCCGGATTCTTTTTAAATGATTTATTTGAACAAATTTATACTTCACCACTGATCACCGGCTTTGCTCTGTTAGTGACTGCAGGCTTATTGTTTCTTGCCGAGAAGGTCAGCCAGAAAATCGGCGATACCCACGATATCACTGCCGGTATTGCCCTGTTCATCGGGTTGATGCAAACTTTAGCGCTGGTACCTGGCATTTCCCGCTCAGGTTCGACCATTTCAGGCGGCATGTTCCGCCACCTGCGGCGTGAAGCAGCCGGGCGTTTTGCTTTCTTGATGTCAATCCCGATCATGGCAGCCGCTGGTGCTTTATCTACTTACCAGATGTTTACCGAGATGCCCAATTTAGGTGCTTTTTTACCAATTTTGGCAGCCGGTTTCCTGACCGCCCTGGTCGTCGGATACCTGGTAATCCGCTGGCTGTTGGGTTTTTTGGTGAATCATTCTCTGGTTTATTTCTCAATTTATTGTTTGTTATTGGGCAGTATGACAATCGTTGTATGGTTTATCAAATGAAACTGGTCCGACACCTGGGTCTGGGGATGATTTTCTTAGCTGTTCTTGGCGGATGCACGCCTGCGCCTGCCAATTCAACTGGCAGACCTCCCTTTGAAATCATTGAAATGCAAATCACACCGGCACTTGAGCACTGGCTGCCAGCCGTAGCAAGCTGCGCTGATGGCCTGCCAAATTTCGGTGTATACACCCAGGTTTTGGCAAGAAACCAACTGGAACTTCAAGAAGCTGATCTGATCCTGCGGCTCGGCCAGCGAATGGACAGCGATCCTCATGCTGCCATTATGGGATACGAAAATTTAGTCGTATTCACCGGGGATATTGTCCCTGTGGACACTATCAGCCTAGTTAGCTTACAGTCCATTTTTACCGGCGAGATCACCAATTGGGAAGATGTGCCTGAGGTTATTCAAGATGGACTTGTTATAAACCAGGAGATTCTAACCCTCGCTTATCCAAAGAACCATGAACTCCGTGTGCTTTTCATGCGAATATTTCTCGATGAACAAACTATCCAAAGCTTTCCACAGATTTTTTCGACTATTAACGCACTGGAAATAATTCTGGCAGAAAATCCTTATGCCATCGGGTTTGGTTTACAAAGCCAGCTGCCTGACAACGGCAAGCTGCTGGAAATAACAGATGAAAACGTGCTCCCAATACAGCAGTATGTCCTGGCCATTACAGCCCAGGAACCAGAGGGTAATTTAGAGCAGTTATTGTTATGCTTGCAGTCAAACAACTAAATTACCCATTTTAAATTTTTAGCCCCCTAAATGTCCATAATTTCATTATTTAATATTGACTTTTTAGATATTATTTGTTATAATTATTGTGATTAAATTCACAAAGTTATCGGTTGTAAAGGAGAAACACATGTTTCGAAAAGTAGGGTTTGCCCAATTATTCCTTTTATTTTTAACAGCGATATTCATTCTCACAGCATGCAGTTCATCAAAGAATGATATACCAGAAGATGCAACAATCAATCCAGATGTTCAGTACACATTAAAGACGGCTATGTCTGGAAACGATTTGATCTTTGTAGGCGTTGGTGGAGAAATTGACGGAGAAATTAATCCAAATTTATATGCAGTCAAAGGAGATCTTGTTGAAATCACTTTAATCAATGATGACGGTATGCTGCATGACTTGGTCATCACTGAATTTGACGCTGCTACACCTCAATTCTTTGAAAAAGAAAAACAGGAGAAGATTAATTTCATTGCTGATCAAGAGGGTCAATTTTCATATTTTTGCAGTGTGCCGGGGCACCGACAAAGCGGTATGGAAGGTTTTTTAATCATCGGTAATGAAAACAGCCAAAATAATGAAACCATTCAAAACAGCGTCGTCAAAGCACCAGATCACCTTCCTGCGCCGCTAAACCGGTCTGACGAGGGATTCGTCCAGATTCACTTAGAAACAATAGAGGTTGAAGCACATCTTTCTGATGGGAGCAGTTATCAATTTTGGACTTTTAATGGGACTGTTCCAGGGCCCTTTATCCGTGTGCGAGTGGGGGATACGGTTGAAGTAACTTTGAACAATGCGTCAGATAGTCATTTTGTTCATTCGGTTGACTTTCATGCAGTCACAGGCCCCGGGGGTGGAGCAGTTTCCACACAAACACAGCCAGGAGGGGCTACCAGTTTTACCTTTAAAGCCCTGAATCCAGGTATCTATGTCTACCATTGTGCCACCCCTATGGTTGCTCACCACATCAGTAATGGGATGTATGGAATGATCCTTGTAGAACCAGAAGAAGGATTGCCCCCTGTCGATCATGAATTTTATGTCATGCAAGGCGAACTTTACACCAATGAAAAATTTGGTTCATCAGGTATAAACACATTCAGCCTGGAAAAAATGCTCGATGAACGGCCAGAATACGTCATCTTTAATGGCGCAGTCGACAGCCTGACTGAACGATCCCCTTTAACAGCTAAAGTTGGAGACAGGATCCGTATTTACTTTGGTGTGGGTGGGCCAAATCTTATTTCATCATTTCACGTCATTGGAGAAATATTCGATCGGGTTTATGACCAGGGATCATTGACATCTCCACCGTTAACAAATATCCAGACTACGTTGGTCGCGCCAGGTGGTGCAGCTATGGTTGAATTTACCGTGGATGTACCAGGCAATTACCTGCTGGTTGACCATGCACTTTCACGCCTTGAACGTGGACTGGTGGGTTATCTCGTCGTTGAGGGACCTGAGCGGCCTGAAATTTATGACGGCATTCCAACCGGAGACAGCGGCCATTAATATATTAATGAAATTGGTAAATGCTCAGGTTGCACTGCAACTGAAAGGTCGGGAGAAATCCCCGATTTCTCCATTAGCTGAGTAGTTATCAACTTTCTTTCAATATACGGATGCTCCCAAACAATAAGAATTGCCAATCATCTAACAATTCTGTTCTTTTAAGAATGCCCGTTACTTGACATGCCTATCGGAACGGATTATTATACACAGGGTGTCCTGATGAAGAGGATACAAGTACATTAATGGATCCTAGAAAGATGGAGTTAAGTATGTCAGAACGTTTTGTTGGAACTGTTAAGTGGTTTAGTGCTCCCAAAGGGTACGGTTTCATCGGCCGCGACGATGGTGAAGAGGATATTTTTGTGCACTTCTCATCCGTCCAGATGGAAGGGTACAAAAGGCTCAGAGAGGGGCAGGAAGTTGAATTTTCTGTAGAGGATGGCCCCAAAGGCTTGCAGGCTGCCAATGTCATCCCAGTCAATGGAAACGAAGAAATCTAGTCTTCAAACACTCGATCGGGCTTCAGCTGCAGCCCGATTTTTATTTTAATTCAAGGGAAAGAAATAATTGACCAGCTTTCCGATCTCAAGCCCAACATAACGCCAGCCTTCCCGGTGATAAAACCAGGTTGGTGAACGGAACCAATGGCCAACGACCGGCCTCACGATGATATTAATGCCGCTCCCCCGCAATTCCAAATTAAAGATCAATCTTGCCCTGAAACTGTGGTATGGATCTGTCACAACCATCAATGTCGTCCAACCCTGCTGCTGGGCAAATGCACGTACTGCCTGGGCTTCATCGCGGGTGCTGTCTACAAACAGGTCAGTAATAAATATATTATCTCTATCATACCCTGCCTGTTCTGCTTCTCGAGCAAGCCGCCGGTTAGCCGCCCGATTTGTATTGGTGATCACCAACCGATGGACATAACCCCGCTCCAATAAATCCACGGCCATCCCCAGCCTGTTCCCATCATCGCCGCTGAGGATAACGACAGCATCCACAGGCTCAATTGGGTCAGAAACGATCAGCACTGCGCCTACGACGATCAGGGAAATGTATGTCATCAAGATAAGCAAAATCATGCCCATACCAAATGCAGTCAAACAACCGCAGCCAGAAGCAAGTCGCTGTCCCCAATTTGATTGATTGATGTTGCTTTGATTCATGATGATTAAATAACACCCTTCATCCTGGCCAGACCTTCTTCAAGCAAAACACGAGGGCAACCAAAATTAATCCGCACAAAACCATCGCCTGGCAAGCCAAAATCTCGACCCTCATTCAAGCCCACTTTGGCTTTCTCCAGGAAAAAAGCTTGTGGTGACTGGTCAAGTTGCAAACCACGGCAATCCAGCCAACCAAGATATGTCCCTTCAGGTAAACCTATCTCAATGCCTTGCATTTCACGTCCAACAAATTCCATCAAATAATCTCGATTTGATTGTAAATAATTCATCAGATCTTCTAACCACGGCCGGCCATGCCGGTATGCGGCCCTGGCTGCGTGCAAGCCCAAAATTGATGGATGCCCCAAAAGCATTGTCATCGTTTGAGATAATTTATTTTTTAGGCGTTCATTACTCGCAATATAAAATGAGGTTGAAAGACCGGCGATATTAAAAGTTTTGCTGGGTGCCATATATGTAACAGTGATATCCGCCACTTCGTCTGTCAAGCTGGCGATCGGGATATGTTTAGACTCCGAAAACACCAGGTCTGCATGAATTTCGTCTGCGCAGATCAAAACATCATGTTTAAGGCAGATTTCTGCCATACGGGTCAGCTCTACTTTGCTAAAGACCTTGCCAACAGGGTTATGGGGGCTGCAGAGGATAAATAATTTGACATCTTCCGCAGCTTTGGCTTCAAAATCATCAAAATCAATACCATATCGGCCATCTTCTCGCCTGACCAATTCATTCACGACACAACGCCGCCCGGTCGCAGCCGGCGCTTTCAATATTGGGGGGTAGACCGGGGGTTGGATCAGAATTCCGTCACCGGGGCTTGTCAGGCTGTAGATCGCATGGGTGAATCCTTTGACAACACCAGAAACCAGTGAGATATTTTTCTTTTCAATCTGCCAACCATGCCGATCAGCCAGGTGATCAACAATAGCACTATCAAGGCCATCTGGCGGAAAGCTATAACCAAACACCCCATGTTCAACCCGATCTTGCAGCGCTTTAATCACCGGTTCTGGTGAGAGAAAATCCATATCAGCCACCCACATCGGCAGCACATCTTCACCATACCAGTTCCATTTTACACTTTCTGTTGTGCGTCGGTCGATTATACGGTCAAAATCCATACAGCCTCCACAGTGATTGAACTTTTGAATTATAGCCCATCGAACCCATTTTCCGAAAATAATTTCATAGACAAAAATGGTATACTCAAAATCAATTACGTACAGGAGACCATCTTGAAGAAAACACTCATCGGCCTGGCAAAACTGACCCGATTTAATGAATATGTCTATTTCGTCATCTTCACGACGTTATTGGGTGTAACTGCAGCCGATGGATATCTTAATTGGCGGTTTCCAATAATCCTCACCGCAAACTGGCTGGCCGTTGGCTTTGCCTTTATGATCAATGATATCGAAGACGCCCCAGATGACGTCTTGGCAGCCGAAAAAGCAAACCGCAACCCCGTATCTGCTGGTTTGATATCACCTTCTGCTGCCAGAACCGCGACGGTGGCCATTGGCCTGCTCTCCGCTGGATTATTTGTCACCCTTGGTATTCGCACGATGATTTTTGGCTGGCTCAGTCTTATCCTGGGTTTTATTTACTCCTATAGAGGAATCCGACTCAAAACAATTGCCTTTATTGATTTCCTTTCACACTGTCTGATGCTGGCTGGACTGCAATACTTGAGTGGATATTTCACATTTAGCGACACATTGAACAAGGGCTGGTTTTGGCCTTTATTATTTGTCAGTGCAATCAGTATTTACGGTGAATTGTTCAATGAAATGCGCGATATTGTAGGTGACCGACAGGCGCATCTAAGGCACACAGCCATCGTCCTCGGTGAAAAAAACACACAAATATTGATGATTCTGATGATAGGACTGGGTGTTTTTTCTGGTGTGATTACTTTTTTTGTCCTTCATACAATCCCTGGCTGGGTTCTGCTGGTGATGGTGGGACTGGCGTTGATCTTCACACTACCGCCGCTGATAAGGTTACAGCGTAATGAAAAAAGCATAAAGATTCAGCAATCCTTTCAAAAACCACTTGAACAGGCAGCTGCATTGGCGCTGGTACTTCAATTTATAACCCCTTGGCTCGATCAACTTCTAAATTTAGGACTTTTTTAATCTGTATGACTGACCAAAATAAAATGCCAACACTACATTTATTAACCTCTCCTGATTGGCAAGACTATGAACTACTGGATTCTGGAAACAGCCAGGCACTTGAACGCTTGGGTCCTTATAAACTGGTACGACCTGAGCCGCAGGCTATCTGGCCCCCAGCGCTGTCAGGCAGTGATTGGGAATCTGCCGATGCTGTCATGGTGCCAACGATCAGTGAACATGGCGGTTATTGGGAATTTAAGTCTGATATTCAACAACCCTGGAAAATTGATTATAAAGGTCTGCAATGTGAAATCAGATTAAGTAAATCGCGCCATATCGGTGTGTTCCCAGAACAAGCTGTTCATTGGGATTGGATTGAACAACAGGTTCGTTCTGCTGGACGAAAACTTAAAGTGATCAATTTATTTGGCTACACAGGTATGGCAACCGCTGCAGCGGCAAGAGCTGGTGCTGAGGTGACCCATGTAGATGCCTCTAAACACGCGGTCGCCTGGGCCAGCAGAAATCTTGATCTTTCGGGGCTTGCTGACCGATCTGTCCGCTGGCTGGTGGAAGATGCCCGAAAATACCTCAAGCGAGAGGCTAGAAGGAAATCCTATTATGATGGCATCATCTTGGATCCGCCTAAATTCGGACGAGGCCCCACTGGCAAGGTCTGGGATTACTTTGAGGATATTTCCGGATTACTTGACCTTTGCCGCAAGGTATTGACCCCCAACCCGCAGTTCATTTGCTTCACCTCCTATGCCATTCAGGCTTCTGCATTGGTGCCGCACCAGGCATTGCAAGCTATGATCTCAAATAAAGGCGGCCAGGTTACCAGCGGTGAGCTGGTCACAGTAGATAAATCTCAAGGTAGGATTCTTTCACATTCTCTCTTTGCACGCTGGTCATCAAATTCATAATGGAGTCACTATGAACAATGATAAAAATTTTGCATTAATTGGTTTAGGTGTGATGGGCGAAGCCATTTTACTTGGCTTGATTAAGAAACATGTGGTCTCTGCCGGCCATATCAATGGGGCAGATCCGCAGTTAGAAAGATTGTCGCAGCTTCAGCAAACTTTTAATTTTAAATCTCAACCAGATAATGTCAAAGCCGTTCAGGATGCCGATGTGGTCATTCTGTGTATCAAACCACAAAAACTGCCTGAGGTCATGCAAATTTTGCGCGGCCATATCCCACCGCATGCCCTGGTTTTATCGATCATCGCAGGCGCTACAATCAAGTCATTAGTGGAGGGACTGGATCATCCCAGTGTTGTGAGGGCTATGCCCAATACGCCGGCTCAAATTGGTGAAGGCATGACTGTTTGGACGCAAAGCCAGCAGATTTCTGACCAGCAGCATGCCCTGGCACAAGAAATTTTAGAAGCTTTTGGCCGTGAGATCTTTGTGGAAGAGGAAACCTATATTGATATGGCCACGGCAGTCTCAGGGACCGGACCAGCTTATGTATTCTTGTTTTTAGAAGCAATGATCGATGCCGGGGTTCATCTCGGTTTGCCCCGCCGCATTGCCGAAGAGATGGTCGTTCAAACGATGAAAGGCTCGGTTGCTTACTTCACAAAGAACAATGCCCATCCTGCCCGACTACGCAACCAGGTCACCTCTCCTGGAGGCACCTCGGCTACAGCCTTATATTATCTTGAGAAGATGGGCTTCCGAACAGCCATTTCTCGCGCCGTTTGGGCAGCATTTACCCGTTCACAGGAACTGGGAAAAGGCCAAAAACACCAGGATCCTGAAAAAATCTGAGCACCCCTATGGATCAACAGCTCTCAATATTATCAAACCAATTAGCAAAGATCTTGGTTGTAAGGCAGCTCACTGTCAGTACGGCTGAGTCCTGCACGGGCGGACTGCTCAGTCATATGCTCACCAGTGTATCCGGCTCTTCACAATACTTCATTGGCGGTGTGATCGCTTACAGCAATGAAATCAAAGTAAAGGCTCTTGGCGTATCACAGGCAATCCTGGTTGAGCATGGCGCTGTCAGTCAATATTCCGCTTTAGCCATGGCAAAGGGTATCCGCCAAAGTTTTCAAACCGACATTGGTCTCTCCACCACGGGGATTGCCGGCCCAACCGGCGGCACGCCTGAAAAACCTGTCGGGCGGGTATGGATCGGAATCAGCACACCAGAAAAAACGATCGCGTATGAAAATCATTTTTCTGGAGATCGGGATGATATTAAACACCAGACTGTCTCCGTTTTGCTTTCAATATTATTGGATTTGATCAAACCTGATTAATTATTTCTTATTTAATGTGAGAAACCAGCACCCGGTCTACCCGCCTGCCATCCATATCCACAACCTCAAATTCAAATTCTTCATATTGAAACTTAGCACCAATTTTAGGAATTCTGCCCAACTGGCTCATCACAAAACCGCTCAAAGTTTGGAAATCTGAGTGACCCTCGCCTGGAAGATCTGAAATTCCGATCAGCTCTTTCAGCTGGTCAATCACGATTAACCCATCCAACAACCATGAGCCATCTTCTCTTTGCACAATTAAGTTGTCCGTATCAGCACTATCCTCCGGGATCTCTCCGACAATCGCTTCCAGGATATCGTAATCAGTGATCATACCGATGATTCCGCCAAATTCATCTACGACCATCGCTAAATGAATGCCGCTTGTTTGAATATTATCCAATGCTTTTAATGCAGGCATATTTTCTGGTAAATAAATAGGATGTTTGATGAAATCACGCAGGTTAAAATCCGAATCATCATGTGAATACTGAATTAATTCTCTCACCTGAATATAACCAATAATATTATCAAGATCGCCATCTGCCACCGGAATTCGGGAGTGGGGAGATTCAACGATCTGCTGCCAAATTGTTTCGTTAAGTGAGTTTATATCTATCCAGACCATTTCCATACGCGGTGTCATTAGAGCTTCAACACGACGTTCGCCAAATCTAAACACACTGGACACCATATCGCGTTCTGCTTTTTCAAATACACCAATTTGGCGTCCTTGTTCAATCATCACTATAATTTCTTCATCAGATATGTCTGGTTCACTATTAGGTTTTATGCCTAATAATTTAATTCCAAATTCAGAAGATGCACTTAGAAAGCTCACAAAGGGACCTGCTAAGGTTGAAACGAATCGCATTGGAATAGCTAGTGCAGCGGATACTGCTTCGGGATTATTTAAAGCGACCCTTTTCGGAACTAATTCACCAATAATCAATGAAAAATATGTAATTACCAGAACGACAATTACAAAAGCAACGGTGTCAGCAATAGGTCGAATGAAATTTATTTTTTCGAGGAAATCACCAATAGGTTCAGCTAATTGAGCTGCACCAAAGGCACCAGAAAAAATTCCAACCAAAGTTATACCAATCTGAATGGTTGATAAAAAGCGATTTGGTTTTTGCAATAGTTCAAGAGCAACTTCCGCTCCTAGCTCACCTTTTTCAGCACGCTGTTGTAAACGTGCTTTGCGGGAGGATACCATTGCAATTTCTGCCATCGCAAAGATGCCGTTAATAACCATTGATAATAATAGAATGATAATTGACATAATTAATTTCTCCGCAATGTTTTCAAATTTAAAACAGTTCCATAAATGAGCTTAAGTAATAAATTTGGATCAATCCTAAAAAAAATGTGTTTTGCTCCGGCAGAAGCCCATACAACATCATTCAAAAGCAGGTCTGCATCCATGACAACCTTTGCTTCCACTCCCAGAGCAAACGGCGTGACTGCACCGACATGATAACCGGTTTGATCTAGAATTTCCTGCGCTCTGGCAGGCTTAACTTCCTTCCCGATTATGGCAGATAATTTGTCTTGGTCAACTCGGTTGTGACCGGCCACCAAGACCATAAACATCTCGCCGCTGGAATCAATTTGGAAAACAAGTGATTTGACAATAGCTCCAAGTGAGCATTCTAGCAGCGACGCTGCTTCGATGGCTGTGCGTCCAGGTGCTTCAAAGATTTTCACCTGGTATCCAATACCCGCCACATCTAATATTTTAAGATTATCTTGCACGATATTTGGGTAAATACCGTGATCTTGTTCGCTCAACTGTGCAGCTCCTTAACCATGCGAAGGTAACCAGGGCCAAGTGCCTGTTGATGTTTTTCAGCGACCAGGTGCTTGGCCGTCACATGATAGCCGTTTCGTTCATAAAACCGTTGAGCATCTGTGTTTTCCAGATCAACCATCAAAGAGACTTTCTTAAAGCCATTTTTAACAGCCTTTTTTTCAAAATGGGTCAGGCTGTACGTTCCAATGCCGCTCCCCCGATCTCCCAGTGTAACTGCTAGGTTGCTCAAAAGGTATTCATCAAAAGCCGCTTCATTAACAAACAACATTGACATTCCCCGGTGAATTAACGTGGGTAATTCACTCACCTTATACTGCCTGATTAATACACCAGCAAGTCTGCGATTGAGCTTGTTTAATTCACTGCCCGGATAAGAAATCATCATCCCCATAATCTGATCATTCTGCAGCACCATTTGAGCCTGGTTACAACTGAAACGATGGTTTTTGAATGGAAATATTTCTTCTAAAATCGCTTTTGCTCTATTCTCATCTCCTAGGCCAAAAAAATAGGCTGCTAATTTTGGAAAGGTCTCAAATAGCAATCCAGCAGCCTTTTTGGCATCCGACGGTTTTGCAGACCGGAATTGGATCTCTTGTAAATTTTGTCCACTTTTTGCCATAGATAAATTTCTTTCATTTCTTAGGTAATTAAATGATCAGGCAAATAATCGACTTTATTCAAGTATGCCAGCATGATAAAACCATCATCACGGACATCAATCCGGCTGATGCCGCAATTATTCATCAGGAACCAATAGTCTTCTGCCTGGATATCAAAAACAGCGGTCATGATGCGGGCAAAAATACCCCCATGCATGACGATGGCAACTCGATGATCCTGACCACCATGAACATCAATTAATTTATCAACGACTCTTTTCGCCCGTTTGACAAAATTTGCCCTCGGTTCTTTAGGTTTATTCCACCAACCATCTTTAGGCAGATCCTCAGGAATAATCAGATCGGGAAAGTTCGTTTCAAAAAAACCTCTCCCTGGGCCAGCTGTGCCGATGAATTGCCGTTCACCATCTACCATTTCTACTTTAAACATGCCGCCAGTTTCGTGGACTTCTGGCAATGCAACCAGTGGAAGCCCCGTTTGCTCTGAAATTGCCTGGCCGGTTTTCACAGCGCGCACCATTAAACTGCAATACAGGTGCGTTAAACCAAACCCCTGTCGGTTTTGCGGGTCAAACCCATTTTCACTGCCAGGACGAGCCAAAAATTCGGCTGCATGCCTGATTTGTTTTTTACCAAGCGGTGTCAAATCTGGGTCTGACTGCCGGATTAGTAAATAATCATCATGCTCATTTTCATCCATGACGGCATTATTAGTTGATTGGGCATGTCGGATAAAATAAAGTTGCAGCAAACCTTAATCCTCCTTCAGTTGATGAAGTTGTTTAATTCTCATGATCAGGTCATCAATCGACTGATGCATGGATGGCGCTTTTCCATAGCGGTCAGAAAAGCCTTCCTGTCCGCATAATGCTGCCAGGCAAGCCTGGACATTATCCTTCAGGGCAATCGGGTCATACCCGCCCTCCAGCACATACATCAACCGGCCGTGGGCATAGGTATCAGCCAGCCTAGCCAGACCTAGGGTCAACTGATAAAAGCCGGTGGTATCCAGCATCAAGTTGGACAATGGGTCAGAAAAATGAGCGTCGAAGCCGGCTGAGACCAGAACTATATCAGGTTTGGATTTGGCAATCCAGGGTTCAATTACCTGGTTCAATATCTGCATAAATACCCTGTTGTCTGCAAATGTAGGCAGCGGAAGATTAATGATCCTTCCCAGTGCATGCGGTGCTGATTCTACCTCACCGGTTCCAGGGTAGAGACCCACATCATGTGTAGAAAGATATCCCACTTGAGGCGTGTCCCAAAAGATTGCTTGTGTTCCATTCCCATGATGAGCATCCAGATCAATAATTGCCACTCTGCCTGCTCCGCTGGCCGCGGCATCGGCTGCAGCAATTGCAATATTGTTGAACAGGCAAAAGCCCATCGATGCACGGGGTTCAGCATGGTGCCCGGGCGGCCTCACAATCGCAAATCCTCGTCCTGACCCCTCTGCCAGGATCCTCCGGCTGATGGTTAAAGTTGCACCAACCGCATTAAGCGCTGCCTGATAACTACCTTCAGTTACATAGGTAGGTGATCGATCAATTTCGTGGGCTCCCTGCTTAGAGGCAAATTTTAAATCTGCGATCATCCTTGGATCATGCACCAACGCAATTTCAGCTTCTACTGCTGGTTGAAAGTTTAACCAATTCATTTCCGGGAATGGTGGATTATCAAGCCAATCTGCAATTAATGACAGGCGATTTGGTGACTCAGGATGTCCCTCAAGGCGGTGTTCCGGCGCATCCTGAAATGTGCAGTACACATTTATTGGTCTCTTGTGGATATTTTTCACACTTGGGTTAGTATACCGCATGTCTCCCGGCTCTGCACCGCAGAATGACCTGCCGAAAACAATAGCCTACACGAATTTATTACCTTCCCTTCGGTGGTATAATCCCGATGAAAAAATCATCATAAACTAGAACGAGATACTATGTTAGAGAAACTTACAGGCATTATTGAAAGATTTAAAGAAATCGAACAGCAGCTTTCTGCCGTTGGAGACGATTATACGACCGCGATCGAGCTTTCAAAGGAAAGGGCAGAAATTGAGCCCGTGGTCAACCAGGCCCAGCAATATCAGAATACACTGGAGAAGATTGCTGAAACTGAGGCTTTGCTGAAATCGGAAGATGAAGAAATGCAAACCATGGCGGCTATGGAACTGGAAACCCTGACCAAGCAGGCTGAGAAATTTGAGCAAAAATTAAAAAGCATGCTGGTACCCAAAGACCCCCGCGACCAGCGTAGTGTGATCGTGGAAATCCGGGCAGGTACAGGGGGTGATGAGGCAGGCCTTTTTGCCGCGGATTTGTTCAGGATGTACTCCCGCTATGCAGAACGGCAGAATTGGAAGACTGAAATCCTCTCTATCAATGAAACCGGCATTGGCGGGATCAAAGAGGTTAGCTTCATGATCAAAGGCAAAGGGGCATTTTCACGCCTGAAATATGAGTCTGGCGTTCACCGGGTTCAACGCGTCCCTGAAACAGAATCACAGGGTCGCATCCATACTTCTACGATTACTGTGGCAGTGCTGGCAGAGGTGGATGATGTGGAAATTGATATCCCTGATTCTGACATCTCCATTGATGTCTATAAATCGGCTGGGGCTGGCGGTCAGAGTGTTCAGAAGAACTCCACTGCCATTCGGATTACCCACCATCCCACAGGACTGGTTGTCGCCTGCCAGGATGAACGCTCACAACTGCAAAATAAATTGCGCGCGATGAGCATCCTCAAAGCACGCCTTTATGAAATGGAAGAGAGCAAAAAACAAGAAGAAGAAGCCGCTAATCGGCGCTCACAAATTGGCAGCGGAGAGCGCTCGGAGAAGATCCGCACTTATAATTATCCCCAAAACCGGGTCACGGATCATCGCATCAATCTCTCATCCCATAATCTCAACGGAATTCTGGATGGCGATATTGATGAATTTATTGATGAGCTGACGCTGGTTGATGAAGCTGAAAAATTATCCCTAGTGGAGGAATAATCACATCAACCTGCAGCAAACCCGGCAATTTTTACGACAATCCCTCAAAGATCTAAACCTGGAAAACCCGGAGCAGGTCAGCCTGGTCTTGCTTGAGCATGCAACCGGGCGTGATAAAAGCTGGATTCTCGCACATGGGGAACATGTACCAAGTCCAACTGAACTAAAAACCATTAATAAAAGCCTCAAGCAATTGGAACAAGGCATACCATTGCCATATGTTATTGGCAGGTGGGATTTCTACGGCAGGACGTTCACAATTACTAAAGATGTATTAATTCCCCGGCCTGAAACTGAAACACTGGTTGATCTTGCACACGAGCATCTTAAACAATATGATCAAGCCGCGATCATTGATGTCGGTACTGGTTCTGGCATCATTGCCATCAGCCTGGCTGCATCCTTTCCGAAACATAGCATTATCGCAACAGATATTTCTTTACACGCTTTAAAAGTTGCCCAGATGAATGCCAGGCAGTTGGCGCAAACCAAAATCCAATTTCTGCTGACAGATTTGATGTCGCCATTAAAATTTAAATTCGACCTGATCTGTGCCAACCTGCCTTATATCCCCAGCCAGGTATTAGAGGGTCTGGCAGTTTCTCGCCAGGAACCATACCTTGCTTTGGATGGCGGGAAAAGCGGCCTTGAAAGTATAGAATGTATGCTCGCACAATCCACAACTCGTTTAGCACCTGGGGGGATGGTTTTGCTTGAAATTGATTCCACCCTTGGGATACAAACGTTGGTTGTTGCAAAAACTGCCTTCTCTAAAGCTGCCTGCCAGATCGTACAAGATCTTGCAGGCAAAGACAGGATCATCAAAATACAAGCCTCACCTTAGCATAAATTTGGGTTAAAATTTCTTTATTACTGAAACTTACTCTGAAAGGATAGGTACCGATGGTTGTCACCAGGATACTCTCGATCAATGATCCCCAGGCAATTCCTGCTGCTTTAAAAATCATTCAAGAAGGCGGTTTAATTGTCTTCCCCACCGATACGATCTATGGCCTTGCTGCTGACCCCTTTAACGGTGAAGCTATCCTCAAAATTTATCAGGCTAAAGAAAGGCCGGAAGAAAAAGCCCTGCCAGTTCTGATCGGTGAGTTATCTCAAATGAATGACCTGGTTAATTCGGTCAGTAGTCACGTTAGCCTTATTGCAGCAAAATATTGGCCTGGGGCATTAACGATAGTGCTCCCTAAAAAACCGGTGCTTCCAATTGAGCTTTCAGCTTACCAGACCATCGGCATACGCATGCCAAATTTAGATTTCACATTGGCACTGCTTAAATCAACAGGCCCATTAGCCACGACCTCAGCGAATATTTCAGGCGGTGCTAACCCAACAACGGCTGAAGATGTCCTGGCACAATTAGATGGCCGCGTGGATCTGATCCTGGACGGTGGTTCTACCCCAGGGCCAACAGCATCAACAGTCGTTGACGCGACCACTGAAGATCTAAAAATCTTGCGTGAGGGGCCTATCAGCCTGGATGTATTAATGACCTTGATCCACCAGGCATGAACATGCAGATTGAAAACTCAACACATAACCTAAATTATTCACCTGAAGATGGCAAGCTCATCCTGGAATCCAAACAATTCACCCAGGCAAAGCTGGTCAGCCATTTTGACCTGACAGGAAAAATTAATAGCACCAAGTATCACCTGCGCAACGATATCCAATCCATTGATGCGATATCTCCCCCTGAAAAAGTATCCACCCGGTTTGGTGAGCTGATTTTAGGCAGCTTTATAATCACAACAAAATCTGGGTCTATCGCCGTGAAACTCCAGCTCGGTTTGTCAAATCAGTTTCAATTTGCTGTTATGCGCCTTTCTGTAACTAACCTCAGCGACCAGGTTTTTTATCTTGACCGCATCACGATGATTGACAGCCAGCAAGGTGATCTTAAAATCGGAACCATTCATCCATCTGATCCAAGGTTCTTCAGCAATGGATGGCAGTCCTGGTCACACACTTCTGCATACAAAAGGGGAGAAAAACAGGCAGCCTCGTTCTTAGGACCGTTTCAAAATCCAATGATCATCAACCCGGGTACGCCGCTGCTGCGCAAGAAAAACCAGTTCAGCAGTGATATGTTTGCCTTGATAGGTGACCGTGCCAGCCAGGTGGGACTTTTAGCTGGTTTTCTCTCACAAAAAGCTCACTTTGGCAGCCTGCAAGCTTCAATTTCGCCTGACTTGTGGATTAAGATGTGGGCAAATGGCGACAACGCATCATTAACCCCAGGTAAAACGATGGAAACTGATTGGGCTGCAGTTGGCTTTATCAGCCTAGAGGAAGAAGAGCCTTGTGATGATTATTTTAGTGCTGTTGCTAATGAAAATCAGATCCGGGCAACAACCTCTGTACCGGTCGGATGGTGTTCCTGGTACCACTACTACCAGGATATCAACCAAGAGGTGATCGAAGCCAATCTTAATGCGATTATAGACCAGCAAACTGAGCTCCCAATGACGCTTTTTCAAATCGATGATGGTTTTGAGCCCTATGTCGGAGATTGGGAAGAATTTACACCAGGATTCCCAAACGGTGTCAAACCAATTGCCGAGAAAATAACAGCGGCTGGCTTGACCCCAGGGCTTTGGTTGGCACCATACATCGTGCATCCAAAATCCAACCTGGTCAAGCACCACCCAGAGTGGCTGCTTCGAAACAAGCGCGGCAAGCCCGTCAACGCTGGCTTTGTATGGGATGCTTTTACCTATGCCTTGGATATCACCAACCCTGAAGTCCTGCAATACACCTATGATGTAGTCCACCGAGCAGTACATGATTGGGGATTTCAATATCTCAAACTTGATTTTCTCTATGCAGCTGCACTAAAGGGCATCTATCATGATCCAACCTTAACCCGTGCCCAGGCACTTCGGCAAGGTCTGGAGTCACTCCGGCAGGCTGCTGGTGATGCGGTCATGATGCTGGCTTGCGGCTGTCCGCTTGGCTCAGCATTAGGATTATTTGAAGCGATGCGTATCAGCGCGGATGTGAGCGGCTATTGGCAGCCGCACTTCCCGCCCTTCAGCCCGATCCTCAAAAATGAACCTCATATGCCCGCAGCGAGGAACGCACTGCAAAACATACTCTCCCGAGGTCCATTGCACCGACATTGGTGGGTTAATGACCCTGATTGTTTGTTAGTGCGAGATGATACTGACCTGGATTTGCCTGAAGTGCAGTCTCTGGCTACAGCCATTGCCTTAACCGGGGGGTCGATTTTGCTTTCGGATGATGTCCCTGCCCTCTCGCTAGATCGAAAGCAAATTGCACAAGCCCTGCTGCCTGTGATCGATCAACGCGCTATAGTATTAGACTGGCTGGATTCGAAAATGCCTGCATTACTGCGTGTTGATCTCGAAGGACCAGGTGGTGATTGGCATTTGCTGGCGAACTTCAACTGGTCAGACCAACCTGCAGATTTTTGGTTTGACCCTAAAAAATTCAACCTGCCAGGAGATCAAACATGGTGGCTGCGTGAATTCTGGACCGGTGAAATCGGACAAATGGATGAGAATTCACCATTTAACTTTGAGCAGGTTCCGGCACATGGGGTGCGGGTCGCTGCTTCAAGGTGCCATCAACCAGAAACAGCACAATACTTAGGTAGTTCGCTGCACATTTCACAGGGTTTAGAACTACAAGAGTGGCAGGCCAATCAAAAAGAAATATCTCTCCAATTAGATTTAAGTAAAAACTCACAAGGAACTGTATACTTTTATATCCCCTGGAAGCCAAATTCAGCGGTCTGTAATTCCAAACCACTTAAATTAGAACAGAAAAATCAACACATTTATTCATTAAATATCCCCCACAGTAAACATCAGAAAATAATAATTAAAGAGTAATACTTAATATAAAAAGCACCTCCCATATCGAAGGTGCTTTCTAATTCAGTTAGTTTTTATGCTATGGCGTCGCCGGTGGATTGACCGATGGAGGTTTTGTCTCCATCACTTCAGTTTTCTTGGCTTTTTTATTGGCTCGCCGTTTTCGGATCAGCTTGATCAGGAAGTAAACTGCAACGCTTAATGGGATCAAGAAAGGCAGACAGTAAATCCCAAACCAGATCAACGCATCCACCAGGAACTGACCGGTGTTGATCAAAGCCAAAACAGCTTCTCTGACAGTTCCTCGAGGTTCCCAGCCTGCAATCTCAATCGGTTGAAGCGATTGTTTAGCCACGATCTCAATCGAAAGGGCAGACATTGCAGCTGATTCTTCAAGGTATTGCATACGACCTTTGACAATTTCAATCTCACCGCGATAATAGGTCAATTCAGAGAAGACATCCAGCACATCCTGAGGATCCTGCGCATCATCCATCAGTGCAACTAAAGCTTCTTCAGCAGCTTCCAGGTTGCGCAGGCGAGACCTCAAGTCAGTATATTCTGCCGTCACATCCGAACCGGAAACATTTTCAGAAAGAACATCATCCTTTGGGTTCGGCGTGAGGTCTTTGATTGCATCCATGATGCTGTTCAGGCGATCTGCTGGAATTCGAACTGTCATATAGACTCGGGGTAATGTCCCTCGGTCAGTTTGGCTTCTGCTCAGGCTGCTGTTGACCACAAAGCCGCCCGCCTCCTGGGTCATCCTGACAATCATTTCCATCACATCTTCTGGATCCTCTACTGCGATCCGCATGTCGGCGTTATAGATCACCATGCGTTCGACCTCACTGGCTGAAACGCCGCTGCCCGAAACAAAACCGCGTTCCTCGGCCTCCATAGCTTGCTCCTCAACAACAGCATTATCCTGAGCAAACGACCCATCCATTTCAGGTGCCATGGGTGCAACCTCATAGGCTTTGTTATTGGATGCCGCCATCGGCGCACAGGCAGCTAAGATGAACACCATTCCAATAATGATTCCATTCAGCCAAAATCTCTTCTTTTCCATCAATACCTCCTTGAAAGGCAATCTTCTTTGAATAAATGTACCTGCTCAGGTTGCCCTGCAACTGAAAGGTTGGGGGATTTCCTCAAAAGCTGAGTAGTTACGAATATTGTATATGAATATGACGTCTAAAGTAAATAAAAAGTTCCTCTGGATTCGAATATTCAAAGAACCAGAGGAACCATCTTTCCTAATAATAGGGCGATTCAGTTTAATATCCAAATTCTAACCTGGCAGCATGTCTTGTCGGCAAGCCAGCTTCAATGATCCGTTTTTGAACAGATTTGACATCATATCCCACTCGCTGATATACCCACTCGTCCTTTTCGTCATCAAACAATAAATAGGATGCACGAGGGTCATGATCTCTCGGCTGCCCCACAGATCCAGGATTGACAATGCACTTTTCTTCCAGCTTAATGGGCTCGCCTGCCAAAGACCCATTTAGAAGTATTGAGAAAATCGAATCATCCGTAAGCTGATAAATTCCCGGCAAATGGGTATGCCCAACCAGGCAAACACGGGAAGAAAAATGGTCCATATTGGTATAAGCAGTTGACGGATCCGCGATATATTCCCATACCGAATTGCGGGGGCTGCCATGAACCAGTGTGAATTCGCCTAATTCGATCATTTCATCAAGCTGGCCAAGCCATCGGTGGTTTTCAGTAGAAATTTTCTCACTGAGCCATTCTAATGATCGGCGTGCCTCATCATTAAATGCTATGATATCAATTTCACCTAAAAATGCTGCATCATGGTTGCCTTTAATGCATTTGAGCCCTGGCAATTCTCTGACTGCATCGATGCATTCATTTGGATCAGGGCCATAACCAACAAGGTCGCCCAGGCACCAAACGCAATCAATTGGTGCGGCATGCTCAAGAACAGCCTTCAAGGCTGTGTAATTCGCGTGGATGTCAGAAATGATCAATGTCCGCACGGATTATGGCATGAAGAAATTGAACGTCCAGGTGCCATCTAACTCGACAGCAAATGTGTTCAACCCCATGATGACCACCCAGGTATTACCTGGCTTCAAGGGGAAGTTATCACTATTTGCATCCAAAAATTGGATCGGCTGGTTATCTCTTGGTGTTGACCAGGTCAGGTCAAATGCCTGCCCATCCCTGAAAACAACCGCTCGCCGTCCGATTTCGTTGGTCAGGTCCATATCATGCAGGGTCGGAGCAAATTCCGTATGGCTGACAAAAATCACAACCACATTCGAAAAAGCCAGCTGTTCATCTGTATTACGATCAACCAACGGGATCATATCAATCGGTACGCCAGTTTCATTATCAATCCAACGCATAAATAAGCCGTTGTCCGGGTCGTACTGCCACTCTTCGGGATTGACCTGCGAGAACCGAACACTGATCTCATCAGCAGGCTGTCCATTCTGCGGCACTTCAGGATCAAATAGCATGCCATCCAAGGGGTAACGCTGATTGACCACGCCACGGCTGGTAGCGACATCTGTCAAGGCAGCTGAATCACCAAAGACACTGATAACAATATTTCGCCCGTCATCGCAAACACCTGGGCAAATATTTTTACCGCTGATTACCCTATTACCAAGAGTATTTACAATTTGACTCAGAACATTAACATCAGCGCTTACTAGTCCAATGACACCTTCATATAGGCTGACTATTTGACGGTCAATTAATCTACCTGAACGAACCGGTCCGATAGTATCTGAGTCTTGCCCATAAAATAGGGCGATGAACCGGTTGCCGCCAGTGCCAATATAATATTCAAAGACCATATCAGCAAATGAAAGCCCTGCATGAGGACGGCCTGCCACGGGGTAATTGGCCACTTTGAAGAATACCGGGCGTCGATCCAGGATCGTCGTATCGCTGACTGCCAAACCGGTCAATGGGTTGACATTCTCAGGGAAATCACTCGGCCCAACAGGGTAAACGACCAGCGGCGGTGTAGCCGTTGGCGTCTCAGTCGGTTCAGGCGTTTCTGACGGCAGCGGTGTTTCAGAAGGTATTGCTGCCAATGTTTGAGCTGCATAGGTGGCAGCAAGTTCTTCATTGGATAATCCGCTGCCCTGCGCACAGGAAGCCAGAAATACAACCAGAAGTCCTAAAGATATAATTTTAAAAGCTAATTTTGATTTATTCATTTTTCACCTCAAATGATAATTTTACCTCAAAGAGAATGATTATTGCTGGTTAATTAAACAAATTACAAAATTACATAAAAATATTAGGTAACTGCTCAGGCTAATATGCAAATGAAAGGTCGGGGGTGTGATGTGGCGGCAAAGCCGCCACATCACACCCCCCATTTTTTCATAAGCTGAGTAGTTACAATATTAGATTGTTTTTAGAAATTCCATTCAAGGTTTAATGTGATCAATGATTTCAGCAACCATATCATACCGATGAAAGGCTGGCATAAAATAAATACCTTGAAAATCATTTTTCAGTGATTCAATCAATTCACTAGCAATGCTGATGCCTTCTTTTACGCCATTTAAACCAGCTTCTGACATTCTATGATGGATCTCCCCTGGTATGGTGATTCCTGGGACTTCATTATGCAAGAACCTGGCATGCCTGTCTGACACCAGGGGCAATATGCCGACCATGATTGGCACCGGAAATTCTCCATATTCATTTTGATAGGCTTCAATAAATTTTTTGGCTGGGTCCACTTCAAACACCGGTTGGGTCATAAAGAAATCAGCACCAGAAGCTAATTTTTTTCTTAATATGTGAATCTCCCTGTCTATTTCGCTGGGACAGAGATTAAGCGCCGCACCGACAAAAAATGATGTCGGTTGGCCAATCCGGCCGCCCGAGTGATCCATCCCGGTGTTAAACTCCTCTTTGATCAGCCGGATCAAACCCGTCGGGACCAGGTCATAGGAATCGCTGGCGTCTGGATAGTCACCGATGGCTGTCGGGTCGCCCATCACCACAAAGACATTCCGCACCTCTAGAGCATGCGCTGCCAGCAAGTCACCCTGTACTCGTAACAAATTTCGACCGCGTGTGGGGAAATGCAAAGTCGTTTCCACATCAAATGTCGACTGGACCAGGTGGCATACTGCCCAAGGGCTCATGCGCATACGCGCCATGGGGCTGTCAGCAACATCAATCACATCAGCACCGGCATCGGCGAGCAGTGAAGCGCCAACTAAAAGTTTATGGGTTGAAAGGCCGCGCGGTGGGTCCATTTCAACGGCGATGATAAATTTTCCATCCTTTAGTTTTTTTGAAAGCTGCGAGTCGCTTTCTGCCGGCTCTTGTTCTTGCGCCTCCAATGGTTCAGCTTCGCCAACCACATTGACGAGAAAATCCTCCGGTGTTTTGGCAACCGTATTTGCAATCACCTCAATATGAGCAGGGGTCGTACCACAGCAGCCGCCAATCAATACGGCCCCTTCACGCCAAAAAGCGAGGGCATAATCATGGAAGTAATCAGGTCCAGCCGGGTACATGATCCGACCACCGACTTTTTCAGGAAACCCGGCATTGGGCATTACTGAAAACGAAGCCTCAGGAACCGCCAGTTTCATTTGTTTTAAGATTCTCAAGAGCTGAACCGGACCGCCTGAACAATTGACACCGATCAAATCAACCCCCATCTCGTCGATCTTTACCGCCACTTCTTTTGGCGTGTTCCCCAACAAGGTCCGCCTGTCACGAGTAAAAGTCATTGAAGCGATCACCGGCAACTGCGGGTCGACATGATGTACGGCGTCAACAGCTGCCCTGACAGCATAGATATCCACCATGGTCTCAATCAGGATCACGTCTACACCGGCCTCTGCAAGTGCCTTAATTTGTTCGACATAAATGGTGAAAGCTTCCTCCGGTTGAAGCCTGCCAAATGGAGCAAGCGGTGCACCAAGCGGGCCGACATCACCCGCAATTAAAACCTCGCGGAATGAAGCCATCGCCACCCGCCTGGCTAAATTCACCGCAGCAGCATTGACCTCACCAACTCGCGTATCCAATCCATGACGGCTTAATTTAATCCGGTTAGCACCAAAGGTATTGGTTTTGATCATCTCAGCACCAGCGTGGATATAATCCTGGTGGATACCGGCCACTATCGCTGGTTGCGTTAAATTAAGTTCATCAAAACAGGCATCAATTTCTACACCGCGTTCATGCAGCAGTGTTCCCATGGCGCCATCACAAATTATTGGCCGCCTTGATTTTTTTAATCGCTGTTTAAGTAATTTTTCTTGATCTTCCATAGATAACTCACGATCAATCATTGATTCATCAATTGCTCAACCCTGCTGGTGCCCACATTAAAATAGGTTGCATCGGGGTGATGGACGATAATCGCAGCAGTGGACTGTTCTGGCACCAATTGATAGGCTGATGTCAGGGTCATGCCAAGTTTATCTTCTACTGGCAATAAGTTAAAAATCTTTTGGTGGTCTTCCAGGTCAGGGATTGCAGGATAACCCCAGGAATATCTTTTTCCTCGTTCCGGTTGTAAACCCAGTTCTTTTAAAATAAATTTATGCAAGTAATCAGCTGTCGCTTCAGCCATTTGAACTGACAACCCATGGGTAAAATATGCTTCAGTATATTCACCGGAATCCTGTAAAATATTGAATCGTTGTGTTGCTTTTTCTCCGACAGTCACAACCTGGAAAGCAACTACATCCATCTTTCCAGAACCTGTTGTCACAAAATAATCCGCCAGGCATAATTCCTGGCTACCATTCTGCCTTGGGAAATCAAATTTCTGCAGGATCACGGGTTTTTCATCATCAATTGTTTCTGGATCATAGACCAGCAGGGAATCACCCTGAGATTGGCATGGCCAGTACCCATAAACACCCTGAGGTTCTAGCCAGCCCTCTGCCTCAGCCGCTTTGCGCATCTTGACTAAACGATCATCAAATTCTTTTTTGATCTTTTTCCATTCATCACCTCGTGCGTTCTTTGCCCCCCAAGAGAGGCGATATAACTCATTGAGTGCCAGGTGTTCACTGATAATCGAAATCGGCATATCCCTGACAATGTGCGGTCCCCATTTTGGGGGTTCAGGCAGTTTCTCAAGCTGGGCAACCCGTTTTTGCTGCCTTCGTCCCACCTGGCGGCGTTCGCCTGATAAATCACGCCCCAACTCATAATCTGCTGATTTGATAGTTTCTTCTATTAGTTTTTCTTTCTGGCCAGGGTCCATCAATGCATCCATGGTTGACAACCCTTCAAAGGCGTCCTTACAATAAAAGACGCCTGGCTCATAATACCTTTCCTGCTCTGTGAGTAAAATGCGCTTTCCAAAACGGGGATTAATCGCTGCTCCCCCAATCAGGACCGGGATATTAAGACCTCGGCGATCCAATTCATTTACAATCAGCGGCATTTGTTTACTGGTGCTGACCAATAACGCACTCAACCCGATGGCATCTGTTTTTTCTTCAACAGCGCTGGTGATGATCGTCTCAGCCGGTACTTGTTTACCGAGGTCAACAACCTGGTAGCCATTATTCGAAAGGATTGTCTTGACCAGGTTCTTTCCGATATCGTGCACATCACCATAAACCGTTGCCAAAACCAGCTTGCCTTTACTGGTGCCTTCTTTCTTTTCAAGGAAGTTCTCCAAATATGCCACAGCAATTTTCATCACTTCTGCACTTTGCAAGACAAATGGCAAGATCAATTCACCACTGCCAAATTTATCGCCGACTTCCTTCATGGCAGGCAGCAAAACAGTGTTAAGAATTTCTACGGCTGTTGCAGATTTAGGTCTACTTTCATCACGATTTAATATCTCATCGATATCGGTGTCTACATCGGCTTTATGACGATGCAAAATCCGCCAGTGCAGGCGTTCTTCAGAAGTCATTTCACTCAGGTTTTCCCCAACCCGATCTTCGTCGTCATCAGAATCCTCAACCGATTCATAATATGTGATTAAACGTGAGAGGCTGTCCTCACCCCGATTAAAGATCAGGTCTTCTGCCAGCTTTCGTTCTTCTTCTGAGATCTCAGCATAAGGTTTGATATGTGCCGGATTGACAATCGCCATATCCAGCCCGGCTTCCACACAATGATAAAGCATCACACTGTTAAGTACTTTGCGTGCTGGCAGCGACAATCCAAAAGAGACATTGCTGACACCAAGGGATGTCAAAACACCAGGAAGCGCTTGTTTGATTTGCCGAATTGCTTCAATTGTTTGGATTGCTGATCCATTCAGCTCAGCATCACCCGTTGCCAGGGTGAAGGTTAATGTGTCATAAACCAGGTCTTCTGGATTCAAGCCATAAGTATTGACTGCCAGATCATATATCCGCTTGGCAACTTCCAGTTTTCTTGCAGCTGATTTTGCCATACCATCTTCATCAATGGTTAATACGATCACAGCAGCGTTATGTTGTTTTGCCAAGGAGAAGATTAGTCCTGCTTTTTCTTCGCCTGACTCAAGATGGGTTGAATTGATCAAGGCTCTGCCCGGGTTAGCTTTAAGTGCTGCTTCGATGACATCCACTTCGGTCGAATCAATCACCAACGGTACTGGAACAGTGTTGGCCAGTTTTTTGACCACAGCACGCATTAGATCGATTTCGTCAGAACGCTCTGTCAAAGCCACACAGACATCCAAACCATGGGCTCCGCTGTCTACCTGAACCCGTGCCATTTCAACAATGGCATCATAATCCTCAGCCATGATCAAACGCTTGAATTGGCGAGAACCTTGGGTGTTTAACCTTTCTCCGATCAAGAAGGGCGGCGGTTGCTGCTGCATGGTGACGGCCTGGACAGGGGATGCAAGCACAGGTTCTTGAGCTGGAATTGGTGGTTTGGAGCGGCCCCTGTTCAATCGTTCGTCAAGCAATCGAATGTGGTCTTCTTCGGTACCACAGCAGCCACCGATCACCCGCACGCCAAAATCGTTGACAAATTCAAGCAGCAAATCCGCAAAGAGTTCAGGTTCCATTGGGTAGACGGCTTTGCCATCAACATTCATCGGCAATCCAGCATTGGGGATGCACGAAACCGGCAGATTGGAATTTTCCGCGAGAAACCGGATTGGCTCACGCATATAGTCTGGGCCTGTTGAACAGTTTAAGCCAATCACATCGATGCCTGTTTCTTCAAGTATTGCTCGCACTGCGGCAATATCCGTGCCCAACAGCATCCTTCCGGTTGTATCCAGGGTCACCTGTGCCTGGATCGGCAAGACCTGCCCGGTTTCTTCAAACGCTTGGTGAATGCCCACGATCACTGCTTTTACTTCCAGGATATCCTGCGAGGTTTCAATCAATAAAAGGTCCACCCCACCTTCGATTAATCCCACCGCCTGCTCACGAAAGATATCGGCAAGCTCATCAAAGGAAATGTCAGACATTTCTGGGTCTTCAGTCGAAATCAATTTGCCGCTCGGCCCGATCGAACCGGCCACAAAACGAGGTTTCTCCTCCGTGGAAAATTCATCTGCCAACCGCCTGGCCAGGGATGCTGCTGCATGATTGATCTTGTGTACCTGCTGTTCCAGGTCAAAATCTGCCAGTGTAAGGCGATTGGCTCGAAACGAATCGGTTTCTAAGACATCTGCACCGGCTTCTAAAAACGCCCGATGAACGTTTTCTACTGCCTCAGGATAGCTGATTACGAGGTAATCATTGCAGCCAGCAGTCCTTTCACCCCCAAAATGCTCTGTCGTCAGATTTTGTCTTTCCAGGTTCGTGCCCATGGCGCCGTCATATAATAAAACCCGGTGTTCCAAGGCGTCTAAAAAACGGCGATTGGTGAATTGTTTTTCCTTCGGTTCCATACTGGTTTTTTCCATAGCTGACTTTAAAATTTTTGACGATTTAAAACAATTGCCCCTCAATCGATGAGAGGCGTCTGTTTCAATTAATAACTTTCACCTCATCTTCCAGATCTACCCTGTTGGGGGTCTGCCGGATTTGGCACCAATGATCCCCGATCATGGTTGCCGAGGTATCATTGGGCCGGTCCCTCCACCTCTCTGGATGAGAATTTCAATCAGGCAAATATTATCACAATAGGATATTAAAGTCAATTTTCACCATGCAATGCTAAAAATTTCAATCATCGCGCTTTTAGAAAATTTAACACACCCATTGCGGTTGCAGTACCCGGCTCTTCAGGAATAATAAAAGCAAACCGATAAAATTCACCAACCAGGTTGATCTCACGACAAAATGATGCCATATCCATCATATGCCCGGCCATGATGACATGGCCAAGTTTCGCTGCACCAGCCGCATTGATCGCAATCACCGCAATTACCTGCGCCACCAATCTGACCAGCCCGGCTGCCAGATCTGCCTGGCTGTAATCAATTTCATGGGCTAATTTGCCAAGGTTAACTGCATTGGCATTCGCCGGCAGACGTCCCACTTCTCCGCCTACAGCCTCATTCAGCATCACATCCACCCTGGCAGCATTCCCGGCCATAGCCATCCGGTCTATGATGCTCGCATCCGTGATATCCAATAATAATTTTGACAACCCGATCAATGTCCCCCCGCCAACAGCTGAACCAGTCACATGTTCAATATTGCGGTCTTGTGCTGCCACCATCGCTGTACCCGTTCCCGCACTGACGATGAGGCCTGCAACACGGCCAGACAAAGCCAAACCGCCTAAACCTAAGGCGTCCATTTCATCTACTTTGATCAAGCTGCAACCATCTACAATATCAGGCAGAGCCCGATACTGCCCGCCGGTCACCCCAATCACAGTTTTTCCCGTTAATTGGCCCGAAAAAAAATTAAAAGCTTGCTTGATTTGTTCTGATGGTGTTCCGCGTTGATTAACGATCAGCTGCTTTGTAATTCCATCACGACCTTCAGCCACCAGGTCTATGTTGGTCATACCGATATCAATTGCCAGATAATCAACTGTCATCCACACTCCAGAATTTATAAATCTATATAATTTACTTGGTTTAAACGCATTCTAACACAAACCTGCCAATTGTGACCTTGCTGCATTTTATCACTTTGACTGTGTTTTGCATTACAATATCATAAGAAGGAAGTAATTATGAAACAAAATTCTGGCAAGTTCATCCGGTTAATTCTGCCCCTTTCAATCACACTGGTATTAATCGGTTGGGGCGGCTTATTCCTTGTGGTGCAGACAACTGTTCCTACACTGGGCCCACGCTGGTTATTCTTCTTTTTATGTGTCGTGGCCTTGACTGGTTTGGCGCTGCCTGCCACCTATTTCTTAAACAAAAGGTTTCCCAGCGATCCACCGGTTATGGAGATGGTGACCCTCAGGCAGGCATTGTGGTTTGGAATCTTTGGGAGCACCGCAGCCTGGCTTCAGTTAGGCCGCATTTTGACACCCGGACTGGCACTGATCCTTGCAGCTGCATTCACTTTGATCGAATTTCTGCTCAGGTTGTTTGAGCGAAGCAGGTGGAATCCCTACCAGGAATCTTAATATCATACTCCAACTATCATGACTGATCTAAGTAAACTACCCTCAATTGACCAACTCATCAATACACCCGAGACCGAGACTTTGGTTTCTAAATTCGGACGAACGCTGTGTCTGAAAGCATTCCGAACGGTGCTTGATGATATTCGCCAGCAATATATTGATCACAAGACAGCCGTGCCAGACAATAAGGAGATCCTCAACCGCACCCGCAACCAGATCAATGACTGGGTTTCACCATCTTTGTTCCAAGTTATCAATGCTTCTGGCGTTGTACTTCACACCAATCTTGGCCGGGCACCGCTCAGCACCGAAACACAAAAGGCATTGACGGAGGCTGCTGAAGGTTACAGCAACCTTGAATTCAATCTTGAAAGCGGCAAACGAGGCCGGCGTTCCACCCATGCTTCGCAAATGCTGGCAAGATTAACGGGTGTAGAAAGCGGAATGGTGGTCAATAACAACGCCGGTGCAATGCTCCTGGTTCTCTCTGTCCTGGCACATAACAAGAACGTCCTCATTTCAAGATCGCAATTAGTGGAGATTGGCGGCGGCTTTCGCATCCCGGATGTCATGCGGCAGTCAGGTGCAAATCTGGTAGAAATTGGCACTACCAACCGGGTACACCTGTATGATTATGAAGTTGCACTGAATGCAGGCAAAGTAGCATTGGTGCTGGTTGCACACCACTCAAATTTTAAATTGATTGGCTTCCACAGCGAGCCCGAACTTCAGGAGATCGTGGCTGCTGCCCATCACCATAAAGTCCCTGTGGTCCACGACCTGGGGTCTGGTGCCATGCTTAATACCGAGGATTATGGCTTGGCACATGAACCAACTGTTTTTGAATCGGTGCAAGCAGGGTGTGACCTGGTATGCTTTTCTGGCGACAAATTGTTAGGCGGCCCACAGGCCGGCATTATCATCGGGCACCAGTCCTTATTAAAGATCATCCGGCAGCATCCCTTGGCAAGAGCTCTTAGAGCAGACAAATTAACCCTGGCCGGTATCAACGCAACCCTGCTGCATTATCTTAAAGATGAAGCGATCGAAAAAGTGCCGGTCTGGCAGATGATTGCCCAACCGCTTGAAAATATCAAAATCACCGCAAACCAATGGCGTGAATACCTTGGTACAGGTGAGGTGATTCAAGGATTCTCAACTGTAGGGGGCGGCAGTCTGCCAACAGAAGAAATGCCCACCTACCTGCTGGCGCTCAAACCTGAAAATCCTGACAAATTTATGCAGGCAATGCGACATAGTAATCCACCCATTATCGCCCGGATAGAAGAAGACCGTGTCCTGCTGGATCCGCGAACAGTTTTACCAAACCAGGAAAATGCACTGCTTCGAAATCTCTTATTGGTTCTTGAGACTGAAGCAGCATAAAACCATCTTGTATTCTTTGAATTATTACTTGTTTTTATTTGAGAGATTTAATAAATGAAATCTGATTTAGATCGCCTGCTAAGGAACCATCAGGCCGATGCCCTGTGGGTCACCGGCCCAGCACAACACAACCCTGCGATGGTCTATCTGACTGGCGGCGGCCATTTGACACAGGCTGACTTCATCAAACAGGTTGACAAACCTGGCCTGCTTTGCCATGCCCCCATGGAACGAGACGAAGCGGGGAAATCCGGCCTTGCGACTCTCAATTACAACCAATATCCCCTCAAAGGTCGAATGAAAGAAGCCCGGGGAGACCGCTTAACTGCCCATGCGATTCTCTTTCGAGAAATTTTTTCTGAGCTTGGGTTAATTGAAGGTAAAGTGTTAGTTTATGGCAGGACAGATGCAGGGAAATTCCATTCATTGATCAACCGGCTTAAAGAAATGCTGCCTGGGCTTGATTTTCAAGGTGATATGGAAGATGCCGTACTGCTGCAAGCGATGGCAACCAAGAGCCCGGATGAACTTAAACGCATCCGCTTGATGGCTGAAATTGTCCTGCAAGTTGTCACCCGAACAGCTGATTTTCTTACTTCGCATAAAGTTCTGAATGGCATATTAATTAAGCCGGATAACAGCCAATTATTGATTGGCGATGTAAAAAGCAAGATCAACCTGTGGCTTGCTGAACTTGGCGCTGAAAACCCAGAAGACACCATTTTCGCCATCGGCAGGGATGCAGGTGTGCCCCACAGCAGCGGTACACTGACTGACCCAATAAAATTAGGCCAGACGATCGTCTTTGACATTTTTCCCTGCGAAATAGGCGGCGGTTATTTTTATGACTTTACCCGCACATGGTGCCTTGGTTATGCCCCGGATGACACGAAGATACTATACCAGCAGGTTAAATCTGTGTATGAACGGGTTGTAACAGAATTAAAAACTGGAAAAAATGCAGCGGTATTCCAGGCGCGTACCTGTGAATTATTTGAGCAGCAGGGACATGCCACTATTAGACAAAATCCTGCAGCAGAATCCGGCTATGTCCATTCACTAGGTCATGGTGTCGGATTGAATATTCATGAAAAACCATGGTTTAATCAAGAAAAAGATGACTCCAACGTGCTTCTGCCTGGTTCTGTCTTTACGATCGAACCAGGTCTTTATTACCCAGAAAAAGGCATTGGTGTGCGATTAGAAGATACTTATTACGTAACACCCGAAGGAAATTTCGAGAAATTTATCGATTTTCCTATGGAACTTGTTTTACCCATGGCGTGAAAGGTGAATAATATGACTGTAAAAACACAAGCGAGAATTTTAGGCATTGAAACTTCCTGCGATGAAACGGCAGCATCGGTCGTCACAAATGGCCGTGAAATCGATTCCAATGTGGTCGCCAGCCAGATTGACCTGCATGCCCAATACGGCGGTGTTTTCCCTGAATTGGCTTCCAGGGAACACGTTAAAGCCATTTATCCGATCGTTGAACAAGCGCTCAAACAAGCGCACCTCGAAATTCAAGATATTGATGCCATTGCTGTCACCCGTGGCCCTGGCTTAGCTGGATCGCTGGTGGTCGGTGTCAATATGGCCAAAGGTCTTTCACTGGCAGCAGGCAAACCTTTAATTGGTGTCAATCACATGGAAGGACACATTTATTCAGCCTGGCTTTACCAGGCCAATGCTACACCACATGATCCACCGCAGTTCCCCATCCTGGCACTGCTCGTTTCTGGCGGTCACAGCGAACTGGTGTTGATGAAAGAACACCTGAAATATGAACGATTGGGCGGCACATTAGATGATGCTTCCGGTGAGGCATTTGACAAAATTGCCCGTCTGCTCGGGCTTTCATATCCTGGCGGTCCGTCAATTCAGAAAGCATCGATGGAAGGAAAAGATTCAGCATTCAGTTTTCCTCGGGCGATGCTGGAAGACACCTGGGATTTCTCATTCAGCGGTGTCAAGACCTCAGTTTTAAGGATGGTAGAATCGCTGGAAGCCGAAGGTAGACCCCTGCCGATAGCAGACCTGGCAGCCAGTTTTCAGGCTGCAGTGGTTGATGTGCTGGTAGAAAAAACACTCATGGCAGCAGATTCCTTTGATGTTCATGATATTGTTGTGGCAGGCGGTGTGTCTGCGAATAAGCGATTGCGCGAGAAAATCCTTGCTGAAAGCACTCGACCGGTTCACATCCCGCCGCTTTTTTTGTGCACCGATAATGCAGCTATGATAGCCGGGGCTGGATTTTTTCACTTTGCAGAAGGAAATTTCTCATCAGCCGATTTTGATGTACTGCCAACCTGGCCGTTATCTTAATGTAACCGATCACTTCTTCAATTCATCTAAAGGTCAATAACATTGATCAATAAGAACAATCATGGTCAAACCATAAAAGAACCTCTCACGCCTCCATTTGCTGAAATTGTAGATCAAAATGCAGACAAAATTTACCGCCTGGCATTAAAAATGGTCGGAAATCAGCAGGATGCGGAAGATATCGTTCAAGAGACATTCATCAAAGCCATGCAAAATATTGACCAGTTTGAAGGCCGCTCAAAAGTATCAACCTGGCTTTATCGAATTGCAATCAACGAATCATTAATGTTTTTAAGAAAACAGAATAAAACATTGGTGAATTCAGAGATTGAACTTGTAACTGACGATGGTGATTACTTGCCCAGGCAGATCATCGACTGGTGCTGCCTTCCTGAAAGGGAGTTAATGAACAGTGAAGTAAATAAACAACTACACATTGCAATCCAATCCCTGTCTGAAGCCAATCGCACTGCTTTTCTACTTAGAGATGTTGAAGGCTTATCAACCAGGGATGCTGCAGACATTTTGGAAATCTCAGAACCAGCCCTGAAGGTCCGTTTGATGAGAGCACGCATGCATCTTCGTGAAGTATTAACATCTTATTTTTCTAATAAATTACCTCAAGAGCTTTAAAATGGTCACAGAAATGAATGATTGCCAACATAACATGATCCGGATCCATGCTTATATTGACAAAGCTTTGGATAAAACCCAATGCCTTGAACTCGAGTCACACATTGCGGGTTGTGAAAACTGCCGCATCTTGGTCAATACGTTGAAAAAGACCATCCAGCTGGTGCAAATGGATGGGCAAGAAATCCAGCTTTCAGTGGATGCCCGTAATCGCTTATTGTCTCAATTAGGATTAGAAAAGAACATTAATGATGATTGAATCAAAAGAATCAGATCAAAATGATGTGATGGATAAAAAGAAAACACCAAGAGAAGAAACTGACAATCCTGGTATTCAAATGCAGGTTGGGAAAACCTGTCCAAGATGCTGTGCGGATAAATTGATCTACAACGGTCTGCTGCAGCTGACCTGCCCAAATTGTGGGCTTGTTGAAGCAGGCGTCAACACCTGATAACACCAATATCCCCTCCGGTGGAGGTATGAAAGGAAATTCACATTGGAAAGTAAAATCGTTTGGAAAGGCGGGATGGCATTCACAGGTACTGCTGGAAATGGCTATTTAATCCCTCTAGATGCGAAGAAAGCTGTTGGCGGTAAAGACCTTGGTTTTCAACCGCTGCAATTGTTTGCCATCGGGTTGGTTGGATGCACCGGGATGGACGTGATCTCGATCTTAAACAAAAAACGCCAGGACGTGGTTGAGTTCGAAGTCACTGCTGAAATTGAAATGGCTGAAGAACATCCAAGAGTTTTTACCAATGTGACCATCCATTATTGGATTACTGGAAATAATATTGATCCTGTTGCTGTGGAACGAGCAGTTGATCTTTCAGAAAACCGTTACTGCCCAGCCCAGGCAATGTTAGCAAAATCAGTCAACATTGCCCATGAAATACACATTAAGTCAAAGGAAGACCAGTAAAAACTGGGGTTTACTCCGCAGAAGCGGATTGGGTTAACCACTGATCAGGTTCATCATGATCCGGCAGGCTGGCTTCAACATTCATGACGGTTGGGATCAATAATCCAGTAATCCCAACCAGGGTAACCAATATCCCACTGAGTGAGATCATCAACGCCAGGCCGGAACCGGGTCCGGTACCAAAAACTGGACTAAATATCTTTCGAATCCAGCTTTGCGGGCTGGTAAACGCCGGTTCAAAGACTGCATCCGCTAACCAGCCAGAAAGCGCCATGGAAATAGGTATTGTGATTTGCGCGATAAACCGGCGGGCAGCAAAGACCCGGCCCTGCTGTTCTGGCAAAACCTTCTTTTGCCAGATGGCCTGGTTACATCCATTGATCATCGGCATGAAAAATGCGAGCAGAAAAACTGAAACCATCCAGACCCATGGCAGGGTTGTCACCCCCATCAAAAAACGGCCGAGAATCCCATTCAAAGTCCAGCCAATCAACACGCCCATAACCAATCTCTTTGGGCCGCCCCAAATTGAGAGGAAAACAGCACCAACCAGTCCCCCAACAGCTGCAAATGATTGGACAAAACCAAGCACCTGTGCGTCACTGCCCGTTCGAGCCAGCACCATCGGAGATAAAACAGCCCAGCCGATTACGGTCATGAAATTTGCGCCGGAAAAGATCATCTGTAAACCCAACAACCCGGGTTTTGTAAAAATAAAACGAAAACCAAACGTCATATCATCCCAGAAATGATTGAAACCCGTCTTGGTCTGATGGTTTTCTGGTTGAGGAATAATCACAACCAATAGAGTGAATATGGCAATCATGAAAGTGATCAAATCAATGAGCAGGATTCCCTGCAGGCCGATCACACCGACCAGCACACCTGCTAAAACCGGGCCAGCGATATCTGCCGAACTTTCAACCATACTGATGATTCCACTGGCTTTGCTGTAATACGTTTTGGGCACCATCAACGAAACCGAGGCAGAATAAGCCGGCCACTGAAAGGCCTGGAAAGCACTGGCGAATGCTGTTGTGGCATAAATATGCCAGATTTCTAATCTGCCGGAAATTAATAATAAAAACACCATGCCAGATGCCAGCACAGCACCAAAATCACTCATCATCATCACCAGTTTACGGTTCCAGCGATCAACCAGAACACCGACCAACGGGGTGACTACGATCAACGGCGCAAATGTGAACACACCGACCATGGCCAAAGCCTGGGCTGACCCTGTTTGCTCCCATGCCCAGATGCCCAGCGCAAAGCTGGTCATAAAGGATCCCGTCATAGAAAAGAACTGTCCAACCCAAACAAGGATGAAGCCCCTTAAACTCTGGGATTTCTCACTTTGTTGTCCAGATCGATTCGGAATCATGCCCATTTTTCTAAAATTTCAGTTTTCAAGATGATCAGGGATCAAGGTTTCTACATCACGGATTTGTTTGATTTGATAAGCCCCAATACCAACCATGGCAACCAGTATACCACTGATAAGTATCAGGAAAGACATCCTAGCCCCAGGCCCTATTCCAACGATTGGCCCAAGTAAACCTGTAAACCAATGACCTGGTATATCCATAACCGGTTCAAATACCTTGTCGGCCAGGGGTCCGGCAATAGCCATTGAAACTGGCGCAGTGATTTGGGCAATAAATGCCCGCACGGAAAATACCCTCCCCTGAACTTCAGGCGCAACTTTAGACTGCCAGATGGCTTGATTTGAGCCGTTCAACATCGGGTTGACCAGCATCATCAAGAAACTGGCCAGCATCCAAACCCAATAGGACTGTCCCAACCCCATAAAAACGAGTCCAATGGCACCAAACGAAATCCAGCCGCCCAAAACGCCGTGAATTTTCTTTTTCGGGCCGCCCCAGGCAGCCAATACCGACCCGCCAATCAGCCCCCCAACCGCACCAGCGGATTGAACAGCACCCAGCACAGTTGAATCGCCTGATGTATAGCGGCCAGGATCATGGATTGATCAATGTGAAGGCTAATGATGAGAACAAGTTACCAAAAAAGAAAACCAGCTGCAGGTACAACAAACTGCGTTGATTAAATAAATATCGAAAACCATAGGCCAATTCACCTAAAAACGCACCTGACAAAGCTTTAGGCTGTTTATTTTTTGGCTCGGGGATCAATACTACCAGCAGAAACCCCAACGCAATCACCAAAGTAACCAGGTCAATCGCAATGACGCCAATCACGCCAATCATTGGCATGAGCATCGCAGCCAGGATGGGGGCTATGATGCCGACACCTGAATCGGCCATAGAGATCAACCCGCTCGTTCTTGCATAATGTTTCTTGGGCACCATTAAAGTTGTGGCAGCTGAGTATGCCGGCCATTGAAAGGAACCAAACAACCCGCTGACCTGCAATTTTTTATTCTCTACTGCCATGCTGTCTACCCAAAAAATGATTTTTCGTAACTGCTCAGTTTATGGAAAAATATGGGGTGTTGTGCAACCTGAGCATTTACGATTTTCCTTTATATAAGTTGAATTGTCACTGAGAGTATCCCCGAATGCTTATTTCGGGTAGAATCCGTAACCGTACCTCGTTAATGGTTCAAACTAAATAACCTAAACATGATGAAAACGATATTATTGAATTTGCTTATCCTGAGCGTATTGATTGGCTGCAGTCCATCACCTGATGCGATGCCAACTGCAACAGACCAGCCAGTGATCGAACCAACGGCTACTGAAACTGTCATGCCGACGGTGATACCTTCACCGACTCCAACACCACTGCCGCTGGACGGCCAGCAGACTGAATATCATATCGATGTGACGATCAATTATTATAATCGTTTTGTCACAGCAAAAAGCAGAACGCTCTATACGAACAAAACCAAAACACCGATCCCAGAAATGGTGTTCATCATCTATCCCGCCATCTTTGATGCTGTCTATATCCGGTCTGTCCGTTTTGGGGATGGCGCATCTGTTCCTGATTATTATTGGGAGAGCCACCGGATGGTCATCCCATTGGACACGCCGCTGCTCCCCAGAGAACAGATTGAAATCATTCACGAATTCGAACTCTATATGCCAGACCGCCAGGGTGTATTCGGCCAAACAGGCCGGCAGCTCCTGCTATCCTACTGGTATCCAACTATCCCACCATATGATGAGGACGAAGGATGGCTGACTTATGAAATATCAATGGTCAACAGCATGTTCGTTGGCGAATACCAGACCTTTGAATCAGCAGATTTTTATGTCAATATTCAATTCACTGACCGACAGGAATTAATGGAAATTGCTGCTGGCTCCCTCCCTGTTAATGGTGAAAATAACTTCAAATATTTCCAACCTCTTGCCAGGACATTTGTCATGGCAATCAGTGATTCATATACTATCATCGAACGAGAATGGAATGGCACTTTAATCAGGGGGTATTCATTCCCAGAGGTGGTTGATTCATCAGAAGTGGCGGTTGATCTGGCTGAAAAATCCATCCAACTTTATACAGAACTCTTCGGCCCATATGAACGGAATCTCATCAGTGTTGTTCAGGCTGATATGAATATGAATATGGAATTTGATGGTCTGATCCTGATCATGAGCAGTTTTTACTGGTTATATCGAGATCCACCCAGGTCAGATTTACATATCATCGTCCCCCATGAAATTTCCCATCAATGGTTTTTCAGCCTGGTCGGGAATAACCAGGCCATGGAGCCCTGGTTGGATGAAGCTTTTGCTACGTATTCAGAAGCCCTTTTTTATGAATTTCTATTTCCCGAAGAATTGGATTGGTGGTGGGAAAACCGCATATATAATCACCTTCCAACCGGATCCATTGATATCAATATTTATCACCAAGGTGGTCTCCCCGAATACACTCTTCGGGTATACAGACGAGGTGCACTGTTTATGCAGGAATTGCGAGAAATTGTAGGTGATGAGGTTTTTTTTATTTTTATTCGAGCCTATATTGATGCCCATCGCTATGAAATTGCAACAGGTGAAGATTTTTGGGGTATGCTTATGCAGCACACCGAAGCAGACTTAACCGGTATCATGAATGAATACTTCCAGAACCCGCCCATCTCCATTGAGCCTTAATTCGTTGGTTTAGTACAATAATCCTTTATTTTCACCAACTTCAGTGTGCTTGACATGGCACTTATTAATGTTATGATGCCTTTAAAGTGACGTTATGAAAGAAACAGAAAAAACTACGCAAAATACACCTGATCAGAACCAGACAAACATAAATGAGAAAAAAGTTCATGGTATGGATCAGGTAAAATATGCCTTTGATACGACAATTGCGAAATTGACCAAAAAACCAGCTTTTTTAAGGGCAATCATTTTTTCGCTGACGTTTATTGTTGTGGTATTGGCTGTTTGGGGTGTTGGATCTCTAATTGTCAATGGTGCCATGGCATCAGCAGACGATCAATTCGCCCTGACACCAACGATTGAAATGCTGCCAGACCATGTGCCTACGCCAGAATTTTCGACAGCCGCACAAACAGGCGGTTTATTTCGTTTACCTGAAGTTTATATGCCAAGTCCACCACCTTCTCAACAACGCGAGGACGTGATCACCTACACAGTTGAAGCCGGTGATTCAATTTTTGTGGTGGCTGATAAATTCGGTTTAAGGCCTGAAACAGTCTTATGGGCCAACCGATACATCATCGGTGATACGCCGGACGGCCTGTTTCTCGGCGTTCAACTTTACATCCTGCCAGAGGACGGTGTTTACCATAAATGGTCTGAGGGTGAAGGCTTGAATGGTGTGGCTTCTTTTTATGGTGTCCACCCTGATGAAATTGTTAATTACCCGCTCAACAATCTCAGCCCTGAGATTGTCGGTGATTATGCCAATCCAAATATTGAACCCGGCACGATGCTGGTTGTCCCCGGAGGAGAACGCCCAACGGTTTCGTGGATCATCCCCAGGGATAATCCTGCATCCGGCAGCACCTTTCTCGGCCCTGGGGCCTGCGGCGGGATAATTTACGGTGACGTGGGCACAGGCACTTATACCTGGCCGACCTCTGAACGCTGGCTATCTGGTTATGATTACACGCCACCGGTTCACAATGGATTGGATTTCGCTGGCAGGGCAGGATTCCCCATTTATGCTGCTGACAGCGGTGTCGTGGTCTATTCCGGGTGGTCAGACCGAGGTTTCGGTAACCTGATCGTGATTGACCATGACAGGGGATGGCAGTCTTTCTATGCGCATCTGTTAGACGGCTGGTTCGTCCCCTGTGGGTCAAACGTACAAAAAGGCCAACTGATCGGTTCAATGGGCAGCACAGGCAATTCTTCAGGCCCGCATCTGCATTTTGAGCTGCGCTATAACGGCCAACCCGTCAACCCCTGGAATTTCCTGCAATAACAATAATTGCTCAGGCTGCCCTCTCACTGAAAGGTCGAGGGTGTACCCCCCGATTTATTCATATGCTGAGTAGTTACCAATAACATAAACGAAAGATCTTATTCCCCCACCAGCTCAACCGGGATCAGGCTGCGGCCATCCGGGTTGGTATTGGCCAATATCCAAACATCATCCTTAACAAGCCAACCGCTGTATGGAAAATCTCCGCGCTCAGGCCGCCATCCAGCCATTGTAAAGGGAATCTCACCTGCTGCTGGCATCCATTCCCCATTGAATTTCCGGGCAATATGGATGTGCGTTCCGGTTGATCGGCCGCCTTCACAGGAGGGGAAACCAAGGGGATCACCTTTGCTAACAACCGTACCTACCGGTAAACGACCTGCTTCAGCAACATGAAAGTACATCACCACCCAACCAGTCCGTTCATCCCCGTCACCATTTAAATCAAGCATGAGCAAACCTGTACCGTCTCTCGCCACCACACCGGCAGCAACTGCTGTTGTCGGTATTGTTGAAGGCAGGCAGCTACGCTGCTCTGATGGCGGTGCAAAATCCAACGCTGCCCAGGGTTCCAGGCTGCCCCACCCGGTATGCGGACCGCCTGTAAATGCCCAGGCCTGGTTGTTTTCAAATGGCAGATCGAATTCAGGCTGGGTCAGCGACCCAGGGATATGCGGTTCCACGGACCAGGGATCACCAAACAACTGCGTAAATGTATTTGCAAACCCATCTGGCCCAATCGCATAATGGAATTCAGCGACATCCATCGTCTGGGCAAATAAATACTGCAATGCTACCGTGGCGGCATTCTGCCAGGGATCCGGACGGATGATCGAGCCATCTTTGAGCTCGAATTCAATCAATTCCCCCATACGCCAGCGATAATATCCATCATTGAGTAAATTTGCTGCAGTTGAGAGCTGCAGGTAAACACCTGTCCAGGTTGTTCCGGTAAACCCCATGATCGTAACGTGATCGGATATATTCTCGACCGGGTCAGACAACCCCCCCCCGCGATATTCCAATAATGCCAGCAAGATTTTTGGGCTGATGGAATAATTGATCCCCACATGATCAATAATTTCACCCGCTGTCCGTGTTCCGCTGAATGCCCAGGCTGAAAAACCATGCAGCCAACCCGGTTGTGACAGGATAAACGCCTGTGAATTAAATGCTGCAGCATCTGGACCGTTGACAAAGACCGAATCCGGCACCATCTGAAAAGGTGTACCCCATAAAGACCGATAATAGATCGGCATTTCCATGGGCATGCCAGGCGGCATGGTTGTCGAATCTTCAGGAATAATTGGGTTGGCATTTCGGATTTCTTTAACTGTTGTATTAAAACGTCCAGCCAAACCAATCAGCGTGTCGCCTGTTTGTGCCGTGTACTCAACCAGCTCACCGGGTGAATAAACTGGCCTGGTTGGATAAGGCGTAATTTCCAGGTTTGGTGTTGATTCTTCAGGCTGCACGGTCGGCAAAATCATTTGCGGCTGTCCAGAAGGGGCACAAGCCGCCAATAATAACCCTAAAAATATCAACTTGATGATCGGTATTCGAAATTTCATAAACAAAATGGGTAATATTCAACAGCCATTTAATTGTTTTTTGGCTGCAATTATTTTATCTAGCATAGTTTCACAATTGGCACAAGCATACCCTCAGACATGGGAGAATGCAAGGTGAATAAGGCAGTTAAAATCAGGAATTTAAGGTCTATTCTTCACGCTGAATATGGGCGGTATTAGGGCTCTTGGTATTGGCATAGATAATTTGACCATCCCTGATCAGCCATCCCTGGTAAGCATTGACACCCGCCCGTGCGCGCCACCCAGAGAGCTCAAAGGGCAGCGGCCCATCGGCAGGCACCCACTCGCCATTAAACCGCCGGGCTATGTGGATATGCGTCCCGGTTGACCGCCCGCCTTCACAAGAAGGATGGCCAATTTTATCACCGACCTCCACCCAGGTACCCACCGGCACCCGGTTGTTTGTAGCAATGTGCAAATACAACAACGTCCAGCCAGTCTGTTCATAGCCGTCGCCATCGTGATCAATAACCACCACCCCATTACCCGACCGCACCACCAGTCCAGACATAGAAGCCAACACCCAGGCACCAGACTCAACACACCCGCCTTCAGCAACTGCAGGGGCAAAATCTAGTGCCGCCCATACATCGGCCGCACTCCATGCAGCATGCGGTCCGCCAGTAAAAGACCAGGTTTTACCAATTTCAAATGGCAGGATCATTTCTGGCTGTAAGGTATCCTCTGGGATTAGTGGCTCAACACTCTGGGCTCGAATCCAGGGGCTTCCAAACATCGATTCATAAAAATCAAAAAAATTATCTTCCCCATATAAATGCTGTGCCCATTCATCAAATTCAAACAAATATGTGAAGGCGTTCATCAGCCCAACTGTCCCGGCATTTAACTGGGGTGCCAGGCGCAAGACCTGCCCATCTTTAAAGTTAATCACCAGCCGCCTACCCTCACGCCACCCATAGTAACCATCCATCACCCGGCTGGCAAACCATGCCGCTTGCATGTAAAGGTCCTGGCGGGCGGTGTCAGCATGACCCATTGGGTAGATTAAACTTTCACTATCTTGGGGAGAACCATAAACCCAGCCTGATTGGTATTCCAAAAAAGCCAGCAGCAAACGTGGATTGACAGAGTATTCCAACGCCACCCGCGCAATCACATCAGCGCCGCTGGTTGTTCCGGTAGACATCAGCCATTGCGAATGTGTAGCGAGATGACCACCCGCATCTGCGACAAAACCGTGAATGTCAAAATCTATAGTTGAAGGCGAAAAGGTCACTTCACTATCCGGTAATAGTTTGCCGCGAGAACTTGTCTGTTCTAGAAGATTATTAGGAATGATCAATAGCTGCCCTGGTGGAAGCAAACCATTCTGGTCAATGGGTTCAGGTGAAGTAATTTGATCGATATCCGCACCAAACCGCAGGCTGACCATCTGCAAACTGTCTCCGGCATTTGTATAATACAAAATTTGGGTGTCTTCACTGGGTGGAATCAGCTGACCCTGGGTTGGCAGCGGGTTAATCGTTAAAGCCACAGGCTCTTCAACAGCTGGCTCTGTGGCTGCAACTTCCGTTGCCTGCGGCACATTGGTTTCAACTGGCTCAATTGGTTCAGGAGTAGATATATTGGCAATACTGACGCCAAGGTCGCTGTCCGGCGCCAACACCGGATAAACCAGGCTGCCGCAAATCACTGCAGCCAGCACAAACGAAACGGTCAACAGAACGCCTAAGCGCCTGATCCTTCTTTGATAATACCTTTTCCTAGCGGTTGATGGCATTGAGCGGCGAGCGCCCATTATAAGCCTCCAAAGTCTGATCGCCTTTGATCAGTAAACCGTTATATTCAACACCTGTACTCACTGCTTTCCATCCATCCATCACCAGTGGGATGTTACCGTTTGCAGCTATCCACTCTCCATTATACCGCCGGGCAAAATGGAGGTGCGTACCGCTTGAAAAACCTCCTTCACATGAAGGATGACCAACCTTATCCCCTGTGTTCAGATAAGTGCCTACCGGCACTCGATTACGTGTGTCGATATGCATATATAAAATTGACCAGCCAGATTGCCAGACGCCGTCCCCTTCAAGATCCTGGATCACAGCACCATGATCGGAATAAACGACCTCACCAGGGGCAGAAGCCACAACCCAGGCATCACTGGGGTAGCAGCCTCTCGGATCGCCAGGTGGAGCAAAATCAACAGCCGCCCAGGCAGAACCAGAATTCCATCCCCCATGCGGCCCGCCTGTAAACGACCAGGCATCCCCTGATTCTATTGGCAGTTGTAATTCAGGCTGGGTTAACCCTTCAGGAATCATCGGTTCATGGGCAAAATCAAAAGGATAACCAAACAACCCATAATAGACTGAGAAAAAACCAGCTTCTGATGTTTTCTGTTCCCAATCAGAGTAAGCAGCAAAATGTCTCAGAAGATTCAGAACACCAGCGGTCCCAGGGTTGATTGTCGGCGCCACCTGGATGACTGAATGATCTGACAACAACCATACCGAGATCTTTTCATCCTTCCAACCATAATAGCCTTCATTTAACAAATTTGCAGACCAACCGAGCTGTCGATACAAACCCGTCACATAAGAGTCAAAATACCGCATCGGGTAATACTGCGAAATTTCATCAGGCGTTCGATCCGTCAACCATCGGCTTTGGTACTCGAGGAATGCCAGCAGCAACCTCGGGTTTACAGAATTTTCAAGAGCAACCCTTTGCACTATCTCTGCGCCACTGAGCACAACCCCATCAACCTCTTCAGAATAGGTCATTAAAAATCCATTGTAATTGGTGATAAATCCTTCAACATCAAAATTTGCATTAGATGGGCTGTAAACCAGTTCTGAATCCGGGATAATTTTAAACGCCGGTGTTACCTGTTCGAGATTGGGCGGTGGTATCAGCAATACCTGCCCAACATCAATCAAGTTTGGGTCAGGGATCTCATTAGCCATGACGATCTGATCGATAGAAACTTGGTGATCTTGGGCAATCTTTCGCAGTGTATCACCCTGTTGCACAATGTATTCCACTGATTCTGTCCTGGGCTCTGGTAGTGCAATCGGTTGATTAGGTGTGGGCGAAGGTGCAGAAATTTGACCAAGGCCTGCTGTTGGAAATTGTCCCGGTGTTTCTGTTGCTTTAACAGCAAAATAATGCGGGTCGCTGTCCGAACTTGATACCTGAAATGGCCGCGCCCCAGGACCAGGCCGGTAACACCCAGCCAGAAAAAGCCCTAATAATATCACAACTATCCACTTACGAGAATTTCGTAGCCATTCAATTACCATTTGCAGCCTGACAATACGTCGATAAATAATTCATTTCCTGGCTCCAGACTGCTTCTGCATCCAGCCTGGCAGCCTCGCCAACCGCAATTCCCTCTTCCAACGCATTCACTGCGGCACTTGACCAAAATCTTGGCAATACCATCAATGGATCGTTCACGGCAGTTTCCTGGTCACCCAGGGGAATCCAGTTATATAACAGCGGCCCGCGGGAAAAGACCGTGAAACCAACCTGGTAGCCAGCCGTGCGGGCGATGCCAATCGCGGTTTCAGTAAAATTGCCGCCCGGCCAGATGATTGCAACCGGTGTTGTTCCAAACCTCTCCTCAATCACTGGAAAAGGCATGGTCAGTTCTTCTTCGATCATTTCATCAGTCATGTAATCCTGTATATATATATGGTTATGCCCGTGGGATTGAACATCCAGCCGGCCAGTTGCATTTAATGCCAGCATCGTCTCCCAAACCCCAGTTCGGGTTGTCTCAGTGGTGATCCATCCAAGCGTTATCGTCCAGTCATTTTCTTCAAGATATGGCATAAATAATTCCGTGACACCTGGCCGACGATCATCTAAAATGATGATCATGGACCGCTCAGGTATTTCAGCATTGGCAGTTAAAAAGTTGACCAGCTCTTCCATCGTGATTGTTTTGTAATCCAATTTCTTTGCTGTTTCCATAAAATATTCAAAATAATCCCTTGTAACTGCAGAGGGATCTCGGGTTTCCCACCCCGGTTTTGCTACCGAGTGGAACATTATGGGTACAACTATCGTGCCAGGAGTGCTTTTTCCTTCTCCCCAACGGTTTTCAAGGTATTGACAGGCATCTTCGATATAGGATACAGGGATGACGCCCGGCCTCATCTTTTTAGGTAAAAAAAGGTTAATCTCAGATGGCGTTGTCAAGGTTTGAGGTGTAGAATTACTATCAAATGATGACAAGTCTGAATCAAGTATGTCATCAACACCAAAAACACTTAAATAAGGGGTCGGTGTGGAGTCAACTATAGCAGAATCCGCATGAACCGGCACATTTTCAATAAGCTGCTCAGCATCAATTGGCAACCTGCTGCAAGATGCTAATATTCCTAATGATAGAAAGGTGGCGATTAAATATTTCATAGTTAGAAAAGCTGTTTCGAGCTGATGGCTCTGATTATACCGAAACTTTAACGATGCAAATAGAACTTGGAAATTACAAAAATTAAGGTAAAATTGTCATAAAGAAATAATTGTAGCTATAAGGGAGATGAAAATCATGAAGAAATTTGTTTGGCCACTGCTGATCATTTTCTTTTTATTAGGCGGGCTTGCTGCCATCCTGATCGGTCAGGTGTCATTGCCGCCTGAACCCAGACCAGAGTCAGTTGAAGTCATCAGTGAAAAATGGGCTGGGTCTGGTCATGCTGACCAAAATTCACTATCCTTCACCTATTGGGATGAAAATGAACCCCCAGAAGTGCCAGCGACCTGTGCCAAGTGCCATAGTGCTTATGGTTACCTTAGTTACCTGGGCGAAGATGGCAGTGAACCTTTGGTTGTAGATGCAAGTTTCCCAATTGGCTCTGTGGTCAGCTGCTATGTTTGTCACAACCCCAGTGCGCACGAGAAGGAATTTGCAATATTCCCATCAGGAGCAGAAATAGGAGACATGGGGTCCTCAGCCACATGTGCAGAATGTCATCAAGGACGACAATCTGGCGTTAGTATTTCAAATATCATCACTGAGCTCCCAGTCGATGAAGTTAATGAGGACTTGCAATTCATCAATGTGCATTACAATATTGCCGCAGCCACCCAGTATGGCACCGATGTTACACTAGGTTATGAATATCCTGGAAAAGAATATGTGGGTTTTTTCCAGCATGTTTCCAGTTATCAACATTGCACTGATTGCCATGACGCCCACTCACTTCAGATCACCGCAACCGATTGTGCGGCCTGTCACCCGATGGTGAGCGAAATTGGCAACCTCCGTGATATACGTATGGCTGAGACGCCAGATTTCGATGGGGACGGCAACGCCACCGAAGGTATCTATTTCGAGTTGATAAATATCCACGGGATGTTATATGATGCTATCCTGACTTATGCAGAAGAAGTGATCGGCGAGCCAATCGTTTATGCCAAGCAATTCCCCTATTGGTATAACGATCTTAATGACAACGGCATTGCAGATGAGGATGAGGTTAACTTTGGCAACCGCTATGCCACCTGGACCCCAAGGCTGGTCCGTGCAACTTTCAATTATCAAGTTGTCAATAAGGACCCCGGAGGGTTTACGCACAATGCTCGTTACCTGATCCAGATCATGATCGACACAATAGAAGATCTGACAGAGGTTGTGCCAGTTGAAACGGCTCACCTGATACGTCCTGAGTAGATCTATAAAATCAATTTATTAAAAAAGGCTGCCTACAACAAAAGGCAGCCTTTTTTCTATGTAATTTAATTTGTCAATTAAATCAAACCTGCCTGAACTGCTGCAAAGGTAAGTGCCAGAGCTATGCACAGGATGATCGTAATTACGACAAACCAACGTTGTAAAATGTGTTGAATACCCATTAATTTGCTCCTCTTATGCCATCTCATATTTCTCAGAGAATATCCGGGTCGACTGCACATTCAGACTCATCAATGCACCCTCAACAGCTTCGATCATTGGCATTGGACCGCATAGGAAGAAGATGTATTCCCATTGTTTATAATCCTCAGGTAGATATTTTGCCAGGATCTCAGCAGTGATATAACCTTCTTCACCTTCCCAACCTTCATGCGGGTGTTCTAAAACATGCACAACCTGTAAATAGTCTTCGGTTTTTTGAAGCTCTTCAAGCTCATCACGATATATGACCATGTCCCATGTTGGGTTGCCGTAGAAGAACTTGACAGAATCCTGTCGGTCGCGGTCTCGCATGGTGCGCAGAATACTTAAAACCGGTGCTGATCCAATTCCACCGGCAATCAATACCAATCGGTGATCATAGTGCTCATCCAGGTTAAAAGTACCGTAGGGTCCGTCAACAAAAACTTTATCCCCTGGCTTGAGGTCCTTGATCGTGCTGGAAAAATCACCCAGCTCTTTAATCGTAAACCCGATCAAATTATCTTCCCTATTCGAACTGGATGAAAATGAAAATGGGTTTTCTCTAAAAATAAAGGGTGATTCGGTGGTGATCCATGCAAATTGACCTGCCTGGAAATCAAACCCTTTATGGCCGTCAGGTCTGATATACAGCGACCAGGATTGACCGTACTCTTCTTTGACGTGGTCAACGATGTAAGGACGTTTGAGCATCACGATCGGACGAGCGACCCGGATGTAAAGGATGACAGAAGCCCAGATACCTGTCAGCAATAACCAGATGACCCGTTGATAAGGGATTGACAAGTAATAATTGACTTTGAACATATGATAAAGCGCCAGAGCGATAGCCAGAAAAGCCAATCCATCATGGATCCAGCGCCAGACATCATATTTCATCTTCATAGCTTCGCGCCAAACAGAGGTTATCACCAGGATAATCATCATTAAAACTGCCAAAACAGCCGCCCTGGCCCGCATAGGGGCAGTGACAAAATTTAATAACCTTAATGTATTTGGATTGTTAATAAATAACAGGATGGGATGTGCCAGCGCCAGCAACATGGCAAATATTGACAGATGGTGATGAAATGTATACAACACTTCCATCGGAAAATATTTTGTCACGAATTTCAATCGTGAGGTCGGAATTGTTTGAATGCCAAGTAAAGACATTGCCAAAAAACCCAAACCTACCGACAGCTCTCTTAAGAATTCCCGCCCAGCAGGCCTCGGAAAGATCATCAATAACACCAATGGTAATAATAAAAGTAGAAAGAAAACAAAAATCCAAAATCCCGCATAGATATTTTTCTTCAAGATCGTTATCCTTTCAAACTATTTCACTTAAATAAATATTTCACATGTAATTTTACTTGAAATTTTCATTCTTGACATATTTTGTAACATCCTGGTTTATTAAAATGGTAATTTTTAAGCTTATTGATCTTGTTCAATGTCAGTGTGATCCTTTTATTCATAACCTGACAATATGATGCTTGAATTTCACATGGCAATTTGTAAATGATAATGGGCAAAATGAAGGTGTTAATTATCCCCTTTATTCACATAAATTCACGGTATCCTCTTTAGGGACGTCGTATGGATCACCCTAACATTCCTTGTTATTTAACAATTTCAAAATTCAGTTTGACAAAACATTTAAAAAAGATACAATAATTACCTACGCCGAAGTGGCGGAATTGGCAGACGCGCTACGTTCAGGGCGTAGTGAGCCTTGGGCTCATGAGGGTTCAACTCCCTCCTTCGGCATACACCCCCGATTGAATCGGGGGTTTTCTTTTTATTTTACTAAACAGCTTATAAGGAAGTTAGGAGTGTGGTATGGCGGCTTCGCCGCCATACCACACTCCCGTCCCTTCAAGCGCAGGGCAGCCTAAGCTGTTACCCTTTTTTATTATAAAACCTCAAAAATGGTACAATTCATGCAAGTGATCAAATAACATCCTTAATTGAAACAAGTCATGAAAAAATTATTGAAGGATAAACGCATCATCGTCGTCATTTTGGCAATCATCGCATTTTTCTTGCTGATAGATTTCAACCAGCGTATGGGTTTACTCATTCGCCTGCGAAGCCAGGAGCGGGTGTTGATCGACAAATACAGCCAATTGGAGAGCACCCGTTCAGCCTTGGAAACGGCCATCGCTTTTTCTGAATCAGATGAAGCCGTCGAAAAGTGGGCTCGTGAAGAAGCTGGCATGATCCAGCCGGGTGATATCCCCATTGTGCTCCTGCCTCCCTCAACACCGTCTGCCCCTGAACCGCTGGTGCAAGAAAGGTTCATTGAAGAAGTTCATAAATGGCAAATTTGGCAGGAGCTCTTTTTTGGTGATTGACACACCTGCCTGATCCAATGATCTTTTCACATTTCCAAACCCGCCAATTAACCAAACAATCAAACCTATCGCAAATTACAATTTCCACAGATTTAGGCCTGTCGACCACACCCATTGTAAGGATTGACAGAGGCTGGGCGTTGCCTCACGGACAAGTCCTAACCGATCAGCAAATAGCTCAGATCACACAGGATGTAAATTCCTGCTACCAGCTATCCAATGGCAAAATAACTAAAATTGAGCGTTTTTCAGAATCCACACAGCGCTATTACAGTCTGATGCCAACAAAACAAGCACCAACCATGCTGATCTCCGGGATACCGATGCACCGGATCAAAGATACAACCCCCATGGATGATACACGTGAAAAAATCCAAACCCTGAGAAAACCAACCGGTAATATTTTAGATACAACAACCGGGCTTGGTTACACAGCCATTCAAGCCTCACTAACAGCTGAAAGTGTCATCACAATCGAGTTTGACCCGGCTGTTCTCGAAATCTGCAAACTTAACCCATGGTCACAGGCGTTGTTTGATAATAAAAATATTCACCAGATTATCGGCGACAGTTATGAAATTGTAAATATATTCAAAGATGCAAGTTTCGATGCCATCATCCATGACCCGCCCATGTTTAATTTAGCTGGTCATTTATATTCACAAGAAATATATCTCACCTTTAGCCGCATTCTAAAACCGAATGGGCACCTCTTTCATTACATCGGAAATCCTGACAGCAGAAGTGGTGCCACCGTGGGAAGAGGTGTTGTCGAACGGTTAAAAACGGCCGGGTTTTCAATTACACCCAAACCAAAGGCATTTGGGGTTCTGGCAAAAAAATATTAATAACAGCCAAAAGTAATTATGCTCGTTAATAACTGTTCTTTAATCATGTATAATTTTGTCTTGATGGATATCAATGACCTGACTGACCGCATGCAAAAGTTGGTAAAGGAAAAAGGCTGGTATGATTCAAAAAGCCTTCGTCCGCAAACAGGAAAAAACCTGGCTGCATCTGTGTGCATTGAAGCAGCAGAAATTTTAGAATTATTCCAATGGCAAGAGGGGCCGCCAGACAATGAACTGTTGGCGGGTGAGATCGCTGACGTGATGCTGTATTTACTTCAGTTAGCCAACATCTCAGGGATTGATTTAGAAAAAGCAGTCTTATCTAAACTGGAATTGAACCATCACAGACAATGGGATCAAGACCAATTACAAGATAAAGGAAATTTGTGACGAAAAAAATCAGTGTATTTGGCGGTTCGAAACCAGAACCCGGTTCATCAACTTATCAAGATGCATATGAACTAGGTAAACTGCTCGGCAGTGCTGGCATGACAGTGTTGACTGGCGGCTATATGGGTACAATGGAAGCAGCATCCCGAGGTGCAAATGAAGCTGGAAGCCATGTCATTGGTGTCACCAGTGACGAGGTAGAAGCATGGCGACCAGCCGCGCCAAATCAATGGATCATTGAAGAATGGCGGTTTACAACCTACCAGGAACGCCTCTATACGCTGGTTGAGAAATGTGATGCAGCCATTGCGCTGCGCGGCGGGATTGGCACCCTTTTAGAAATTAACCTGGCATGGAGCAAGCTGGTTATCAATATTTTGCCCCCAAAGCCCCTCATTTTAGTCGGTCAGGGTTGGCAAAATATTTTTAATACAATTTTAAAGGAGCATGGCGATTATATACCAATGGAGACATGGGAATACCTGGCCTTTGCACCAGACCCAAAATCTGCAGTTGAAATGCTTAATTCGTTTCTTGGCCTGTCATAAAGAATCAACAACCATCAAAGTTACTAGAAAGCAATTATGGACGAAAAAAAATTAACCTCTAAATTAGAAAATTATTCCGAATGGTATAACCAACTCGTACAGCGTGCTGAACTTGCAGATTATGCCCCCGTCAGAGGCTGTATGGTTGTCAGGCCTTATGGCTGGTCACTTTGGGAAAATATCCAGGATGCCCTGGATAAAGAATTTAAAGCCACCGGCCATGTTAATGCAGCTTTTCCACTTTTCATCCCGATGTCATTCCTTGAAAAAGAGAAGGAACATGTCGAAGGTTTTTCACCTGAACTGGCTGTTGTCACCATTGGCGGCGGCTCTGAATTGGAAGAACCCCTGATCGTAAGACCAACATCTGAAACGATCATTGGTTATATGTATGCGAAATGGATTCAATCCTACCGTGACCTGCCAGTTATGATCAACCAGTGGGGCAACGTCGTCCGTTGGGAGATGCGCACTCGCTTATTCTTGCGCACCTTAGAATTCTATTGGCAAGAGGGACACACAGCCCATGCCACTGCGCAAGAAGCTGAGGACGAAACCCGCCAAATGCTGGATATCTATGCAGATTTTGCGAAAAATATGGCAGCCGTGCCTGTTATTCCAGGCAGGAAAAGCGAAACTGAAAAATTCGCCGGCGCAGTCAGATCCTACACAATTGAAGCAATGATGGGTGATAAAAAAGCACTCCAATCCGGCACCAGCCATAATCTGGGACAAAACTTTGCCAAAGCCTTTGAGATTCAATTCCTCGATGAAAATAACACGCTGCAATACTGCTGGACAACTTCATGGGGTCTGTCAACCCGGTTTATTGGTGCCATCATCATGACCCATGGGGAGGACCAGGGCCTTGTTCTCCCACCAAGACTTGCACCGATACAGGTGGTCATTGTGCCCATCTTCCGTAAAGACGAAGAAAAAGAAAATGTGATGACCGTTGTTGAAAAGGTTGAGAAAGAGCTGGCCGCATTCCGGGTCAAAGTTGATGATCGAGAAGAGGTCACCCCGGGTTTCAAATATAACCACTGGGAACTGCGCGGCGTCCCATTGCGTATCGAGATCGGACCCAAAGATGTTGAAAAGAACAGCCTGGCTCTGGCTCGCAGAGATATCCTTGGCCGTGAAGGCAAGTCTTTTGTGCCGCAGGATGGCATCGCAAACACCGTTAAAGAGATGCTCGAAACAATCCAGGCAAACATGCTCGCCAAAGCTACACAATTCAGGGACGATCATATCTTTGAGCCAAAAGATTACCAGGAGTTCAAAGAGATCATCGAAAACGATGGGTGGTGTTATGTTTGGTGGAAAGCAAATTCCGAGAATGAAGCAAAAATCAAGGAAGAAACCAAAGCTACCCTTCGGTGTATCCCATTAGAACAACCGGGCGGCAAAGGCAAATGTATTTTCAGCGGTGAAGAGACAACTGAAAAAGCATATTTTGCTAAGGCTTATTAATCACAACTCATTGGGCTGTCATTTTTTGCGATCAGCCTGTTAATGAAGTGTTTAATAGTATTCAGATGATTACTCATGCCCGCCGTTGACCTCCCCCGGATTAAAAGGCAAATCCATGACCTGATGGATTATTTTCATGCGCCAGCGGCTTTTCGCCGAGAAATAAATCACCTGTTTTTTAATTATGCTCACCATGCCCTAAATTTCAGTGATTATTCTAAAAGAAAGCCATTGATCCCATCTTATCATCTGCCAGCACCTCTTGTCAGGCAGCTGGAAATAGATCTGAAACCAATCATCAACCAATACTCGCAGGCTGCTTTGGCCTTGGCGGATGAATTGTGGCAGGATTCTTATATTGAGGTGCAAAAAACAGCGATATTCATACTCAATGCTGCATTATCTGACAACCCCGCACCAATTCGTGAACGTTTGGAAACATGGCTCACCCCAGAAATGGATAATGATCTGGCAGCTTATCTAATCACACAAGGCACTAAAAACCTTTCAACCTCATTCCCTAAAGCGTGGGAAAAAATGGTTGATGTATGGCTTGATCAAAAGCAACCAAAAATGACAGCATTCGGGTTACAAGCTGTCATTGAGAGTGTAAAGAATCCAAATTATTCTAATCTGCCAAATATCTTCCGTTTGGTCAGCCCATTCATACAAGAACCCCAATTAATTTTTCGCCATGAATTAGAATTGCTGATCACAGCTTTAGCAGAACGTTCTCCAACAGAAACTGGTTTTTTTATTCTACAAATTCTTGCCTTAAGCTCTTCGAAACTAACTCGCCGCCTTGTCAAAAACTGTCTGCCAGCCTTTTCTCAAACAATCCAACAAGAACTACAATTAATATTAACGGACTGAAGTCACAAAATTCATACCTGTTTTCGTTTAATTTGCCCAGTAGGAGTCACAACCAAAGGGTCATCATCCGTCATGCTTTGCCAGGTTGTGTGTTCATCCTCCCATAATTCACTTAGCATATAGGATTCTAATCCCGCACTGACCAACACCCTGGCTGCATGTTTAACTAGTTCAAAAATCCGAGTTTTTGGAAGAGTCACAAAAGAAATTTGCGCTGCAGGCAACCCTATCAAATCATCAACAGTCAACCCCTATCCATAATCTTGTGTCAGCATCCAGTCGTTTCCAATCTATTTAAAGCCTCTGATAGTTAATATCAGGATTTGGTACCAGTTCATGTTATTATATCTTCAGTACTGATAGATTAAAATCACGTGAATTTGTTTTACAATTATTGATCCAGTAAACATGGTCAACCATATAAAAAAAGCGATGACTTCTGTTCAATTACCTTCTCAACCCAACACACATACAGGGAACCAGGCTGATAATCAATCCCTGAATCTTCCTGATGATATTAATCAAATTCTAGCAGCGTTACATTCTGCTCGCAGCCTTGAACTCACTTTGACAACCTCATTGAAAGCTTTAATTGCAAAAACAAGTGCAGTTGGAGGAGCCATCGGGATCATCAACCCGCCTTTCGCCACATTTGAAGATGTCGTCAAATTCGTACCTGGTGTATCCAACCCTGTCCTGATCGATAAGCTTGACATCACCAAATTAAAAATGTTGCCTGAAGAATTGTCTGAACTAAAAATCTTTAAGTCTCCTGAACTTTCCAAATTATTAGGGTTTGATCCTGTCTTTCACTGGCATTATTTCAGCCTCTTTCCAATAATGAATGAACACAACATCTTGTTATGTCTCAGTATAGATCATGTAGATAAGTTCAACCCGCAAGAATTATTTTTTGTGAAATTTTTCATGAAGCATGCCACCATCGCAATAAAAAATTCTTTTTTAAACCGAGAATTAGATCAGGCTGTACAGACGAAAAATGATTACATCAATTTTATTTCACATGAATTAAAAAGCCCACTGACCGTGATCAAAGGTTATGCAGATATCATGATCAAGGGCATGGCCGGGTCTGTCAATGAAGAACAAATTGATTACCTCACCACGATCACACATAATGTTCGACGAATGAATGACTTGATCACTGAATTGGCTGATCAATCCCAAATAGAAACACAGTCATTGCGGCTCGTATTTGAGACTTCAGCGGTAGATGATGTTATCAACGAAGTCCTGCAATCATATAAAGCACTGATCCAAAAACAATCGATAATAATAAAAAAGCAGATTCACAAGCCTATCGAAGATGTTTGGTGTGACCGGCAAAGATTGATCCAGATCCTGTCAAACCTGGTTTCAAATGCAATTAAATACTCACCAGAAAATTCCATTATCAACATCGGCGCAGAACAATGCCCAAATAAATGGGACTTACAAGGGCCTGCAGAAGTCATCCATTTTTGGGTAAAAGACAATGGTTATGGGATTTCTGAAGAAGATAGACAACACATGTTTGAAAAATTTTTCCGGGGCACCAATCCGCTGAAAGACAAAAAACCCGGCACAGGATTAGGGCTGGTGATTTCAAAAAGTCTGACCGAAATGATGGGCGGTAAAATGTGGTTTGAAAGTGTTGAAGGTCAGAGAACAACTTTTCATTTCACATTGCCAATCTAATTAAATTTTTCCTAATTTTCAAATTCAACTTTAGAAAAGTCGTTGGCAGCATACTCGTCTGTTGTGTATTTACCTTTTGGTTGATATTCTGCCAGAGCAAGGTTCAATTTCAACACATGTTGACGCCTTATCCATATTAATGTCAACAAACTTCCAAAAATTATCGCTGCTAAACCAATCAAACCCGCCTCGGGGCCAAAAGAGCCGCCCATCAACCATTCCCCACTTTCTGTAGTTTCGGTAGCGATGAAAGTCGCCGCTGTCTGCATCCCGCTGACAGGGAATCCAAATACATTGCCCTGGAAAAAATTCCAGGTGATATGCAATCCGATCGGGATTGCCAGGCTGCCGGTCAAGAGAATGCCCAGCCCAAGAAACATCCCTGCAAATGTGAGGTTGATCGTACTGATCCAGGTAGCATTGGGATTGCCCATGTGCAATAATCCAAAAACCATCGATGAAAAGGCAAAAGCCAAAATCAAAGCTGCTTTTTTACCAATGGTTTTATGATTCAGTCCCTCCGCCAAATTAACCAGGTGGTAGCCGCGCGAAAGCACTTCCTCATAAATGCCGACCATTAAGAACAGAAATAACGCCTGGAGAATGCCAGCAGTAAAACCCAATTCAGCATCAAATGACATAAAATAGCCAGTAATGGTGATATATCCAGTCAATAAACCTGTAATGAAGATGCCGCCCATCAATCCTGCGCCTAAACAAAGCCCAAATGCAAAATCCGCCAGCCAATTACGATTGATCTTAATTCCAAAATCACTTACCTTTCTTCGATCTATCCACTTGCCTGTCACAAAGGTCGCCAGCAAAACAGCCAGGCAGGTTGCCAGGGGGACAATGACCAGACCCACCCAGGATATTTCCATCAATTCAAATGTGTTGATGCCTGTTGAAAGTCCGCCCAAGTCTAACAACCCAATCGAGCCAAACAAAGAAACCAGCAGCAGCAACCCAAATGTCAAAATAGATGTAAAAACCAGCAGCACAACAGTATGAATGGATAATCGCCAGAAAGCTCTCAGGCGTTTTTCTTGCGGGTTCCTAAATAATAATCCGATCTTTTTTATCAGTGTCATCACTCATCCATTATGAATACATCAAAATGGTCAAAAGAAATCATCTCATATATTTGTGTGTATTTTTTAATATCAGCTTCCGTACAGGATTCGCAAATTATCGCTTCAGGTTGAAACCCCTGATCGATATATTTAGAGGATGGTGCAGAAGTTTCTACCCAGTTAATCAAAACTCCACTTTCAGGAGCGTTCAGCAATGCCCAAAAAGGATACTCTGCGCTTGTCGAACCCAAATTCAACCCGATTTTTTGAAGTTGGTTTTGCTGGATCATATCTGTAATGACCAAGTATTCCTTGTAAAGATGGGGAATGCTGACAAAAAACAACGCCTCCCTGCTGGATTTAAAAATGCTCACCGGTGTAGTTTGGGTTTTGTCCGGGATAACTGGTCGTTCCTGGGTTTGAAGAATGAATGGCAAAGCAAACCCCAGCAGTATTGCAGCCACTAAAACCTCATAAATATCTTTGTTCATTTTCGAAAGCAAAAGACCAAAAACTGGTGAAAAAAGAAAGAACAAAGGCAAAAGCTGGCTTGAATTATTGGGGTCCCATTTTAACAAATAAATCAATAACAGGAAGGAGAGCAGGATCAAACCAGTGTAAATTATTAAATGATGACCTATCTTTCCAGATAAAGCCATGGTGGCTAAAACGATCATCCCGAAAATAACCAATAAAGCATGCAGTGGGCTTCCGCTGGCAGCTTCAGATTTTGGTCCAGTTGGAGCGAACATACCAGTCTCGACAGTTGTTCGTGGGTCGCTGGAGTCAAAACCTATAAAATTATGCACATCACTCTTGATGTCTTCCTGCCATTCCCCCATATCAGAATAAGGCGTATTGGTATGCATGATCGTCTGGCGAGCAATATTCGAAAGAGCCACCTGCCAGCTGTGAGTTTCATTCAATTGCCCGGTTAAGGACACTGGTGAAAAACCCATTTGATAGGTTCGTTGGTTTCGATAAATAACCCCCACATTAGTGACACCCATCATTAAGAAAATGATCACTGCAGAAATCGCCAATTTACCAGCCCCTTTTCGTCTGAAGATTACGACCAATAGGTAGAAACCAAAAGGCAACAAAATTACAAAGGATGCTGCCTCAGTCAAGATTGCTAACCCGGCTGCAATACCTGCCAGGATTAAGATATAAGTATTATCGTTTTTTTCAACATAAATCAATGCCATCAAAACTGAACTAAGCACCCAGAAGCTGGCTAGAGTCACATTGGTCGCACCGGTTGCATGAACAATAGCACCCGGTAATGTTGCCGTAAAAATTGCCGCCAACCGCTGCCCATTAATGGACGCACCTAATAAATTAGCCAGGCTGGCAGCAGCGGCTATAGAGCCTGCAAAGCCAAGCCATGCCGCCAGGTTTACCCAACGGTCATGACCAGCCAAAACTCGTAATTGTAAAAAAATAAAATCAGCTCCAGGTGAAAGAAAATTTTGAGCTTCATTACCAGTCGCAAAATGAGCAAGACTTTCATTTTGCTGCCAGAGGGCAACTCGGCTCATCCTTGTGACTAATGCTTCATGGGAATTAGGCGGGGATGTAAAAGCTACAACTGCAGTGATGATCAATATCAGGATGACGATCATATCAAGTAAGGTGCCTAGTTTGCTGTGATAATGGTAGACAATTGGCAAACGAAGCACCTTACCTGAGCGAAGTCGAATCCATATCCAGACCGCCCCAACACTGATCGGGATTAACCAGTAAATTGCCAGAAACAGGCGGTTAAGCAAACCAATCGCGCTGAGGAATTCTGTGCCCAATACAACCAATCCACCCCAAACTATCCCTGCCTGGATCAGAGATAATCGCCAATCAGGTTCATGGTCCTGATTGCCTGCGATGATCCAGATGCTAATAAAAGAAAATAGTAATAACAGAGTCAAAATTTCACCTTGTCAATTAAAGAGCCTAGGATAATGGAATAAATTATAAAATTGTAACTGCTCATGCTGACCTTCAACTGAAAGGTAGGGGGATATGCGTTTTTCTAACCTAACCAGAAATTAAATCAATTAATGATTTGCAATTTGGAGAAATGATCGGTTTCAATTTTTTGCCAGCTAAAACCTGAAGGTAAATCAAGGTAGCGACCTAATAATGGATAGATCCGTTTGATGTTTTCAGCCATTTGGCATGCAACCCGTTGAATTGAAAAATGTGCATTACTAGCAGTCCGTAACCGGATCAGGTTATATGCCTGCCTTAAATTCAGCGTAAATACCACCCGGCGATTATATCCATTCGGAATGATATAAGAAGCTGCCTCAGGATTCCAGCCAAAAATTCTCTTATAGACTCGGGCTGCTTCTCGCATCGCTTTTCCATATTCCCCACCTGATCCACTCTCAGTGATGCCTTTGGGGATTGCATAACCTAATTCTGATGTCAGGTTTTGTGCGGTTTGTGTCATCATTCTGTGTCGTTTAAATTCAAAATATGCGCCCTGGTCCATGACACTATCAAAAGTCATCTGGGCATATTCAAACTCCCGCAGTGGTTGATCAAACTGGCCGCGTTTTTCCATCAGGTCCTCAACCAGGGTTTCTCTCTGCTGGTCAGTCAATTGGTTCACATAATCCAGACAGGTTTGAAAACTGGCTGAATCAGAAAATCTGAGCAAGACTGCCGCTAAAACTTTATTTTCACCTTCCTTATCCCATGAAATTAATTTTGTCTGGGTTTCGCTGGGTTGATATGAAAGAGATTTCGAGTAAATGCGCATTTTTCCCCTGATCGAAACCAGGTATTCATTACATGCAGCATACTTGATTAAGGTCGGTGTCTCCAGCCGGCTAACTTCCCTGAGTTTTTCTCCAATTGCCTGAACTTCTTGTAATGGTGAGGAGAGCATTTTGCATATCGCATACTCAAGTGCCCTGGCATTAATGGTCATGCCAACATTTGCCAATGATGAAGCAGGCAGGAGAAAACGGCAAATATCCACTGCAGCTGGATGTATCCAGCGATGATAAGCTTTTTCAGTCTCGCTAGGCTGGATGGGATTTTTGGCCTGCAACCAATTCATCACCCCAGGAATACATTTTTCATAGGTTCTAAATAATAACTGGCAAGTTTTTATATAATCACTCTCAACTTCATGCCCAATAATTTCCTCTGGGATATAAAAAGCATCTTGATCCCATTGCTGGTACCGAGTTGATTTTTCTGTGTAGGAGGCCAGGCGGTTATTTTCAATGGTTTCAATCGCCAACCGCGATACGTTCTCTAACGCGAGATGCAAGACGGCATGTTCAGCAACTGAAGCATGCCCATAACCCACCACCCACTTTTCATGAAATTGTGCTGACTTGTCATCGTTCAATTCTGCAGCGATCGTATCAAAAGATAGGGGTGAACGGGATGTTTTGGCAAAAGAGACAGCAATGGTTTCTGGGCTGAGTTCTTTCGGACTGAGCAGGTAAATTCGTCTAGATTTTGTCATGTTGGAAAATCTCGTGGGCTGAAATTTTATCAAGTTCGATTTGTTGCAGCAATGCGTCAACATCAGAAAACTTTTTTTCATCTCGAATTTTTTGAATAAACGCAACAGAAAACTTTTCACCATAGATGTTACCATCAAAATCGAGGATATACGTTTCAATGTTTACATCTGATTGAGATTCAAAAGTGGGACGATAACCAACATTGGTTATGCCATAATACCTTTGTCCCTTTAATTCAATGTGAGTTGCATATACGCCGACTGCTGGCAATTTCTTGCCTTCCCAATGAGAAAGATTTGCCGTAGGTAAGCCAATTCTGGATCCTCGATCTGAGCCATGGCTGACTTCGCCCGATATCGAGTACGGCCTGCCTAACATAGCGGCCGCTTTTCTGGCATCACCGTTTTCAAGGCTTTTCCGTATTAATGTTGAAGATACTTCGTGCTCATTTATAATCACCGGTTCGATGATTTCAAGGTCAAATGATAGCTTTTTACCAATCTCTCTGATGACAGGAATGGTGCCCTGGCGGTTTTTACCGAGTGCAAAATCATGGCCAACCACCAATAAAGACATACCCAGATTTTCTCTTAAACCTGATAAAAATTCATCAGCCGTTAAAGAAGCAAAATTGCCATCAAACCGAAAAGTAATAACATCATCGACGCCTAGATCTAATAAGTGTGTTTCTTTTCTGCCAGGAGAAAGCAAGTAATACGGTGTTTCCCGCCTTTTAAAATAAACTGAAGGGTTCGGAAAAAATGTCACAACTATCACAGGCTGTTGGGTTGATTGAGCCTTTTCAACCAACCGAGAAATGATCGCTTGATGCCCCAAATGAACACCATCGAAATTTCCAAGAGTGACCAGCGAATCCTGAAAGGACAAAGGCTGAAATTTGTCAAAATCAAAGATGGTCAGGTCAGAATGCACATCATTTATCATTGCCAAAAAAACCTCTTGTTCAAAAAAAGTGCCCTCCCTCTTAAAAAAGAAAGGGCGATCGATTTATTTTTTTTATAAGGTCCTCTCAAAAGCTAGGAAAAGAAGACCTTTCTGGGCTGCCATTCTTTCTCATCAGGCAGGTATTCAAGCAACGCTACCAGTTCCCCTTGTTGACTGACTGCCCTAACCCAATGATCAGGGTTTTCAGGTGGGACTTCAACTGGAACCCGATGACCATGACGCACTAAATCAACTTCTTCAAAAGTTAATTCGCGTGATGGCCAATCGCCCAATGCCTCAGCAGCCGGAATCAGGTGCTTGTACCAATCACCGTTGTCAAAGGCCTCTTCGAGTTTTTTTAGCTGAATAGCATCTCTTAAAGCAAATTCACCGCTTTTTGTTCGGCGCAAACCAACCAGATGCCCGCCACAACCCAGCACTTCGCCTAAATCATTCGCCAAAGCCCTGACATAAGTGCCAGAAGAACAATAAACATCCACAATGGCTTCGGGGCTGTCCCATTCGAGCAGCTCTAGGTGATAAACATCAATCTCTTTTGCGTCAAGCTCAACTTCTTCACCATTTCGGGCCAGTTCATAAGCTTTCTGACCGTTGATTTTTTTTGCAGAATAAGCTGGCGGAACTTGCTCGACAGTGCCCTCAAATTGAGTTAATGCTTCCTCAATTTGTGCCTCTGTAATCTCAACCGGTGACCGACGGGTTATTTCACCATCCCCATCAAAGGTATCTGTACTTTCACCTAAACGGATGATGGCCTGATACCGTTTGTCCGATGCTGAAACATATTCACTTAATCGAACAGCAGGACCAACCAATACCACCAAAACGCCAGAAGCACGTGGGTCTAAAGTGCCAGTGTGTCCAGCCCTTCGAATGCCCGTCCCCCGCCTGACAACCTGGACTACATCATGTGAGGTCATACCAACCGGTTTGTCAATTACCAACACCCCTGAAATTGCATTTTTTACATCAAATTCTTGATCACTCATTTTTTTTCCAAACTCCCATAGGGCGTAAGTTTATTCCTTCTCCATATCAATTTTATCTAATAATTTTCGAGTTTTTTCTAGTACCTGTGACTGGACAATGTCAAGGGAACCTTCAATCTCGGCGCCAGCTGCAGCCGCATGCCCCCCTCCACCAAATTCGAGAGCAACGCTAGATACATCAATCCCTGGCCTTGCCCTTAAACTAATTTTAACAAAGTTTTTGTTTTGTTCAACAAAAATCATGGCAATTTTTGCACCCTTGATTGATGAAAGCACATTTACCAAATCTGCATCATCATTTCCAGCATACCCGATATTTTTCCTGTCAGCAAGCGTCAAGCTGGTCCATACGATTCCATCTTCATGGGATAATCTCGTTAATCCAGCACCCCAATACCGAACTGAATCAAATGATTTGTTAGTGATCTCTTCCCGGTAGATATCGGTCAAATCTGCCCCAAAATCCATCAGGTTTGCTGCTCTCCGCATAACTTCTGCGTCCACATTTGGTGTACTAAATCCAATCGTATCACCGACAATACCGGCAAGCAAACAGGTGGCTACATCTGAGTCAATTGACAAGCCCCAGTTTGGCAGATGGTCATGCAAAATGGCTGCTGTAGCAACTTGTTCAGGTTCTACAACATTAATATCAGCAAATTGGAGGTTCGTCTTATGGTGGTCTACAACAAGATCAGGCTTACCAAACCCATTGAGCACTTCGCCTACCCTCGTTGGATCTGAGCAATCCAAAATGATGATCATATCAACCGGTTGAACCGGAACTGTTGTGATTAATTCACTGCCTGGTAAAAAAGAATATTTTCCAATCCCATCAGCAAGCACCATTTGCACAGACTTGCCAGCTTTTTTAAGTGCCAGCCCGATCCCTAACACAGAACCCGCTGCATCGGCATCAGGCCTGACATGAGATACGATCAAAAAGCTCTCCGAAGACCTGATTCGTTCTGAAATTACCCGATTAATCGTCATCGCCATCCGAGTCTGGTTCTTCATCATTAAAGCTGTTCTCAATGGTTTCACCCCGTAATTCGCGTTCCTGACGAATTTCATTTAGTAAAGACTCGATCCGATCAGCTTTTTGTGGTGTATCATCCCAGTAAAACCGTAATTTTGGCATCGCTCTGAGTTTGATCTCTTGACTGAGATTGAAACGAATAAAGCTGCTCGCCTTTTCAAGCCCTGCCAGTAAATCTTCAGCCTGTGATTCACCAGCTAAAGAGGAAACATAAATATTGGCAAAATCTAATTCACGATCGACGGAAACATCGGTCACATAAACCCCATCAACACGGGGATCATCAACCTTTGATTCTAATATCTCTGTAAGGACACGTTGTATTTGGTCCTGAATTCTTTTTAGACGAATATCTGAAGGCATTCTTACCTCTTTCTTTTCAGAATTCTATACTTTCTCTTCTTGAATTACAAAACATTCCAGCAAATCCCCTTCTTTAAAATCATGAAAGTTCTTTAAGGCAACACCGCACTCAAAACCTTCGCGAACTTCCCTGACATCTTCTTTTTCTCGTTTTAAGGATCCGATTTCACCCTCAAAAATGACCTTGCTGCCTCTCAGAACTCGGATTTTTGCATTCCGCCTGATCTCTCCTTCAACAACCCGGCATCCGGCTGCAACATTGAACCGGGAAACTTTAAATGTAGCCAGAACATTCGCACGACCGATAACTTTTTCAACCATTTCTGGTTCCAGCATCCCCTTAAGTGCTTTTTCGATATCTTCTATCAACCGATAGATGATCGTATACATCCTGATGGATACCTTTTCAGCTTCAGCTAACCTTGCTGCAGCATTTTCAGCATCCACGGCAAAACCTATCACAATAGCATCAGAAGCTGCAGCCAGCATGACATCCGATTCGGTGATATTACCCGTTTCCTGGTGTAAAATGTTGATCGCAACATCAGATTGCTTTTCACCCAGTTCCTTCATTGAGTTTACAATCGGTTCAAGCGACCCCTGAACATCCGCTTTAACAATCAAACGAAGTTCTTGTTCTTCACCTGCTTCCAATTTTTCAAACAGGTCTTCCAGGGTAGTGCGATGAATTGTGCTTCTTCCCTGATCTTCAGCTTCAATGTCACTAACGATTGACCGAGCTTCTTTTTCTGATTCAACCACCCTGAATAAATCCCCGGCTCGCGGAACGTCATTTAAACCCATCACAACAATCGGTGTAGATGGTCCGGCTTTTTTAATCCGATTTCCCAGGTAATCAAACATCGCTTTTATCCGCCCATGAGAAGATCCTGCTAATATGGTGTCTCCAACTTCAATGGTGCCATTTTGTAACAACAGTGTTGCCATAGCCCCACGGGATTTATCTAGCTCTGCCTCAACAACAGTACCCAATACCTCCCCCTTCGGATTGGCATTGATCGTAGTGTTGTCAGCCACAAGCAGAATAGCTTCCATTAAATCATCGAGGCCTTCAAGTTTTGTGGCTGAAACGGGAACTACGATGATTTCGCCGTCCCAATCATCCGGGACAAGTTCAATTTCCGCCAGCTGCTGTTTCACCCTTTCAGGGTTTGCAGCTGGCAGGTCCATTTTATTCACAGCAACAATGATCGGTACCCTGGCTGCTTTAGCATGGTTAGCGGCTTCCTTAGTTTGGGGCATGACCCCATCATCTGCAGCGACAACCAAAATCACAATGTCAGCACCCTGGGCACCTCGTGCACGCATGGAAGTAAAGGCTGCGTGACCCGGGGTATCCAAGAAAGTAATCTTTCGTCCCTGGTGTTCTACCTGGTATGCTCCAATGTGCTGCGTGATGCCGCCTTCCTCACCCCCTGCTACATTTGCCTGACGGATAGCGTCCAATAAGGTCGTCTTACCATGGTCAACATGACCGAGGATCGTCACAACCGGCGGTCGGGTTACCAGGTCAGCTTCATCCTCACCTTCAATAACCTGGCGCCATAAGGGGACTTGACCTACCTCTTCGGGTTTTTCTTCTTCAACCTGTAATAATTCCGGCTCAAAGCCCAATTCGCTGGCGACAACAGCTGCAGTATCAAAATCAACATTTTGATTAATGCTGGCCATAACACCATTAGCCATCAACACTTTGATGACCTCAATAGGGCTGGCATCCATCTTGTCTGCCAGTTCTCGAACACTGATACTGTAGGGTAGGACAATTTTCTTAATTTCCATATCGCTCACACAACACCTCCAAAAATTTATTCCCCTGCCTTAAAATTCCCAATTAAGAATTCTAAGGCGCAAATATATAATTAACTGCTGAGGAGCGACCAGGTGATTCTAATTCATCCTGACAGTCCCTCTGCTTCCTGTTGACTCGGTGATTCAACAGGGATATTCTCCGCCATAAATGCAGCCAAACTTTCTTTTTCCTGTTCTGTAAGTTTGGTTTGCAATGCCTTATCAAGCGCGCTTTTGATTCCACGCTGCCAGCATGCCTGCTGATCATGCAGATAAGCACCTCTGCCATGCGCTTTTCCGGTCAAGTCAACCCTCACCCCTTCGGGGCTTTTCACGACCCTGATCAGAGACCGTTTGGGTAAGACTTCACGGCAGCCAACACAGGTCCGTTGTGGTATATGTTTGCTGCGCCGTTTTGTCTTCTTAGCCACGTTTGTGCTTCTCTTTGTTTATTACCACTCTTCCCATTCGTCAACATCTTCTGATGGTAATCGGCGTTTTTTCTTTTTCTTCTTTTTTGCAGGCTTCGCCGGTTCTTCTTTATCAGGTTCGAATTTTGGTTCTTCAGGTTTGAAGTAACCATATTTCTTTGCATCGTAAGAGAAAAGCTTATCGAAGTCTTCTACTGGTTTTTCTTCCTCAGGTTCTTCTTTTCCAGTTTCGGGTTCTTCCGGTGTTTCTTCTTCGGTAACTTCCACAACCTGATCAGGCGCAGACTCTCCCGCTTCACCGACTTCAACCACCTCAGTTTCAGGTGCAGATTCTTGAACCACAGGAAGCACTTCGACTTCCTCAGGTTCAATGAGACCTTCTTCAAGCTTTAGTTTTTCCATGGCTGCACGTTCTTCTGGAGTAACCCTTAAGCCATCGGTCAGAGATTGAATTTCTTCAAATGATTTCGGTCCAATGCCATTTAGAGACAGTATCTTGTCTGGATCTAACCGCATCTGCAGCACAAGGTCACCCAGTGTTTCAATGCCGCCTTCTTGCAGGATGAAAAGTATATGCTCTTTTATATCCACATCTAAAATGTCAATTTCAAATGTCAGGTCGGGAACGGTCGCCCTTGCCTCTTGATAGAGTCGCTGTTCTTCCAGGTCTTCTTCCCTGCGTTTCTTTTCAACCCGTTTTTCGACCCGATCTATAAATGCAGCCATGAAGTCATAATCCTCTGGCGGCAGGGGACGGCCTTCAGCTTTTTTCTCAAGCATCATGGTGATTTTGTCCATGGCTTCTTGTTCTCGTTCAGCCATTTCAACATAATCCGGGTTATCTTTTAATTTCTGCAAAGCTTCAGTTGCAGCTTCAACCTGGCTTTTAATATCAATTCGCCAGCCAGTTAGTTTGGCAGCCAGCCTGGCATTCTGCCCATCACGCCCAATAGCCAGGGAGAGCTGATCTTCAGAAACAACCACCGTCGCTGTTTTTCCTTCATCATCTGTCTCTGAAAGGTAAACACCCGAAACTCTAGCGGGACTGATAGCCTTAGAAATAAACGCACTGGCGTCGTTGCTCCACTCAATAACATCAATTTTCTCGTCGCTGAGTTCCCGGACAATCGCCTGAATGCGCACGCCGCGAACTCCGACGCAAGCGCCAACCGGGTCAATGCCCTGTTGGGCAGCAGAAACTGCCACTTTTGCCCGTTGCCCAGGCTCTCTGGCAATTGAGCGAATTTCTACCACACCATGGTAGATTTCTGGCACCTCGTTTTCAAGCAGACGCCGTAAGAATTTTCTGTGGGCACGAGACAAGTAAATCTGTGGCCCGCGGCTGCTCTCTTTAACATCATAAATCAAACAACGGATCCGGTCATGTACCCGCAGTCTTTCTCGGGGGATCATGTCCTTTCGGAGCATTAAGCCTTCAGCTTTTTTATCTAAGCCAATCGTTGCGCCGCGCCCGCTGATCGATTGAACCACACCACTGACTATCTCACCAACTTGTTTATCGAAATAATCTAATTGGATATCTCTTTCTGCTTCTCGTATGCGCTGTTGGATGACCTGACGGGCAGTTTGTGCAGCTACACGACCAAAGTCATCCGGTGTGGTTGGTACAACCACCATATCACCCAGTTCTGCCTCAGGGTTTACTTTTTTAGCGTCACTCAACAAGACTTCGGTACGTTCGTCTTGCACATCTTCTACGACCTCTTTTTCAGCGAATATCTCAACTTCGCCGGTGTCCAAATCAACAGTTGCTTCAACGATCTGCGCGCTCGATGCGTTCACTGTTCTGCGATAAGCAGATGCCATTGCAGACTCCAACGCTTCGAGGATAACTTCTCGAGAGAGCTGACGATCTTCCACCACCTCGTTGAATGCCAGGGTAAATTCACTTTTCATATTGCCACTTACTCCAATTAGATTTCCTTACAAATACACAGAAAAGTGGGGGGCACCCACTTTTCGACGTTACGGGTATAAAAAATAAGCCTAAGCTTATCAACTCATATCTGATTCTAGCACAAATTAAAATCAGGTGCAAGGGAAAAATTATCCCATAATATTGATTAATAATTTGTAACTGCTCAGGTACCCTGCAACTGATAGGTCGGGGATGTGGTGTGGCACACCCCATCCCATTTTTTCTTCATTTACTGAGTAGTTACAATTATCTACTATAATTAACAAAATTAACAACACAGTTTCGAAAGGGAGAAGTTATGGATCAAAATCATCTCTGGTGGCGTGATGGAATTATCTACCAAATTTACCCACGGTCCTTTGCCGATTCAAATAATGATGGCATTGGCGATTTGCCAGGTATCATCAGCAAGCTGGATTACCTTCAGGATTTAGGTATTGATGGACTCTGGCTGTCACCGATCTACCCATCCCCTGATATCGATTTTGGTTACGATGTTGCCAATTACACAGATATAGATCCAAAATTTGGGACTATGGAAGATTTTGACCTGTTGGTCAAAGAAGCCAAACAGCGCGGCATCCGCATTATCCTAGATCTTGTTCTTAACCATACATCTGACCAGCATCCCTGGTTCATTGAATCAAGAAAATCCACTGACAACCCATATCATGATTGGTATATCTGGCGAGACCCAAAACCCGATGGCAGTGTACCTAATAATTGGCGGTCAATATTTGGCGGCTCTGCCTGGGAATTTGACCCGGTTGTTGGCCAATATTATTATCATATGTTCTACAAAGAACAACCTGATGTCAATTGGCGGAATCCAGAGGTTCGAGCAGCCATGTTGGATGTTTTCCATTTTTGGCTTAAAAAAGGTGTCTCAGGATTCAGGTTGGATGTATTCAATGCCTACTTTAAGGATCCTGAATTCAAAGACAATCCGCCAAAATTAGGCATTCGTCCATTTGATTGGCAAGAACATCTTTATGATATCTCGCAGCCTGAAATGCGACCACTATTAAATGAAATTCGGTCGATTGTTGATCAATATCCACAAGCATACCTGGTGGGTGAAACATTTATCTCTGATGCTGAAACAACCGCCGGTTATATCGGCAAAGATCAATTACATGCCGCTTTCAACTTTGAGTTTGCCGATAACCGCTGGCATCCCAGGCAGTTCTTACGATCAATCCGCAAGTGGTACCAAGCATTGGATGATGAAGATTGGCCGAATAACGTCCTCAGTAATCATGACATACCCCGCACAGCAACTCGTTATTGTTTTGGTGAAGATGACCGCCGGGCGAAAGTCGCTGCTGCTTTGCTCCTGACTATTAGAGGGACACCTTTCATCTATTATGGTGAAGAGATTGGCATGCGCGACATCCCTGTTCGCAGAAAAAAAGACGTCAAAGACCCGATGGGTAAAACCTTTTGGCCGCTCTACAAGGGCAGGGACGGCTGCCGCAGCCCAATGCAATGGCGTAACATGGTTCATGCAGGTTTTTCCGATACCGCCCCCTGGCTGCCCGTCCACAAGAATTATCCTCAAAGAAATGTTGAACAGCAGGAGTCAAATGCTGGTTCATTATTGAATTTCTTTAAGCAGACCATCAAGCTGCGGCGTTCTGAACCCGCATTACAAAAGGGAAAATTCATCTCCTTTGAAAAAAAGCCACGATTCGTTTTGTCATATCTTCGTGAATACCAACAGAACCAGGTGCTGGTAATTTTAAACTTTAGCAGCCGGGAATTAGATTACAACCTCCCAAACGGGAATTGGTCTTCCTTATTGGAACCTGGTTTTGTAAAAACCCACCTGATCGATTTGGAACCCTATGCCGTCTACATACTAAAGAAACTTTAGTATCTTACACAAAACTTTAAACTTCCATCGAACACCAAATTAAAAGGAACCGTTCGATGAACAAACCATATATACCTGGAAATGCACCGCCACCCATTCTGCCGCTTGGTCGCTTTTTGCCGCCTATTCCTCAGGGGATGATCGCCAATTGGTGCAAAAAGAACCTGGACCCAGGGACTTGGGTCATAGATCCATTTGGTTTTAGCCCGATTATTGCCATCGAAGCAGTATCTGCAGGGTTCCCCGTTCTGGTGACGGTCAATAACCCTGTCCATTCCTTCATTTTGGAGGTTTTAGCCAGTGCCCCACAAGAAGACGAACTGATCGCTGCCTTTCAGGACCTGGCAACTGCAGCCAAGGGGGATGAAAGGATTGAGCCATTTATCCGCAGCCTTTACGAGGTAAATTGCGGCGCTTGCACCAAAAGAATTGAAGCCGATGGTTTTTTGTGGAAAAAAGAAGCTGAATTTCCTTACGCAGCCCTGGTCAATTGTCCATTTTGCGGTGCCCATGGTGAGCAGGTTTTAACAGAAGACATGCTCGCAAGCCTGACTCCGCTCCCCCCCGTGCAGATGCACAAAGCCCGAGCAATCAACCGGATTGTCGAACCAGGTGATCCATTAAGAGCCCAGGTTGAAAATGCATTGAACACTTATCCTGATAGGCCGCTGTTGATACTACAAACCATCATCAATAAGATGGATGGGCTTGAACAATCCCCAAGACGCCGAAAATTATTAACAGCTTTAATTCTTTCAGCAGCAGACAAAGGAAACACCTTATGGGCACATCCCACACCACGGGAGCGGCCGCGACAGCTTCTGATCCCATCGGTGTACCAGGAAATAAACCTCTGGAAGGCAATTGAAGATTCAATCAAAAACTGGCATTTATTCCAACCCCCTATCCCAATCACTAATTGGAACGGCTCGAAGGATGGGCAGCCTGGTTTATATCGATACCAGGGCAGGTTCAAAGATCTTGATCCGGATCAACTTAAAGATTTAGCCCCATCCATCATTACATCAATCCCCCGACCCAACCAGGCATTTTGGACCCTTTCAGCAGCATGGACAGGGTGGCTGTGGGGAAGACAAGCACTGACTGCCATTTTGCCAGTTTTATCACGCCAGAGATATGATTGGAACTGGCATACCAACGCCTTAACCAGTGTGTTCGAAGCGATCACCCAAATTCACCATTCAAAATTAATATTTTTAGGCTTGATCGCTGAATACGAACCGATGTTCCTTTTGTCCACACTTCTGGCCGCAAACAGCAGCGGCTGGCAGCTTGAAGGTTTTGCCCTTTCAGTGGACGATCAACTAGCACAATGCTACATGCAAAAATCTGGATACAAAATCCAGCACACAAATCCTGACGAAGCCCAAAAAACAGCCATAAATAAAATCACCAATTATTTAATAGATAAAGGTGAGCCAGCAAACTTTGCCCTTACTCACACTGCAGTTGTGACTGGACTGGCAGAAAAGAACAATCTTGCCATCGATATTTTCATCCGAAATGTCCATCAGGCAGCATCTACAACTCAAAAATGGATAGAAAATATGTTAATATCTGAAAATTCAATTACACGCAGAGGGGATAAATCTTCAACAATTGAAACCGGTGAATGGATTTTAAAGGACCCCCATGTTTCAAAAACGCCCCTGGCAGATCGTATCGAAGCTTTGATATTTGACCATCTTATAAATATTAAATCGACGACAACACAAGATGTAAAGCAACATATCTACCAGTACTTTCCAGGTCTATTAACTCCTGAGAATGCACTTTTAATCAACTGCCTTGAATCCTATGCAAATTTAATTGATCACAACAGTCAAACTTGGCAATTACGGGATTCGGAACAAACTGCGGTTCGGAATAACGACTTTATCGAAATCACGAACCACTTAAAACAGATCGCGCAGCATCTCAAATTTGAATGTACCGGTGAATTTAATATTCTGTGGCAGGAAAAAGGTAAACTTGAACCATCATACCAGATTCATGTGATCAAAACAGCTTTGATTGCCAATTATATTCGCCAAGCACCTGCCTCCCCGGTGACTACACTGATCGTAATGCCAGGCAGCCGGGCTAATTTGTTGGCTTATAAAATTGAACGAGACTCTCTTTTGAGAGAAGCCATGGGCAAACATATCCAGGTGGTAAAATTCAGGCTGGTTCGGTACCTCGCAGCCAACCCGTTACTTTCAAGGCAGTTATTTGAAGAACAGGTGTGTTCTGATCCCCCCGAATACCGATCATCTCAACTGGCCCTGTTTTAGGTCCATGTTAAGTTATTATCGTGGGTAGGGCGACGCTCACGTCACCTTACCATAAATTACCCGTGAACATTAGCCATAATGTAGCTTTTCAATATCCTCATCAGGACATTGTCTGATTTATTCAGTCGGAGTCGGAGTCGGTGTTGGTGTTGGCGTCATAGTCGGCGTCTGGGTTGCTGCTGGCTCTGATGTTGGTGTGACCGTCGGTGTCTGAGTTGCTGCTGGCTCTGATGTTGGTGTGACCGTCGGTGTCTGAGTTGGTTCTGGTGTTTCGGTCGGTGTAGCGGTTGGTACCTGCAAATTTATGGTCACCAGTTTTTCTGCATAGGTATCCTCTGTACTGTGCAGGTAAATTTTCAAGGTAATAATGCCGGGTTCAACACTCTCTAAATCCCATTCATATAAAACACCAGGTATCGTTTGGGGTGATCGTTCTTCTTCTACCAGCACTTCCCAGGATGAGGGTTTAGCACCTTCACCCCATTCAATCCGGTAATATTCAAAGTTCTGTGTTGCTGTGACCATCCCGCGAATGATCAGCGGGCTTGTGGTTATACTCTGCCCATCTGAGAGACCCGTCAAATTGATGATAGGCCGAGGATCATCCGCACGGCAAGCCCTTTCAGGCACAAAAAAGAGTGGTGAGGAAAAGCCCATATTATTTGCCCATGCACGGCCTTCTGGTTCATCTTTCAACCAATGCTGAGCCCAGGGATCTTCAACATTCATCACAAATAATTCATCGTTATAATCACCGCAAGCATCCGAAACCTTCAGACCTGTCCACGTATCAATAATCACTTTTTTCCATAAATCTTCAGATTTGGGTAGAGGCGGCTGGTCAGCCGCAAAGACTTCACTGCGCTGCTGCGGGCACCATTCTGAGGGTTCAGTTCCAGAAACTGAACAAATCACCCTGTCAACCACACCAGGCGGACGCAAAAAGGGGCTTGGTGTGCCGCCCCTTAATGTATTGATCCCATAGGTCATAAACTGCGCCCAAATCGGCCCTGCACCAGTCAAACCAGTTGTGTTAACCATCGGTGTGTAATCGGCATTGCCTACCCATACACCAACCACGAGATCAGGGGTATAACCTACAGTCCAATTATCTCTGAAATCATTGGTCGTTCCGGTTTTCACGGCAGCAGGAAATGCCAAGTTGATCACCGGGTTGGTGCCAAACATCGGCACACGGGCGTTTGTATCTGAAAGGATTGAAGAAATCAAATAGGCATGTTCCACCCTGACCACCTGATCACCAGAAGGTGGTTCATATTCGAAGATCGTGTTCCCAGTATGATCCACAATTTTTGAAATAGCTGTTGTTGGCATTCGCCTGCCTTCATTGGCAAAGGTTCCAAAAGCTGATGTCAACTCTAATAAGCTGACTTCACCACCCCCAAGTGTTAAAGAAAGCCCGTAGTCTTCCCGGTTCAGGCTGGTTATTCCCAAGCGGCGGGCAAAAGCAATCAACCCATCTTCAAATGGTGTGGCCGGGTTGTCATAAATACCCACAAATTCGAGCGTTTTTACTGCTGGAATATTATAAGAATTTGCCAGGGCAGAACGAACCGTCACCGGGCCGTGATAGCGGCGGTCATAATTGACAGGAACATAAGGCGGGTTGGTATCAAAGGGGTCTGCTGAAGGGGGAAACTCTGATCGCACATCCCAAATTAAAGTTGAAGGTGTCCAACCTTTTTCAAAGGCGGCCACATAGGTGAGCGGTTTGATCGCAGATCCTGGCTGGCGAGTTTGTGACACCGCCATGTTAACCTGGCCGTCAATGGCATCATTTTGAAAATCAGCCGAACCAACCATAGCCAAAATCTCACCGGTATTTGGGTCTAAGGCGACCAAGGCACCATTGAAGGCATTGTTTTCGACCAGGGCAGCCACCTGGTTGGCTACGATCCTTTCTGCCTCATCCTGAAGTATTGGGTCGAGTGTTGTATGAACCGTAAACCCGCTGCGGTAGATCGTCTGTGCGTCAAACTGCGCTTCAAGCAAGGTGCGAATATAAACAACCCAATGTGGATACCGCATGCCAAATACCTGGGCTGGGAAATCATAATCGGCTAAATCTATCCCGGCCTGGGTTGCCTCTGCATAACTGACACAAACTGGTGGACGCTCCCCGCTTATATCGATACAATTACGTTCTCGACTTAGTTCATACATTAATACCAGTACCGACCGCTGACGATACAGCGTGGCATCGCGGTTATTATAAATATCATAAACAGAAGGCGCCTGAGGCAGACCAGCTAAAAATGAGGACTGCCATAAATTTAGTGCCTCCGCTGAACTTCTGAAGTATGTCTCAGCGGCTGCCTGAACACCATAGGCATAATTGCCGTAGAAATTCTCATTCAAATAGAGTTCTAAGATTTCCTCTTTAGAATATTCCTGGGTGATCTGGTAAGCTAAAACAACTTCACGAGCTTTTCTTTGATACGATTGGTCATAGCGTTCTGAAGGGTCTAACAAAAGTGACCGGGCCAGCTGTTGGGTGATAGTGGATGCGCCAGACCGGATCTCACCAGCGGTATAGTTTTGCCATAAGGCCCTGGTCATGGCAAACATATCAAAACCAGGGTGGGTGAAAAAATCCTTGTCTTCCGTAGCAATTGTCGCTGCAATCAAATAAGGTGAGATATCGTCAAGGGCAACATAAGTTCTGCGCCCTGCATTTGGATCCAGGATTTCATACAAAACATTACCGTCCCGGTCCAGGATGCGAGTCGTCTCAAATTGGGCAGCCCTGTCACGCAGTTCACTGACATCTGGTAGTGTGGAAGCAATCCTGAAATACTGATAGATTCCAATTGATCCGATAATTAGTGCAATCAGAACGATCAAAAAAACAAAAGCAAGAAAAACCCTTAACAATCGCTTACGGCGGGTCTTTTTGGGGTCAGTTTTTTGCGGCCGGGTCATCTCAGAAGGGCGTCTACCGGGTGTAGGGCTGGGAACAGCCGGCCTGGAAGAATTAGCAGTTGATGGTTGGGTTGTTTGTTTTTGGTGCGGCGAACCGCGATAAGCCGAAGGTGTCACTCGGGTCGCCTGGTTATCGACCTCACTGACATGCTTTGGCAGGTTAGTTTTCTCAGGCGTCCATCCTGCTGGTCGGTGCGGTGGAGGGATCGTCGGCATATTATCAGTATCTGGTAAAGCTTTCTGATCTGCAGACAAGACCTGTGTGGCTGAATTTGGATCAACGCCTGTTGGCACCGGACGGGTCTGTGCATCGGATTGACTGCCAGGTTCATCCTCTACAGGGGTTACCCTGGTGACTGCATCAGGGTCTGCCCCTCCCTCAACGGGTGTCACACGAGTCTCTGCTTCATGGTCCGCAGCAACCTTTACCGGTTGGGTTATATCATCATCAAGCGATTCAATTGGTGAGAATTGTTCATCCCCCCACCAACCGCCTGTTGCTTCAGGGTCACCTGTTGGATGGCGTGATTCAACAGCGGTATCTCTACCTTCATTTTGATCTTCCGATTTGACCGAACGATCCTCATGATCATGTTCAGATTCGTTGACCCAGCCTGACTTAGGGTCGGATTGATCCGCCGGTACCACTCTTTCAGAGCCAGACTTATTTTCACTTTCCTCAGGTTTAGATGTATCAAGGCTAAATTCACCAGCATCTCCATTGGAAATATCGTTGGAATGTTCCCCTTTAAGTGCAGATTCCTCTGCACCAGGGGATTGATCACGGTCTTCAGGTGTATTTTTATCCATTATGCGATGATTTTAGCACAAATCCTTTCGGATAAATAGACGAAACAATTCACCGAAAGGTTCCCAATATTGGTAAAATTGTGACATGGATGCCTTTGTAATCGATAAAAAATCACCTCGTGCTCTAATTTTTGGTTCCGAAGGCCATAATTCTTTAATTGACCTTAAAAATGACCAGATTTGGGAATTGGGCATCTCAGAAAGCGGAACCAGTTCGTTTTATTTACATACAACCTATAATTTACGAGCTCGCTCAATGCGATTAGAACCGAATTTTGTGATAATCAACAAACCAGATGCCACGGCACTTCCAAATCAGATATTAACTAAAGTTCTCAGCTACAGCGCAGCTTCATTGGTTCTTCAACTTCAGGTCAAACATTATTGTGAAGTCATCTTTGAGTGTTTCCTGTCTCAACCTGATACCCTGGTTGGGAATATTGCCATCAAAAATCTATGGGATGATGATCTGACCATCAGAGTAGACATGGCATGCTTCCTTGCGCCTATGGGTAAAGGTGTGCCGATGCGCCAGCAGCAGGGAGATAATTTTAATTATCTCTCCGGTCGGACTGATGATCTTGCCCCCGTATTGTTCATGACCGGCGCGCCTTCCCTGACCAATAACCCCACATCCGCACTCACAGCTAAAGAAAAACTGACTTCTAAATCTTCACAAACCTGGTCCTGGGCATTGGTCACCAAACAAAAACAGGATGATTCGTTGAACGCTGCTCAAAAGATCATCGCCTCACCCTGGCTGAAAACAGCCCAAAATTACCGCCAGTATCGAGCCAGGGATTTCCTCACAATCCAAACTGGCCTATCCACATGGGATACAGCCATTGCCTTGTCACAAACCCAGGCATCATTGCACCAGGTATTGCCAGCACAACATGTTCATGGCCCCCATTTCATCAATACCCGGCTGCCAAACCAGCCAATTGAATCTGATCGATACAATCAAGTACCCGAGTTAATGAATGCATTAATTCTTAATCATCTGTCTTATACACTGCTGCCTTCACAGGCAGGGTTAATGAGTTCACTTGTAGAAAACCATCTCAACCAGGTGTTAGAAACTAGTAACCCCAATGTGAAATCTAAGAACCTTCCAATACTCTCCGAAATCTGCCTGGCTATTTTCGAAATCACCCAGGATGTGAGGTTTTTAGAAAAAGTCTATCCAATTCTAAAGAAAATCTATAACCAATGGGTTCCATCCCCAGCAGAAATCGATAAACATCCAGGTTTTGTCTGGGATGAACCTCAAGCATTGATGATCGAATCAGGTCTGTATTTATTTGATTCTTGGGAACCCTTCGGTAAGGGATTAAACTTCAAGATGGTCGAAAGTCCTGCCCTGGTGGCGATGCTTTATCGAGAGTCATTGGCTTTAGAGAAAATAGCCAGATTATTGGCAGATGAAGATAGCCTACATCAATTTTCTCAAACCTCGAAAGTAGTCAAGTGCAGATTACAATCCCATTGGCAGAAAACACCTCCGGCTTTTAATTATCAGGATGCTGAAACCGGACAAATCCCACCCTGCGTACAATATTATTCAGGCCTTGTTAAGGATAAGCTTTACATCAATCAAACTTTCAATGAACCACAGCGCCTATTATGCCACCTGCAGGCTGACGACGAAAATAACCGCAGTTGCACCGTCATTTTAAAGGGCATAGGTCAGGATGGCAAACCGGTCACAGAACTATTCAAGCCGAAAAACATCCGCTGGTCGGATGGGCTCGCCCATCTCACCACAAAAAATGTTTTCAACACGCTCAATACAATTGAGATCGAGGGGCTGAAATCGAAAGATCAACTGGTGTTAGAAAGCCCCTATCTGACACAGCAAGATATTTCCTGTCTGCTGCCCCTCTGGTCGGGCGGCTTGCAGAAAAAGCAAGTGAATGCTCTGATTGAAACGATACTTAATTTGCAAAACCCTGATTTAAAGCATGGCTTACCTGAGATGTGGGACAGCGGTACACCACTGCCGGAAAATTTACCCATTTACGTCAATGTACTGTGGAATACATTGATCATTGAAGGTTTAACCCGTCAGGGAAAGCCTGAAATTGCAGCTGACTTGTTTACCAAATTGATGGAAACAGTCATCAAGGGTTTAATTGATTATGAAGGGTTCTATCCCTGTTATCGCGCCGAAAATGGAAAGCCATCCGGTAAACGCAATGCAATTACAGCCTTGCTGCCGATTCGTTTAATGCTGAAAATCGCTGGGATTCAACTATTCACTCCAAACAAAATCGCTGTCTGGGGAAACAACCCCTTTCCGCGGCCGATTAATGTCCATTGGCGCGGGTTATCCCTGAAAAGAGATGGTAACCGGACTGATATCACTTTTGCAAATGGGGCTTACTTCAGCACCCAAAGTGAAGATCCTATCCTGATAACTGAGAAGCGGTATGTGTCAATGATTTGAAACAACTCATCAAAAAGTTTACGCTCTA
>CAZCBW010000007.1:63609-83552 GCA_964497065.1 uncultured Candidatus Brevefilum sp. | reverse complement strand
GAACATAGCACACCTTTATGGGCTGGTTGGCTTGTTATCTATATTATAGTAAAGGCCTCTCATTTTCGCGAGGGTATAAATTGGATAGTATTTATCTGATCCTTTTTTCAGTGGAGTCATTTATTCAATCATATAAGAAAAAATCATGAAGAAATATTACCCCTACAAGGCTGTCTGACATCAAAGTGGTTAAGAAAAAAGATTGGTAGTTATTCTAAGATCGGCATGAATTCAGTCATTTTACCAGGCGTTACATTGGAAGCACACACAATAGTTGGAGCCAGCTCAATTGTTACACGATCTTTTTCGGAAGGACGTTGCGTTATCGCTGGAAATCCAGCTAAAAAAATCAAAGATTTATAAACTGTACATTACTAATTGTTAAAATGGCGCAATAATACGCTGAGGTTTAATGCAAAAATTATTATATATGTTAAAAGGTTACAATCTTAAGAGCCTTTACTTAAAATCTATTATCACACTGTCTACAGGTTCAATTGTAGTTATGATTTTGAGAGTTCTTTCCGGCCCAGTGATAACCAGGTTGTTCACGGTCGAGCAGCTGGGGGTCAATGCCTATATTTTATCAATAACACATTTATTTATGGGTGTTGTAAATGGTCGCTATGATATGTCCATCATAACCGAAAAGAATGAGGAAAATTTAATCCCTTTAATCAAGTTGGCTTTATTGATCGGTCTAATATCAACAACGTTGATAAGTGTTGTGCTTGGCATTTATCTCAAATTGTCTAACAGCTATGATCAATATCCATATTTGATCGTGTTCTTCTTTTTTATTCTTTTCTCCTACGGAGTTATCAACGTCTTTACAGCGCTTAATAACAGGGATAAAAAATATAATTTACTGGCGACGGTCAACATTTTCAGGGGGGCTTCACAAAGCGTCGGCCCGATATTGTTTGGATTTTTAAACACAGGCGTGTTTGGTTTGTTGTTATCCTATGCTATCGGACAGGTCCTTGGGATATATAAGCTGCTAATGCCATTAAAATCCCGTTTACAAAGAATAAAAAACGCAAAAGTAAATGATATTATTAAAGTTGCAAAAATCCATAAAAAACAACCCATTTATTCTACCCCGGCCTTATTCGCCAACAGCTTTTCTTATTCTTCAATCACCATATTTTTAGAAGCTTTATTTGGGGTTACTGTTGTGGGTTATTATTCAATCACCAATACAGTTTTGGGGATCCCGCTTGCGGTTATTAGCGGGAATGTGGCAAGAGTATTCTTTGAGGAAGCTTCCCGAGAATACGATCAAACAGGGGCATTTCTGCGAGCTTTCAAAAAAACTGCTACCTTGTTGATTTTATTAGCCATACCCATGGTGATAATCATGATGTTATTTTCCCCTTGGGCGTTTGGTATTGTTTTCGGTAAAGACTGGGCAGTTGCTGGCTCTTACGCCAGGATTTTGGCACCATTACTTGGTTTCAGGTTTATCGTCTCGCCCCTAACCCCGGGTTTAATTATTGCCAATAAGCAAAAATTTGAGTTGGGCCTGCAAGTATTGTTTTTATTAGCTTCGGTGATCCCCTTGTTAATGGCACTAATATTCTCATTACCAACCCAGCACTTTTTATTAATGATTAGCATTCTTAAATCGACTGTTTTCATGTTATACTTCTTCGCGATTTATAAATATTCCAAGTAAGTGTTGTTGATTAAAAAGGGGCCTTCATCTCATTCATTTATTGATTAAGATTATTAAAACCTGGAGATTTTTATGAAAATCGAGAAGCTTGTTTTACTTGGTTTAGGTTATATTGGCCTGCCAACAGCTTGCACCTTTGCAAATCATGGCGTTAAGGTTATTGGCGTCGATGTGCAAGAAACAATTGTTGAAACTTTAAATTCTGGCAAGATTCATATCCATGAACCTGGTTTGCTTTCAGCGATGAAAAAAGCCTTATCTTTTAATACGTTGGAGATATCGCTCCAACCTCAAGAAGCAGATGCCTTCATCATTGCTGTGCCAACACCGTTCTATGATGAAAAAAAGGCCGATCTGAGTTATGTTAAAGCTGCTGCTCAGACTGTGGTTCCTTATCTTAGAAAAGGAAATTTGGTTATCCTGGAGTCAACCTCGCCTCCACTGACGACACAGAATGTGCTGGTGCCCATTCTGGAACGGTCGGGGCTTAAAGCAGGCACGGATTTCATGGTTGCTTATTCACCTGAGCGAGTGCTGCCAGGGAAAATACTCACTGAATTGGTTGAAAACGCGCGCGTGATTGGGGGTGTAAATCCTGAATCAGCTCAGGCAGGCAAAGAGCTTTACAGTATAATTGTTAAGGGTGAAATCATTACGACAGATGCTGTTACAGCTGAGATGGTGAAGCTCATGGAGAACACCTATCGTGATATCAATATTGCTATCGCCAATGAGTTTGCCCGGCTGGCAGATCGTTTTGGGGTGAATGTGTGGGAGGCCATTGATATTGCCAATCTACATCCCAGGGTGGAGATATTAAGGCCAGGTCCGGGCGTGGGCGGTCATTGCATCAGTGTTGATCCGTGGTTCCTGATCGAAGCTGCACCAGATCTCACACACCTAATCAATGCGGCCAGGATTGTCAATGATTCACAGCCACATTTTGTGATTAAGGACTTGGAAGTATTGCTGGGTACCATAAAAGGAAAGAGAATATCCATCTTGGGCTTGGCATACAAACCAGATGTGGACGATCTTCGAGAAAGCCCGGCTATAGAAATTGCTCGACTTCTTCAGCAAAAAGGTGCTTACGTGTGTGCATTTGAGCCTAATAATCACAACTGCCTTTTAGATGGCATTAAGATCGCGATTACTTTAGAAGACTGCATTGCGGATGGCGATCTTTTGCTTGTTTTAGTTGCACATAAGGAATTTAAAAGGCTAACACCAACAATGTTGCACAACAACACCAAGGCGCGTGTCATTTATGACGCTGTTAATGTGATTGATTCTCAAGATTTTATGAAACATGGCTTTTCTGTAAAAAAGCTTGGGGAACCTTAAGACAAATATTTATTAGAAAATAAAAAACACAATTATTCATAAAGATTATGAAATACAATAAATGGGAAAACCTCCCTCAAAGCATGCAAAACGTACATGTGCGCAGGTATTATGAGCATCTTGTGACCAAGCGACTTTCACTGTTCTTAAAAAGAGCTTTTGATGTATTCTTTGCAATCATATTGTTATTAATTTTCTTACCTTTGTTTTGTGCTGGTTCACCGTGAAATGGAAAAATGGCAACCGTGTTATAGTTCACTAACAGGAGGCCAAAGCCATGAGAAAAAAGCGAAATAATTACACATCGGAAGAGAAAATTAAAATTCTAAAAACCCATTTAGTCAACAAGAGGCCAGTATCAGAAATCTGTGACCAGTATGATTTACAGCCAACGGTATTCTACCGATGGCAGAAACAGCTGTTTGAAAAAGGGGCATCAGCGTTCGAGAACAATCAGGACCGAACAGAAAAACGGCTCAAACAAAAGATCGTAAATCTAGAAGAAAAGATCATCAAGAAAAATGAAGTGCTGGGAGAATTGATGGAAGCGCATATTGAGCTAAAAAAAAGTCTTGGGGAAGACTGACGAAAACATGGGTTTCAAGAGAAGTGCGAGATGAAGTGGTTGATTTTTTGGTTCATTGGACAACAAAAACCAATATCAAACAGCAGTGGATTTTGAGGAGGCTCACGATACCCAACAGCAAGTATTATGATTGGGAAAAGCGTTATGGGCAGAAGAATCAGCATAATGCCAGACTTCCACAAAAGACTTGGCTCACAAGCAGGGAAAAGCAAACGATCATCAAGTACCATGATGCCCATCCTGGGGAAGGGTACCGACGGTTAAGCTACATGATGCTGGATGAAAATACGGCCGCTGTAAGCCCCAGCAGTGTTTATAGAGTGCTAAAAAGAGCTGGAAAGATGAGAAAATGGGCTAAAACACACTCAAATAAGGGGCAAGGCTTTCAACAACCTGATAGGCCACACCAGCATTGGCACATTGATATATCTTATATCAATCTACGTGGCACCTTTTACTACCTTTGTACGATCCTGGATGGCTACAGCCGATTTGTGGTGCACTGGGAAATCTGGGAACAGATGACGGAAAAGGATGTCGAAATCATCTTGCAGCGTGCCACAGAGAAAATCCCAGACGTAAACCCCAGGATCATTTCAGATAATGGGCCGCAATTTGTTGCACGGGCATTCAAAGAGTTTATACGCATTAGTGGGATGACGCATGTCAGAACATCGCCATATTATCCTCAAAGCAATGGCAAGTTGGAACGCTGGCACGGCTCCTTAAAACGAGAATGCATTCGACCTAAAACACCTCTGGATTTAGCAGACGCCCGGCAACTGGTTGATCACTATGTGACACAGTATAATTGTCGGCGCTTGCACAGTGCCATTGGTTATGTTACGCCCATGGATAAGTTGGAAGGGCGAAAAATGATCATCTTTTCTGGACGGAAACGGAAACTTAAGCAAGCGAGAGATAGGAGAAAGGCAACATATCGATCCAATTTCATGAAAACCGTATCCCAGGAATTAGTTCAAATAGAGGCATAAAAAGTGTCTAAGTCCATAAGCCCATTTTTCCATTTCCGCCTGAACTTAAACATTATAAACCTGCGTATGTCTACGGTGGCCCGGTAAAAAGTGATTCTTCCCTGTATGAAAATTTATCAAAACTAGGTGTTGATGTTACAGTAATAACTACTAATAAAAATGGGAATGAGAGCCTTGATGTTCCCTTATTACAAAAAGTAAGTGTGGATGGTGTGAGTGTAATTTATTGCCCAACTCGGTTTGCACTTGGGTCTCCTTTTTTTTCACCAGACATGATTAGATTTGCTAAGCAATTGATTCCTTCATTTGATATCGTGAATCTTCAAACAATGTGGGGGTATGGTACTAAACCATTGAGTAATATTTGCGTTAATAGCGGGGTTCCATACTACATTTCTTTGCGTGGTCAATATATGGATTATGCAATGAAACAGGTCGATATAATTAAGAGAATAAAGAAGAAATTATTCTTATCATTGGTGGGATTTGATTACTTAAATAATGCCTCAGCTTTTCATTCAACATCCGAAATGGAAGCTGACCAACTTAAATCTTATCCAATAACCACGCCCATTTTTATTATACCCAATTGTGTAGAGATAGAAGATTTCAATAAACCAACAAGAAAGGGTATTTTTAGGGGAGAATTTCGAATCCCAGAAAATGCTTTAGTATTAATATTAGTTGGGCGATTACAAGAGAAAAAGAACCCTGAAATCGCAGTCTCTGCCTTAATCGAAGCACAAAAATTGCAATCGGATGTTCATTTGTTGATCGTTGGACCGGATGAAGAGAATTTTAAACAAAAGCTATATCAGCAGGCTCAGGATGCAAATTGTGAGGGGAAATTGCATTTTACAGGCCTTTTGGAAACCGAAAAATTAAGAAGTGCCTTAAGTGATTCAGACTTAATATTGATGCCATCAGATGATGAAAACTTTGGAAGGAGTGCTGCGGAAGCCATGGCAGCAGGTTTGCCAATACTAACATATACCGGAGTTCCTGTAGGTTATTGTGCGAAAGAGGGGGGCGCTGGAGAGATTGTCTCTTTAGATAATAAGGTTTTTAGCGAGAAAACTATGGAGTTACTTAGTAATCCTTATCTTCTGAAGAAAATGGGAGAAAAAGGAAAAATTCTTGCAAGGGATTTATTCGCGGCCGATGTTGTTGCGGAGAAAATGTTATCAAAATTGGAGGAAATTGTTGTTGGTTATGAAAAACAATAAGATATCTTCTTTTATCAAGTTGGCGGGTTTTGTTTTTAAGAAAAATATTCATAATATGGAAGAGCATAATATTCATGGGGATTATGATTAGGGAAGACAGTGTTATGAGGCTGGCAGCGTGGTATGTCCTGGTTGACTTATGAAATTATTAATCATTGCACAGCACTTCTGGCCTGAAGAAGTCAGCGGTGCAGTTTTGGCGACCCAATTGGCCGAAGATTTGGTAGATTTAGGTCATGAGGTGACATTTTTAACTTCCGCCCCCAGTTACCCCAAAGGTGTGGTTTTTGAGAATTATAAAAACAAACTCTTTTCCTCCCAGAATTATGGCAAGGTTCGGGTTATCCGCACCTGGAGTTATATCTCAAAGTCAAAATCGTTGTTATCCCGTACTCTAAATTTTCTCAGCTTCAGTTTTTCAAGTTTATTTGGAGGGCTATTTGCTGGACCATTTGATGTTATTTTTTCCTATTCTCCTCCCCTGACACTGGGGATTTCTGCCTGGTTAATCAACTTATTGAAGAATATTCCCTGGATTCTCAGGGTTGAAGATTTATATCCGGATGCAGCCATTGCAACTGGCGTTATTAAAAATAAATTCTTAATTAAATTGCTAAATGCTTTGGAAAAATTTCTCTATACAAAAGCATCCCATATCTCACTGATTTCTGAAGAATTTCGTAGAATTATTATATCAAAGGGGGGCATCAACCCGGATAAATTAAGCGTCACCCCGGTTTGGGCAGATCCTGAAGAGATGGATAGAGCGCGTGCGGTAAGTGAAATCCCTGAAATGAATCATCTCACTGAAAAATTTCTGATACTGTATTCCGGTAATCTAGGAACGACTTCTAACCTGACCGACTTAGTAAATGCAGCCGATAAGCTCAAGACTAACGAGAATATTAAATTTTTAATTGTAGGTGAAGGGGTTCAAAAGCAGAACCTTGAAAGACTGGTCATTCAAAAGGGATTGTCCAATGTTGATTTTGTGACTTACCAGGATCGCCCCACCTACTGGGTCTTGATGAACATGGCAGACTTTGGTGTGGTCACCATCAACCCAGATTCGGCATCTTACTCCCTGCCATCCAAGGTGTTTAATATCATGGCGGCGCAGTGCCCGGTCTTGAGTGTTTCACCAGAGGGCAGTGAGATCGCTAAACTGGTAAAGAAGCACAATTGCGGCGTTAATGTTGAACCTGGAAAAATTTCTGAATTATCAAAGCAGATTACATATTTTTATGAAAATGAGGGAGAGTTGAAGCCCTTAGGGGTAAATGGGTTTCGCGCATTAAATGAATTTTATTCAAGAGAAGTTTGCATCCAGCAAATATATCAACAGATCCAGAGCGCTTATTTTGGACGATAACCATATCGTGTGCAGAAAAATACAATTTTCTGATGTCCAGGCTGTGGCAAAGCTGCATCTTCAATGGTTGAACACTTCTTTTACAGGAAAACCTGGACTAAAGCTGCTTGAGATCTATTACCAGCAGATTGTCAGAGAACAGGGTGCAGTTGGTTATGTCGCAGACGTTCGCGGCGCTGTTGCTGGTTATGTATGCGGGGTTTGGGATACAAGCCATGTGAAAAGAAATTTACTTTTTCATGGCAATGGGAAATTGGCTTTTTGGTCCCTGGTGCATGTTTTCAGTCATGGGTTTTTGAAGACCATTTCCAAAAGAATTTTTCAACCTTCAACAGATTTCCAACTTGCCGGTTACGAATTGCGTCCTCTTGTCGTTTCCCCCGCTTATCAGGGCAGTGGCGTTGCGCGGCAATTGATAAACCAATTAATTCAAGATGCTCTATACAGAAATTATTCAACAATATTTTTAAAGACCGGGAAAAATAATTTGAGGGCGCAGGCATTTTACACGAAATATGGTTTTGAGCGGGTCGACGCAAGTGATGATTTTTTTTATTACCAATTAAAGTTAGAAAGAAATGAATGAATTCAAAGAATTTTGCAGAATGGTTTCGGCGTCAGGGTTATAAAGTCATTCAATCAGAATCCAGTTGTTGGTATGAAGTCGTACCTAAGACCTTTCAAGCCTTTCCATATCATCAAGTGATTCGTCCTGATGAAGATGAGTTGGATGAATTGCTAAAATTGCATAAAGGGTACAGCCTTCGATTTTCTACTCCCCTAAATTACCCTGTTGGTGTCATCAGTTACCATGTCATTCAACATCACGGAAATTATGAATTATCCAAGTTGTCAAAAAACGCCCGGTACGATGTGCGTAAAGGGTTGGATTTTGCTGAAGTTGAGCAGATTTCTTTAGAACGGCTAGCTGATGAGGGGTGGGCTTTGCAATCCGACACTCTACGCAGGCAGGGGAGAGAAGATGCTCAAGATCGGTCAAGATGGGAAGCACTTTGTAAATCTGCGATAGGGTTGGATGGATTTGAGGCATGGGCCGCTATCCATGAAACACAGCTTGTTGCCAGTGCATTTTGTTTCATTATGGATGGAACTTGCTCCATTCTTTACCAGCAGAGCCGCACTGAGCACCTTTCAAATAATACAAACAATGTTCTCGCTTATGAGATCACGCATGAAATGATGAATCGGCCTAATATTGACCAAGTGTTTTATGGCTTGCATTCATTGGACGCATCGTCATCTGTTGATGCTTTTAAATTCCGCATGGGGTATGAATCCAGGCCAGTTCGACAGAGGATTTTTATCCGACCGCCTCTTTCTACTTTATGTAATCCGGCGACACATGCCAGTCTTAAGGCTGCTCAAAAGTTGTTTCCCAATCTATCATATTTAAATAAAGCTGAAGGTATGATCCGGTTTTATTTGCAGGGGAAACTACCCTTGGCAAAACAGAATTGGCCCGAAGGGGTGATCGATCAAAAAGAAAACATCCTGGCTGGTTTGGGTCAGTGATGAAAGCCTTTTTCTCACGCTATGCAGCTGAAGATTCCAAGGCTGAAGTGCCATCACTCAAAGAGTGCTCTCGCTCAAAGAGCGGTCTTCGACCGAGCAGGCACATCAGCCGTATCCAGGCATCTTGAGATGTCTGGCATGACACATCAACGTAATGCAAAACTCAAGAGAGTTTTGCCCGCCCTGGTATGGGCTGTGCTGATCCTGCTGGTTTCCTCGATCCCCGAGCAAGAGCGGCCACAAGCCGCCTTGCGAGTGCTGAATTCATTGGAATTCAGCCACACCGCTTGAAACGGCACCATCCGGGTTGTCATCCTTCCTGCAAGGCCTCACGATCCTCGGGGTGGGGGGCGTGACGCTTGTCAGCTTCATCATCCACTTTAGCCTGTATGCCGTGCTTGGCTTCCTGGTTGCGCGTGCTATGGTTGGCAGCGGACAGGTAGCCCCTAGCTTGCTTCTTTTTGGGTTGGCCCTATGCACGCTGTTCGGCATCCTCGATGAGCTCTACCAGCTGACCGTCCCCGGCCGTGGGTTTGAATGGATTGACATCCTGGCCGATGGTCTGGGCAGTGCGGTTGGGCTGTTTGTGTTTGCGATGTTGAGAGGGAGGAAAATGACGGGGGACGGAGGACGGGGAATCAGACGGGGGATCAGATAGACGACGGAAGACCGGTGAAGGAGGACGGAAGGAGAGACGGTCTGCCCATTTTCAACTACGAACTACTTGCTTGATTTATCGGTCATCAGTCTCCGGTCTCCAGTCTGCTTTTTTGGGTCTTCGCTTACTTTTTCAACTACAAACTACCAGCTAACAGCTGCATTAATCGGTCTTCAGTCATAGACTGAAGCGCCATAGACTGAAGTGCCATCAAGGCACATCAGTCGTATGCAGACATCAAGAGATGTCTGCCAAACCACATCAGCCGTACCCGGACATCATGAGATGTCTGGGAATACCACATCAGCCGTACCCGAGCATAAGCGGACTCAATCCGCCGTGAGCTGAAGTGCCATCAAGGCACATCAGCGAAACTCAAACGGCAAGAGCTGTTTGAGCTGCCGAGTGTTGCATTCCAATGAATGCAGCCGGACATCAAGAGATGTCTGCCAAACCACATCAGCGTTCCAGTTATTCTGGGCGCTGTTTTTATTTAATCACTCCGGAGAATACTCCCCTGCCATGACCGCATAGATGAAGTCGGCCGCGCCGTCCTGCGGGATCTGCACATTCGCCCCGCTGGTGGTTGTGGCCGAACGATAATAATCCCCCGGGATGCGCACAAAGTGGATCTGGTCTTTCTCAAGTGTCCGGGCCAGGCAGACCAGCGCAGGCAGGTCTTTGGCCGCCAGGGAGGTTTGCACCGAGCGATCGCCCAGGGCAATCAACCCCAGCTGGGTCTGCTGGAACAGGTTCAGCTCGCGGCGGGCTTGGCTGAACAGCGCCTGCAGCACCAGCGTCTGCCGGTCAACCCGGTGAAAGTCGGTGTCGAGGTAGCGGATGCGCATGAAGCCCAGCGCTGCCTGCCCATCCAGGTGGTGTCTGCCGGCAGCGTAGTACCCTTGGTTTTGCAGCCGACCGTCCACTGGCGAGTCGAGCTCGATCGTCACGCCGCCGATTTGGTCGATCAATTTCGAGACGGTTCGGAACTGCACCACGGCATAGTCGTCAAATGTTACGCCAAAGTTGTGATACAGGTTCTCGGCTGTTGACACCACGCCTTGACCCCGTCCGTTGTAGTACTCGCCGTAAGCGAAGGTCGCATTGATCCGCCCTCGGGTGATGCCGTAGTCGGCCATATCGACGATTTGCACGTAAAAATCACGCGGGATCGAGAGGATCAGCGCACGGGGGGCGGTGAAGTCCAGGTGGATCAGGCGGATGGCATCAGCCTGCGCCTGGGGGTCAATCCCCAACACCAGCAGGTTGAGCGTTTCAGGACCGCCGCAAACTGGGGCCGGGTGGGGAGCAGCCTGGGTGGGCACCATGGCTGTTGGCTCGGTCGGGGCTGTCGCAGGTGCTGTGTCTTTATCTGGTGAAACAGCAGGCTGCTGCGTTTTACGTGCGGGCAGCGATTCGCCCAGCAGGGGGGTCTGCCAGGCCCAGACAGCGCCGGCAGCTCCCAGCAAGATCACCAGGCTGATCACGATCAGTGTGACACGTCGTTTATTGAGGTTAGCCATGATGATGATCCTCCATTATTGGGCACTAGTTAAATTGCAGTTCGTCATGAGATATCAACGCCTGGATTATAACATCAAAACCAGCCGTAGGGGCAGATCTCCGTGTCTGCCCAGGATCATTGAAAATTGCGATTGCTCTTGTGTCAGCGGGTGTTGGTCAAAAAAACCAAGTCAACAACCTGATGGAGGGTGTTATAATCGTGTTTACAGCATTAGGGAAAATTTGAGGAGGAAATTATCAATGTTCAACCCAGGCACTTATAAAAAAGCATTGCTAATTATAATCTTGCTGGCCAGTTTGTTATGGCTGCTGCCCGCTGGGGGTGTTTCGGCTGAGGATCCGCTTGTGATTTCCGACCTGGATCTGTGGCAGTCTGAAGATACGACCACCTGGTCCCCTGTGGACGGGCCGTATGCTGCGGGCTTCCGCATGGCACTGGACCCGGCTGTTGAATATTACTACCTCGACACCCAGACGATCGACGTCAACCGCCCGATCGAGCATGGCTATTATGAATTCTTTGTGGAGGAATACCCCGCTGGCTATTTTGATTATTGGGCTGATCGGGGTGTTGTTGAGGGAGCTGGAAGCTGGCAGGCGGTCATGTGGCAGATCATTAACGGAGATGCGCCTATCTTTTACCTGCGGGTTGATGCGGATGGCTTCATGCTCGTGGACGGCCTCCAGAAGGCCCTCTATAACGAGGATCATCCTCTGCGCATCAACGGTGATTATCTTTTAGGAGACTATCTCTTCTCGGGTTACGTTGAGGGTGTTCAGGTGGATGTGCCAATCACCTTTATGTCATTACTTGAGATCACCGACCTGGATCTGTGGCAGTCTGAAGATACAGTCTCCTGGTCCCCTGTGCCCGGTTCTTATGCTGAGGGCTTCAGCATGGTGCTGGACCCGGCTGTCGAATATTACTACCTCGACACCCAGGCAATTGACGTCAACCGCCCGATCGAGCCTGGCTATTATGAATTCTTTGTGGCCGAGTATCCTGCTGGCTATTTTGACTACTGGGCCGATCGGGGTGTGGTTGATGGGGCTGGGGGCTGGCAGGCCTTCATGTGGGAGATCATCAACGGAAACGAACCCATCTTCTACCTGCGTGTGGATGGGGATGGCTTCATGCTCGTCGACGGTCTGCAGAAGGCGATGGGCGCGGGTGACCAACCCCTGCGCATTGATGGTGCTTACCTGCTGGGTGACTATGTTTTCTCGGGATACGTTGAGAGTGTTCAGGTCGATGTGGCGATCACGTTCATCCCGAAGCTTGTGATTGCAGACCTGGATCTGTGGCAGTCTGAAGATACGGTTACATGGTCCCCTGTGCCCGGTTCTTATGCTGAGGGCTTCAGCATGGTGCTGGACCCGGCTGTCGAATATTACTACCTCGACACCCAGGCAATTGACGTCAACCGCCCGATCGAGCCTGGCTATTATGAATTCTTTGTGGCCGAGTATCCTGCTGGCTATTTTGACTACTGGGCCGATCGGGGTGTGGTTGATGGGGCTGGGGGCTGGCAGGCCTTCATGTGGGAGATCATCAACGGAAACGAACCCATCTTCTACCTGCGTGTGGATGGGGATGGCTTCATGCTCGTCGACGGTCTGCAGAAGGCGATGGGCGCGGGTGACCAACCCCTGCGCATTGATGGTGCTTACCTGCTGGGTGATTACGTCTTTTCCGGGCTGGTTGAAACAGCAGAGGTGGCTGTAGCGATCACGTTTCTGCCATTTTTACCAGACCTGGTAGTCACAAAGTCGAATGATGTAGAAGGCAGCCTGTATTATGATCAATCATTTACCTGGACGATCCTGGTCGAAAATCAGGGCTTTGCCGATGCGATCTTTGAACCCCACCAGGTTGTTCTGCATGATCAACTGCCGGCAGGTGCGTTCTATTCGGGGTTTAACGCCGACCCCATCGAAAACTTAATATGCGGTCTTTATGCGGATGTTATTCTGTGTTTTACAGGTACTGAAGGGTTGACACTGCCTGTTGAGTTTAGCTTCTCAGTCTCGGTTGGGGTTGCCCCAACAGGGCTTGGAAACCTGGAGAACACCGCCTATGTCGATCCTGCGAATCAAATTGACGATCTGGATTTAGAAAACAACACCAGTACCGATATTGTTAATGTGGTCGACTATCCGCCGGCGGTGCTTCAAGGGCTGGTCCAGGGTCTGGAAGTTTGTGATCTCAATCCCCTCCCACTGGCTGGTGTCAGCGTTGAAGTCTATTTAGAAGAAGTCTTGATTGATTCATTTCTGACAGATGTAGAAGGCCTCTATGATTTTGAACTCGTGGCCGGCACCTACCGTATGGTGATCAGTAAAGAGGGCTATCTCACCCAGGAAATAGAAAGCCTGACTTTGCAACCCGGTCAGACAACCACCTTTGAACGAGACCTGCGTTTGGAGCAGCCTTGCCTGAACCAGGATCAAACAGATTTCCTGCTTGTTCAACCTCCGGGCACAAACCAGGCCGGTGCGAGGCACCTGGTGATCCATAATACCGGTGCAGGGGGGACGACAATTACCCTCGACCAATCTGTGATGCCTTACACCTTCCATTTGCTCGAGGAAGGGTTTGAGGGCGGCCAAATGCCTCCTGCAGGCGGTTGGGAGACGGTTAGCCTGGGTGATACGCAAAGAACTTGGACGGTTCAGCAGTTGTTTACTTCCGAAGGACAGTATGCTGCTGGCATTCAATATGATATTGTAAACCAATCCAATGAATGGTTAATATCGCCTGTAATTGATACCACAGATGCAGACGAATTGAGTATCCAGTTTATGGTGCGCTCTCGGACAGATCGTTATCAGGGTGCTACGTTAAAAATTTGGGTGTTGGAACCTGATGATATTGTCTCTTCAGATCCTGATTTCACTCCGGCCACAGATGCTGTTTGGGACATGTTAATTGATGAGGATTGGGAGGGCGATCCAATTTTTCGTCAGGTTGCCGTTGATATGAGTGAATATGATAACCACGGCCCGCTGCGGTTAGCCTGGCAGTATGTTGGGAAAAATGGAGAGAGTGTTGTGATTGATCAAATAATTTTTCAAGGCAGAATCAATGAGCCTTGGTTGATCTTCGGTCAGGCGGATGCGGTGCTCTCCAGCAGCGCCTTTTATTTTGAAGAGCTGTTCAGCACTCAGTCAGCAGTTTATGATCTTCCAGCGGATTCCAGCTTGTCGATCCCCCTGGATGTCAATACTGTTGGGCTGTTACCAGGTGAATATCAGACGACCATCCTGGGCACACAGGGAAGTGCCAGGTCGTTGTTTTCAATCCCCTTCACCCTCCATGTGGGTGAGCAGGTCAGCATCACCAGTGCCGATTCGGCTGTTTTTCGCACCGAAGAGGCGAACGAATTCATCATCACCACTTCAGGTGCGCTCACACCGGTGATTACCATGGACGGAGCTCTGCCGCCAGGTGTCGATTTTGTCGATCAAGGCGATGGTACAGCCAGATTGTCAGGGGCACCTCAGCTGAATGATGTGGGCGAAATTCTTTTCACGGTCCTGGCCAGAACGGAGGATGGCGAAACTGCCACGCAGGCATTCACGCTCACCATCACGGATCAACCTGTCCATCAAATATTCTTGCCCCTGATTCTGCGATAGGGATGGCTCACTGAAGAGGTCTAAAGCCGCTCTAATGAGACAGTAGAGCGGCTTATGTTAAAATAGTAACTACTCAACTTATGAAGAAATAGAGGTGTGGTGTGGTGGCTTTGCCGCCACACCACACCCCCGACCTTTCATTAGAAAGGCAGCCTGAGCAATTACTTAAAATCAATGTAAAGGTAAAATGCAGTTACTCATCTTAGATGACGAACATAGTTTGCATGAATAGCACTTATGGATAAATTTCAAAATAATACACAACCAGTTCATCCAACATCCCACTGTCCTCATTTAGGTTTGGCTGGGGATCCAAAGACGATTTGTGCTTTCCCCTCACATACCAACGTTTGTCATCACTGCCGGCCTAAAGCCGTACCAAGTCTTGTGCATCAGCGTGAAGCCTGTCTCACAAATCAATTTGCTGATTGCACCGTTTACAAATCAGAGGCAGGCAAGAAAATGCCTGAATTGATTCTAGCGCCAATTGCTCAACCAGCAGATCGTCAAGCTCTGAGGATCAAAATCATCTCAGGAATAACAATTCTTATTCTATTGGGCTTTGTCTTGGGGTTTTGGCAGTCACTTTTTGGGGTGGTTTTTGGGCAAAACCAGGCCAATGCCTCATTGCTTGGGGTGGATTATGAGGCCACAAACCTGGCTGCAGCTAGTTTATCAGAGGTGGCTGTGACGGCTTCGCCTACCGATGTCCTTGTTGTCAATCAAACAGCGACACTTACTCCCACTGAAACGCCAACCGTAACGCCGACGCCTGAATGCCAGGTGGAGATCCGGTATTATGGTATCTCCTATGTTAACAATGAAGTACGGATCTCTTATCGGGTTCCTGGTGACCTGGATGAGCACATACTCAGCAATCAGGAGCAAACGCTCAGTATTTTTTTGGAACTCCCTGGGTTTTTAATACTCAGGAATGAAACAGAAGTTGAGGATTACCAAACCTTTTTGCGAGATTTGGATTCGACCGATCTGCTCTTTGTTGAAATTATTGCGCAGCAGGGGGATGTGATCTATCTTGAGTATTATCAAGCTGGGCAGCGTTTTTGTTCAGAACCCCTCACACTTTTACCACCCCCCGTCAGGCCGACGGCTGCACCGAATCAGCAAGTGGATGAACCTTCGGGTGCCCCCCCATCTCCACCACTTCCTACTCCAACGGATGAGTGGGATAGGTAGTAAGAGGTTTTGAATAGGTTAGTAAAAAAACACTTTAATAATATTCTGTTCCAAAATTATTTCAAACTATAGCTGAGAAGAATAGTCAAAAAAACTCCCCCTTGCAAAATTTATAATAATTATATATAATATCATATAAATCACCCTCCATCCCACACTTCACCAATGCCAAAACGCTCCCGGGGCGCGCAGCCAGGCAACACCAACGCCCTCAAACACGGCTTCTACGCACAACAATTCTCGCAGCTCGAACTCACCGACCTCGAAACAGCACTCGGCTCAGGTCTCGGGGACGAGATTGCCCTCATGCGGGTGCTCATCCGCCGCTTTGTGCAGGCCATCGAAGAACAACCCACCATCCCTCTCGACGATACAGCACATTTTCTCAACACCTTGGGTTCATCTATGACCCGCCTGGCCGGCCTGCTGCGCGCCGACAAATTCCTCTCCGGCTCAGATGACACCACCGTCATGCAGGCCATCCACACTGCCATCGCAGAATTCACCGAGGATCTCAAACATGCCTGATATATCACCGAAACCTCATCCTGAGTGTGACTGTTCCCTCTCTACCCACGTGGACGATTTTGTCCGCAAATCCCAATCCCTCGCAGTCTCAGTTCGCAAGCTCCGCCGTGAGTTTGCCCGCTGCCCGACCTGCGCGCAGTACGAAGCCTGTACCCTGCGTGAAAGTTTTCGTGACCGCATCCGTGAGGCTGTTTACGATCTCACCGAAGAATGGAACCTCTCGGAATCCTTCTGATGGATGACAGCCAGAGCATCCAGCTCCTTACCGAACAACTCCGCCACCTCAACACCCACTACAAAGCCCGTTTCGACGCCCTCGAAGAAAAACTCCGCCACGCAAAAGAGATCACCGACCACCGCCTTGCCGCCCTCGAAACCACAGCCCACGACCATGAAACCCGCATCCGCGACGCCACTCAGGGAGTCACCCAGTTCAAGCTTTTCTCTGGCCTTGCCTCAGGCGGCTCCGGCATCATGTCACTCGTTGCCCTTCTCAAAGCCTTTTTCCACTTCTAAAACTCCGTTTTCCCCCCCGTTTCAAGGGGGGGATAGGGGGGGTCTTAAATAAATGCCAGCACTCAAAGACCGCATCAAGCAGCTGCTGAAAGACATCGATAAATTCAGCAAATACGGCTCAGGTCTCACCCTGCGTAATTACCAGCGTGATCCCGCGCTGGCAATCGTGGATTCTGTTGTTAACCGCCGCGGTCTCTCCTTTGTGATCATCTTTCCCCGCCAGTCCGGCAAGAACGAACTCCAGGCACACATCCAGACCTATCTCCTGGCCATCTTCAGCCAGCTCGAAGCAGAAATCGTCTCCATCTCTCCTACCTGGAAGCCCCAATCCTACAACGCCATGCGCCGGCTCGAAACCGTCCTCGCCGGCAATCTCATCACCCGTGATCTCTGGTTAAAGCACCGCGACTACATCTACCGCATCGGAAAAGCCCGCATTTACTTCCTCTCCGGATCGCCAACCGCCAACATCGTCGGGGCCACCGCCAATCTCCTTCTCTCCATCGACGAAGCCCAGGATATCACCATCCCCAAGTACGACAAGGACATCGCACCCATGGCTGCCAGCACCAATGCCACCCGAATCTTTTGGGGAACTGCCTGGACGTCCAATACCCTTCTCGCTCGCGAAGAAAAAACAGCCCGCATCCTCGAAGAGGCCGACGGCATCCGACGTGTCTTCAAACTCACCTGCGATCAGGTGGCCGCAGAAGTCCCGCCCTATGGTCAGTTTGTTGCCGATCAGGTGGCAAAACTCGGACGCAATCACCCCATGGTCCGCACCCAGTACTACTCCGAACAGATCGACGCGGAAGGCGGCCTCTTTCCGCCCGAGCGGATGTCTCTCATCTATGGCACCCATCCGCCGCAGATCAAACCCGATCCCGACTGTCTCTATGTCATGACCCTCGATGTGGCAGGTGAGGACGAAAACAACACCGACACAGCACTCCTCGATCGGTCTGAAAACCTGGCCAATCCAGCCCGGGACGCCACAGCCCTCACAATTGCCCAGGTGGATCTCTCCACTATCAACGACCCCGCTCTGCGCTTGCCCACCTACAACATCGTCTACCGCCAGCAGTGGGTGGGTGTCAGACACACCACCATCTATGCTCAAATTCTCTCCTTGGCGACCACCTGGGATGTTCGCCATCTCATCTGCGACGCCACCGGAGTTGGTGCAGGTCTCACCGCCTTTCTGGCAAGAGCCCTCGGTCAAAAAGTCATCCCCTTCCAGTTCAACGCCCGCACCAAATCCGACCTCGGCTGGTCCTTCCTCTCCCTCATCGACACCGGCCGGCTTAAAACATATAGTCTGGAGCGACCACAAGTCGCCCCAGACGTACACCAGCTTCATGAGAAGCTGGTGCAGCCCGACATCAATCCACATCCTGTCACGTGTCCTCAACAGAGGATTGCGAGTGAGCATCCGCAGGATGCGACGAAGCAATCTAAAGAAATTCCTACTAATTCTCTATTTCTCCTCCACACCCTCTTCTTCCGCCAGCTCGAATACTGCCAGTACGAGATCATCCCCGGCCCCGACAAACGCATCCGCTGGTCCGTCCCCGACGGAACCCGTGACCCCGCTACAGGAGAATACCTTCATGACGACCTTATCATCTCCGCCGCCATGCTTTCCCTGCTCGATGAAAAACCATGGTCCACCACTGGCCCGACTGCCGTCATCCCCGCCCCCGACCCCCTCGACGACATGAAGGAGTTCTAACTAGCTGGGTGGCATCAAGCCACACCAGCGCACGTAGCCCTCTTTTCGAGGGGTGCCGCACACATGGGTGTGCGGCCAATACATCAAATTCAAAATACCCAATACCTAATAACGAGTCACCACTCACTACTCACTATTCATCTTTTCCCCCTTTGAGTCCTCATCGTACTCGAAGAGTATTGTGTCCTTCGTGGTAAAAAATTCAGGAGTAACACCCATGCCCAACTCAGCCCTCGCCTTCGGTATCGACCTCTCCAAATACAACACCTCCGCAGACGGTAAACAACAGGTCAACTTCGACGAGATTGCCCGTCACGAACCGGAAGTCACCTTCATTGCCATGCGCGCCGGCATCAGCTGGGGATACCAGGATCCCTGGTACGCGAACTACTTCGCCGAAGCCGGCCGGATCGGACGTGTCCGCATGCCCTACCATGTCCTCTATCCCGGACAGCCTGCCCAATCCCAGATGGACAACTTCTTCCGTATCATGGGTGACATCAACTTTGCCCTCACGCCCCTCGTCCTCGATCTCGAACTCGATCACGGCCAGACAGCCAACCGCATCACGCAAACCACTTCAGAATGTGTCTCTATCCTCACCAGACGTACCGGAAGGTTGCCCATCATCTACTCCCGCACCACCTGGGTCAACCGATACTTGCATGTCCCGGCCTTGCCGCCTGTCCACTGGTGGCTCGCGCAGTACCGCTGGCCCTTGCCCTATCCGCTCTACACACCTGAGTATCCTTCACCACCCACGCCGCTGCCCATAGGTATATCCACCTGGCTCATCCACCAGACTGCCAGTCGAGGTAAATCAATTGGCACCACAGCCATGCACTTTATGGACTACAACCGGTTCCACGGGACAAAGAACGACCTGCTCAAATTCGTTGGCCTCCCTCAGCACGAACCCATCGTCTGCCCCGTCGACGGCATGGACTGTACTAGACTGATGCGACCTCAAGTCGCTTCAGTCGTACGCCAGGGTCACGAGACCCTGGTGCAGACTGAATAAAGGCAAAATGCAAAGTGTTTTCTTGTCACAAGTCCTCATCAGAGGATTGCGATGAGCCGCAAAGCGGCGATAGAAGCAATCTCATTAATACCAACCTCATTTCTTTCCCTTCGTGATCTTTGTGTCCTCAAGCTGGGCGGCCTCAAGCCGCACCAGCGCACGCAGCCCTCTTTTCGAGGGGTGCCAAGCGCCACGAGGCGCTGGCTGATAAAAAAATCTTATTAAAATGCCAAACTTAACAAATAACTTCCTCACTAAACTCCTGAATCCCCTCATCACAAGGACCGTTCGTGAACCCTCGCGATAGCAGAAAACGACAACACATTCTCAAGGAGCTCACAGAGCGACGCAGTCCCCGAAGCAGAGCGTTAGCGAAGCGGAGCGGGATGAAGGA
>CAZCBW010000007.1:0-63509 GCA_964497065.1 uncultured Candidatus Brevefilum sp. | reverse complement strand
ATCCCCTCATCACAAGGACCGTTCGTGAAACCCTCGCAATAGCAGAAAACGACAATACATTCTCAAGGAGCTCGCAGAGCGACGCAGTCCCCGAAGCAGAGCGTTAGCGAAGCGGAGCGGGATGAAGGAACATATGGATAAACCTTTCCCTGGCAGACCAATTAATAAGCTCATAACTCGTCTTTTCGATCCCCTCATCACAAGGACCGTTCGTGAAACCCTCGCAATAGCAGAAAACGACAACACATTCTTTATCAACACCCGCCGCTACGACGAAACCGACCGCGACCGCCTCGAGTACGACCGCCAGTCCATCCTCGAACAGTGCCTCAATGCCTGGCGTGACAACCCCCTCGCACGCCGCATTGTCGAACTCACCAGTCAATATGTCGTCGGAGGTGGCTTTGATATCAAATGCAAATGTGAAACCACCCGATCCTTCATCAATTACTTCTGGGATCACCGTCTCAACCGCATGCCAGCCCGTGTTGTCGAACTTTGCGACGAGCTCACCCGCACCGGCAACCTCTTCATCCTTCTCTCCACAGACTCCTCGGGGATGTCCTTTGTCCGTGTCCTGCCGGCCTCCAACATCGACCAGATCATCCCATCCCCCAACGACATCGAACAGCCTGATCACTTCATCACCAAAATTGGCACAACAGGTAAACCCGAAGAAACGCTCAATCCCACCACCTATCAGGCTTACCATCCCAACACCGACACACAGGATGAAAACGGAGCTTTCCAGCCGGTTGTCCTGCACTATGCCATCAATCGGCCGGCCGGTGCGCAGTGGGGAGAACCGGATCTCGCCCCTCTGCTTCTCTGGTTGCGTCGTTATTCTGCCTGGCTTGAAGACCGGGTCCGCCTCAACCGCTTTCGCAATGCCTTTCTCTATGTTGTCACCGGGACTTTCACCAGCGAGGAAGCCCGCCGTACCCGCCAGCTCAACCTTGCCGCCCATCCACCCGCACCTGGCTCGATCCTCGTCTGCGATGAATCCGAGACCTGGTCCGTCATCTCCCCCAAACTGGAAGCCTTAGACGCCCGCGAGGACGGCCTTGCTCTCAAAAAGATGATTGCCTCCGGTGTCGGTATTCCGCTCCACTTTCTCGCCGAACCGGAAGGCACCAACCGCACCACCGCAGAGTCAGCCGGCGGACCGACCTTCCGTCGTTTTGAACAGCGTCAGCGTTTCTTCACCTGGTTGCTCACTGATCTCCTTCGAATTGTCGTTGCACGTCGTGCGCTCGTTGATCGTTCCATCAATCCACAGGTGGAAATCAGTATCTCCGGATCAGACATTTCAGCCCGGGACAACGTGGCGCACTCGATCGCCACAGTCAACATCCTCAATGCACTTGAACGGCTCAAGGACATGGGTCTCATCGATGATCGTGAACTGCTTCGTGCGGTCTACCGCTTTGCCGGCGAGGCGGTGGATATTGATGACCTGCTCTCCGGCGGCTCAGGCATCGACCGGCGCACAACACCAAAACCCATCAACCCGGCCGCCGCCAACAAAATCGACACCACCACCGGCGACCCCAAAAAAGGAACGCTAGACTGAGGAAGCCTCAAGCTTCCTCAGTCGTACGCCCATCTCATGAGAGATGGGTGAGACAACATGATTAAAACCTTCGTGTTCTTAGTGTCCTCAAGCTGAGCGGCCATGCCAATCCCCGAAGCGAAGCGGAGTGGGACAAGCCGCATCAGCGAAGTGCCAAGCGCCATCAGGCGCTGGCAAGTTAAATCCTTTCAAAAGGAGCAACGATTGCCAGAATCAACCACCATTCAACTCACAGAAAACCAGGCTCGCTTCGACGCCGCCGGTCACGCACTTTCCCCCGGTCGCTTTGAAATCCTCTGCATCACCGCCGGCAAGGCCAATGGTTGGCGCTTTCCAGCGGAGACGCTCAAAGCATCCCTGCATCTCTGGGACGGCGTTCACTGCTTCATCGATCACGCCTGGACCTCGCGTTCCGTCCGTGACCTCGCCGGCCAGATCACAGAGCCCCAATGGGACGAATCCGCCCAGGGGATCCGCGCTGTCCTCAAACCCCTCGGCCCGGGTGGGGGGCTGCTCAAATCCTTCGGTCAGGAAATCCTCAACGACCAATCACCGGTTCGTGTAGGTTTCTCAGCCGACATCCTCTTCAAAGCCAGTCAGCGCACCGTGCAGCAGATCACACGTGTCATTTCACTCGACCTTGTCTACGATCCCGCCCGTGGCGGCGCTTTCCTCCGTGCGCTCAACAGCCTCTCTGATCCAGCATTACACAATAATCCAAAACTTTCCCCCCCGAGCGGGGGGGATCAAGTGGTGGTTTCTCCGCCAAATTCCCAAGCTGGGCGGCATCAAGCCGCGCCAGCGCAGTGCCAAGCGCCACGAGGCGCAGGCCAATCACCCAAGCTGAGCGGCCTCAAGCCGCATCAGCGCAGTGCCAAGCGCCAAGAGGCGCTGGCCGAAACCAATTCACTCAAGCTGAGCGACCACATGTCGCACCAGCGCAGTGCCAAGCGCCATCAGGCGCTGGCCAATACCCAAAGGACCAATCCCATGCCAGAACAAAAACCTCAACCACCCGAACAACAGACCTTGATTGAAAATCCACCCAACCCTGATCCACCCGAAACACCAGCTGTACCCAGAACCCCGACTCCGGCCGATGTCCCCGTCCTCTCCCAGCTCCAGCGGGATCAGGAAGCCATGCGCCAGCTGTTAAGCGAGCACGACCGTCAGGTCAAACTTGATCAGGCGCTTGAGGACGCCAGAGGGACGCGTCTGCAGATGTGCGCCTATTTGCTCGAATCCGGCCTCTCCGCATCCAAGCTGCCCAAACCCATTCAGGATCGCATTCGTCTCCAGTTCAAAGACCGCATCTTTGAAGCCGGTGAACTCCAGGACGCCATCATCGACTCCCGCGCCATGCTCTCCGAACTCACCGCCGCCCAGGATGTCAAAGGCCCCGGCCGTATCTCTCACCTCTTTGATGAGCGTGACAAACTTCAGGCCGCCGTCGACGACCTCTTCGAAGCTCCCCGAGATGACAGTCTTAAATCCCTCAACATCCCCCGCCTTTCAGGTGTTCGGGAGCTCTATCTCATGTTGACCGGAGACCACGAACTTCACGGCGGCTACTATCCCGATCGTGTCCATCTGGCCACCACCGCAGATTTCACCGGCCTCGTCAAAAATGCCCTCAACAAGATCGTCATCAACGCCTGGGACATGCTCGGACGTGCCGGCTACGATTGGTGGCAGAATATCGTTGTCTCAGAACATTTCAACAGCCTGCAGGATGTCACCGGTACGCTCATCGGGACGGTAGGGGATTTGCCCGTTGTGGAAGAAGGTGCAGAGTATACCGAACTCCAGATCGGAGACAGCCCCGAGACCGCTAGCTTCACCAAGTATGGTGGTTACATCCCCCTCACACTGGAGCTTATCGATCGGGATCAGACCCGCAAGCTCAAGGCCTATGCCCGTGAGCTTGGCTCGGCCGGACTCCGCAAAATCTCCTCACTCGTTGCGCAGATCTTCACCGCCAATGCGGGTGTGGGACCCACCATGGCAGACACAGGCGCACTCTTCAATGCCACCGCCGTCGCCACAGCTGGTGGACACGCCAACCTCCTCACCAGTGCGCTCGCCATTAACACCTGGGAAGCCGCCTGTCAGGCGATCTATAACCAGCCCATGCTCATCAAGAACGCTGTTGGTTTTTACGGCACCGGCCCTAAAATGGCCATTAATCCCAAATTCTGTCTGGTCCCCCGGACGCTCCAGTACACCGCCTGGCAGATGTTGCAAGGTCAATTCGTCAGAGAGGCAACCTACACCTACGACAACATCCTCAAGGGATCGGCAGTCCCCGTCACCGTTCCCGAATGGACGGACGCCGACGATTGGGCAGCCGTCTGTGACCCGACCATCGCGCCGGCTATCTACGTTGGCGAGCGCTTCGGCATCATGCCCGAGATCTACGTTGCCGGAGACGAACTTTCCCCTGCCGTCTTCATGAACGACGAACACCGCCTCAAAGTCCGCCACTTCCTCGCCGTTTGGGTTAACGACTTTCGACCGCTGCACAAGTCGAATGTATAGAGTTATTTGCATTCCATGCTACAGAGACGCAGTCCCCGAAGCGGAACGCAGTGAAGCGGAGTGGGATAAATCAAACGTATAAAGCAGTGATTGATAAATGCTAATGGTAACTTCTATCCCTGGAGCGAAGCGGAACCCCCGAAATGAAATGGAGGGGGCAGAAGCGTCAGCGAAGAGAGGGCTATGACTTCCGACCGCTACACAAGTCGAATGTATAAATCCTTACCCTCATGCCGGCCTAAAAAGCATCGCTTGCCTAGCTTGCGCCGTGTCTTCGCTCGCTTATTAGCCGGCCAAAGACAGTGCTGGCTGCCAACCAGCTCACCACCAATAAAACACGGTGGGTTCGCTCGTTGGCTGGGCGTCTTCGCCGCCCACCGCCAGCACCAACTTTTCACTAATACCGAATACCTAATCACTACTCACAAATAACCATTCACCCTTCACTATAGCCTGAAATGGCCTCAAGCCATATCAGGCGTCACCTGTCCCCCTCAAGGGGGAATGCCCACATCATGAGATGTGGGCGCAAGAAAGGATCTTCCCCATGGGCTACACACACCTTACCGACATCGCACAATTCATCTCCCCATCCATGATCGGCAAATCAGCCGGCACCTGGACGCCTTCATTCAGCGGAAACCTCGCCGGTGAAGCCAAGTCCGCCGCAGCAGATTCATTTGTCCTCCACGTTCCCCTGGCTTTGTTTGGTTCAAACATCGGGCTGCAGGGCGCAAGGGTCAAATCAATCAAATACTGGTATTCAATTGCAGTTGCTGATCTGACCAATTTCAATACCGTCAGTGTGGTCAAATCCACCCTCAAAGCCAATGGCGCTGCCTGCACAGGTACAGCCGTCGCAGTCACAGTGGGTGCAGATAATGACAGTTCAGTCAAACGCATTACCCAGGCATCACACACTCTCGAGGTCACACTGAACACCCCGCAGTTCATCAAAGACAACGAAGCCCTGTTTCTGATCCTGGGCGCAACGGCAGCGGCTTCATCGGCCTACAGCCATTTTGGTGCCTGTGTCTACTTTGACCTTCGCATCTGATTCTGCCTTTTAGAAAAGCCAACCAACCATTCACCTCATACAGGAGTCACCATGACCAAAATCAAATTGCTGCTTGCTTCCCGTAAATTCTGGGCTGCCGTCATCGGCCTGGTGCTGATGATCATCACCGTGTTCGATCCAGACTTCCCCCTCACCGAAGACCAGCTCACACCCATCATCTACGTCCTCGTCGCCTACATCCTCGGCACTGGATTAGAAGATGGTCTGTCCAGATCAATTCGGTTTAAATAACGTACTGCTGTTTCCCAGATTCAATATCGTATTCCATCCTCCAAGCCGGTGCGTAATCCTATCGCAATATCCCCTTTTCGGGGACCGGTGAACAAAGTCCCTGTTAAAAGGGAGTCCCACACACACAAGCTGATCCGTATTCCTCTTGGAAAATCCCCTTTTCGGGGATCAGCGCACATAGTCCCTTTATAGGGAGCGTCACACGCAAGGGCGTGTGGCGTCCATTAAAACAGGAGATCACATATGCCCAACGACCTACACAAAATCGCCTCACAGCTTATCGATGCCGACCCCCTCAAAGTCCGCCCACTCGAAGACGGATCACTCGTGGTGATTGCACCTACCGGACAGAAGTACATCTACTCGCCAGAACAGGTCAGCGCAGTGACGTTGCCGCCGCCTCAGTCATCACCACCGCCAAAACCTGACCCGCCCGAAGCACCCAAACCCCGCGCAAAGTCTGCCCCCCAAGCCGGTGCGTAATCCTATCGCAATATCCCCTTTTCGGGGACCAGCGCACAAAGTCCCTTTTAAAAGGGAGTCCCACACACACAAGCTGATCCGTATTCCTCTCGGAAAATCCCCTTTTCGGGGATCAGCGCAGCGTCACACGCAAGGGCGTGTGGCGTCCATTCACAAGCCGGTGCGTAATCCTATCGCACCGGTGAAGTCCCACACACATGAGTGTGTGGGAGAGGATCTCCCCCATGCCCCCGACGCTCGCCTCCACCCGTAACCTCATTCAACTTCACCTCATGGATCTCTCCAATCTCATCTGGTCAGAAACAACCCTCGATGAAGCGGTTCGTTCAGCCCTTGCCGATCTCTCCCGCATCTATGGCGAACCGCTCACCCTCTCCGGTCTGGACGCAGAAACAATCACAACCTTCGATGACCTTGATCTCCATCCCCTCATCGAAGGTGCGGTTGCCTATGCCCTCAAATTTCGTGTCACTGGCCGTTTTGAGGAAGCCACACCCGAGCCCGGGATTGCATCTCAGTTAGCAGAATGGGCGGTTCAGGCCATGGAATCCTTCCAGTCCAGCCTGATCCGCATCCAGTTGCGTCGTTTCCAATCATCCGATTCAATCCCTCATGCCGGCTGGGATTGGGACGAAGCTCAATAAGCATTCTAGAGGATAGGGTCTCATCATAAAATGAACCAGATCGCAGTCGGGGATCCCACAGCAGGATTCACAGTCGTTGAAGGGCAGTCCATTGCACCACCCTTCAAGCATGCTGCATCCTTCTTCACCTTTTCACCGGATCCCTGGGTCACAGAACGGTTGGAGATACACCTTGCCGGCACACCGTCGCAGATCTCAGCCGGCATCACCGGTTTGGAGACGTCCATTCTCAGGGCACAGGACTATCGTCGCGCCGCATATCCATCCCCCCAATATCTTAGATTCCAGCCAGTCAGTGGGGGGGAGTATTTCTACACGCCCTTCTCCAATGCCTATCTTGAGAGCAATCCCGCCGGCTATAAAACGCATCAGGCCGGTTCAAGACTCGTCACGCTTCACTACACCCGCGCCAGCTGGTTTGACGGACAGCAGATCGAGCTCCCCCTCACAGGCCGGTCCGGTCCGGACGTAACCGGTGGATTTGACATCTTCAACCACACCGATCACCATACCGGCCACATCAGCTCCCTTCGCATCAAACCCGAATATGCAATTTCAGAACTGCCCGCACCTTTGCGTATCGAACTCCAATCAACTTATGCCCCCACCAACATCAAAGACATCCACATCGGTTCTTATTACCATCCCACCAATACCGATGACAACATGTTTTTTGGTCAGTCGCACAATATGACGGGTGGAACCCAAAACTACAATATCAATGCCATCGGGGATTACTACCGCCGGCTCACCTGGTCATCCACTGCCTGGTCTCCCATTCTCTATTATTCCCTCAATGCGACGCAGACCAGCCTGCTCGACGGACGATCCTACCAGCCCATCATCCTGCTCTACAACACCCACACCTATGACGATCTCTATCTCCAGCTCAGGTTGAAGCGCGGAGTGGATACCCTCTACACCGGCGATCCCATCTTCATTGACCCCGACTACAAATACATTCTTTTTCCCCCGATTGAGATTCCCCCCAACCAGCTTCTGCGTGAAGTCCTGCCTCATTTCGTCGAACTGGTCTTTTACGCCCGTAAGGTTTCCGGTGCATCCTATACCCTCGATGTGGATCAGGTTATGCTTTTACCGCTGGACTATTCCGCATCCTTTTTGGGATTCTTCCCCATGCGCGAGAACAACATCCTCGTTGATGACAGCCACCGCCAGCTCACCAACGTTCGTTATTCTCATATCGGCTCGGAAACCGTTGCCCATGTCCGAACGGGATCACCCCTCATGCTCACACCCAATGTCCATACCCGCCTCTTCTTCCTCATGACAAACACTGCCAATCAAATTGAGATGATGAGGACAGCCACCGTCAAAGTCTTCTACCGCCAGCGCAAACGCTTTATTTAATGAACTCAAGCTGGGCGGCCATGCCAATCCCCGAAGCGAAGCGTAGTGGGACAAGCCGCACCAGCGCACAGAGCCCTCTTTTCGAGGGGTGCCAGGCGCCATCGGGCGCTGGCTAATACCTGATACCTAACTCATGTCCTTTACTGTCCACTTTCAAACCCGGGACTTCTCCGGCACTTTCTCACCCCTGCTGACCGGCTCGCTGGCCAATCCAATCCACTTCGTGCCGGTCTCCTTCTCATGGTCAGCCTTTGGTGGCCCGGATAAAGCTTTGCTCACCACGGATTCCCCCGTCGACAGGCTCTTCGACCTGCCGTCACTCATCCGTTGTCCGGTGGCTATCAAAGACGGTGGTGGACAGCCTGTCTGGTGGGGATTTGTCTCGCAGGTCACCATCTATTTCGAGCACACGGTTGTCACCATTGCCATCGAGAACCTCTTCAATCAGGTCAAAGTCGAATATTCCTTCATCTCGCCGGATAACAAACTCGGGGAACAGCTCGCCACACCGCCAGCATCCAGCGTCCCCTCTCAATCGGAGTATGGCACCCGTGAGCTTGTCGTCAAACGGTTTGGGATCGATGATGACTTTGCCCTCAGCCTTCGGGATACCCTGCTCAACCAGTTCACCTGGCCGATGTCAACCATCGCCCAGCGTCACCACCCCGGTCACATTCGTGCAGAGATCAAATGTGCCGGATGGTTCTCCACGCTCAGCTGGAAGTTTTATCAGAATTTAGAAGGTTTTTGGGGGAACTATGGCCCCGGTCCCGGTGTCTTCTTCTTCGACAATGCCAGCACCAGTCGTTATCCTGCACAGCGTTTCACGCCGGGAGCGCCGGCTCAGCTCAAATATGTCTGGTTTCAGCTTCGTAAAGTCGGTGCACCGACCCGTAATCTCACAGCGGAGCTTCGCAGTTCAGCCGGCTCTGTTCTCGCAGTCTCCGATCCATTCCCCGGTGCATCGCTTTCGGATACCAGTTACACATGGGTGAAATTCACATTTTCAACCCCCGTTGCCCTCACAGCCGGCACCACCTACATGGTCAATGTCACCAGCACTGGCACAGACCCATCGCATCATTTTTCAATCCGATCCGATGAGAACCAGTCTTTCATAGGTGGCCATGCCCGCTTTTATAATGGATCATCCTGGGGATACTTACCCTCGATCACCCAGCCCGGCGGCCGGCCGGATCTCTTCTTTCGTGTAGTTACCATCACCGATACCGGCACACAGCTCTATGACATTGCCAGTTCGGGTTCGCAATTCTTCAACCGCATCGAGTCCGTCAGCACAGGTGTATTCACATCACCGTACCGTGACAATGGGTTGGATTGCCTGTCAGAAGTTCAGGCGTTGATGAACCTCGGCACAGCCAATCACCGCCTCATCCTGGCATCCGTCACCCCGAACCGTCACCTGATCTTCACCGAACAACCGGACCCCAATTCGCCGGCAGTCTATCTGGACCGGCATGCCCGTTTCTTAAATTTTGAAGGTATCCCGCTCAAATCCTATCTCCCTCCAGTGGGGAGCTGGGCACGCTTTTCCGCCACCAATCGCATCAACCTCCCCTGGGACAGGCACCGAATCCCGCCCTGCTTCATCATGCACGCCGAATACTTTCCCGCCGAAGATCACCTCAAAATCAACAACCCATAGCTATAAGGCATCCAGTACCTTCCTGCTCACCTATTACTTGATTTGCCTTCGCCTTGAGGAGAAGGTGGCGCAAAGCGGCGGATGAGGTGGTAAATTTATTCCTGCCCGCCAACCATCTAACTCTTCCGTATCCAGCTCTCCCGATACGCATCCACACTGTGCCGGTGCCACTCCTTCGGAATCGGATCATGCGACCGGATCCGGTGGATCAGCAGTCCAACCGCTGTACCTTCCCGGTTGGCCTTCTTGATGTGAGCTTCCACATATTCCCGCGTCACCCAGGCGTATTCCAGCAGGGTGGACGCAGTCGGTTCCCGCACACCGGCAGAATACAGCAGAACAAGTCGAGCGTCATTTTTTGACGCTCCGGTATTAATTATTGCTTCTGCTTCCTCACTGTTTTCATTCTCTTTCTTATTTAAAGCAGTAGTAGTAACCTTCGGGAGAGTCATTTTTTGACGCTCGCCATCGTCGCCGGCAGGGAGTGGTAATTGCACTGCACCGTTCATCAGCACATAACTGTCATACCGTCCATTGCGCTGGATCAATTGCGATTCCATCAGAAACTTGCATCCGGCCCGGATCGTGTTTTGACTGTAACCCGTCATGCTCACCAGCCATCCCTCGCCGGCAGGTTGATTGGCAAACAGCAGTGCGATCATAATGCTCAATGGTGCACCCTTCAATGCGCGTAATGTCATTAAATTCAGCATCGGTTACCCTCGCCACACATCAGCTGTTCGCAATTCAGGACGGATCCATTCCGTTTCAATCGCTTTGAAGAAATCCGGTTCAGTCAAAGTGGTGATTTTCGTATGCCTGATCCACACCCAGCCGTCCCGAACGCACATTTCGGGGGGGAGTGCACCGCCATTAGACTTTGGTGTGACCAGCCATTGAGAGAAAAATTTACAACCGGTTCGGATAGCCAGTTGCAGTCCCCATTGATAAATGCTTGTCAGATAGAGATTGACCCACACATCATCCCACTGGAACAGCTTGTATTTGGCACCGTTCTTCCAGAATCGATAACCACATGAATCCATCCATTCATTGATCTTCGGATCACAGCTCACCTCATTCCCAAACAGATCAAACACCTGGTCTGCGCGGGATACCGCCAGCACATCGATCGAGAACACCTCATCGCATCGGCGTCTCAAATCCCCGACGATTTCCACCTTCTTGCAGTAGGGTTGGATCTCTTTTAACAATCGATTTGCCTGAATTAATTTATTTTGGTATTTCATTATTTTCTCCCTTTATGTTATAATATTGACAATTGAATATTTCGGGTCCCCAGATGCGGCAACACCTGAGGACCCATGCGTCTTAAACGGGTACGCATCCGCTAAGCGGCTGGGTCAGGCCTGGCTGCTTTTTCTTCAGCAAGGCTCTCTCATCGGAGGGAAATGCTATGCGATTATCCGAGGCGCTGGAGATCTTCTATTTGTCAATGGATGGTGTGGTTGCCGATACAACGATTACGTTTTACCGAAACCGTTTACCATCATTGCTAAAATGTCTAGGGGATAAAGACATCTCGACAATCACCCTCGACGATTTACGACTATGGCGATCAAAGCTCTCACAGCGGGATACGAAGTACAGTGATCACAAATACCATCCCCCAGTACAGGGAAAACTGTCGCCCTATACCGTCCGGCAGTATGTAAAATGTGCTCGGCGTTTCTTCAAATGGCTCGAAGAAGATAAGAAGATCGAAAAAAGCCCCGCCCTCCGTCTTGAAATGCCCCCCAAACCCGATCTCCCTCGTAAAGGAATCAGCAAAACCAATCTCAAGAAAATCTTCATAGCAGCCGAACAATCTGGTATCCGTGATCTTGCGATCGTTTTGTTTCTTGCTGATACAGGCTGCAGGGTAGGTGGCCTGGCCAACCTCAAACTCGAAAATGTAGACCTCAACAACAACCGTGCAACTGTATATGAAAAAGGCAAAGGGGGAAACGCAAAAAAGCGCATCGTGTTCTATGGGGATAGAACATCATATGCGCTTAGTTTATTGATAACACAACGGCCATTCGATCATGAAATTGATCAATCGGCTGTTAGCTATTTATTATTAGGATCTCGAAAAAGTAAAGGTTATTATCAGAAGCTTTCAGAAAACGGGATTTATCAGGTGCTTAAACGTCTCGCTCGTGATTGGGGAATTGACAAAGGATTTAATCCGCATAACTTCCGTCATGGTGCAATTAGAGGGTGGTTATCCAACGGCATGCCGCTATCATTAGCTTCGCAGCTGGCGGGTCACAGCAGTGTAACTGTCACGGCAGATATCTATGGCACAGCCAATGAAACCGAGCTTTCAAATGCTCACAAACACTATACCTGGTTGGAGCAAGAAACTGTCTTAGACTAATGGTCTCATAAGCCATTGGTTGGCGGTTCAAATCCGCCCTTCGCCACTAGTCCGAAAATGGACGAAATGGTTGAGAAGCTAATTTCCTTAAATAAAGAAATTGGTTTACATAAAATTTAGCGAAAACGCTGAAAATCTGTTTTCTCAACTGCAATTACTATTTGGTTGTTAAGGTGCGGTCCTTAGATAAACCTTACGCCAAGTAGTTCATCTAACAAGCTTTCCGGCCTGCCTGCCGGATGCTTGTTTTAAAAGCACATTTCCCCACAAATTATCAAAGAGTAAATCCATTCTCAACCTTATTTTCACGTGAGTCAATAATTTCTAATATCACTTTTGTTTATTGCTTAGATTCAACTCGTAAGTGCAACAAAGCTGGTAGTAGAAAGGTAAGCTGAAGTAAAAAAAGGCTCTTTCCACTGACCAGAGTTTCTCGAAGAGCCCCTACGGGGAGGAGCACTCATGAGTTACACACAGCTTACCCAAGAACAACGATACCAGATTTATGCACTTTTGAAAACTGGTTGTTCACAAACAAAAATAGCAGAAACGATCGAAGTTCATAAATCGACCATAAGTCGTGAAGTTCGCCGTAATCAAGGCCAGCGTGGATACCGCCCAAAACAAGCCCATCAAAAAGCCTTGAAACGACAAAACAAAGCCAAGCCAAGAATAAACAGAGCTGAATGGCAAATTATTGATAATCGATTGAAAGAAGACTGGAGCCCGGAACAGATCTCTAAAAAGCTCAAACAGCTTTATGGCATTCAAGTCAGCCATGAATGGATATATCATCATGTCCAGGAAGACAAGCGGCAAGGCGGAAAGCTTTACAAACACCTTCGGCGCCCTAAAAAATACCGAAATCACACAGGAAAAGGTGATCAGCGAGGTCAAATACCCAATAGAACATCGATTGAAGCGCGCCCAGAGATCGTGGAGAGGCGAGAGCGGATCGGTGATTGGGAAGCAGATACAATTATTGGCAGAGGACATCAAGGAGCGATTGTGACATTGGTGGAGCGGAAGAGCCGCTTTTTGAGAATGGGTTTGATGAAAAACAGAACCAAAGATTCTGTAAAAGAAACTATGATCCGATTGCTTTCTGGTTACCCTGTTCATACGATCACCTGTGATAACGGGAAGGAGTTTGCTGCACATGAGGAAGTAGCTGAAGCATTGAATGCTGCGATTTACTTTGCACATCCATACGCTTCCTGGGAACGAGGAACAAATGAGAACACCAATGGTCTGATCCGGCAGTACATACCGAAGGGCACAAATTTTAAAAAATTGTCCATTGAAGACATCAGGTTCATAGAAAACAGATTAAATTTCAGGCCCAGAAAATGCATTGACTTTGATCTACCTGTAGTATTCTTAAAAAATCACTGTTGCACTTGATACTTGAATCTAGCTTGTATTAGAAGTGTCAGATTAAGTCAGATCTTTTACAAATAATGGTGTCGTATCGCCGAGTCGACCTCCTTTGACTATGATAGTTTAGTAATTTTCTATTGTTTCTCATTACAATTTCGCAACCTTAAAACCAAGTGTCAGTTATAATAGGCTTAGAGATATCCCTAAGGTTTCGATTATAAAAATTACTTACCAAAATCAGGCATACTCATGAAACCTAAATCTTCATTTATTCAGCACAGAATAAATTACCTCCGACAGATTCCTTACTTTTCTGTAATTGACGCAGGGTTCCTTAAACCAATAGCTCAGACAGCGGTTTCGCGAAAATATGATTCAGGTCAGATTGTAATTCTTGAAGGTGACCTTAACAGCGGTTTATTTATTGTCGAAGCCGGCTGTGTAAAAATCACGAAAGTTGCAGTTGATGGCAAAGAGCAAATATTACAAATTATTGGACCGAATGAGACTTTTAACTCTGTTGGTGTCTTTACTGCTGCGCCCAATCCTGCCACAGTTATCGCTTTAGAACTATCAACGCTTTTAATCATTCAACGAGAATTAATGCAACAGCTTCTAATTAAGCATCCAAATCTGGCCCAATACGTCATTGAGGAACTATCCAATCAAATTCTTAATTTGATCGATTTGGTTGATGATCTCTCTTTGCGAAAGTTGGAATCAAGAATAGCAAAACATATCATAGAAAAATCAATACACAACAAAATTGTTCGGAAACAATGGGCTACGCAAACTGAAATTGCTGCCCGAATGGGCACAGTTCCAGATGTGATCAGCCGTATCATGCGCAAATTTGTTGAAGAGGGGATCATCGATGTCGATCGTAGAGAAATTTTAATCATTGATAGATTAAAGTTGGAAAACAAGGCTACTCCTGACCATTAACAATTATTCGATTTCAGGGGAAGCTAAACACCTTATAAACCATCCGCATGCCACAATGGCAAATTCTGAATTTCGGTTGACTTGATCTTTAAATTGACACATCCCCATTGAGTGTTAAGAATTTGCTCAACAGGAATAAAGTGATAATCCGGGACATCTGGAAGAGAATCGATTAAAATCGCAAAAGCGCATTTAACCTGATCTTTATACAATAGCGCTGAAAGCTTACCCACAGCTTCTCCATCTTCAGAATATACTACCATACCACGCCACACCTGATATCGAACTTCATGGTTGTTTTCCTTCAAGCAAATCAAACCAGATACCATTAATTTCATTATTGTTCGATTCCTAATATATTTTTACAGTCGTTGATTATTCTATATGACCTGCATCCTTGTGCCGTCAACACCATAAAAGAATTTCCAAAAATCAGAAAGTCAATTAATATGGAGGCTTATACTAATTTCTGTTTCAACACAACTTCAGAATAACCTCATCACCTGAAATATCAAAAGACTTTTGTCGAAAATCTCCTCATATCAAAGGATAACACCGCTATCGGCTCCTGTCATTTAAAAAGTATAAGGGGGAATTATATAAATGAAATCGACAAAAGTCGGAGACAAACGGAAATAAATCCGATAAGATGATAGAAAATGAGCAGGAAAAGGAGCTTTTCATCATGAGTTGGTCGGTAAAACTATTAAAAATCCGTGGCATTGATATAAAAATCCACCTATCGTTTATCTTGATCATTGTCTGGGCAGCCTATTATTGGAGCAGTTCCACCGGTGAAGGGCTTTATGGAGCCTTGTTTGGAATCGCAGCCATACTGCTTCTATTTGTAGCAGTCACATTACATGAGCTTGGACACAGTTTCCAAGCTTTAAAGTTCGGCGTCAAAGTACATGACATCACTTTGATGCCCATGGGCGGTCTGGCGCGGCTGGAAAAAATCCCAGAGGACCCAAAACAAGAACTAAATATCGCAATTGCCGGGCCTTTGGTCAATTTCATTATTGTCGGAATCCTGTTTTTCGTTGGTTTGATTTTACAAACCAGAGCTGTCATTTCGTTACCAGAACTTTACACATCCCTTGGGCAGGTAAGTTGGAGTGGAATGTTGGCCTATTTAACCATGGCTAACCTAACACTCGGGTTGTTCAATCTGATTCCAGCCTACCCCATGGATGGTGGGCGAATTCTGCGTTCATTACTCGCCATGAAGCTCGATTATGCACAGGCAACGAACATCGCTACCAGAATTGGTCAGGCATTTGCCTGGCTCTTTGGTTTGTGGGGATTCCTTAACGGCCAATGGACCCTTGTACTAATTGCAATCATTGTTTGGATGGGGGCCAATCACGAAGGTAGACATGTAGAAGCCAGAAGCGTTTTGCGTGAATACAAAGTCAACCAGGCAATGACTCGCCAGCCCTTGACATTGTTACCCGAAGATCCTCTCGGTACGGCAGTCGAACTGACACTGACCACTTCTCAGTCAGATTTTCCTGTTGTCCGGAGCGTGGATAATGAGCTGATTGGGTTTCTTTCTGAGGTCGACATATTAAAAGGTTTGAAATCTCAGGGCAGTGATTACCCAGTAGGCCAACTCATGCAGGGAGATGTAATCACTGCTGATGAGGACGAATCCCTATACCGGGTTAACCAACGAATGACAGCTAACCGAATCAAATCCATTCCTGTTGTTGATCCTAATAAACAATTAACGGGTTTATTAACCGCTTCGGATATCACACAGGCTTATCAGCTGCTTGGTTTTAGCATGAAACAAAGTAAACAAACTTCAACATGATCTGACCAGAGATCAAGAAAGACAACTGAAAAGATATAGCTAATGAGTAACACAAATGACAATCCAAACACAAATAAAAAAATAACTTTTACAATTTGGTATGCGATCATTGGGATCTTTGCTCTCTCGTTGATTCGGGCGTTCTTTTGGGGAGGTATTACGGAACAAAGTTCGGAAATTGCCTATAGCGATTTTAAAACTTCATTGAGGTCTGGCGATATCGTAAGCGTCACCATATCACGAGATAAGATCGATGGGATAATGAAAGGCGGTCAGGAATTTTTCACAATTCGTATTGAAGACCCTGAACTCATCTCAGATCTGGAGACCCAGGGTGTAGCAGTCACCGGAAAGGTCACCACCGATGGTGGCCTCAGTGCTTTGCTTGGTTGGATTTTACCATTGGTGTTGATGGGTGCTTTCTGGTACTGGATGATTAAAAGAATGAAGGGGGGAACCACCAGCAGCATGTTCTCATTTGGTAAAAGCAAAGCCCGTATCATCGAGGGTGAGAAGAGTGGCATTACATTTGAGGATGTGGGTGGTGTGGATGAAGCAGTAAATGAAATGAAAGAGATCACCGAGTTTTTAAAGAATCCCACAAAATTCCAACGACTCGGAGGAAAAATGCCCAAAGGCGTTCTGCTGGTTGGCCCACCAGGGACGGGAAAAACCTTGCTTGCCAGGGCTACAGCAGGTGATGCCGGCGTACCCTTTTATTCTATCAGTGGCGCGGAATTTATTGAAATGTTTGTTGGCGTGGGTGCCTCTCGGGTGAGGGATTTGTTTGAACAAGCCAAGAAAAATGCACCGGGGATCATCTTTATTGATGAAATCGATGCGATTGGGAGTAAACGGGCTGGATCAGGTGCTTTACAGACCCACGAAGAACGCGAACAGACATTAAACCAGCTGCTTGCGGAAATGGATGGGTTTGAATCGACACGAGGAGTAATCGTACTAGCTGCTACCAATCGTCCTGAGGTGCTCGATCCTGCCTTACTCAGACCTGGACGGTTTGACTGGCAAATATCCGTTGATTTACCAGATCTGATCGGCCGAAAGCAAATTTTAGACGTACACACTGCTCAGGTTGTTTTAGATCAGGATGTAGATTTAGAGGTTGTTGCCAGAATAACACCTGGGTTTTCTGGGGCGGACCTTGAAAATGTTGTCAACCAGGCGGCTTTGCTGGCTGCCCGTTATGGAAAAGAATCAGTCCAAATGCAAGATTTCAACGATGCGATCGAAAGAGTGGTTGCAGGCTCTGAGCGCCGCACAATGGCGATGAACGAAAAAGAAAAACGAACAGTTGCCTTTCACGAAGCCGGTCATGCGCTTGTGGCTAGTCTGCTACCAGGTAGCGATGTGGTCCACAAAGTAACCATCGTACCGCGCGGTCGCGCCTTGGGTTACACCTGGCAGCGACCAACCGAGGATCGCTATCTGATGAGTGAAGAGGAATTACATGAAAGGCTAACGGTCCTTATGGCAGGACGAACGACTGAAGCACTGGTTTTTGGTGAAATCTCTACAGGTGCTGCAGATGACCTTGCACGAGCAACTGACCTGGCAAGGCGAATGGTCACAGAATATGGGATGAGTCCTAACCTTGGGCCAGTTCGACTGGCCTCTGAGCCCCAGGCAATATATCTCGGTGCCACCCAGGGATTGGATGCGCGGGTCAGTCCTCAAACAGCTACACAGGTGGATCTTGAAACGCGACGATTTATTGAATCTGCAGTAACTAGGGCCTGGAAAATACTGGAAGATCATCGTGACACATTGGAAATCCTGGCTACCCGATTAATTGAACAAGAAAGTGTTGAAGGAGATGAACTTTTAGAAATATTGCCTACCTCAATCAGATTGTGAAGCAGCACCATACTTGATAATATCCATCTATGAGGATCAAAAGCCTGCTTCAACGATATCAGCAACCATCGTGAACTGATAAATGACTGATGCAATAAATCAAGAGCCTGCTCAAGTATCCTCAGGCCTACAAACCGATAAAAGTCGAAGACAAGACACACACGACTGGATAAGCTAAAAGAAAAACGAGCAAAACCATGAGACCTGAATTAAACCAAATGACAGAAAATCAGAATTTCGGCAAAGTGATTGCAATTCGTGGAAGCGTTGTCGATATACGTTTTCCCGAAAAACTACCAAAAATAAATAACGAATTACGAATTGGGAACGATGAGCAAATCATTGTTGAAGTAACCCAGCATCTCAGTAGAAACTTGGTTCGTGGCATTGCGATAACCTCTACTCAAGGTTTGGCTCGCGGGACAGTAGCAAGAGATACAGGTCATCCTTTACAGGTTCCGGTGGGAAAGCAAATATTAGGCCGTGGTTTCAATGTGACCGGGGATACCATTGACAACGGCCCACCTATTGAAGGTGGTGACTGGCGTCCCATTCATGCACCGCCCCTGCCCATCACCCGCCAGGTAAGCGGCTCAACCATATTCGAAACCGGTATCAAAGCGATTGATGTCCTCGCTCCATTGGAAAAAGGCGGCAAAGCAGGCTTGTTTGGTGGAGCAGGAGTTGGAAAAACGGTTCTAATTACTGAACTTATCCATAATGTAGTATCCGCCCATGAAGGTGTGAGTGTTTTTTGTGGTATTGGAGAACGGTCTCGCGAAGCTGAGGAATTATTTCGCGCCATCTATGAGGCAGGAATTAAAGATCACTCTGTTATGGTTTTCGGTCAGATGAACGAAATGCCCGGTGCCCGCTTCAGGGTTGGACACTCAGCATTGACAATGGCAGAATATTTTCGGGATGAAGAACAACAAGATGTGCTTTTGTTGATTGATAATATTTTCCGTTTTGTCCAGGCTGGAGCAGAAGTATCAGGATTGCTAGGTCAAATCCCCTCACGAGTTGGCTACCAACCAACATTAGCTACTGAGTTGGCTGAACTCCAGGAACGCATCAGCAACAGCGCAACAGGTAGCATAACCTCGGTTCAGGCTGTTTATGTTCCTGCAGATGATTACACAGACCCAGCAGTTGTTCATACTTTTGCACACCTTTCCGCATCGCTTGTCTTCTCCCGGAAGAGAGCAAGCGAAGGATTTTACCCTGCTGTAGATTTGCTTGAATCAGGATCAAAAATGCTCATGTCACACATTGTTGGCGAGAAGCACTATACCATTGCCCAAAATGTGCGGAAAACTTTGTCGCACTATGAAGAACTTAAAGACATCATCGCCATGCTTGGCCTAGACGAGCTTTCAAGAGAGGACCAAAAAGTTGTCAATCGCGCCCGAAGACTCGAACGCTATTTCACGCAACCGTTTTTTACAACCGAAAAATTTACCGGTATGGCCGGAAAATATGTGAACCGCGAAGATGCCTTAGAGGGCTGTGAAAGAATTTTGAACGATGAGTTCATTGAGAATCTAGAAGGTGACCTCTATATGATCGGTGCAATTTCCGAAGTGGAGCCGGCATGAGATTAAAAATTAACCTACCAAATAAAAAACTGGTTGATGAAGACATTATTAAGGTGATTGCAGAGGCGGAGAATGGGTCTTTTTGCCTTTTACCAAATCATACAGATTTTGTCACCACTCTGGTTCCTGGATTAATGTCCTTTACCAATACTAAGGGTGATGAGGTTTTTCTTGCAGTCGACATTGGTGTTTTGGTGAAATGTGGACCTGAAGTGCTTGTTTCCACGCATAATGCAGTAATTGGAACCGACCTTGAAACTCTTAAAGAGACCGTGGACCAAGAGTATTTGGTCAAGGACGAACAGGAGAAACTGACTTATTCTGCAGTGTCAAAGATGGAGGCTCAATTCATCCGCCAGTTTACTAAGTTAGAGGAGCATAAAGGTACATAATCATGCCAAACCCAAACTCCTCTGATGAAACGAGTGCACCAGAAAAAATAACGGATGGTCTGGAAGTAAACCAAACACGAAAAACAGATCATGTCTCAATGTGGGAGGAATTAAGTCGCGAAACTGAACTTAAGGCGAGGCGAAAAATCACTGCCCGTAAAGAGACAAAAAACAGCACTTGGTATGCTTTGGGCATGCTGGGTTTGGTAGGTTGGTCAATTGCCATACCACCGCTTGTGGGTGCGGCAATCGGCATGTGGATCGATAAGCGATGGCCTAGCAATATTTCCTGGACATTGACGTTTCTATTAATCGGTCTGGTGATTGGTTTATGGAACGCTTGGGAATGGCTGAAATCAGAAAGGTCAAAAATGGAAAAGAATCAAAGATCGGAGGAAGATGATGAAATTGAATGAATTATTCAACTTGACCCTTGCCCTTGTTGTCGGCATAGGTTTAGGCACAATTTATTATGGTGGCTTATGGTTGACAACTCGGGCAATCCCAAATGCCAAATCTCCCACACTGTTAGTGTTCAGCAGCTACCTTGTTAGAATAATTGTGGCTCTGTTTGGGTTTTACCTCCTGGCCTACAGAGGTTGGCAATCAGTAGTTTTGGGGTTAATGGGTTTTGTCGTTGTCAGGATCGTTTTGGTCAATCGCGATAAGCTAGCAACAGTGAAAGATTGAAGGCACAATGGAAATAACACCAGATTTCATTGAATTTTTTCAAGTTGGACCGGTAACAATCAATGCCACAATCTTGTTTACTTGGATCATTATGGCTATCTTGGTTATTGGCTCCTGGTTGATAACCCGCAATCTTTCAAAAGGATTACATCTTTCACGTGGACAAAACTTACTTGAAGCTATCATATCGATAATTAAAGACCAGATCAAAGACATCAGCCATCAAGAGAATGGGGACAAGTTTCTGCCTTTCGTAGGGACTCTATTTATCTTTATTGCGGCTTCGAATATTTTTGATCTAATTCCAGGATTCAGATCACCGGCAGGATCTCTATCAACAACTGCCGCTTTGGCGATATGTGTTTTCGTTGCTGTTCCCTATTATGGCATTCGGGAACAAGGGCTAGGGAATTATTTGAAATCTTATTTACAGCCATCAGTTTTCATGCTTCCGTTCAATATCATCGGGGACTTCTCCCGAACACTGACCTTGGCAATGCGGCTTTATGGGAACATCATGAGCGGTGCCATGATCGTCGCTATTCTTGTGTCCCTTGTCCCACTCTTTATTCCGATCATCATGCAATTGTTTGGCTTAGTGATTGGTTTGATCCAGGCTTATGTATTCTCAATTCTGGCGATGGTTTATCTTGCTGCGGCAACTGAGTCAAACGAAAAGAAAAAAAGAAAAGTGTAACAAACAAATAACGAAAAATGAATTGTTCACATATACCACCAATACGATAAGAAAGGAATATTAAAGATGGACAACATGAGTATCATCGGATCGATATCGATTTTTACTGCTGGCATAACCATGGCAATTGGGGCATTAGGTCCGGCGCTTGGGCAAGGGCACGCCCTTGCCCAAGCATTGAGCGCACTTGCACAACAGCCTGATGAAGCCAACTCTATCACGCGCACCCTGTTTGTCGGTTTAGCCATGGTGGAGTCTACAGCAATCTATTGTTTTGTGATTGCGATTATCCTGATCTTTGCCAACCCTTTTTGGGGCTTTGTCATTGGCTGAAAGGCGAACATTAAATGCTCATTGATTGGTTTACCGTCGTAACTCAGATCGTTAATTTCCTCATACTTGTAGTTTTATTCAAACGCTTTCTTTATGGACCTATTACAAAGGCCATGGACGAGAGAGAGAAACGTATTGCATCACAGTTAAAACAAGCTGAGGATAAGAAAAATGAGGCAGAGCAAGAAGCGATTGCCTATCGTAACCAGACAAAAGCCTTATCAGAACAACGCAATCAATTGCTTGAAAAAATACATCAAGAAATTGAGGAAATTCGCCAACAGGAAATTGAGAAGGTTAGATCAGAAGTTGTTAAGACTAGGCGACAATGGTATGAATCCTTGAATGATGAGAAAAAACATTTTCTTCTTGATTTACAGAGACTAGCATCTGAAAAAATATTTAATATATCTCGGCATGCCCTAAAAGCACTTGCAGATACTGAACTTGAAGAAAAAATGGTTGATCAATTCATTGATCGATTGGCATGTCTTAACCAAGATGATTTAGATCAGTTGGCAGAAACCCTAAATAAACCAGAGCACATCATTCAGATTCAAAGTGCATTTGATTTGTCAAACGAATCGCGCCAAAAGCTTATCGACAAAATCCAAAAACAAATTGGCACCCAGAAAAACGTTCAATTCGAAGTTGTTCCAGAATTGATCAGTGGAATTTCAATCAAAGGATACAGCTACGAAACCTCCTGGAATCTGGATAGTTATTGGAATGATTTGGAAGCGAGCCTGGAAGAAGCGTTGGAGAATGAGCTATCGGGAAAGCTGCATGAATTGATGTCCACAAACGCTGAAGGAGTCATTTCATGAATCATGATAACAGTATTTCTCCTGAATTAATCAAGGGGTTGGCAGCAAAATTCGAAGAGGTGATGTCTGATATCGATGTTGTGGTGAAACCTAAAGAAATCGGACGAGTCATCTCGATTGGTCAGGGCATTGCCCGCGCAGATGGTCTGCCCGGCATTGGCTTGGATGAACTTGTCCGGTTTGTTGACGGAAGCTTAGGAGTTGTTTCTAACCTAGAAGAAAAGGCCATTGATATAATTTTGCTGGATAAATCCAACCTCGTTTCTGGTACAGAAGTCAAACGAACAGGGTCTGTTATTAAAACCTCGGTTGGAGAAGGATTGCTGGGCCGGGTGATCGATCCCCTTGCACGGCCAATGGATAATCTTGGTCCCGTTAGAGCTTTTGCAAAACGCCCTATTGAACGCCTGGCCCCCGCAGTTATGGATCGATCTGCGGTTAATGTTCCTCTCCAGACAGGCTGGAAAGTTGTAGACGCGATAATTCCGATTGGCCGTGGTCAAAGAGAGCTGATTTTGGGCGATAGACAGACAGGAAAAACATCTCTAGCAGTTGATACCATCATCAATCAAAAAGGGAAAGATGTTATCTGTGTGTATTGTGCGATTGGTCAACGCGGTGCATCAGTGGCTAATGTGATCGATGATCTGCGAAAATTAGGTGCTCTTGAATACACCATCGTCGTCATCGCTCCGGGTGAAAGTCGACCGGGTTTACAGTACATCGCGCCGTTTGCTGCAACAACAATGGCTGAGTATTTTATGGAAGAGGGTAGAGATGTGCTCATTATTTATGATGATCTCTCAAAACATGCCCGCACATACCGTGAACTCTCCTTATTGATGCGCCGCCCGCCTGGTCGAGAAGCTTTTCCAGGGGACATATTCTATTTACATTCCCGGTTACTGGAACGCTCAGGGAAGTTAAATACAAATCTGAGTGGTGGTTCATTAACTTCTCTACCAATCGCAGAAACAGAAGCCCAAAACATATCAGCGTATATCCCGACCAATCTGATTTCTATCACCGATGGACAGATTTATCTATCTCCGGATTTGTTCCAGAAAAGCAACCTGCCTGCCGTTGATGTGGGCAAATCAGTATCACGGGTGGGTGGTGAAGCGCAACTCCTTGCTTACCGTGATGTTGCAGGAGACCTGCGTCTTTCTTATGCTCAATTTACAGAATTGGAAGTATTTACACGTTTCAGCACAAGGTTGGATAAGGAAACACGAAAGAAGTTAGATCGAGGCCACCGAATCAGGCAGGCCCTCATACAGAAGCAGTATCATCCAATGGGGGTTTGTGAACAGGTGGTTACCCTTTTTGCGGTAACCATGGGTTACTTTGACGACCTTCCGTTGAGCAAAATTCCAACGGCGGAAAACCGGTTACAAGAAATCATCCTTGTTAAAATACCTGACTTGTGTCACAGGATTGAACATGGGGGGGCTCTGACTGACGAGGATAAAATCTATATTGAACAGGCTGCCGGACAAATCGTCAATGATCTGTTATAAAGAAGGTGATGATGCCCTCACTTGAAGGTTTGAGAAGGAAAATTCACGCTGCCGATGATTTGAACTCTATTGTCAAGACAATGAAATCTCTGGCTATGATCAATATCCGCCACTATGAAAAAGCTGGAGAATCCCTGAAGGATTATCATCATACGGTTGAATTGGGTCTGCAGGTGTTGTTCAAATCGAATCCAGATTTACTTTTCACAGAAAAAGAACAAAAAAACAGACCTAAAGGTGTGGTTGTTTTTGGGAGTGACCAGGGTTTGTGTGGAAGGTTTAATCAAAGTATTGTTGAACACACATTGGATTTATTTTACAAACATGACCCAAACTTTGATGATTTGTGGTTTATTACCATAGGGGATCGAGTTTACCAGCTGCTACGGGAACAAGATGTAAATATCCAGAAAGTGTATCATGTGCCAATATCATTGACGGGGAGTATTGATTTGCTGCAAAAAGTCTTAATCGATATTGAAGATTGGCAATCGAATAGGAACATTGAAAAAGTCTTTGTTTCATTCAATCAGCCTTTGTCAGCGATAACACATCAGCCCCAAACTAATCAATTAATGCCCCCAAATTTAGATGACTTTAGAGCATTAGCCGAAAAACCATGGCCAGGACGAGGTTACCCGATCTATAACCTTGATACAGGTCGTTTATATTCTCGCCTGATTCGGCAAAATATTTTTATTAATCTCTTCCGTGCTATTGTGGGATCTGTAACAAGTGAAAATGCCAGCCGGCTGACAACATTACAGTCAGCTGAGAAGAATATTGATGAACAATTAGAGGGTTTAAATAACCAGTACCAGCGACTTCGTCAGGATGCCATCACCGAAGAACTGCTTGATATTGTTGCTGGTTTTGAAGTACTGACAGCAAAACCAAGGTCTTAGATGAGATGTGTTGTTTTCGCTAAGGCATCGCTGCGGCAAGGCCGCTTAAAACCAGCACTGCGGTACCCAAAACTAGATTTGTCATCAGCAAGCCAATATAAAACTTCATCCCCTGAGGAGTGATTTTTGATAAATCTCTTCCAACGGCAAAACGACGCATGATCGCGATTGCAATCATCAAAATTGTGAGAATATGTTTGAAAGAAATAAAAACAGCATACTGACTTCCAAAATCCAAAAAGCCTGCAAACTGATCTGACCTTCGACTCAGAAGAACGCCGGTTACCCATAAACCGATGATGCTGATGAAGACTAATGTGCTGAGTTTCTTCTGATAGTTTGTGAGAAAGGTGTTTTCTTTGTCTAAGGGTTTTAATGTGGTTTTAAATGCAGGCATCACCGCTAGCGCGGTTACATACAGACCACCGATCCAAATAACCGTGAATAAATCATGTAAGGCATTGATCAAGCCAAAAACGATCATTTGAGGTTGCATAATATCATCTCCTGTATGATAAAATATCGTTTATTAAAAATATCAGAATATTGGTTGTAAAACATTATAAATTTAACCACTGTTACTGTCAAGAATTTCCATATTTCCACACAATTAGAGAACTCCCCTGGAATGAAAAATCTCCTTTAAAACCTTTGCCCAAGATCTTGCTGAATGACTACACCTGACTGATAACCTTGATCATCTCCCGTTTCTCCTGGCGGCTGTATCTTGCCAGCTCTTGGCTTTTTTTAAAATATCATTCTCCATCGTCAATCGGCCCACCATGTTCTCTAGCTCCGCAATCCGGTCTTCATTTTCTTCTTTCTGGTTCTCACGACGATCTTCAAATATTTCTTCTTCATTTTCAATGAAGATATCTCGCCATTTGTAATATAAAGAATCGGTTATGTCACGCTCTCGACATATCTGAGCGATGCTTTTCTCGCCGCGTATGCCTTCCATGACCGTATCTAATTTGAAGTCTTTACTGAATTTTCGCCGTTTTTTCCTGCTCATGGTCAAACCTCCATAGCTGTAATTTGCTCCCTTATCGCCATGTCCAGTTTTTCGACCGCACTACTAAGTTCTATTATTATTCATCCAATCATCAAAAAAGGATATTCAATGCTGCATACACATGAAACCACACTGACACGGCCTGCGCTTTGCCGGCCCGGATTTGTTGGATGACTATATGATCTTTGAACTCTCAGGTGGGTTATATCACGGAAGACAAATTCGTATAGATAGCTCGTATCATCCCTGTTGTGGGACATTGTCAATCAGTGCCAGCCTGTTCGATATCTATAAACGCTGGCATAACAAACTTTATGGAGCAAACAACATCAGCGAGAGGATGTTGGCGATAGGGAGTTTCGCCGGCTGGTCACAGTCAACTTCTCGGAATTTCAACATCATCTTATCAGCATCGATAAAACATAATAGGTCAGTACAAGCGCACCAACGAACAGCAGCAGCCCAAAAACAGACCCTAGCACGAACTTAATCCGTTTACCAGCATTCATTTGCTGCCACTGGGTCTGCAATTCGGGTATATAGTCATCATCTTTTTCATCTTGTTTTTTGATCAATAAACCCAATATGCTTTTCGATTTGGTTTTCGTTTGCTTTTTTTCTGAATTATGCTTATTTGTCATGAATCCTCAAAGTTTCGATAACTTGATCTTCATTTTTTACTGCTCAGTCTGCCCTGCAATTGAAAGGTTTGGGGTGAGGTTTACACACCACACACCAAATTTCCTCATCAGCTGAATAGCTACCGTAATGTATTATAAACGCTGGATTTAATCTTGCAATTTCTTTAAGAACCAAAATTAAAATCGATTTGGGATTGTTTCCTTCTGACACCAAATAAAAAACCGATAATATTTCAGGATGTTATAATTATAATGAACTCTTAATGGAAAATAAGTGAGGTTTAGTATGGGTGATTTTATTACAATGAAAGAAATTATGCAGGGGACTGAAGCAATCCGGGCACGGGTGAATCTTAAACCCGAGGTCGGCATGATCCTTGGTTCGGGTTTAGGTGATCTGGCTGAAAGCATAGAAGACCCGGTCATCATTCCAAACCATCATATTCCGCAGTGGCCGATCTCGACCGTTGAAGGCCATAAAGGTCAGCTGGTGATCGGAATATTGGAAGGTGTCAAAGTAATTGCGCTGCAAGGGCGAACCCATTTCTATGAAGGCTACAGCATGGGCCGAATCACACTCCCGGTGAGGGTGATGCAGCGCCTTGGCTGTGATAAGTTGATTGTCACCAATGCAGCAGGTGCAATTAACCCGGATTTCGAACCAGGTGATCTGATGCTGATCAGTGATCATTTGAACCTGCTTGGTATGGGCGGTGCTAATCCCTTGATGGGGCCAAACCTGAAAGAATTTGGGGTTCGTTTCCCAGACATGAGCCGTCCCTATGATTGGGATTTTCTGGAGACCGCGCGAAAAGTCTGTGATGATATGGGAATGTCATTCAAAGAAGGCGTTTATGCAGCCCTCGCAGGGCCGTCTTTTGAGAGCCCTGCAGAACTCCGATATCTCAGGACGATTGGAGCAGACGCTGTTGGAATGTCATCCGCCCATGAGGTGATTGTCGCCAGGCATGGCGGCATGCGGGTACTGGGTGTATCAGGGATCAGCAATAAAGCTAATTTGGATGGCAGCACGATCACAACACATGAAGAAGTTCTGGAAGCCGGAAAGGTGCTGGTGCCTAAATTGACATCCTTGATTCGCGGATTTTTATCTAAGCTCTAATCTTTGCCTCGGAAAAGGCAATTTGTAAGGTGCAAATATACATCATATGGATTTAATACTAGCAAACATTTTACGCGGGCTGGTCACTTACAGCGTTGGGATATATATCATACTTGGGATTGCGATTGTGATCTACCTGAGCAAACTGATCTCAGGCATGGCTGCCTGGCAAAAGGCTGTTTTTGGCCTTGAACGCCGGATCGCACAAAGAAAATTGATTACAGCTGTAACTGGGGTAACCCTGTTGGTTTTTTTATTGGTTGGGCAGTTTATCCTCACGACCGTAATTGGCCCGCAAATGCCTTTGCCGTTGGCAGCAGGACAGTCTAATGTAGAAGACACAGAGGATTTTCAAGACCTAGATGGTGATAATGATGCAAACAGTCCGGAATCCGATCTTATTGAGATAGGCGAACAGGGGACTTTACAATCTTTATGTGAGGAAGAAATACTCGAAATAACAAATCCTGAAGATGGTGAGCGAGTCAGCGGAACCGTGGAGATTATAGGGACTGTCAATGTTAATGACTTTGGTTCTTTCAAGTATGAGTATGCAACCCTGGCTGCTGAAAACTGGATCACGATTGCTGCAGATAACCAATTAAAATTGGATGAGCAGATAGGGTTGTGGTATACCAGCGCTCTGGACCCCGGTTGGTATTTACTTCGACTGGTCCCTTTAAATAATCGGGGTGAAGAATTAACACCCTGCATTATTTCTTTAGAAGTTATTTTTGAGGAGTAGCAAATCAATGCCTGAAATTGAAATTCGTACCGCCATCCCCGAGGACACTGAAGCGCTGTCTTCATTTGAACATGGCTATTATAGTGATTATGCCTGGCAGATGGGGCTGGATGTATCTCAAGATTCTGCCCAGGTTGATTTTCGGCGGATTCGCTTGCCAAGGCGGATTTTTGTTGCCTATCCACGCTCACGAGAAGAAATATTTTCTACAATAAATCAAAATGCAGAGATGTTGATCGCAGTACTGCAGGGCAATCCTGTTGGTTATATTAAAACTTTACAGTCCCGAAATTCTAAAGTTGCCCGGGTGCTTGATTTAGTTGTATCCTCTCCAATGCGTCGGCAGGGGATAGGCAGAGCTTTGGTATTAGCAATGATGGATTATCTCAGGCATCAAAGTTATCATACACTGATGTTGCAGATGCAATCTAAAAACGATCCAGCTATCAGGATGGCAGAAAAGCTTGGTTTTGGATTTTGCGGTTTCCAGGATCACTTTTTTCCCAACAATGAGGTGGCAATTTTTTTCAGCAGGATCATCCGGTAGATAAAGTGCAGAATTAATGATTTTTGGAATTTCTTGGGAAGGGATATTACAAACGATCAGCCAGATCCTGACAGCTGGCGTTGCTATCACTTCATTCTCCTTATTCTTATATGTTCTGGCTTATAACCTTCGTGAGCAAGTTGTGCGCGCTTTTATGCTTGTCTTGATTTGTGTCACAATTGTCTATACCGGGGAAGCCATTGCTGGCGTGAGTGAACAGGCTTTTATTATTCAGCTGATGTTGAGATTCAAGTGGTTAGGGATAATTTTTCTTCCTGCCACTTATTTACATTTTTCAGATTCCCTTTTAACTTTGACTGGCCGCCCCAGTCGGGGTAGGCGAAGATGGACAGTTCGTTTGGTATATGTCTTTTCTTTTGGTCTGCTCTTTTTAGTTTTGGCAAATATTTTGGTCGGCACTTATGTTGAGACAGCATTACCTGCGCCGCACATACTGCACACGCAGGCAACCAATTTATTTGCTATATATTATGCACTTGTGATGATAGTCGCAGGATCAATATTATTTCGTGCTTATCAACGGACGTTAACCAAAACCAGCCGCAGGCGAATGATTTATTTATTAGCCGGCGGAACAGCGGCAGCTGTTGGTACTTTTCCTTTTCTTTTATTTGGTTCTGGACTTTTTTCAAGAATTCCATTTGTTTATTGGATATTGGTCAGTCTGTGCAGTATCTTGGTAGGTGTATTTTTAGTTTTGATTGCCTACGCGGTTGCATTTTTTGGTGTAACCTGGCCAGATAGGCTGGTTAAAAGTCGACTTTTTAAATGGTTGCTGCGTGGACCATTCACTGCATCAATTGTATTGGCAGCTACAACAATCATTCGTAGATTAGGGTTGCTTTGGAATGACCCGTATAATGCATTTGTTCCAATCTTTATGGTTGTGATGATTTTGTTATTGGAATATTTGATCACCTTGTTATCACCATTTTGGGAAAGATTGGTGTTTTATGGCAGTGATCGCAAAGACATTAACCGAATCCAATCCTTAGAAGATCATTTACTTACGAGATCTGACTTAACTCAATTTTTAGAAATCGTCACAGCAACAATTTGTGATTTGCTTCAGGTCAAGGGGTCATTTATCGCTGTTGTAAATGGTGAAGGGCTTGAACTGCTTACAACTGCTGGTGATGACTCGGAATTTAAGAACATTGAAAAGTCAGATGAAATCCTCTCATTAAATTTTGACGAAGACCAAGACAATCCGGTTCAGTTTTTGCATTGGAGCGGGCATTTATTGGTCCCGCTTATATATAACGATCCTAACAACGGCCGGATCTTTCAGGGGATATGTGGATTTCCCTGGTCAGAGGATCGGAGAATGGATTCAGATCATATCCAATCGATTAATTTGCTGGCTTATCGCGTAGGGATGGCATTAAGAGATTGGAAGTTGCAAGAGCAGGTACTGGTTTCAATGGAGACTCTCCAACCTCAAGTGGCGTTGATTCAACAATTGAGAGCTGCTTCAAGTTATAATAAAGCTGGTGTATTTCTTGATGAAGCAGATTTGCCTGATGAAAATATGGTTGATTGGGTTAAGGATGCTTTGTCTCACTATTGGGGAGGACCAAAACTTACCGAAAGCCCATTACTAAGTTTAAATGTTGTTAAATCTGCATTGGTTGATTATGACGGCAACCCTTCAAATGCATTACGGGCTATTTTAAAATCAGCAATAGAAAACATTCGGCCTGAGGGTGAGCGGCGTTTTACAGGTGAATGGATTTTGTATAATATATTGGAATTAAAATTTTTAGAGGGCAGGAAAGTACGTGATGTAGCCAATCGTTTGGCTATGTCTGAGGCAGATCTTTATCGAAAACAACGTGTTGCACTTGAATCAGTTTCTAAGGTGATTCTGAGCATGGAACTTGCAGCGCGTAATGAGGATAAATCGTGACCACTAAAATTCTTATTGGTAAAACCAGGGAGGAACCATTAATGAATTTCCAAAACCAAAATATTAAGGAAAATTTTCCAGATGAACCAGATGATAATTGGTGGACTGCTTTACTGGCGGATGAGCCACCAGTTATTCGAGAGCCAGAGGTTTTTAAACGACCCAAAACAAATTATGGAAAAACAAAAAAAGTTTGTAATACTCGAGCATCAGTAGACTGGAAGAAAGCTTATCGAATTTTTCAAAATGATGAAATCATTTTGTTGCGAGTGGTGAGCTGTAACCAGGGAGGGCTTCTTGTTTCTGACGAGTCACTGCATGGGTTTGTTCCAGCTTCTCACCTGATTGATTTGCCATGTGAGATTTCTGATGATGATCGAGAGCACTATCTAACAAGTTATATAGATCGCGAAATATCCTTAAAAATTATTGAATGTGATCAGGATTTGGATAGGGTGGTGTTATCTGAAAGGGCAGCTCTGGCTGAAGAGGGCAAGCGAAAGCATTTGCTTGAAAACCTTTGTGAGGGTGATAATGTCAGCGGTATTGTAACCAACATCACATCATTTGGAGCATTTATCGATTTAGGCGGCTTAGAAGGGCTGGCACATGTGTCTGAGCTTTCTTGGGGACGTGTTGTTGATCCTTCTGAGGTGTTGAAAGTTGATGATCATGTTGAGGCTATGGTGCTTCAAATTTCAAAGTGCGAAGCTAAAATTGCTCTCAGTATTAAACGCTTGAAAGAAAATCCATGGGAAATTGTCGCACAAAAATTAACACCAGGCGATATCATTGATGCAATGATTACAAGTATCGAAAAATATGGTGCTTTCGCAAGGTTAGAAGAAGGCATAGAGGGGTTGATTCATGTATCAACGATGAAATTTCCCAATACTTGTTATGAAATTAAGGATTTTCTTTGCGAAGAACAACCTGTAAAAGTGCGAGTTTTAAATATCGATCCTAAAAAGCGACGTCTAGGACTGAAGCTAGAAAGTTATTAAAAGTACTGATGGCATCCAATACAGAAAAGCCCCATAAAAATTCATCAAAATATGATCAGCCAAGTATTTTGAATCAAGAAGATCCATTATTGGAGAAGAACCTTCGGCCGAAGATGAGTATTGCAAAATATGGCTGGGATCTCTTAGGTGTGATCTTGATTGCTGTTGGGTTGATTTTAATTTTCGGCCTGACTGGCTTCACTACTGGTGCTATGATCACGCCAATGGTCATCTTTTTGAATAGATGGCTTGGCATAGGGCGGTTCTTGCTGCCTGCAGCAATGGTCGTCATAGGCATCATTATAGTTCGTTGGCGAAAACAGCCGCCGGAACGAATGAACCTGGGAAAGATCCTGGCTTTTGAAGTTTCTGCTTTTATATTATTGGGAATCCTTTCACTGATCAGCGGTGGGTCTGTTTTGGATGCTCAGATGGGCAATGATCTGGGTGGGATTATTGGGTGGGGGATCGCGGAAATCTTTCGTTCCATTATAGGGCCTACTGCTGGGTTTGTGGTTCTACTGACATTCTTTTTCATTTCATTAATGTTTGGTAGTGGATTATTTGAATCTTTGGAGAATTTTGTAAAGGGCACCCAAGTTGGTGAGCCCTTATTGGAAGAAAACCATACAATACATATTAGTAAGGATCAGTCAATAAAGCAATTGAGTGAAATCAATAAATTAAAACAGAAAAGTGATCAGAAACCTGCCGCAGTCGATTTGCCGCTTGAATATCAGAAATCATTTGATCCACCCGTGATCGTCGATGAAGTTCCAGGTAAACCTTTGGAAAGATCTAAGAATTTGCCCCCGATGGATTTGCTGCTAAAAGGCGATATTTATAAACCTGATAAAAGATCTATCAATTTAACGGCTGGATTGATCGAAAAAACATTGGATGAATTTGGTATCCCAGCCAAAGTTGTTGGTTATCGTTCAGGTCCAACTGTGACCCAGTTTGCTGTTGAACCTGGTTATATTGATAAATCTGATGATGCACGGCAGAAGATCCGTGTTTCTCAGATTTCATCTTTGCAGAGAGATTTAGCATTAGCCTTATCCGCCGAACGGTTAAGGATAGAAGCTCCTGTGCCAGGCAAATCCTATGTCGGCATTGAAATCCCAAATCCGAACAGCAGCAATGTAAGCCTTCGTCCGCTAATAGAGTCCGAACCATTTTCTCGGGTAAATTCTCCACTTGCTTTAACGCTGGGTAGAGATGTCTCAGGCCGGCCAGTTGTTGCAGACCTGGCGACAATGCCGCATTTATTAATTGCTGGAACCACCGGTTCAGGAAAAAGCGTCTGTATAACAGCATTAACAGCCTGTTTGGTGATGAATAATTCTCCTGAAGATTTGAAATTGGCGATGATTGATCCTAAACGGGTTGAGTTAATGCGTTTCAATGGCCTGCCGCATTTAATGGGAAATGTTGAAACCGAACTCGATCGGATATTAGGTGTACTTCGTTGGGCAACTACAGAGATGGATTACCGGTATAAACTGCTCCAAAAAGCTGGTGCCAGGAATATTGATTCCTATAATCTCAAAATGGATCGCCAGAGGAAACCGAAACTTCCAAAGATTGTGGTCATGATCGATGAATTGGCTGATTTAATGATGTCAGCCCCTGACCAGACTGAATACTCTGTCATCCGATTGGCACAAAAGGCACGCGCCATTGGCATACACTTGATCCTGGCAACCCAAAGGCCAAGTACAGATGTGGTTACCGGGGTAATAAAAGCAAACTTCCCAACACGGATTTCATTTGCTGTTGCCTCGTCCATAGATTCTAGAGTCATACTCGATACAGGTGGCGCTGAATCCTTGTTGGGCAAAGGAGATATGTTATTTTTGCATCCTGAAATTGGTTTGCCGACACGTGCACAAGGTGTGTTCGTTCCGGATAAGGAGTTAAACAAACTCATCAAATGGTGGCAATCCCAATCTGGTTCTGAAACCTCAGAAGTTCAACCTCGATATGATGATGAAGACTCACCTCCCTGGGAGGACAACATAGGTGACGAGGATGATCAGGACGAAGATGAAATATTGATTGAAGAAGCAATCGAGTTAATTAAATCAGAAGGGCATGCCAGTGCATCGTATTTTCAGCGTCAACTTCGTGTTGGCTATCCCCGGGCAGCAAGGTTGATAGACCAGCTTGAAGAAATGGGGATTATCGGGCCTTCTTTAGGTGGTGGAAGAGAACGAGAAATATTAATTGACCAAGCTGATACTGAACAAGATCAAGAAGACAACTCATAAAACGAGATAAAAAAACTCTGTGATAAACTTATGCCCATGACTCCAAATCAAGATATCGAAAATAAAACATTCAGTGATTTATTACGCCAAATATTTAAAGGTGTACTAGAAGGTATCAGTAAGTTTTTTATCAAATTAGGGATTCGACCTAATATGATTACAGGTGCTGGATTATTTGGTAATTTAATCGCCGGCATTCTGATAGCGCAGGGATTTTTATTATGGGGAGGGCTATTAGCATTAGTAGTAGGGCCGTTTGATGCCCTGGACGGAACCATGGCAAGATTATTAAACGAAAGCAGTCGCTATGGTGCATTTGTTGATTCAGTAACAGATCGATATTCTGAAATTGTTTTGTATGGGGGGTTATTGATCTTTTTTATTCAAACCGGTTCCTGGCAGGATGCACTATTGGTTTTTCTTGCTGTGATTGGTTCAATCATGGTTTCATATATCAGGGCAAGGGCAGAATCACTGGATTTTTCTGCCAAGGTTGGCCTGCTCACCAGGGCTGAACGCTACCTGGTATTGATTCCTGGGATTATAATCGGGTATCCTCGGATATCATTATGGATACTGGCTGTTTTGACAAATTTTACGGCAATACAGCGTTTCTGGTTTGTTCGAAAACAAGCCAGGCAATCTAATCAATAAAAATATAAGGAATTAATATGACTACTGGTATTCAAATAGGCCCACTGACAATCAATTATTATGGATTGATCATCATGATTGGTGTGATCGCTGCTGCAGGATTAAGCTATTATGAAGCCAAACGAAAGGGTGAGGACTCAGAAATCGTTCTTGACAGCCTTACGTGGGTGGTTTTAGGTGGGATTGTTGGGGCGCGAATATGGCATATCTTAACGCCGCCTGCTTCTATGGTTGAACAGGGAATCACAACACTGCATTACCTGAGAAATCCATTGGATGCGATTGCAGTTTGGCGCGGTGGTTTGGGTATTCCCGGCGGCGTGGCTGGCGGTGCTTTGGCTTTTTATATTTTTGCTCGGAAAAAAGGGGTCAGTTTCGGCCTGTGGGCTGATATCATAGCACCAGGGTTAGCTTTAGGTCAGGCGATTGGGCGTTGGGGTAATTTTGTAAACCAGGAAGTATACGGCAGCCCCTCCAGCTTACCATGGGCGATCACCATTGATCTTCGTCACAGGCTGCCAGCTTTTCTGGATCAGGCAACATACCATCCACTTTTCTTGTATGAATCCATTTTTAATTTCATCAACATGGGCTTTCTTTTATGGATCGCCCGAAAATTTGGTGATAAGGTCAAGCATGGTGATGTGTTTTTGTCATATTTGATCACATACCCGGTTTATCGTTTTTTCATGGAGTTCCTCCGCTTGGATCATAGTTATGTCGGCGGTGTCAATGCCAATCAGGCGTTTATGCTGGTGATTGCCTTTGCATCAGCTGGATTTATTGCTTGGCGGCATCGTGATCAATTAATTAAAAAGACCAGCTTAAGTAAGGCTGTCGATGAAGAAAACCACAGTGGGAACAAATAATTCAGAATAATCAAAAATTTAATAAGGACAACCTCAACTTTGCAATATTCCTGTTGAGGTTGTTTTTGTTTTGTTGAAGATGGCAATAATTTAAAGGGAGATGAATTTTAGATTTCTTAGATATCTTGGCTGCATATAATTTTGTTGTAAGCTACCAGCCCATCAAAAAGGTTTCCCATTCTTGATTTTGATGATTATGCCTGCCAAAAAGATAAGCTGCTGTTCCAGGTGGCTGTTTGGGTTGTTTTTTGGGATACATTCCTGATTGTTGGGGTGTTAGACCGCCTTTAAGATGGTTGCACCTGGGGCAGGCTGCAACAACATTATCCCAGGTAGACTGACCCCCCAGGCGCCTTGGTATAACATGATCAACTGTTAGATCCTTAGACTGCCGGCCGCAATACTGGCAGGTAAAGTTATCACGTCTAAAAATTTCATTTCTCGTGAATTTGACAACCGGTCTTGGACGTTTGACCATCCGGTTTAACCTGATAACAGAAGGAAGCGGGAAGCTCTGTGAAACAGAATGGATGAAACCCCGGCCGTTCAGGATCAAAGTCGCCTTATCAGCCAGCATCATATTGATCGCACGGTGTGTCGACGTGATGTTGATCGGTTGAAAATTTGCGTTCAAAACAAGAACTGGATCATTCATATCAGCATCGTATTGATTATAACAGTTTTGGTGAAATTATTAAGTAAAAAATGTTTGGTACAAGCTTGATTTTTAGTTTTAAGTTCAATAAAATTGACTTTTTTGGTGCAAATTCCCAATGGATTGTATATTTATTAAGATACAATAGATAAAAAGGAAGGATAAAAGTTCGAGATGAAACGGTGGCAGTTGGTAGTCGGAATAATTTTAATGTTTTTTGGTATTATTGCTTTAGTTGAAGCATTATATAACGTCAATATTTCCAGGTTTTATTTCCCATTATTGCTGATCGGTATCGGAGTAATTTTATTATTAAGGCCAAAGATCACTGGATCTGATGTTGATATACAAATACCGGTTTTGGGAGATCAACGAAAAGAGGGCACTTGGACTGTGCACGACCAAGAGATCTGGTGGTTTGTAGGTTCAAACCGATTTGATTTTACACAAGCTGTCTTTCCTCAAGAAAATTCAAAAATAAATATCAACGGGTTTGTTGTTGACATCAAAGTGATTTTGCCAGATCATATCGGGGTGAAAATCATCGTCAATTCATTTGTTCCTGAATTAAACGCTTTTAATCAAAAAGATGAACAATTTCTTTCACAATTAATTTATCGAACACCGAATTATGACCAGGCTGCGAATCGAGTTACCATCCAGACAGTAGCTTTCGTATCAGAAGTCAAAGTTAAGCCTTCGTTAATAGGATGAATTCACAAGCTTTATTCATTATAATATTAAGTGGTTGATTTCGAATATTTATGAAGGTTTCTATTATTGAAACTTTAATCCGTTCAATGTGATAGAAAACGCGCTGAAATCAAATGGCGCGTTTTAATTGTCACTGTACTATGAACAATAGTATTTTTACAATCAGGAGGTCTGAATGAATATTGATCAGCAAGTATCCTATTTAATGCGTGGGACTGAGTATGGTGATCAGGCAATGTACGAGGCCATGAAAAAAGAGCTGCGTATTCGTTTAATTGATTCTGAGCGAACCGGACATCCCTTGCGTGTTTATTGTGGATATGATCCTCGCACATCTGATTTACATATTGGTCATACAGTCACAATGCGGAAGTTAAGTCAATTTCAGGAGCTAGGTCACCAGGTTATCTTTTTAATTGGTACCTATACTGCATTAATAGGCGATCCATCAGATAAAGATAAATTACGTGCGCAGTTGTCACCAGATGAGGCAAAGGCAAATGCCGAATCATATGCTGAACAGGCTTTTAGAATTCTGGACAGAGAAAAAACTGACGTTCGATACAATGCAGAATGGTTGTCTAAATTAACTTTCAAAGATTTGATTCACCTCGCCTCTAATTTTACGATTCAGCAATTTATGACCAGAGAAAATTTCCGTAAGCGTTTCGAAAATGAAGAAGCGGTTTATTTTCATGAGTTGTTTTATGCAATTATGCAAGGATATGATGCATATGCGTTGGAAGCTGATGTACAGGTTGGCGGTACAGACCAGATGTTCAATATCATGACAGCAGCTAGAAAGATTATGGTTTATTACAATAAAAAACCAAATATCGGGATTATTTTGGGTATTTTGCCGGGAACTGATGGTGAAGTAAAAATGAGCAAATCATTTGGCAATCATATCCCCCTCAACACTTCACCAGAGGATATGTTTGGCAAAGTGATGAGTATTCCTGATAAAGCAATGTCAAGCTATGCCCGACTTGTAACTCGATGGACAATGGATATTATTAATGATTTTGAAAAGCATATTGATTCAGGTGAACTTCATCCACGTGATGCTAAAATGGTCTTGGCTGAAGAGATCACCTCAGCATTTTTTGATCAACAGGCAGCAGAAAAGGCAAATCAGCATTTTGTCCAGTTGTTTCAGCAAAATGAAAAACCAGATCAGATTCCCGAATTTCAGCCACTTGGTGAAGCAGTTTTATTGGAGGTGCTGGTCGACAGCGGCCTTGTCGATAGTAAAAGCCAGGCCAGACGATTGATCGAGCAAAAAGGGGTTAAAGTCAACGATCAGACTGCAGAGGACCCTTATGAAATATTGACAGCACCTTCTGTTGTGCAGGTTGGGAAGAGAAGATTTGTAAAAATTGTTAACACTAATCCAGATAAAAATTCATAGATTTAGCTTTAGAAATTCAGTAACTGCCAGGTTGACTTGCATATGAAAGGTCGGGGGTGTGGTGTGGCGGCTTTGTCGCCACACCACACCCCCTATTTTTTCATAAGCTAAGTAGTTACGAAATTCATTTTAATCATTCAATGTGATTCGGAGTGCCTGTTCGATTAACAAGGCACCGACTTGTCGCGTTAAAGTCGGATTATATTCTTCAAGGACTACAACAACAGCGAGTGGTTGTCCCTGCCATTCAGGTGTAGTTCCACCAATAAACCAGGTAATTGGTTCGCCCTGTTCGTTTTCTGTGATTGATGTGACCAGCCAATAGGGAGATTGGGGGACCTGCATCATTTCAATCAATTCTGTAGATGAACTTGGATCCAGGTTTGAAGATTTATTAGCCGATAATTTTTGCAGAGGCGTCCAATTCAAGTCAGGGCTTTGGTAAGCATTGATAATTCTCGGTCCCGGAAGGACGCCTTCATTTATCAGCGCACTGACTGCCAAAGACATTTGAAGGGGACTGATTCGAAAAGATGACTGACCTGATAGTAAATCTTCAGCACCGATATTTGTAGAAATTAATCCATCTGCAACATTAAGGTGGAGCCGAGGTGAATCATAAAAACCAATTCCCTCGTAGAGGTCATGCAATTGATCTGAACCCAGCTCTTTTCCTAATACAATTTGGCTATTAATACATCCATTCGTTAAGATAGATGACCAGGTGACATCATCAAATAACGGTAGTGCACAATTTAATCGATCTGGGATTATTTCTAAAATAGTTTCGATTTCAGGAAGCTCTCCAAACTGGTTAATATAAGAACTGGCAATAAATGGAAACAAAGAACTGCCTGGCGGGTACATACCCTGGGTTACCCTGTTGACCAATGGCGAATCAGGATGGTTGATGAGCTCTTCCCAATTCTCTTCAAGGGCAGCACCATCATAATATGGATGGGAAGCAATGGTCAATATTTCACCGGAATTTGCATTCATCAATATGATTGCACCTTGTTTGCCTTCCAGCATTGAATCTGCTGTATTTTGTAAAGTTAAATCAATCGTTAGGCGTATATTGACCCCTTCTGGTGGTTGATTATAAAGCAAGTCGTGCCAGAAACGAGTTAGAAAAGGAGTGCCCTCATACCCCCTAAGATATTGGTACATTGTAGTCTCTATCCCGGTCTGTCCATAAACAGGATTCGTGTAGCCCATGGTAGTATAAAGAGGCGTGGTGGTATTATTTCGATCCAGGTTTCCTCTTTCGCCTTCACTGTATATGATCACCTGGCTGTTACGATCAAGGATACTGCCGCGTTTGACAAAACGGTCGTGAATGATCCAGCGAGGATTATCATTTCGGTCAACTAATGCAGGAGCATACCAAAAAGAATGCAGGCTGGTCACAAATATTAGAACTGCTAAAGCCAAGATCATCATCCCGCTTACAATGATGAAACGGGGATGTGTTATCGGTTGACTGAATTCATCTGAAGAAACCCGGTCGCTTAACACTAATATAATAAGTGCTGCACAAAATGAGACGATCAGCGACGAGCCGCCATAGGAAACAAAGGGCAAAGTAACCCCAGTTAAAGGCAGCATGCCAACATTTCCACCGATGATCAATATGGATTGTATTCCCAGGTAAAAAATCAGGCCTAATATTAAATTGCGATAAAAAGCATTCTTTGTCCTGCCTGCTAATTTAATGCCCCGATAAATCAGCAGACAAAATAACAGCAGAATTAAGGTGACACCTAATAATCCCAGTTCTTCTGCAATGGCTGCATAAATAAAATCTGAGACAGACACTGGGATTAAAGTTGGGCTTCCCAATCCTGGCCCAGCACCAAACAAACCGCCAGATGCTATGGCGATCATTGATTGAATTATTTGATAAGATGCACCTGTTGGGTCGCCAAAAGGATTGAACCATGTATCGAAGCGGAGTTTAATGAGATCTAAGAATTGATAGCCAAGGTAACCCGTAATGATCATTAAGAGAGGTGATATCCATAAAAAGAATCGATTGCCTTGTGATGTAAAAGCAATTGCAAGGTATATCAATAATAAAATTACGGCAGTACCAAGATCTCGTTGAAAAACTAATATTAAGACTGCAATGCCGATGATAACCAGGGTTGGCAGAAGGCTTTTTAATTTCCCTTCGATAAGTGAATGATGATCCGAGAAAAAACCAGCGAGATAAATAACAAGAATTAATTTTAGCGGCTCAGAAGGTTGAAATTGTAAACCAAAAAGTTGCAACCATCTTGTTGGTCCAGCACCACTGGGGTTCGTACCCATAAGAATTGTTAAGCCAGTTAATAGGAGGCCAATAATCAGCCAAGTGTATTTATATCTGCGTAAGTAATTGATGAAAGTTGGAAATTCTATCCCAAAAAATACGAGAATGGAGGAAATTGCCAGCCAGATTGCCTGCCGTTGACCAAATATGGGGTATAACCGCCAGATTGACATTAAACCAATTCCGCTTAACAAGGCGATAATTGGCAAAATTAATGGGTCGCGATTGAGCAGTTTAACGCTTGTGGTTCGATGTAACACAGTGAACGAAAACAACCAAACCAATACACCAGGCCAATGGCCAAATCGGTACCGCTCAGGGCCAGAATGGTAACGTACAGCTGGCGCTAACGTCAGTATAAGGGCATAGGTGATGATCACCAGCGCGGCTAGAATTAATAATTTGCCTTGAACCAGGTCGTTTGCTGATTTTGCGCCGCTGTTCGAGAAAGGCTTTATTTTCATTATGCAAGATATTTATCGATAAAAAGTGCTAAATCTTGTTGTTTTTCCTTGTCAATATTTTCACGGTTGGTAATAATGGCATTTTTTAGTGCATGATGACAGTCACAATCGCTTTCAGTGTCGATGATATCAACCAATTTTTTGATTATTTCTTGAGCCAGGTTGACATTTTTTAATAAAGTTTTGATAACCATCTCAACAGTGACAGTTTCTTCACTGATATGCCACACATCATAGTCCGTGACATGTGCCATTGTTGCATAGCACATCTCAGCTTCTCGGGCAAGAAATGCTTCTGGTGAAGCAGTCATGCCAATGATGTCCAACCCCCACTGTCGGTATAAATGAGATTCTCCCTTGGTCGAAAAGCGAGGACCTTCTATTGTGATGAATGTGCCATCACGGTGGTAGGCAGCGTCAGTTGATTTTATTGATTGTTCAAGGTCTGATGAGAGCTGGTTACAGAAGGGTTCAGCAACACTGACATGCGCGACCAATCCACTATCAAAAAAGCTGCGTTTTCGCAAATGGGTGAAATCAAAGATCTGGTCAGGGATGACAATATGTCCTGGCGCATATGCTTCGCGTAAAGAACCACATGCGCTTACACTGATAATATACTTTACTCCCAATGATTTTAAAGCGTAGATATTTGCCTGATAAGGCACTTTACTGGGGGAATAAATATGGCCCTGTCCGTGTCTGGCGAGAAACGCAACTGGCTTTTGTTTGAGCAGGCCGATGGTGATTGGAGAACTCGGAGCCCCAAAAGGTGTATTAACTTCGACTGATGTGACATCTTTTAGATCATCAAATTGGTATAATCCTGAACCGCCAATTACGGCTAAACGTGGGTTCAAACTCATGTTAATCTCCATTTCTATTGGAATTGCTCAGACTATCCAGCTCCTGAAAGGTTGGGGGTACACCCACTATTTCTTCATATGCTGAGTAGTTACTTTCTATTTATTGATAGAAATTACAATGCTTATCGATCCTAATCGCAAAGCGTCATCATCAGTGAGAACGGTTGCAGATTCCACCAAAGAATTATTCAAGTAGGTTCCGTTGGTTGAGTTCAGGTCAACAACCCACCATTGTTTGTTTTGATGGAATAATTTGCAGTGCCTGAATGAAATTGTCTCCTGGTCAAGAATTAGATCACAGGTTGGATCACGGCCAATGATGATTTCCGGTTGGATATAGCTATGTTCAAAAGTGGCATTATCAATATTAGCAATCAAAATTATTGGCGGGATAGAAATTTGATCTTTTTGACCTATCGTCTGGCGTAAATCAACATAAAGCGTATAGATGACCCAGCCAATAAAGCCATATGCAAATAATAATAATAATGATCGTAATATCAGGACAAGTATCGCGATCATCCAGGATTTTCTCCGGGCGTGTCATTATCTGAATTTATTGGTATGACCGTTGTAGGATTTGCGGCTGTAGTGTCTTGAATATAAATGAGGTTGATAAGTCCGATTCGAATGACATCACCTGATTGAAGTGATGCCTGGGTGATTGCTTTCCCATTGAGTAATAAACCACCTGTTGAACCTACATCAAATATAATATAGTTTTTGTTGATTGCCCGCAGCTGAGCGTGATGTCTCGACACATGCAGGTCTGCTAATACAAGATCATTATTTGAGTGTCTGCCGATATTAATCACCGGTTTTTCTAAAGCGAAATTGGTAGTTCCGCCAATAATAAGCATTGCATTTTCTGGGACCTCACTTTGTAAATTATTGTTATCGGGGGGATTCATCGTCGCAGTATCTTTTAAAGGCGGCTTAACTATTGAAAACTTTGCTGTCAGATCAAAATGGTTCTTGCCCAATTCAGGTTTGACATGCAACTCAATTCTTGGGAATTGTTGAAATACCAGGTCTTCTAAAATTCCAATTTCATTAAGCTCAGCGGCAATTCTATCAAGTATCTCCTGGTTGACCTGCCAATCAATGAGTTCTTCTGGAGGAACCTGGATGATGAAGTGGTCCGGGGCAAATGATCTACCATCAGCCTGCTGCCGAATATTTTCACGCATAGCCCCAATTAATTGTGTTATCAGTGTCTGGTGCGGATGGGTGTTAACAAATAGATTCGTTAAGTGTTCTTCAATTAACGACCGAAGATGGGTTTCTATCCGATCAAGGCTTTTGTTCAAGGTATTCATAGCGGTATAATTATACTCAAGGATGACAACTCACGGTTATGAAGAGATTGATCACACAGCTGACTTAGCAATGCGGGTTAGCGGGGAAGACCTGTATTCATTGCTTGTCCATGCTGCTGAGGGATTATACAGTTTTATGCGTATAGATATAAAAAGAGGGCAAAAACATACTATTAAATTAGTAGTTAGATGTGAGACACAGGAAAGTATGCTGGTAGATTTTCTGAATGAGCTGCTATATTATGTTGAGGAAAATATAATCTTCACCAATTTTTCCTTTGAAAAAAAACAAGAATTATTAACCGTAAGGGCGTCTGGTCATTCCATTGAAAAGGTAGAGTATCCAATCAAAGCAGCCACTTTTCATGATCTCAAAATAAAAGGCATCAAAACAGGCTTAGAAGCTACGGTAACTTTTGATGTGTGAGAAAGGTCGATATGTCCACATTAACAATTAGCAAGTTCATAAAGAATAATGATTTTGAGTGGGAATTGCCCACAAATTACCGCACTGATATGCGTGTACCCGTCCGTATTTTTGCATCCCAATTTTTGCTTGAGCAATCATTGCATGATAAATCAATTATCCAGGCAATTAATGCCAGTACGCTGCCAGGATTAGTCGAAGCCGTGATGGTCATGCCTGATATGCACCAAGGGTATGGTTTTCCGATTGGCGGCGTTGCGGCGTTTGATCTGGAAAAGGGGATCGTTTCACCAGGCGGTATTGGTTATGACATCAACTGCGGTGTGCGGTTAATGTCATCAGAGATTTCAGTGGAATCTGTCAAAAATTATTTGGCAGATTTGGCTGATTCAATTAATAGTTTATGTCCGAGTGGTGTAGGTGTTGACAGCGATATCTCGTTATCTGAAAACGACTTAATTGAAGCATGTACAAAAGGATTGAAATGGGCTTTAGCAAAGGGATACGCGACAAAGATAGATATTACCCATACTGAGGAAAATGGATGCCTGGCAGGCGCCGATCCTGATAAATTGAGCAGGCGGGCTATTGAACGTGGCAGGAAACAATTGGGAACATTGGGTGGGGGAAATCATTTTATTGAGGTAGATGAAGTTGTAGAAATTTTTAATCCCGACGCTGCTAAGGCGATGAATTTATCAAAAGGGGCCTTGGCTGTTCAAATTCATACAGGATCAAGAGGTTTTGGACATCAGGTCTGCACTGATTATGTACGATCATTACAGTCAGCTGTGTATAAATATGGGTTTGATTTGCCAGATAAACAATTGGTATGCGCACCAATCAATTCAGATGAAGGTCAAGATTATCTTGGTGCTATGCGCTGTGCTGCCAATTATGCATTCTTAAACAGGCAGATTTTAGCTTATAAACTGCGCCAGGCATTCGAAGCTGTACTTGCAGGGAAGCTGGCATCCTGGCAATTATTTCAGGTTTATGATATTGCCCACAATATCGGAAAAATTGAGACTCACAAAATCAAGGATATTGCAATGAAAGTCTGTGTTCATCGTAAAGGTGCAACCCGTGCTTTTGGTCCTGGGTCAGCAGATCTGCCACAAGCATATCACCAGATTGGCCAACCTGTCTTGGTACCCGGATCAATGGGTACAGCCTCCTGGGTGTTGACAGGGACTGAAATTAGCATGCAGCGTTCATTTGGATCATCCTGTCATGGTGCCGGCAGAGTTTGGAGTCGTTCAAAAGCTAAACGTGAAGTTTGGGGTGAAGATTTGTACCAGGAATTATCACAACAAGGAATTAATATTCGGGCAGGCTCTTCAGCGGGGTTGGCTGAAGAAGCCCCGCAAGCTTATAAGGATGTTGATCTTGTGGTTGAAAGTGTCGTTGGTGCAGGTTTGGCCAGGAAGGTTGCCAAATTGGAGCCGTTAATTGTGATCAAAGGTTAGTGCCAAATATAGATTGGATTGCTGAAAATCCAACCCCTTAGCCTGCCTTTATATGGGATAAAAGACTCAACTCGATAAACACCTGGCAGTGTCGTGTTAAAAGTACACACCATTCGATTCGTCCACTCCTGAACCAAAGAACCATCTCTGAATAATCTACACAGGTTTTTTTTGGGCAGGCGAATCTGGAAAGTTATCCCACCTTTAATTTCAACTTGATCACCCATCATAAAATGTCCGTCATCATTATGAGCCGTGAATCGAAAACCAAAGGCCGGAGCAGGCAGGTCATACGCAACGAAACAATGACCCTGGCTGATTGCATTGAGCACTGCTTTACGATCCTCAATAAAATTACCTTTGAGGGGCTGATCAACAAGTATATGGGTCGAAATGCTTTTGAAATGATGTAAGTAAGGATATAAATTGATCGTGAAAGGACCAACTTTTTTCATTATTTTATGGGCATCTACACCACCGATAGCGATGATCGGCCTTTTATTTACTGCGATGAGCTCATCCCACAAAGCTAAAGTGCGTTCCAATGGACCCGTTGTCATGCGTTTAGGCATTAGCGCATTTACCAGTGCTGAACCCAGGTTATTGGTGACGCTTTTAAATTCACTCATTTGATTCCACAGTTCGATACCAGAAAAATTTTCAATCTGCCAATCGCGCCATGAAAAAGCATCTTCATTAAACATTTCTAATGTATCTTCAATGGGGTGGGCAATAATTGTTAAACCATTGGCTCGTTTAGCTTGATTAATAAGGTTTTGCGGGTTTTCCCCAAACGAGGACATCTCTTTTTGAGCACCAATGATGAGCATATGATTGCCGGGTGGGTCTAATTTGCGATTATGAACTTCTTCACCCACCAACAACATAACCTTTTTAACATTTTCCCCATAATAACCTTCTAGGTCTTTTATCCAAACATTATGGTCGGTGGTGATAATACCATCGAGACCAGCCATTTCTGCAATTTTTATCAGCTCTTGGTGACTGGCATGACCATCAGAATAATAGGTGTGAATGTGAATGGCGAATTTTAGTTCATGCATTGGGTTGACGGTTTTTCAGTGTTGTGGGTATAATCATCTCTGTTAAAAGGAGGTCTGAGTGCAAAAATATTTTAGCATTGCATTGATTATAACGTCGATTGCTTTGATTGCCAGTATTATTCTTCAGAGCAAAGGCGTTGGTTTGGGTGGGTTAACTGGAGGTGGAGATGCTGGTGGTATCTATACACAGCGTCGTGGTATTGAAAAGGTCTTATTCTGGGTAACCATTGGTTTGAGTGTTGTATTCTTCATTTTGACTTTATTAACAGTTATGTTTGGTCTATAATGGTTTCAGAGATCTGACGTATTCTGGCGATAAAAAATTTCCATCAAACTAGCGGGCAACTCGCCAAAAAAGGGTTGCCTCTTTTAAATTAATATTATGAAAAAATTTCGCTGGCAATTGCTTATTATCTTGGTCACAGGCTTGATTGTGGGTTTATTACTTATCATCCAGCAGCTTGATAGTAACGATGAGACAGAATTGACCCCTTCACCAATCACAGGCGGCATTTATACAGAAGCGCTGGTTGGTAACTTCATGCGATTAAATCCATTTTTGGATATTTATAATCCACCTGACAAATCTGTTGGACGGTTGATATTCAATGGTTTGATCAGGTTTGATTCAAGAGGTCTCCCGCAAGCAGACCTGGCTGAATCATGGGGTGTAAGCAGGGACGGCACAGTTTATAACTTCAATTTGCGACCTGATGTTTTCTGGCATGATGGAGAAGAATTTAACGCTGATGATGTCATGTATTCAATTTCATTATTGCAATCAGATCATGGCTTGATCCCGGAGGATTTGCGTAATTTTTGGGCAGAGGTTGAGGTTGTGGCCCTTTCGGCCACCCAGTTACAATTTTTATTACCAGAACCATTCGCGCCCTTCTTGGATTATTTATCATTTGGTATTTTGCCTCAGCATCTATTAGGCGGTTTAGGGATGGAGGATTTAATTGATCATCCCTATAATTTGGCACCTGTTGGTACAGGCCCATTCAGGTTTCAACGTTTGCTGGTTGAAGATGATCGCATTGTTGGTACCGTCCTCGAAGCGTTTGAAAATTATTTCCGAGACAGGCCTTTTTTGGATGAATTTATTTTTAGATACTTTCCGACTTCAGAAGACGCATTTAACGCCTACAGATTGGGTGAAGTCGAAGGGATTGCAGAGGTTGATGAATCTATACTGGATCAGGTGCTCATCGAACAGTCATTGGCAATTTACACTGTTCGCAAACCTTTGTTAACGATGGTATATCTGAATTTAAACAATCCAGAAGTCGGTTTTTTGCAAACTCCTGACTTCAGGATGGCTTTGATTAAGGCGATCAATCGAGAATTGATCATCGATAAGGTCTTTCAAGGTCAGGCAGTCCAAGCAAATGGGCCAATTTTACCTGGTACCTGGGCGTACTATAATGACTTAGAAAAAATCACTTATGATTTTGTCGCTGCTCAATCTTTATTCCAGGCAACTGGTGTTCGATTTGATGAGGATGAAGAGGCTTATACCAGTGATGCTGGTGTCAGGATTGCCATAACCTTACTGCATCCTTCCACATCTCATCATGCTTTGATCGCTGAAAATATTCGCTCAAATTGGGAAGCTTTAGGGATCGAAGTAACACTAGAAGCAAAACCTTATGATGAGGTATTAGAGGCATTAGAATCTAGAGAATACCAGGCAGCACTTGTGGATATCAATTTGACTCGATCACCGGACCCAGACCCATATCCATTTTGGGGGCAGGCACAAGTGCAAACCGGCCAAAATTATGCAGAGTGGGATAATCGTTCAGCCAGTGAGTTCTTGGAACAAGCTCGTATGTCTGTTGATATTGGAGAGCGAGAGCGGTTATATCGAAACTTCCAGGTTCTTTTCATGAGAGAAATACCCTCATTGCCCCTTTTCTACCCCACTTATACATATGCTATCACAGATGATATCAATGGCATTAATCTTGGGCCAATCTTTGATCCCAGCGATCGTTTTTATAATGTTCATCAATGGTATATTCTGACCAAAACAGAACCAGTAGATGTAACAGAAGAAGCTGAATAGTCGAATAAGAGGAGCAGCATTTGGCACCATTTTACACAAGTTTAGGTGATGCTGGTGAAACAGGATTCTTAGGAAAAGGCAGGTACTCTAAAGCATCACCAATGATTGAAGCTGTTGGCAGTGTGGATGAAGTAACTACTGCTCTAGGTTTTGCCAGGGCTGTTAATGAAAGTAAAATCATTAAGGCAATCCTTTTGAATATTCAAAAAAAATTATATATTTTAATGACGGAGTTATCATCTGTACCAGATACAAACAACCAATTTGCAAAAATCACCCAGGATGATGTTCATAAACTAGAAGCACAAATTGCCTCTTTAGAAGAGTCAGTAGATTTACCAAAGGAATTCATTGTTCCTGGTGAGTCTGTGTCCAGTGCTGCATTAGCAATGGCTCGTACTATCATCCGGCGGGCAGAACGTCGGACGATCACATTTATTCAAGAAAGTAACTATCAAAATCAATACCTGACAGCTTATTTAAATCGTTTGTCTTCGTTGGTGTTTGTATTGGAGATTTATGATATTACAAGCAGCGGCCGGGCATTAAAACTTGTTAAAGAGGAATAATCATTGCTAGGAACGCTGATTAATGTCGCAACTATTGTGGTGGGGTCAATCTTAGGTATCTTGATCGGAACACGCTTATCCGAAAAACTAAGGGATACGATTGTGGCAGGGTTGGGCTTGTTCACCTTTGCTTATGGTGTGATAACTTTTCTAGAAACTTCCAATGCTTTGATTCCACTAGGGGGGTTGTTGATTGGCGCATTGTTGGGTGAATGGTGGAAAATTGAAGAGCAGTTGGAAAAGTTTGGTAATCTCTTAAAGAATACTTTTATAAAAAGAAATTCTGAATCCCTGCAACAAAGCACCTTTGTTGAGGGTTTTGTAACAACCTCGCTTGTCTTTGTGATCGGGCCAATGGCAGTTTTGGGCTCTATTCAAGATGGCCTAACAGGAAATTTTGAACTGCTGACCATCAAGGCAATTCTTGATGGGTTTGCATCAATTGCCTTTGCCTCATCCTTAGGTCTAGGCGTGGCTTTTTCTGCAATTTCGATTTTGATCTATCAAGGAATTATTACATTATTGGCTGTGTTTTTTAGCCAATATTTTTCAACCGCGATGATGACAGAAATGACAGCTATCGGTGGTTTGATATTAATGGCAATAGCAATCAGCAGTTTATTGTCCATTAAGAAAATTCGGACTGGTAGTTTTTTGCCAGGTTTGATTATCACACCATTGATCGTTTTTGTTATCGAACGGTTTTTTGGTTTGTGATCTCTGATAAATTTCCCGCATATCTTTATTGAGTTCTTACCTGCTCATTTTACCTTGCAGCGGAAAGGTCGGGGGTATACTCCCAATTTCCTCATAAGCCCAGTAGTTGTTCGAGATCTTCAAAATTTCATCAGTTAATAGTATCCCTAATCTTATAGTTTGCCAATCACCGAATCCTTGTGAAGATTTTCGATATTTAACTCCCAAACCGGAATTGTCTGTGAGGTCCTTTGAAATCCAAACCGCTGATAAAGTTTAATGGATGGTTTATTATCAGCCTGGGTATTAACGGTTACTTGTTTGATTTGATTGTTTTTAATCTGGGTTAAGAAGTCAGAAAGCAGGCCAGATGCAATACCCCGGCGTTGAAATTGAGGGTTGACAGCGAGGCGGGCTAGGTGTGCATTATAAGGTGAAATTGTGCTGATAAGATACCCAACAACATTATCCCGGTGCACTGCAACAGTATTGTGTCCTTTATGATTTAAAGCTTTATGTAATTCATTTAGTGAAATTTGCCATTCATAGGAGAAAGCATTTTTGTCCAGTGTTCTGATTTCTTCAAGGTCATAATACTGCATTGGGCGGATTTTCATTTCACCTGAAAACTGGGTGTTTATTTGTAATTCGGATTTCCATTCCAGGATGATGATGGTTTGTAAGTTTACAAAGCCAGATGTCTCCAGTAGTTTAGCAAACCAATGCTGGGTTGCTAAGGCCATCAAGTGTTGATACTTCATTGTTTGCAGGTATTTGATTGACTTATTCAGCAAGCAGTTCCAAAACTCTACCAGTTGAAGGTCATCACGAACACCAAAGAGCCTGATCCATGAAGCAAATTCAATTTCTGAGGCAGCACATATTACTGCTTGAATATCACGATCGCTAATTGAAAGGAGATAAGGCTGCTTTCCCAGCCAATCAATTGAATCCAGCCAATCTAGATGACGATAAACTAACTGGTTATGCCGCAAAAAACGGCTAATTTGGTATTGATTGTCTATATTTGCTTCGACAATGTTTTTAATAGATTGGTTCATATTGCTGCTGGTGAAATTGGGTAGGAGAAAATTTAGAATAAAGCTTCTGCTTGATAGACGCAAGTTCCGTCAATGAATGTTGCTGAAGGCTGGATTAACGGAATTAAATCCGGATCTTCTTTAAAGGGGTCCTTGACCAGAACGAGAAAATCAGCTCGATAACCTGCTTCGATTTTGCCGAGATGATCACCACGATTGGATACGAAGGCTGGCTGGCTGCTGAATGCATTAAGTGCACTTTCAAGTTCGATTCGCTGGCCTGGATTCCAGCCATCTAAGCCGGGAGCCCCATCAATACGCCGTCTTGTGACTGCGGCATGTATGCCAAGAAAGGGGTTCACAGGTTCTACCGGTGCATCAGAACCAAATATCATCAATGCGCCGGAATCCAAGATTGATTTATAGGTATATGCATTTTCTGCCCGTTTGCCGAGATAGCGATCTGCCATCTGCATATCAGAAGGCGCATGAACAGGCTGCACGGATGCAATTAAACCCAGGTCTGCAATGCGAGCAATATCAATTGGATCAATGATCTGAACATGCTCGATACGATGATTGAGAATTGGCAGGTGTTTGGCTTTTTGATAATTAATTATGTTTTCGAGCCCATTGATCACCACATGATTTGCACGATCACCAATTGCGTGGATCGCCAATGAAATCCCATTAACCACTGCAAAACGACCGATTTCAATGATTTCTGCTTCTGTCAATAATAGGGTGCCCGAATGATTGGTATTTTCATAGGGTTGTTGCATGGCCGCAGTTTGTGGGCCTAATGCGCCATCAGCAAACAGTTTAACACCGCCGATATGCATCCAATCGTCTCCATCATTCGTATGTATGCCAGCATCAATAAAGTGTTGAAGATGATCGTAAGGGATATGCTTCCGAACTCGAAATTTAAGTTGTTGCTTTTGATGGATTTCTCTCAAGGCATTCCAGCAGTCAATCCCATCAAAATCATGGATCCCAACCAGGCCCATGCGCCATAATTCAGGAATTAATGCTTGGATATCACGAATATTATCTTGCAAAGATGGCTTTGGGATGCGTGATTCAACCAGTGACATTGCACCGGCCTCCAACAGGATGCCTGTTGGTTCACCGCTTGCGTCTCTCATAATCGTGCCGCCTGCTGGTTCTGGTGCCTGGGCATCAATTCCTGCAAGTTCTAATGCAGTTGAATTGACCCAGGCTGAGTGCAGTGATTTTGAGGTTAGATATGCTGGTCTACCACCGCAAACCTGGTCTAGAATCTTTGCATTGCCGTAACCTTCTTCCCAATTATTGTGGTTCCAACCATGACCCAGAACCCAACTTTCTGCTGGTAATTTTTCGGTTTTCTCTTTGATGCGAGCAAGACATTCCCCTGATGATTTTGTTTCACAATTTATTTTGGCAAAATTAGCAGCTAATAATTGAAGATGAACATGCGAATCTGTCAAGCCTGGCCAGATCGTCTTTCCTTCTAGATTAATCTTTTTTTTGGCTGCTGAAAAACCATTCAGGATATCTTCGTCTGTTCCTACAGCAATAATGCACCCTTTGTCAAACACCATAGCATTTGCAGGGTGTTTATTTTTTTGATAGATATTTGCGTTATACAGTAAGAGCATTGTTTTTAAGCAGGCAGAATTTTATCTAAAATCGCGTTCAATTCTTCATCTGAATAGTAATGGATGACCAAACTCCCACCTTTTTTCTTCTTATTAAGATTGACTTTTGTTCCCAAAAAACTGCGTAATTTGTTTTCCAAGTCAGTTACATCTGGCGATGGAGCAGGTCGGGATATTTGTTTCGGTTTTTCTCCGGTTAATTTTTGAACCAATGCTTCCGTCTGCCTGACGTTCAATGCCAGGTTTAATATGGTATCCAAGGCAGCTTGTTGAGCTTTTAAAGTTGGCAGCCCCAGTAATGCCCTGGCATGACCTTCACTGATTTTACCTTCTGCCAATGCCAACCGAACCTTTTCTGGCAGGTTCAATAACCGGAGTGTGTTTGAGATGCTTGTGCGGCTTTTCCCTACCCGTTCGGATATTTGTTCGTGCGTTAGAGAAAATATCTCTGAGAGCTGCCGGTAGGCCTCAGCCATTTCGAGTGGTGTGAGATCAGACCTTTGCAAGTTTTCAATCAATGCCAGTTCTAATTGGTCTTGTTTGGTGACTTTTCTTGTGATCACCGGCACCATGGTAAGCCCGGCAATTTTTGCTGCTCTCCAACGCCGTTCACCTGCAATCAATGTGTATTGATCTGAATTTTCATTAACTGAGACAACCAGGGGTTGTAAAATGCCATGTGCTAGAATGGATGCGGCCAATTCTTCCAAATGAGTATAATTCATGTCGGACCGGGGCTGATGTGGGTTTGGCAGGATCTGATCTATTGGAATTGAGTTTACACCTGAAGATCCGGATTTAGATACCGTTTGGCTCTGATCTTCGCTGTTAGGAATTAATGCGTTCAAACCTTTTCCAAGACCGGGTCTGCGTGCCATTATTGGACCTCCTGAACAAGTGGGACTTGAATATTGTCGGTTGTGAGTAATTCTTTTGCTAATGAGGCATAAGCGCGACCGCCGGTTGAATCAGGAGCAAAAACTGAGATTGGTGTGCCATAAGATGGTGCCTCGGCCAGGCGAATTGAGCGTGGTATTACAGCATTAAAAACCTTCTGACCAAAATAACTTTGGACTTCACTGACAACGTCGGCTGCCAGGTTGGTTCTACTGTCATACATTGTAAGAATTACACCACGAATGGCGAGTTCCTTAAATAATGAATTCTTCACTCGTTCTATCGTTTGGGTTAGCTGTCCGAGGCCTTCCAAAGCCAAGTATTCACATTGTACAGGAATAAGAACACCATCTGCAGCTGCCACCAAGCCATTTAATGTCAATAAACCCAATGAAGGCGGACAATCGACCAAGATGTAATCGTAGCGGTTTCTAATCGGTTCTAAAACCTGGGCCAAGCGAAACTCTCGTTTTTGGAACTCAATGATTTCAATTTCAGCGCCAGCTAATGCAGGTGATGAGGGTAGAAGCGATAACTTGAATCTTGGATTGTGAAGTATTTGAGAGAGGATCGGTTGGGATCCAATCAAGACTTCGTATGTGCCGCCGTCAACCTCATTTTTATCAATTCCCAAACATGAAGTTGCGTTTGCCTGTGGGTCAATATCAATGATCAATACGCGTTGACCATAATAGCCCAGATAAGCACCGAGATTAATGGCAGTTGTTGTCTTGCCAACGCCGCCTTTTTGATTGACGATTGTGTAAATCTTACCCAAACCCATAATCCAATCCTTTAATTTCCGATCAGCTCAGTTTTCGCTTTTATTATTTCATCTGCTGTCGGAATGCTATCGAGATATTTTCGTGAAACTGACCAAGAAGCTAATTTGACTGCGAACCGGCCGGCCTCCCAGGGGTCTTTGGTGTAAAAGTATTGATAAAAGAAAGCTGTTGAAAATATATCACCGGCACCTGTATCATTTTTATATTTTACCTCAGGAGCAGATAGAAATTTTGCTTCGTTCCGCCAGTAAATTCTTGCACCTTTTTGGTTTTCTGTGACAACAAAAACTGGGGTCAAACTGGCCATGTCAGCGATCAAATCCTCATTATGGGATACATCTTCAAGGCTGAGAACCGCAATGTCTGCTTTTGGCAAGAAATCTTGATAATTTTGCCAGGTATGACGGATGACCTGGTTATCCTTTGATTTTTTCCGAAACCAACCTTGCGGGGTCAGGCATTTAAGGCTGGCAGGAAAAATATCAAGAATGTTTGGGTCAACCTCGTTAGCCACAGGCCCGAGATGGAGAATGTCAGGCTGGACTGCAATATTGGGCATATTATCAGACTTAATTTTTTCTGCTGTGCTATAAAGAAATTGCTGCCGATCTATACCATTGGAGATATTTTCAAATATTGAATTATTTTTTGATGTGATGTTATAAATACTTAGATCCTGCAAGGGAGACACATCCAGGTCTGAGTTGAATGATGTGATCAACCCTGATCTTAAACCTAATGCGTCAGCAGTTAACCCAGAGTATGCGGCAGTTCCACCGAGTGTTATGCCTTTATTTGTTTTATCAACGGTGATATGACCAATAACCAGGTAATTCAATGGTTCTGATTTGATTAAATTTGGTGTCATAAGTTAAATATTGATATAAATTAGGTGAAAAGGATTAACTCTTTTCTTGAGTTTAAAAAATCCAAGAAACAATAATGCATAAAAATTATAGCATGTTTAGTTTGCGCATAAATATGATTGGCGCATTTCTACCATTGATTTAATATGTGGTTGCAAACTTTCCTGCTATATTATTATTTCCCAGTTCAAGCTTCTCGGAACATTTGTTAATTGTAACGAGTTGTTTCACAGCCAGGAAGCTGATAAATAATGAACTCAGGATTTTTATAAACTGTTTGTAACTTAAATTGATGGTCAATTTCCACCACCAAATAATCAGCAGAAAACTGACAGGCGAGATTTTGAAAATCGAGAGTTGAATTTTTATAGAAAGCTTGTCTAGTGATCTCAATTGAATCTCTATAATTACCATTGAATAATTGGATCGCACCCGGTGCAATAGCGTCAAAACGTTCAATTAATGGTTTTGTATATGATGGATTAAATGGAATTTCCATCATTTCTGGCAAGGTGACAACTGATTCACGCTCAGAAAAAACACGCCAATCAGGAACGTAGTGACCAAACAAATGTGGAGGTGTGATGAACACGGCATTTTTTGGTGTGTTTTCCTTGGCCCATTCCTGAACATCACGCCAGGCCGAATTTGGCCCAAAAACGTGGAATCCTGGTGACCACAAATTGATTTGGAGAGAAACAGAAAAAATCAATATTTGAATTCCAATAACTAGTCCAACTAAAAACCATGGTTTTTGAACAATATTTTTATAATTTTTAATCAACGACCAAATTAATAATGTGATCAATGGGGTGATATGAATGACCAAACTTAAAGCCAGAATGGCAAACCCAGAAGAGCTGATGAGGCGATCTTCTCTTTGCTTACATATAAAATATGCCAAATACATCATGCTGAAATACAAAAGAAATACTCCGGCCCGTAAAAGCTGCATTTGGATGAGGATGGATATTGGCAAAGCATAGGATGTAATTGAACCCATTAAGATTAAGATGCTAATCGCAAGGCAGAAATTCTTAATTTTTATATGCAATTGGTTTTTTGGGGCAATTCTGAGACCCAATAATAATGCCCAGGCTGTACCAATGCCTGCTAATAAATTGCCGAATGAAATCATGTTCATCCCGAATGGATAATACACGGTGTAAAGCATGCTTCTTGACGCAAGGTCTAAAGTTTCTGTTTGCAATGAAAAATCAATGCCCGATCCTGTTTGCATGCGCCATATCAAAACTGGCATTCCAGCAATTATGAAACATGTGAGCATTAGCAAGGGTTTATAAATATGCTTGAAATTGAAAATTTGGAGTTCATTAAACAGGAACATACTTAAAACAAAAAACGCATAAATGGCATGCAGGTTGAATGTGGCTCCAAGAATGAAAAATGCGAGAATTTTTTTCTCTCTTAGATAAAGCAGAATACAAAACAATAAGATTGGCAGGACAAAGGTGCGGTTCAACAGACTAAATTCTATGATTTGAAAACCCGGAAATCCAATATGGGGAAATATCAATGAAATTAATGTCAGTGTGCTTACCGGTGGACTGTTAAACAGTAAATCGGATAACTCCCAAAACAACCAAAAAGTTGCATAAGTTGCACAAACGTGGACAATAAACATGCCGATTTCCAGAACACCGGCATTAAATAAGGGGATGAACAGAAACCAAAAATAGGAGAAATGGTACCAGCGGAAAGAAAGAAAAGGATCGCCTGGATAAAGTGTAGGGTCAATAATTTTTTTCAGGTACGTTAAATGGAAAACTTGATCAAACGTACCGAAGTGGTATCCACTGATCATGATTGCTAATACCGCTGCGATTAAATAAGCACCATGCCTAACTGTTTTATGGTCTTGAAGAAAATCAGCAAAGTTAACAAAGGTTTTCAATTTGGACTCTCCATTTGAATTATTATTATTGTTTTCTTAGGGGATTTTTTATTGGTACGGTATATTCCGCCATTTGTGTTAGTCTTTACATTTTGTTATGATTGATTTCGAAGTTGAAATTATACAACCGAAGATGATTATTTTGTCCAGGAGTATCGATGGTGACGGAACCCAGTCAGTTTGAATTCAATAAAGCGCTTGAAGATTTTCGTAAGGTTAGGGCTAAAGCTGAGTTGAACCATTTTTGGTCCACTTTGACTGGCAAACAAGGTTCGTTATTGCCTTATGATCAAATCTCCTCACAGATCAATGCCAGGAGTATATCTTCTAAAGGTTTGCAAGAAATCCCTGTGGGTTCGATTGTTGGAAGTGTGAATCGTTACCAGGATTTTGATAAGGATTTTCTACCTCTGCATGATGAAAGCATGCAGAGGTGGGCAAGAGTCAAGGCATTTATGACCTCATCCAATAGTGGTGGCTTACCCCCAATAAAAGTCTATAAAATTGACGATGCTTATTTTGTGTTGGACGGCAACCATAGGGTGTCCATTGCTCATCACATGGGATTTGATTTTATTGAAGCATATGTGACGGAAATTCGCAGCAAAGTCAAGTTGTCACCGGATGATTCACCTGAAAATATCATCATCAAATCTGAATATGCAGGCTTTCTCGAAGATACAAAATTTGATGAAATAGTTCCAGAAGATGAATTAATCATCACCTTCCCGGGGCAATATGAGACGATAAAAGAACATATCAACGTTCATCGATACTATATGGGGCTGGAACAAAAAAGAGAAATTCCCTGGCGTGAGGCGGTCAGGGATTGGTATGATGAAGTCTATCTACCAGTTGTCAAGGTTATCAGGGACCAAAATATTCTTTATGATTTTCCTGAAAGGACTGAAACCGACCTTTATATCTGGATACTTGATCATCAGACTTATATGGAAGAAGCTTTTGGCTGGTCCATACAACCTGAGGATGCAGCTTTTGAATTTGTTAAAGAGAATAGCCGTCGATTGAACAGGATCTTAAGCCGCATTGGAGACTTTTTAAAGCGTTTATTTTGGCCAAAAATATTGGAGGGCTCTCGTTCACCTGGAGAATGGTTTGCGATAAAGGCACAAAAACCGCAAACGATGTTTCCAAATATCCTGGTTGCTTTGGATGGAAACTTTCAAAATTGGAAGGTCATAAACCAGGTTATCCCTTTAGCAAAACAAGAAAATTCTACAATCAGGGGACTGGTTGTTAGAAATTTGGCAAATAAGAAAAGTTTGGATGAGTCCTTATTGAAAAATAAATTTGCCAACATCCTGAACCAAAACAGTCTTACTGGCAGCCTGGCAATAGCTGATGGAAGGATTGCAGACACGATATGTGAACGGGCACGCTTAAATGACCTCGTTGTGCTGAAGTTGAATTATCCTCCATCCTCAAAGGTAGTTTCTCGCCTAAAATCAGGGATACGCTTAATTTTACGGCGCAGCAGCAGACCAATTTTGATTGTGTCGGAAAACATCACAGAAATTAATCACCTGTTATTGGCCTATGACGGAAGCCCCAAAGGCAAAGAAGCATTGTTTATTTCAGCATACCTGGCGTCAAGGTATCAAAAGAAATTAACCGTCATCGTAGTTGATAAAGATCGAAAAAAAGGCGAGTTATTTTTGGCTGAGGCAAAGGGTTATCTGAAAGGCTCAATGGGTGAGGGCATTTTCAGAAACCCGGAAGGCAAACCTGTCAGTGAAGTCATTTGTCAAACTGTCAGCCAAATCTCACCAGATATGATCATCATGGGCGGGTATGGACTGCCTCCTTTAATGGAAATTATCTTTGGCAGTACGGTTGATAGTGTCTTACGGAGAACCCGTATCCCCGTTCTCATTTGCCAATAGGTGTTTTCGGTGAATTGCCAAGATGGTCGTATCATCACTGAGCGGTGTGCCTTCTCGAAACTGTTTTATATCCTCCTCAAGGTATGAGAGCACATCGTGTGCATTTTGACCCAGTACATCTGACAACTTTCGTTCTAACCGATGGTCTCCATACATTTTTTGATCAGCGGTCATAGCTTCAGTTACGCCGTCCGTGTAAAGAACTAGGCAGTCACCAGGCTCGATTTTAGCATGTCTTTTTGGCAATTGGATATCTGGCATTGCACCAATTGCAATCCCACCGATCTCAAATTTTTGGACATCTTTAGAAGTTGATCGAAGCAGCATAGGTGGATTGTGTCCGGCAATTGTGTAATCTAAGACACCGGATGCCAGGTCGAGTGCACCGTAAAATATCGTCACGAATAAACCGCTTTCTGAATTCATTAATAATAGGTCATTAACATGCTCTAAGGTATCGGCAGGATGTTGGTTGTCAATTGCGACAGCTCTGATCAAAGTGCGTGTAACAGCCATGTACAGAGAGGCGGCCAGCCCCTTGTCAGATACATCGGCAATTAATAGCCCCAACTTGTTATCAGGAAGTATAAAGCAATCATAAAAATCACCACCAACCTGGCGTGCAGTTTCCCAACGCACATCTATGCTCCATCCAGCTAGATCAGGAAGCTGACTTGGAAGAAATGTCTGTTGGATTTCTCTGGCCAACTGAAATTCACGGTCGATGCGCTGCCGGTCGATCATTTCTAGATTAAGGCGGTTGTTTTGAATAGCCAGGGATGCTTGCTGGGCAATTCCCCAAAGCAGGTCAAATTTTCGTTTTCGATTGGTTGTTAAACTCCTGTCCTGGGCTAACAAAGCACCATAGAATTCGTCCTTTACCGCTAATGGGAAGCCCATCAGCAAAGGATAATGACTATTTAATATTGGTTCTGGGTCCAATTGTCCATCGTCGGGAATTACAAGGTCCCAATCATCAGGTGGCAGCAGAGTTTCAGTGAAGGGATAAACAATGGGTTGGTTATTGTGAAAAATTGAATCCAGCATCGGAAATTCGCCTATAGCGAACCCCATGTTGACCATGTCTATGGTTTCGATAGTGCCATTGGTTACAAAATGAGCAGTAGTAAAAACGCCATCATCCTTATCCCAAAGATAAATCACACTCGATTCAATGCCAACGAGCAGCGGCATTATTTGAACCAATGATTCTAAAGTGTCATCAATATTCGTACTGGAGACAACAGCTTGAGCTGTTTGAAGTAAAACAGTTGACACATAAGCTTCTTCCTGTCTTGCTTCTATAAGGCGGATATTCTCAATTGCAACCGCTGTTTGTTGCATAATTCCCTGGATTATCTTATAATGTTCACTACCAGCCTGTTCGGTGTTTAAATCTTTAGAGTTAATATCTGTTTCCTCTGACAATAAAAATGCACCCAATATTTCGTTTCTAATGACTAGGGGCAACATGAGTAAAGGTTCATCAGTGAAGTATTCGGTTTGATCTTCAGCAAGGTTTAGATCGGTTATTGGGTGATTAACCTGTATGGTTGTCACATCGGGAGAGATATTATTGAAAATTGGTGCGTCAATTAATGGAATTGGTTTTTTGAAATTTAAGCTTTCGTTTGCGTTCCCTATTCCATAAAGAGCGTGTAAGAAGAAAATACCACTTTCCGGCTCTCGTAAAATTAAAGCACAGCCTTTTACACCAACTACCATGGGTGTTAACCGAACAATTTTTGTTGCTAATTCACCAAGGTCGGTCACTGATTGGGTTGCCTGTGCAATTTGTAAAAGGATCGTAGATATCCAGGCTTGATCCTGGGATCTGGCATAAAGTCGGGTATTCTTTATTGCGATGGATGCATGACTGGCAAATGCTGAGGTGATTTTTTTTGATTCTTCTCCATACTTTTGGTTTGTGTGATGAATTAAGGTTAAGATACCAAGAACATTGTTTCCGACAAGTAAGGGTGCTGCAATACCAGAATAATTTTGCGGCATATTCAAATGTGTGGCTATTGGTCCAATAGGCTGGTTCGATTTTCTTATCACGGTCTGACGTTGTTCCAATGCTTGTTGGATCCACGAATCCGGGAAAGCTTTCATTTGAATCAACCCATCAGAGGAGAGTTCATTTTCTGTATAAACAGCAGCCAGGTAAAGCGGCAAATCTTCAATGAAGGACAGGTCTGATTGTTCTTCTTCAAATAACCACAACCCCGCGATATCACAGGGTAAGTTTTTATGGAGCTGAGCCAGTATTGTTTTTAGAGTGTCGTCCAAAGCAGTATTTTCAGATAACAAACCTGCCACGTCTCGTAAGCTTTCAGCCACTTGTCGCCGCCATTTTTCAGAATGATAAAGATTGGCATTACGAATAGCAATGGCAAGATTATCTGCTAATGTCTCCATTAATTCTTGATCTTCTGAAGAAAAAGCATTTTTATCATGGCTTTGAATGTCTAGCACACCTAAAATTTCCCCGCCAAATTTTAGCGGTATTGCCATTTCTGATCCAGATATCCTTTGAGCATAAGGACTATTTAAGAATAGCGGTTCTTGATCAACATTATTGACTCGTTTAGTCAAGTTATTATTGGCCACCCATGGCAAAATACCATGTTCTGAATCTAAATCAAACGTGACATTGGCTTTGGAATATAAAGGTGTCCTCTCACCGCTGCCAGCCTTAAAAGCGATTTTATTTTGGTAAGTGTCTACGGAATAAAGATGCACATAAGGAAAATGAAATTGGTCGTGGATCAAGTTAACTATTTTATTTAGCAAGATATCAATATCTAAGATGGATGTGATTGAGCGGCTGACCTCAGAGACAATTTTCATTTGCTCTGCCTGTTTTTGTTCCTTTTGATATAGACGTGTACTTTGAATTGCGAGGGCAATATTGTCTGCAAGGGTTCTGAGGACAATCAGGTCATTCTCATCAAATGCATTTTGTCGGTTTGATTGGATATCAAAAACGCCAAAGATGCGGTTTTCAATACGAAGTGGAAAAACAGCTTCAGATTGTGTTGCCTTTAAGGCATTGACAGATTTGTAACGCTTTTCTTTGGTGACATCATTTGCAATTTTTTCCCGGCCAGTTTTGGCAACATGACCAATTATATGTTCACCTAATTTAAAACCAGGGTGATTTGGTTGGGTAAAATCTGGATGGGAGGTTTCTTCAGCTCCGGCCGATGCTTTAAAATGGAGGGTTTGTGAGTATTGATCAATTAAGAACACTGCAACGTAATAATATCCAAAGGATTGTTGGATCAAATGTGTGATTCGCGGTGTCAGTTCCTCCATGTTATTTATTTGAGAGATTTGTGATGTCACAGATTGAACCAATGCCAATTTTTTCAACCGCCAATGGTGCAATTCTTCTTGTATGGTTGCATAAAATTCTAAAGATGCTATATGGATCGTCTGGATTAATGATTCAATAATTTTAATATCAAGAGGTGAATTCACATTGCATAAATAAAGACCGAATACCTGACCTCCGTGTTTTAATGGGAGGGTATACCAAAAAAAGTCATTTTGCTGCCATTGATGAAAATCAATGGATTCCTCATTAAATTTAATTGCCAATTGTTCAGGATCCTTAGGAAAATTGGCCTCCAGGAAATGATTTATTGATAATTTGTGGGAGAATTTAAACCAGAATTGAGGTTCATGGCCGAAAATATTTCTTAAGTGTGTTTTAACAAAATCAATTTGGGCATTTAAATCTTCAAAGGAGGCGATTTCGTGCCCCAGATTCAGGATGCTTTTTGGTGTTGGGGCAGAGAATGTCTGGGGATCACCACACATACTGGATTATTCCTCCTTATACTTTACCAGTGTCAGTGTATTCCCATATGATTTAGAAAAATTGAAATCTACCTCATCCATCAGTTTTTGCATAAAAAAAATGCCTAATCCCCGTTCTTTTCTGATTTCAAGCGGTGAAGTGATATCTGGAAGCGGTACTTCTTCTGGATCGAATGTCAGCCCTGTGTCAGTTAATTTAATAACAATTTTGTCTTTCTGGTCAAAGACTTGAATTAATATTGACCCAATGTCTTCACCGCCATAGGCATGATCAATAATGTTGGCGCTTGCTTCATCAACAGCAGTCTGGATAGCATACACATCACTGGCCGGGAATCCTGCGGCTTCTGCATGAAAAATAATGAATTCACTGATGGATGCCAGGCTTTTATAGTTTCCAGGAAAAGTTTTTTGCGGCATATATTTTAGTTTCTCAAAACTTCCCGACAGCCGTGGTCACATCATCATAAAAATCAAAGAGGTTGTGAAACCCAGCCAGTTCAAAATTTGAATAAACATGATTTGATATATTGGCAATAACCAGTTCTCCACGGTCTAGTTTTTTTAATTGTTTCTGTGTGTTAACAAAAACAAGAATTCCTGAACTGGAGATATAGGTAATCTTTTCCATATCAATGACAATATTCAATCTATTATCAGCAATCAGAGTATTTAATGCTTTTTCGATCACCGGTGCTGTAAAGCTATCCAACCGGCCAGTTATTTGGAGTAGATCGCAGTGGCGAAATTCTGTAATTACAAATTCCATGTTGATAACCAATCAATTTTCGTAACTGCTCAGGCTGCCATGCAAATGAAAGGTCGGGGGTGTGGTGTGGCGGC
>CAZCBW010000006.1:0-90864 GCA_964497065.1 uncultured Candidatus Brevefilum sp. | reverse complement strand
CCGTGAAGGCGGCTTGACGGTTGGTGCAGGCGTGATCTCAAAGATTATTGAGTAGGAATTAGGAAAAACTATGGCTAAACAAAAGATTCGAATACGTCTGAAAGCGTATGATCACCGTGTGATCGACCAGTCCGCCAGGCGGATTGTCGAGACAGCTGAGCGCAGCGGCGCTCAGGTGGTAGGGCCGGTCCCATTGCCCACAAAGCTAGAGCGGTTTACTGTGATCAGATCACCTTTCATCGATAAGGATTCACAGGAGCATTTTGAAATTCGGACACATAATCGTTTGATCGATGTACTGGAACCGGATTCTAAAACCATTGATATGTTGATGCGGTTGAACCTGCCAGCAGGCGTGGATATCGAAATCAAAATTTAGCAATTTGTGTATGGTTGCCTGCAAGCTTCTGCGTTCATATTAGATGATTACAGTCTAACAGCAGAAGTCAATGAAAATTGCAGGGAATTAATAAAAATTCACCCTTGGCAAGCATGCCTTGTGGTGGTAGAATAATCAGGTTTGGCTTAAAAGCCGAACATTTGAGGCAGCATAAGAATGCTTCTTGTCGTAGTCCCAAATAACTAAGAGCGGACGCGAAGGAATTATTGACTGTGCTGCGGTCGGAGATGATGCAGCCATGCCCTGGCTGACAGTCTCGTCAAAATAAATTACAGGAGAATATCGATTATGTTTAAAGGGCTGATAGGACGAAAAGTTGGAATGACCCAGGTTTTCGATGAGGATGGGAGCGCGTATCCCGTCACGTTAATCGAAGCTGGGCCTTGTTATGTTACCCAAGTGAAATCCTTGGATAACGATGGCTATTCATCGGTCCAATTAGGATTTTTAGAGGTTAAACCCAAACGATTGACACAAGGTCAGTTGGGGCACCTTAAGCGCAATAATTTACCACCCTTGAAAGTTTTGCGTGAATTTAAATCAAAGAACCCGGAAGTGGCTGAAGGCGATCAGCTGAATGCTGATCTCTTTGAAGCTGGCGAACGGGTTGATGTTGTTGGCACCAGTAAAGGCCGCGGGTTTGCCGGTGTGGTCAAACGCCATGGTTTTGCTGGGGGACCAAAGACGCATGGTCAATCTGACCGATGGCGTGCGCCTGGTTCACTTGGTGCAGGTACAACACCGGGCCGTGTCTTCAAAGGAAAACGCGGGCCAGGACGGATGGGGAACGAACGTGTTACCTCGTCCAATGTTCGCGTGGTGAGGGTGGAACCAGAGCATAATTTGATCGCAGTTGATGGCTCAGTGCCAGGCCCTAAAGGCGGCTTGGTAATCATAAAGCTAGCCAGGAAATTATAAATTGTCCGATTGGGCAATCGCCAGTATGGGAGTTGAGTAATCATGAAAGTTGATGTCTTCAACATGCAGGGCAAGAAAGTTGATTCGGTTGAATTATCAGCCGCAATTTTTGAAGCCCCAATAAAAGTTGATTTGATGCATCAGGCATATGTCAGGCAGATGGCCAATGCCCGTTTGGGTACCCATTCGACCAAGGGTCGAAGTGAGGTCTCGGGCGGCGGTCGAAAACCATGGCGTCAAAAGGGTGCCGGGCGTGCTCGGCAGGGTTCTATCCGTGCAGCCCAATGGGTTGGTGGTGGAAAAATCTTCACCCCAAAGCCACGTTCGCATGATAAAGATATGCCAAAAAAGATGCGCAGGGCTGCATTGCGGTCTGCATTATCTGTAAAAGCCAGCGAAAACCAGATCATCTTTGTGGATGACCTGAAGGTTGATGAAGTTAAAACCCGCAAGATGGCTGAATTGATCGAGGCTTTGGTTGGTGACACAAAAGTATTATTGGTCATCCCTGAAAACTCGCCAGAATATGCAGATGTTAAGCGTGCCTGTGCTAACCTGCCCAGTGTTAAAACACTGATAGCTAATTACCTGAACATCCGTGATTTGCTTGGGTATAAGAAAGTTGTCATGCCGGTTGCAGCACTGGAAGTCATTGAAAGTTATCTCGGATAGGTAGGAATGAAATCATGAAAAAATCTGTATTTGACATCATCCGCCGACCGATCATTACTGAAAAATCGAACTATTTGTCTTCGGCACTTAACCAATATGTTTTTGAAGTTGACACAAAAGCAACAAAAACAATGGTCAAAGAAGCCATTGAGACGATATTCGATGTGAAAGTAGTACGAGTCAATGTTATGATCGTGCCCGCCAAGCAATCACGCAGTATGCAGAGCCGCCGCATGCGGACCCGCACCAGTGCTTATAAAAAAGCCATCGTGACACTTGCTGAAGGTGAGCGCATCCCGATTTTCGAAGGGGTGGAGTAATGGCAATAAAAGTATATAAACCAAAGACACCCGGTACTCGACATAAGACCAGTTACACTTTTGAAGAGATTACCAAGACGAAACCTGAACGATCTTTGATCGTTCCGAAAAAGAATAAATCTGGTCGAAATATGTACGGCCGAATTACTGTCCGCCACCAAGGCGGCGGTCATAAACGTCAAATCCGCCTGGTAGATTTTAAACGCGATAAGTTTGAAATCCCAGCTGTTGTGGCAGCGATCGAATACGATCCAAACCGCAGTGCCCGGATCGCCCTGCTGAATTATGCAGATGGAGAAAAACGCTATATAGTAGCGCCGATCGGATTAAATGTTGGCGATCGTGTTCTTTCTGGGAAGGAAACAGAAATTCAACCTGGCAACAGCATGGCTTTGGCCAATATCCCGGTTGGCACGACAATTCATAACATTGAATTGCAGCCAGGAAAAGGCGGCCAAATGGTGCGATCTGCCGGAACATCCGCTCAATTGCTGGCAAAGGAAGGCCGATACGCCCATGTCCGCTTGCCTTCGGGTGAAGTCAGACTGGTTTTACAGACCTGCCGTGCAACAATTGGCCAGGTAGGTAATGTTGAGCATGCCAATATCAAGCTTGGTAAAGCTGGGCGCAAGCGCCATAAAGGTTGGCGGCCATCAGTACGTGGTGTGGTAATGTCCCCGCGAGATCATCCCCATGGGGGTGGTGAAGGTCGATCATCCATTGGTATGCCTGGGCCTAAGAGCCCCTGGGGAAAGCCAACCCTGGGCAAGAAGACCCGGCACAATAAACGTACTGACCGATATATTCTCCGCCATCGCTCACAAGCGAAACGGCGTCGTAAGTAACCGATTATTATAGCGAAAAAGAGGACGCAATTATGTCGCGATCGCTGAAGAAGGGGCCGTTCATTGCCCCAAAATTATTGAAAAAGATTGAAGATATGAACGATAAGGGCGAAAAGAAAGTTATTCGCACCTGGAGTCGGGCCAGCACCATCTTCCCACAGATGGTTGGTCACACGATTGCTGTTCATGATGGACGCCGCCATGTGCCGATATACATCACGGAAAATATGGTTGGCCATCGGCTGGGTGAGTTTGCTCCCACACGTTTCTACCGCGGCCATATGGTTGCAGGGAGAGCAGAAAAACGTGCTAAAAGTGAATAAGGTCTGAGAAGGGTAATAAGCTATGGCTACTGATATTCGAGCGAAGTTAAGTAATTTTGACACGTCAGCCCAAAAGGCCCGTCTTGTGATTGACCTTGTACGCGGCAAACCGGTTATGGAAGCGATGGATATCTTGACTTTCACACCGAACAAGGCTGCGCAACCAGTTCAGAAATTGATCAGATCTGCAATGGCCAATGCGGAAGAGAACTTTGGTATTGCAAGAGACGAATTATTTATTTACAAGATCTACGCAGATGAAGCACCGACTCGTAAATGGCGCAGGTTTGGCGCTCGGGGACGATTTAAACCGATTTTAAAAAGGCGTTCTCATATTACAGTCGTCTTGCGAGAGGTTGAATAATGGAAAGCAGCATGAAAGTGTCATTAAAAGTTACCAGGAGTAATTATGGGTCGTAAAGTACATCCGACAGGATTTCGACTAAAAATCAACAAACCTTGGTTAGCCCGCTGGTATGCGGATGGCAAGGATTACCAGGCTCAACTGCATCAAGATCTCGAGATTCGTAAAATGATCCGCGAAAATAATGACCGGGCTGGAATTTCTGAGATTGAGATCGAACGGTTTCCTGGCAAAGTGAAACTCTATGTACGTACCGCAAAACCCGGCATTTTAATCGGACGCGGTGGTGAAAATGTCAAGACACTGCGGAGTGATCTGGAAGCCATGACGGGTGAAAAAATTGACCTGGAAGTCAAAGAGGTCAAACTACCCGACCTGGATGCCTATCTGGTGGCTGAAAATATTGCCAACCAGCTGACACGTCGGATCAGTTACCGCCGAGCCATGCAGCGTGCTATCCAACAAGGTATGCGGCAGGGGGCAGAAGGCGTCAAAGTGATGGTTTCTGGCCGTTTGGGCGGTGCTGAAATGTCCCGCAGCGTGTGGCTGCGTGAGGGCCGGGTACCTTTGCAGACTTTGCGTGCAGATATTGATTACGCAACAGCTCAGGCACTCACCACTTACGGCCAGATTGGTGTAAAGGTTTGGATCTATAAAGGTGAAATATTGCCTCAGGCGGAAGATGAAGCTGAATCCACTGAAGGCGTTTATGTCAGTGAATAAGAAGGTCGCCGGGTGATAAAGCTCCGGCGGTTAGTGAGGAAGACATTATGTTAATGCCAAAACGAGTTAAATACCGCAAACAAATGCGGGGACGCATGACCGGCAAAGCTTATCGCGGTTCAGATGTGTCGTTTGGTGATTATGGTTTACAGGCTTTAGAGCCAGGCTGGATCAGCGCTCGACAAATTGAAGCTGCCCGCCGTGCTATGGTCCATGCTATGAAACGTCGAGGTAAGGTATGGATCCGTATTTTCCCTGATAAGCCCTATACCAAGCGTGCAGCAGAAAGCCGCATGGGTAAAGGTAAAGGTCCCGTGGAGTATTGGGTTGCCGTGGTGAAAGCTGGGCGAATTATGTTTGAAATTGGCGGGACAGATTCTGTGACTGCAAAAGAAGCATTGACGCGTGCCAAATATAAATTATCAGTCAAGACAAAAATTGTCTCGCGTGATGTGGCAGGAGAGGCATAAGGATGAAATCAGCAGAGATACGAAAATTAAGCATTGCTGAAATTGAAGCACAGGTAAATGATTCCCGCCATGAATTATTAAACCTCAGGTTTCAGACAATAACCGGGCAGTTAACAGATACCAGCCGTGTGCGAGTTATCCGCCGGGATATTGCCCGCATGGAAACAATTATCAGAGAAAAGAGAACAGCTGAAGCGGCTGAGGAGAGTGAAGCATGAATGAACGTCGGCGATTGGTAGGAACAGTAGTTGGTGATAAGATGCAGAAAACTGCAGTTGTTGAAGTTGTCCGTGTTGCTCGTCACCCGCTCTATCATAAAGTAATGCGTACAGCAAAGACCTATAAGGTGCATGATGAATTAGGTGCAACCATTGGCGATAAAGTGCGGATAGTGGAAAGTAAACCGATTTCCCGAACCAAACGATGGGTTGTAGAAGAAATCTTGCGGGTTGAAGAGCGCTCTGCCGATGATGCTGTTGAAGAATTGGGAGTTTAGGCGATGATTCAACAAGAAACTCGGGTAAAAATTGCTGATAACACTGGTGCTAAAGAATTGTTGGTGATCCATATCACAGGCAGCTCGCGGCAGCGGTATGGTTATGTTGGCGACATTGTTGTTGGCACTGTCAAAACAGCAACACCGCAGGCAATCGTTAAAAAAAGTGAAATTGTGAAAGCTGTGATCGTGCGAGCAAAGAAAGAATGGCGTCGTACCGATGGGTCTTGCATTTGTTTTGATGATAATGCAGCTGTGATTTTAGATGGTGATGGCATTAACCCCCGTGGAACCCGTATTTTTGGGCCGGTTGCCCGTGAATTAAGGGATAAGGGATTTACAAAGATCGTTTCACTGGCCCCAGAAGTAATTTAGCCAGTTTGATAGGAGTATAACGATGAAGAGAAAAATTCGTAAAGGCGATCGCGTGATTGTGATCAGCGGCAGAGATAAAGACACTGTCGGTGAGGTGATCCGGGTTATTTCAGAAGAATCACGTGTTGTGGTGCAGGGTGTAAATCTTCGTATCAAACACCAGGCACAGACACAGTCACGGGGTAAAACCATCCCTTCTGGGAAAATCGAATTCGAGGCGCCAATTGATATCTCAAATGTGATGTTGATTGACCCGAAGGATGGGAAGCCAACACGTGTACGTATTGAAAAGAAAGACGGCAGATCGATTCGAGTTTCAACTCGCACCAAAGCGCCGATCGATAAGTAGTCTTCCACTGGGAGTAAGACATGAATAGATTGAATGAAATTTATAAGAAAGAAATCGCTCCAGAACTTTTTGAGGAACTGGGATTAGAAAATGTGATGCAAGTTCCTAAAATCGAAAAGATCGTTTTAAATATCGGTGTGGGCGAAGCTTTAGATAACCCCAAAGCGCTAGACCATGCAGTGCGGGATCTGACAACAATCACCGGTCAGAAACCTGTAGTGACAAAAGCAAAAAAGTCTATAGCGAATTTTAAATTGCGCGAAGGTCGTGAAATTGGTGCGAAAGTGACTTTGCGCGGTCAACGTATGTGGTCATTCTTTGACAGGCTGGTGAATGTTGCCCTGCCGCGTGTTCGTGACTTTCGAGGTATTTCACCCGATGCGTTTGATGGTCGCGGCAACTATACATTGGGGTTGCAGGAGCAGCTGATTTTTCCCGAGATCAACTATGATGATGTTGAGACAATTCGGGGAATGGAAATAACAATTGTGACAACAGCTGAGAATGATGATCAGGCTCGTGCATTGCTGACAAAATTTGGCATGCCGTTCAGGAAAGGATAGTATGGCTAAAAAGTGTATGATATATCGCGAACAGCGACGAAAATATCCCAATCAGGTTGTTAACCGCTGCCGACAGTGTGGACGTCCCAGAGGTTATATTCGCAAATTTGGTTTGTGCCGTATTTGTTTTCGGGAATTGGCCCTGCAGGGCAAAATTCCTGGTGTAACCAAATCGTCGTGGTAGATCGACGGAGGAATTATCGATGAGTTATTCAGATCCAATTGCTGATATGTTGACCCGCATTCGTAATGTTGCCATAAGCAACGGCACGTTAGTGAGCATGCCAAACTCGAAGCTTAAGGCAGAAATTGCCAAAATTTTGGTTGAAGAGGGTTATATTGAAAGCTACGATGTTGTTGAAGGCAGCAAACCTCATGAAAAGGTGCTGCGGCTTCGGTTAAAGTATATCGGTGAAAGGCGCCACCGCCGCCCATTGATCACGGGGCTTGAGCGAGTGAGTCGGCCTGGATGCCGTGTATATACCAAAAAAGAAGATATTCCCTGGGTACTTTCGGGTATTGGTGTGGCGATTGTGTCCACCCCCAAGGGAGTCATGACCGGCCAGCGAGCTCGAAAAATGGGTGTTGGCGGCGAACTTTTATGTAAAGTATGGTAGCGCCTGGCGCTATAGGAGGTCCGAGACATGTCTCGAATTGGAAAATTACCGATTGAATTGCCGGCAGGCGTTGAAGTAAAAATCAAGGGGCCTTATGTACATGTGAAAGGTACTAAAGGTGAACTGGAATGGACGTTTTCTCCGGATATGACCATCAAGAACGAGGATGGTGTCATCACTGTTGAACGTCCGAGCGATCAACCCACTCATCGTGCTTTGCATGGCACAACACGATCTGTTTTAAATAATATGATTGTCGGTGTCAGTACTGGGTTTGAACGTGTGTTGGAGATTGAGGGTGTTGGTTACCGGGCTGAACTAGATGGTCAGAATCTTATCGTCAATGTTGGCTTTTCACATCCAGTGGTTGTAAAACCCCCGGATGGCATCAGTTTTGATGTGGATATGAAAGTCCGGCAAATCAAGGTGCTCGGTTACGATAAGCAGGCTGTTGGCCAGGTTGCCGCTGATATTCGGAAACTGCGGCCGCCAGAACCCTATAAAGGTAAAGGTATTCGCTATCAAGGTGAATATGTTCGCCGTAAACCCGGTAAAGCTGGCAAAACAGCACTCTAAAGATAATAAGGTGAAATATTATGACTAAGAAAACTCGCAATGAAGCTCGATTACGCCGGCATCTTCGTGTCAGAAAAAAGATCTTTGGATCACCTGAACGACCACGCATGAATGTCTTTCGCAGCTCAAAAGAGATTTATGTTCAAATTATTGATGATTTCCAAGGGTATACTCTGGTATCGGCTTCGAGTATGGATAAAGATTTACAATCCAGTATGAATGGGCTGTCAAATATTGAGCAGGCGCAGAAAGTTGGTCAGACGATCGCTGAACGCGCTAAAAAAGTTGGAATTGACCAGGTGGTTTTTGACCGTGGTGGATATAAATATATCGGCCGTGTGAAAGCAATGGCTGAGGCTGCCCGTGAAGGCGGCTTGAAATTCTAGGAAAGAGGCATTAATGTCAGACTACCAAAATGAAAAACAATTTGATGAGCGCGTGGTAGATATTGCACGTGTGGCTAAAGTGGTCAAGGGTGGGCGCCGGTTTTCTTTCCGGGTGGTAATGGTGATCGGTGATAATGCCGGACGAGTAGGCTTGGGAATGGGCAAAGCAAATGCAGTTCCCGATGCCATTCGTAAAGCCAGCGAACGCGCCCGTAAAGATATGCACCGGGTCAACTTGCATGGCACAACAATTGCCCATGAAGTGGTTGGTAAACAAAGCGGCGCCAGGGTGCTGCTGCGACCAGCTTCTCCCGGTACCGGTGTGATTGCCGGTGGTGGGGTGCGGGCAGTATTGGAGGCAGCAGGTTTGCATGATATTTTGTCAAAATCCCTGGGAAGCAGCAATATTTTAAATATTGTGAGAGCTACGTTTAATGCATTAGACCAGTTGAAATCGCCCAAAGATCAGGCAGCTCACCGAGGTAAAGCATTAGAACAAGTACAACCTCACTGGGAGCGAGAACGAAATGGCTAAAAAAAAGCAACCACAAATAGAAATTACGCTTGTTCGCAGCCCTATTGGCTATAATCGCCGCCAAAAAGCGACTTTAAAAGCATTGGGTTTGAAACGATTAAATCAATCTGTGACTCATAAAGACAATGAAGTACTGCGAGGCATGATTGATAAGGTGTCTCACTTGATCGTTGTAGATGAGGCGTGAGGTGATATTATGGAACTACATGATTTAAAACCAAACAAAGGCGCACATAAAGACCGCAATCGCGTTGGACGCGGTACTGCTGCTGGCCAGGGTAAAACCTGCGGCCGCGGCATGAAGGGCCAAAATGCTCGATCTGGGGGCGGCGTTCCGCTGTACCACCAAGGCGGCAACCTGCCTTTTTACCGGAAACTACCATTTAAACGTGGTGAGGGGTTTACCGTCATCAACCGTGTGCGGTATGCAGAAGTCAACCTGGAACAACTTGGTGAATTCAAGGCAGGCACGGAAGTCACACCTGAATCTTTATTCGAAGCAGGCTTAATTGACGGCCTGGAAAAACCGGTGAAGATTTTAGGGCGCGGAGAAATTAAGAAAGCTTTGAATATTAAAGTGCATCAAATTTCGAAAGGTGCCCAGGATAAAATTGAAAGCGCTGGTGGCAGTGTTGAGATTCTCCAATCTTAATATGCTCCGGAAATGAATTTAAGGAGGCTGAATAAATGAAGCGGTCTGCATGGCGCTACCTTTGGACATCGAAAGATATTCGTAAGAAATTATTGATCTCGCTGGCAATATTGGCGATCTATCGTTTTGCATCCAATGTGCCGGTACCAGGTATTGATCGGCAACTGGTTGCCCAGCTCACGATGACCGGCGGCGCAGCTGGTGGTTTGATCAATCTCTTGGACATGTTGTCGGGTGGAGCAGTATCGAATTTCTCTGTGCTGGCGATGGGTGTTTACCCATATATTACCGCCCAAATTATTCTTCAGTTATTGATCCCGATCATCCCTGCGCTAGAAAAGAAGATGCAGGAAGATCCCCGTGAAGGCCGTGCCTGGATGGAAAAATGGACGATGATCTTGACCATCCCCATGGCTGCGCTTTCCGCAGTAGGCCAGATCAATATTTTTAATGCTATCCTGGGTCAGTCGGTCGCTGCCCAATTTGGTTTCGGCAGGGATGTTTTGATCCCCACTTTAGCGACGATCATTTCAATGATGGCAGGCACAATGTTTGGTGTCTGGCTGGGTGAATTGATCTCGGAGTTTGGTATCCGGGGCCAGGGCTTATCATTAATCATTTTTGCCGGCATTGTTTCCAGTCTGCCGCGGAATTTATTTTCGTTGATCATGGACCCCCTTTACTGGTGGTTGATCTTCATCGTGGTTTCCCTGCTGGTTGTGACGATCTTTGCGATTGTTTTCGTCCAGGAAGGCCGCCGACATGTGCCGGTCATGTTTCCCGGACGCCGGGTAGGCAGCCGAATGTCAATGCCAGTGAAAAGCACAGTGCCTTTAATGGTCAATATGGCCGGCATGATCCCGATCATCTTTGCGCAATCAATCATGACCTTCCCAACAATCCTGGCCAGCTTCTTTAATAATTCCCAGGTGCCATGGATTCGCAACTTTGCTTTCACTATTCAGGAGGTCCTCAGTGGTGAAGGTGTGGTTTACCCGATCTTGTTCTTTGTCATGGTTGTCTTGTTCACATTCTTCTATACAGACATCTTGTTTGCGCAACAGAACTATGGAGATAACCTCAAGAAACAAGGTGCACAAATACCAGGTATTGCGCGCGGCGGCCCAACACAAAGGTATTTGACCAAGGTGCAGCGTCGTATCACCCTGCCTGGTGCATTCTTCTTAGGTTTGGTGGCTGCATTGCCATTCTTCTTGGGACTGTTTTTGCCAGCAGGTTTGCAGCAAACTCAAATATTCCTGGTTTCATCTTCAGGTTTGCTGATTGTGGTTGGTGTTGTTCGGGATACATTCCATATTATTGAAACCGACCTGAAGCTTCATGGCTATGATGATCGGTTGATCAGTTAGAAAAACAGCCTGGAGATGATGACACCTTTATTTATTGTGATGTTAGGACCACCAGGTGCCGGAAAAGGCACCCAGGCTAAGAAATTGGCTGAAAAAATGGGTCTGGTTCATCTATCAACCGGGGATATCTTCCGGGAGAATCTGAAGAACGAAACACAGCTTGGCGTCCTTGCACAACAATATATGGATAAAGGCGAACTGGTTCCGGATGATGTGACAGTTCAAATGGTGGAAGACCGGCTTTCACGTAATGATTGTGCTCCAGGTGCCGTATTAGATGGCTTTCCTCGCACACCTGCTCAGGCTGAGGCTCTGGACAAATTACTTGAAAAGAATGAGGCAAGTGTCAGCGTGGTACCCCTGATTGAGGTTCCAGAAGAGGTGCTGGTCGATAGATTAGGCGGCCGCTGGATGAGCCAGTCTGGTCGGGTTTATCATGAGAAGTTCAATCCACCGGTGGTGAAGTGGATCGATGACATTGATGGGTCACAGCTTTATCAGCGTGATGATGATCAGCCTGATACCATCCGCCATCGGATCAATGTGTATCATCAGCAGACTGCGCCGCTGATTGATTATTATAGAAAAAAAGATATCCTGGTTGAGATAGATGGAACCCAACCGATAGAAGATGTTACAGCTGATTTATTGAACGCGGTCAAGGAGGCATAGCTTGATCTCTTGGGAGCGATCAATCAATATTAAAACGCCTTACGAAATAGAAATTATGCGTGAGGCCGGCCGGATCAATGCAGAAGCATTATCAGCAGTGACTGAATCGGTAAAGCCAGGTGTTACAACTGCTGAGCTGAACGCAGCCTTTGAGGCAGTTCAGAAGAAGTATGAAGTTTATTCGCCCTTTAAAAATTACCCAGGCCCCTACCCCTACCCGGCCAGTGTTTGTACCAGTGTTAATGAAGAACTGGTGCACGGGATCCCTGGTGACAGGGTTTTAGTTGAAGGGGATATCGTCAGCATCGATGGAGGTACTGTTTACCAGGGTTTTGTTGGTGATATGTCAGTGACACTGCCCGTCGGTAAAGTTGCCAGGGGCACCCAAAAATTAATCGATGTCACCCGTGAGGCATTGGCGATCGCTATTTCGAAAATGACGCCTGGTAATACCACCGGTGATGTGGGGTTTGCAGTGCAAACATTTGTTGAAGAGCAGGGTTTTCATATCACCCGGACGTATACGGGGCATGGTGTGGGCAGGAAGATGCATGAAGGCCCACAGGTTCCGAATTATGGCAAGCCCGGCCGGGGAATGCGGTTGAGAGAGGGCATGACGATCGCCCTTGAACCAATGGTTCTTGTAGGGACGGCCTTTACGGTCGTCAAAGATGATGAGTGGACGGTTGCATCTGCAGACGGCTCATTGACTGCGCATTTTGAGCATACTGTGGTTGTTACGGTAAATGGTCCGGAAATATTGACTTTATATTCATCAGATGAGACTGGACTAAAGACTGAACAATAAGTATAATAAATGTTTTGTGGCAGGATAGAAGGAGTAGAACGATGAAAGTATCAGCATCAATTAAGAAACGCTGTGCAAAATGCAAAATTGTCAAACGAAGTGGTCGTTTGTATGTGATCTGTGAAAACCCTAAGCATAAACAGCGACAAGGATAAGGATATTAGACTATGGCACGTATTGAAGGTGTAGACCTGCCACGCGATAAGCGTGTTGAAATTGGTCTGAGATATATTTATGGCGTGGGACCAACACGGTCCAAAGAAATTATTGAAGCGACTGGCGTTGATCCTGACATCCGCATCAAGGATTTAGCTGATGATGATGTTTCGAAAATGCGCGAGTACATCGGCAAGAACTTCACGGTAGAAGGTGATTTACGACGCCAGGTGCAGATGAATATCAAGCGCCTGATAGAAATTGGCACTTATCGTGGTTTACGCCACCGACGCGGGCTTCCAGTCCGCGGACAGCGCACAAAAACCAACGCACGCACCCGCAAAGGCCCAAAGAGGACTGTAGCCGGTCGGGGCCGCCGCCGTGGTGTGGGCAAGAAATAGAAATTATTGCGAAATCGCCATCCAATAACTCCATCTGGGTTCTCCTTCCTTTCTACCCGCGGCGAGATGGATTGATGGCTGGCATTAGAAACTGAGTTAGTGAGGTACAATGGCAAAAAAACCACAAAAATCGCGGCGAACATCCAGTTCGCGCAAAGTCAAACGCCAGATGTCATCTGCCCAGGTGCATGTCATGGCATCCTTCAATAACACGATTATTACCGTAACAGATCAACAAGGTAATACGGTTTGTTGGGGCAGCGCTGGTTCAGCTGGGTTTAAGGGGTCACGAAAAAGCACACCCTTTGCTGCCCGGTTGGCGACTGAACAGGTTATGAAAACTGCACAGGGCTTTGGCATCCAGGAAGTTGACATTATCGTCAAGGGTCCTGGCCCAGGCCGTGAAGCAACAATTCGTGCAGTACAGGGCATGGGAATCACCGTCCGTTCCATTGAGGATGTGACACCGGTTCCACATAATGGATGCCGCCCGCCCAAGAGACGCCGCGTCTAGGAATTAATTAAAGAGAGGAATTAAATGGCAAGATATACTGGACCGGTGTGTAAATTATGCCGGCGTGAAGGTGAAAAGTTATTTTTAAAGGGTGAGCGTTGTTTCACACCAAAATGTGCGATTGAAAAACGAGCTTATCCCCCTGGAGAACACGGGAAATTTAGCGGCCGTCCAACACGGCAATCTGAATATTCTTTGCAGCTCCGAGGTAAGCAAAAGGCCAAACGTATTTATGGCGTTTTAGAGCGACAGTTTAGGCGCGATTTCCGAGATGCTCAAAGGCGAACTGGTCTAACAGGTTTAAATCTCTTACAAATACTGGAATCCAGGTTAGATAATGTTGTTTATCGCCTTGGATTTGCAGACAGCCGTGCTCAAGCCCGCCAATTAGTCAATCACGGCCATTTTATGGTCAATGGCCGGCGGAACGATGTTGCCTCCACAATAATAAATCCAGGTGATGTTGTGGCAGTTCGTGAAAACTCTAAACAAACGGCTTATTTTAAAGCGCTTAAGCAGGCAGAAGAGATGCGTACACCTCCAACCTGGGTTGAGCTGGATATTAACAACCTGTCTGGGCGGGTGTTACGTTTACCCGATCGTGCTGAAATTGATGGTAATTTGAATGAACAGCTTATTGTTGAGTTCTACTCTCGATAGGATTTTCAACGATTGGTGCAATTGGATGCACCGGCAAGGGGTATGACGTGACTGGAACAATTATTATGGTAAGACCAAAGGTAGAACGGGTCGCTGAAGCTCGTAACTACGGAAAATTTGAGATTAGCCCACTGGAACGCGGTTTCGGTACGACAGTCGGTAATGCATTACGCCGTGTCCTGCTTTCTTCCTTGGAAGGGGTGGCAGTTACATCTATTCGGATCACGGATGTATTGCATGAGTTTAGTGATATTGAAGGTGTGCGTGAGGATGTCATCCAGGTGATATTGCAGCTAAAGCAGCTGCGAATGATCCTTTTTGATGTTGATATTTCCCACCTGCATCTTGAGGTCAGCGGTGAAGGAACTGTAACCGCAGCTGATATCATTTGCCCGCCTGAAGTGGAGATTATGAATCCTGATCTTTATCTCTTCACGGTGGATAATAAGAAAGCCAGCCTCGAAATTGACTTGACGGTCGAACGCGGGCGCGGTTATTCCCCGGCCAACGAACGCAGTGACCATTTGCCAATTGGTGAACTGCCGGTTGATGCAATTTTTACTCCCATTCAAAAGGTCAATTGGGTTGTGGGTTCTGCCCGTGTTGGGCAAAGCACAAATTATGACAGCGTCCAGATGGAAATTTGGACGGATGGCACGATCTCACCCGAACAGGCAATGAGCGATTCGGCCAAGATCATGATCGACCATTTACGCTTTATTGCAGGGATCAGCGAAGATATGCTGTCTGTACCGATCGAAGAAGCAGAACCTGTGGTGACCATCAATAGTGAAGCAGCAGAGATGCCGATTGAAAACCTTGACCTGACGGTTCGCGTTTTCAACTCACTCAAGCGCACTGGCATCACCACAATTGGCGATGTGCTGGAGCTTTTGGATAAAGGTGAGGAAGCCATTCTCGCCATTCGAAATTTTGGTGAGAAAAGTCTGGTAGAGCTGACTGAAAAGATGGCTGAAAAAGGCTTCCTGGAAGATGAAGAGATAACGGAGAATTAATATTATGCGACACAAAATGAAGGGATATCGCCTTAATCGAAGCGGCGGTCATCGGACAGCCATGCAGCGTACAATGGTGCGACAGCTTTTTGAGCATGAGCGCATTACAACAACTCTGCCAAAGGCGAAATTCATCCAACCTCACGTAGAAAAAATGATTACCCTGGCACGAAACAGCCAGGATACAGAAGAAATTATGGCGATCAATGCCCGTCGGAAAGCCTCTGCTTATTTGGGGAATGGCAGCCGGCCGATCGTTCAGAAATTATTTGATGATATTGGACCGCGTTTTACAGGCCGCCAGGGCGGTTATACCAGAATATTAAAGCTGGGACCCCGCCGGAGTGATGGCGCTGAGATGGCAATAATTGAATTAGTTGAAAATTAATCCAGCCGGAACAGATTTATCGGATGGATTCTGTACATTACAAAATTATTCTAATATACAAGGGCAGTGCCTTTGGCGGTTTCCAATACCAGGAAAATGCCCGCACAGTGCAGGGTGCGTTTGAAGCCAGCTTGCGGAAGCTCGGCTGGCAAGGCAGTCACATCCTGGCAGCAGGCAGGACCGATGCGGGTGTGCATGCCAGTGGGCAGGTGGTAAGTTTTCACCTTGACTGGCAGCATGGTGAGGATGACCTGCAAAATGCACTGAATCATTATCTGCCAAAGGACATGGCTGTAATAGCTGTACACATCGCCCCGGAGAATTTTCATCCCAGGTATGATGCAAAAAGCCGCCATTATCGCTACAGGGTTTATTGCCAGCCACAACGCGACCCCCTGCGAGATGAATTTGCCTGGCAGGTTTGGCCGGAACCGGATTGTCAGCCCATGAATGAAGCGGCAAGTTTGCTGGTTGGTGTGCACGATTTTGCAGCATTTGGCAGCCCGACATCTGCTGGCGGTGCGACCGTTCGAGAAGTGTTTTCTGCTCAATGGCAGGAAAACGGTGATGAATACCAGTTTGATATCCAGGCCAATGCCTACCTTTACCATATGGTTCGCAGGATCACATTTTTACTGGTAAATATCGGGCAGAAAAGGTTGCTGGTTGAAATGTTAACAAAGAGCCTGGAATCGGGCGAATTAATTTCGAATGGGCTGGCACCTGCTCAAGGACTTGTATTACAGAATGTGATTTATTAAAATAATTTGATTTCATCTTTCAGGTTTAACCCCCTGAAGCTGGTATCTTTGAATGATGGAGCGTAAGACAGTGAAAAAAACATATGTACCAAAAGGACAAGTTGAACGAGAATGGCTGCTGGTTGACGCTGAAGGGCAAAACCTTGGCCGTTTATCAACCCAGATTGCCCAATTATTATTGGGTAAACACAAACCCAATTACACACCGGGCGTGATGACAGGTGCGAATGTGGTGGTGATCAACGCTGAAAAGGTAGATGTATACCCCACCCGGTTAGACACCAAGATTTATTATCACCACTCAAACTACCCCGGCGGGTTAAAGGAAATCACCCTGCGTGATCAGTTGGAGAGATTTCCAGAACGGGTGATTGAAAAAGCTGTTTGGGGTATGATCCCTAAACATAAACTGGGTCGAAGAATTTACAAGAACCTGCATGTTTATGCAGGGACGGAACATCCACACTATGCTCAGCAGCCTGTTGTGGTTGATCAAGAGGAGTAATCAAGTTAAATGGATACTAAATATTTTGAGGGCATTGGACGTCGTAAAGAAAGCACTGCCCGGGTACGAGTTTTATCTGGTGCAGGTGATTTTGTCGTCAACGGTAAAGAAATTGAAGCTTACTTCACCCGTTTAGGTGATGTAGAAGAAATTGTCAGAGCTTTTGAGATTGCCAATCAGCCCAAAGACAAATTCAATGTCAGTGTGATGGTGAACGGCGGCGGCGTGACCGGTCAGCGAGATGCTGTGAAATTAGGGCTTGCCCGGGCATTTGTAAAAATGGATGAAGACCTGCGCACTGCACTGCGGCACAGCGGCTACTTATCCCGAGACCCCCGTGTCAAGGAACGCAAAAAACCAGGTCTCAAACGAGCCCGCAAGGCACCGACCTACACCAAACGTTAAAATTCTGCGGTCTGGGTCCGGATGCAAAACCTGTATGTCGCTCAAAAAACTGGCAGGCTGGAGAATAAGCCTAATTGCCTGTTTTAGTGACCACATCAATAAAATAAAAAATTATAGAGACGTTTAGAAGACGTCTCTATTTGTTAAGTGACTATAATAAGAGCATTATCATGGCAGAGAATCATAGCCCTAATAAAAATAACGGCATAACATTGCTTGGATTGGGGCCTGGTACTTCAGGAGCGTTAACTCGCGAAGCATGGATATGGCTTGAAAGTATTGATCAGCTCCTGTTAAGGACAATCCATCACCCTGTTGTGGCCGAACTGCCCGAAAATCTTGCAGTGGAAAGCTTTGACCGGTTCTATGAAACCGGCCAGGAATTCTCTGAGGTTTATCAGGCTATTATCACTGAAGTCTTGGCGAAGGGTGAAGAACCGGGCGGTGTGACCTATGCAGTCCCCGGCCATCCCTTTGTATTAGAAGCAACCTGCCCGGAGATTGCCCGGCGTGCCATAGCAGCGGGTATCTCTGTGTGGGTGATTGACGGCCTGAGTTTTCTGGAACCGACCTGCAGTGCCTTGGGCATTGATCCTTTCAATGGTCTTATCCTGGTTGATGCAATGGAACTTGGTCGAAGGTTGACCACTGGCTTTCCCGCATCTTCCCCTGCGCTTATCGGCCAGATTTACTCGAAACAGGTTGCATCAGAAGTCAGGCTGATATTGATGACTGCCTATAATGATGAACATCCTGTCACGCTGGTGCACGGTGCCGGTACGGATAAAATGCAGATCAAGATAATGCCGCTGCATCAAATAGACCGGACGCCGAATTATGGCTTGGTCACTTCACTTTACATTCCCCCCAGATCTAAAAATGCCTCGATGGAGGCCTTCCAGGAGGTCATCGCCCGCCTGCGTGCACCGGACGGCTGCCCATGGGACAGGGAACAGACTCACCTCAGCCTGCGGCCCTTCTTGTTGGAGGAGGCTTATGAAGCATTGGATGCACTCGATCGTGGAGATCAGGCAGCTTTGCAGGAAGAACTGGGTGATTTACTGCTCCAAATTGTATTGCATGCCCAGATCGCCAGTGAAGCAGGCAATTTCAACCTGCAGGATGTGCTTGAAGGCATTGGGGATAAATTGGTCCGCCGCCATCCGCATGTCTTTTCGGAAGTTGAAGTGGACGGCGTTACAGGTGTGACCCGAAACTGGGAGGCGATTAAAGCAGCAGAACGGACAGAGCACGGCGGCCCCGAACGAAATGGGTTGCTTAATGGCATTCCGAAAGCGCTGCCGGCTTTGATCCAGGCGGACCAGGTAATAGAGCGTATCAGTCGGGTGGCATTTGATCATCTTACGAAACAGGGTGATCCGGGGTATTTACAGGCCTTATTCAAGAAGCTTGAGGTTACACCGGATGCCCAGCAATCCGACCTGGTGGGTAAGTTATTGCTCGGTTTGACCAGTTATGCCCATCAAGCCGGGGTGGATGCAGAAAGCGCCTTGCGCATTGCACTTGCAAGATTCAGGGAGCAATTTGGCGAAATGGAAGCCGACGCCCTGGCTTCTGGACGTTCGCTGGGTGACATTTCAGTTTCGGAAAAAGAACAATTATGGCAAGAGGCTGGTACAAAAAACTCAGAGGATAAGGCATGAACCAGCCTGTGAGCCAACCCCCCAGTGCAAACCAGCAAATAGCCCGGGCAGCCGGCACGGTGATGGCGGCGTTCGTGATCAGCAACCTGGTAGGCATTGTTCGTGGGATCGTGATCACCCGGGCCTTTGGTACATCTGCTGATTTTGATTCGTTTAATGCCGCCAACCGGATTGTGGAACTTTTATTTAACCTGGTGGCTGGTGGGGCTTTGGGGTCTGCCTTTATACCCATGTTTTCGAGCTTCTTGGCAAAGGAAGACAGGGCAGGTGCCTGGCGGTTGGCATCCGGTGTGACTAACATGGTATTCGTTGCATTGATCTTGATCAGTGGGCTGGCCTGGGTCTTTGCCTCGCAAATTGTTCAGGATGGCCTGTACTTGCTGGTGCCCGGGTCTGACCCTGTGCAGGAGGCTCTGACCGTCACCTTGTTCCGGATCATGCTGCCCACGGTAGCCTTGTTTGGCCTCAGCGGTCTGGTGATGGGGATATTAAATGCCCACCAGAACTTCTTGATCCCTTCCATTGCGCCGGCGATGTATTCACTGGGCATGATCCTCGGGACGCTGCTGCTGCCGTCTGAATGGGGGATCAACCGGCTGGCTTACGGCGTGGTGCTGGGTGCTTTTTTGCACCTGGTGATCAAACTGCCCGTCTTGTGGCAGCTGCGTGATCGGGCGTATCATCTGTACCTGGGGCTGAAAGACAGGGCGGTGCAGGAAGTGTTTCGTTTAATGGGGCCGCGCCTGCTGGGTGTGGCTGTGGTACAGATGAATTTTATCGTCAATACGGTGATCGCCCTGGGGCAGCCTGAAGGCAGCGTTTCAGCGATCACGCTGGCTTTTTCGCTGATGCTGATGCCGCAGATGGCGGTGGCCCAATCGGCCGCGATTGCCTCACTGCCGACCTTCTCTGCCCAGGTGGCGTTGGGCAAAGTGGACGAGATGCGCCGCTCGCTGGCATCCACGCTGCGGGCCGTGCTGCTGCTGGCCATCCCGGCATCGGCCGGGTTGATCTTGCTGCGTTATCCGATTGTGCAGGTGCTCTATCAACGGGGTGAGTTTACATCCAGATCAACGGAGCTTGTCGCCTGGGCGCTGCTGTTCTACGCTGCCGGGTTGGTGGGGCATGCGTTGGTGGAGATCCTCAGCCGTGCCTTTTATGCGCTGCATGACACACGCACCCCCGTTATCGTCGGGGTGATCACCATGGGCGGCAATATCCTCTTGAGCCTGGTATTTGCTGCCTGGTTTGCCCGGATGGGGTTGATGCCCCATGGCGGGCTGGCGTTGGCCAATTCACTGGCGACAGCACTTGAGAGCATCGTCCTGATTTTGATCATGCGCAAACGCATCGGCGGCCTGGGGGGTGCATACCTGTGGCAGGGTGTGGGCATCTCGCTGCTGGGCACGGCCTTGATGGTGGGGGTGATCCTCGGATGGCGGCAGGTTATCAGCCCCGGTTCAGTGCTGGTTGAGCTGTTTGGCGCGCTGGGCCTGGGATTTGCAGTTTACGTGGGGCTGATGTGGGTGGTCAATGTACCTGAGCTGGGGGGCATGGTGCGGACGCTCATGCGGCGAATTCGATAAGGCAGATGTTTAGAAATTGGTGTTATTCGTAGGGGCGACTCATGAGTCGCCCCTACCTAATAATTTGAATGGCAATATTGTGCGGCAATCGAGAGGTTTGAGTGAACCTTCGTAGATAAATATCTCCGTGTCTGCCTTAAGCAGTATAGATTAATAAAAATCAGTTCTTAAGAAAAGTTATATTTTTTTATTTCTCTTTGTAAATACTAATCAATACAATACGAAATCAAATGGAAAAACAAATTATTTGCGGGAAAAAACCAGGCTGAGTTCAATATCCCTAGATCATAAGTGTTCTTTGAAGACATTGGGTATAAATTTTCATGCTACAATTCCCCTACCGTATGTTAAACCAGGAGGAAAAACATGGCTGTACCTGAAGTCGTTCGGCAGCTTGTTCAGCGCTTTGAAGAACACAAAGTTGCCTATCATTCACCTTCCTATAACGAAGCGCAGCTTCGCCAGGAATTCCTGAACCCCTTTTTTGAAGCACTGGGCTGGGATGTTTCTAATAAGAAGGATTATGCCGTCCAGTATCGTGAGGTGATCCACGAGGATTCCATCCATATCAAGGGCAGCCCGAATGCAAAAGCACCTGATTATGCTTTCAGGCTGGGCGGCGTGCGCAAGTTTTTTGTAGAAGCCAAGAAACCCTCTGAGGACATCGAGAACACCAAAGAATATGCCTACCAGTTGAAGGTCTATGCCTGGAACCTGGGGCTGCCGCTTTCGTTCCTGACCGATTTTGAAGGCTTTGCCGTTTATGACTGCCGTAATAAACCCAACCAGACTGACAGCCCTGCTGCAGGGCGTGTGATGTACATCACCTACGATCAGTACCTCGACCGGTGGGACGAGATTGCAGGCATTTTCTCGCCGGATGCCATCCGCAAGGGTGCTTTTGACCAGTATGCAGAGGACAACACGGCTAAAAAGGGCACCATCAAGGTGGATGATGCCTTCTTGCAGGAGATCGAAACATGGCGCACCCTGCTGGCGCGCAATATCGCCCTGCGCAATTCAGCCCGGTTGACCAACGAATGCCAGCTTAACTATGCAGTACAGATGACGATCAGCCGCATCATCTTTCTGCGCATCTGTGAGGACAGGGGTATCGAATCTCAAAATCAGCTGCTCGAGTTGAGCAAGCGCGTGGATATCTATCAGGCGCTGGTGGCGCTTTATTTGAAGGCGGACCAAAAATACAATTCCGGACTGTTCCGCTTTAAAGCGGAGGTTGGAAATCACGACAGGGTGGATGCCTTCACGCCCGGTTTAATCATTGACGATAAGGTTTTGAAAACCATCATCAAGAGCCTGTATTACCCCAGCCCATATGTGTTCAAAGAGATCCCGGTGGAGATTCTCGGGCAGGTCTATGAACAGTTTTTGGGCAAGATCATCCGGCTGACGCCCTCAGGGCAGGCCAAGGTCGAAGAAAAGCCCGAGGTTCGCAAGGCTGGCGGGGTTTTTTATACCCCCAAGTACATTGTGGATTACATTGTCGAGAATACGGTTGGCAAATTGCTGGCGGGCAAAACACCCGACGAAGCGGCAGTGCTGACGATCGTTGACCCTGCCTGCGGCTCAGGTTCATTCTTGCTGGGTGCTTTTCAATACCTGCTGGACTGGCATGAGCAGTGGTACCTTGAACATGACCCGGAAAAGTTTACCAAAGGCAAACAGCCCGCGTTGATCCACACCGCGGAGGGGGATTGGCGGCTGACGACCGAAGAGAAAAAGCGCATCCTGCTGAACAACCTCTACGGCGTGGATATCGATGCCCAGGCCGTCGAGGTGACCAAGCTGAGCCTGCTCTTGAAGGTGCTGGAAGAAGAGACCGGCCAGCTCACGCTGGGGTTTGAGCGCGCCCTGCCCGACCTGGGTGATAATATCAAGTGCGGCAATTCGCTGATCGGCTGGGATTATTTTGAAGGGCAGCTGATCAGGGATGAAAAAGAAGTTGAGCAGGTCAACCCCTTTGATTGGGAGAAGAGCTTCCCGGGGGTGTTTGCGAAGGGCGGCTTTGATGCAGTCATTGGAAATCCGCCATACGGGGCTTGTTTAACAGAAAACGAAGCAAATTTCTTGTTGAAAAACTATGGTGTTTTTGGGGCAATTAAAGATGTGTATTTGTGTTTCATTGAGGTTGCGTTTATTGTTGCTAAATATAATGGATTTGTATCATTTATAATTCCCTCAGCTTGGACAGGAGGACCAGCATATAGGCAATTAAGAAATTATTTACTTAATAAGAAGATAAATATTTTATTACTTCTTCCATTTGACATCTTCAAGGATGCTTATATTGATACTTTAATTTTTAACTCATCCAATTCAAAAGCAAAATCTTCTCACTTAGTAAGTACATATGCTTACCCCAAAAAAGAAAAAATAATTTCCATAGAAAACATTCCTTATAAGAAAATACATCAATATAAGTGGGAAGAAACAGATGATCGAAAATTCATAATAGTACCTGAATTAATTAATATTCTTGTTCGATTATCCGGTCCAGATTATAAAAGATTTCAGGATTTATTTTCTATAACTAGAGGTGTGTTATTTTCAGAAAAAATTCTACAAAATGAAAGAATAAACAATGAGCATTTCCTTTATTTTCAGGGTGATGTATATAGATATTCAATTAACATGAAATTAGATAAATGGGTTGAGTTCGGGGATAAAATGAAAGAAAAACCGAAGGATTTTCATTGGTTTACAGGTGAAAGAATTTTGCTAAGAAGGTTAGTAAATCGTCAGCAAAGATTGATGGCTTGTTACGTAAATGAAACCTTTATTACTAATAAAAATCTATATTCAATAATTTCTACAGAAGAAGATATTTTCTATTTGTTAGCTCTATTAAATAGTCGTTTTGTATCTTATCTTTATATCAATCAGGTAACACAAGCAACAAAAGATGATTTTCCTCAAGTTACTATAAGGGATATTAAAAATTTACCTGAACCAGTCGTACGAAATCCCACATTAAAAAACCGAGTTTCATCATTAGCACAACAATTGCTTGATCTCAATAAACGCAATCCTCAAACTCCTAATGACAAGCAGCGATTACAGCGTGAAATTGAAGCCACTGATGCCCAGATCGACCGCCTGGTGTATGAGCTCTACGGCCTGACTGATGAAGAGATCAGGATTGTGGAAGGTGATGAATAATTTTGTTAGGTAATTCTCTGAGTGATTAAAAATATCTGTGGCAGGGGGGTTACGGCCAGAACTGCCACACCACCAGGCTGACCAGGATCCCCAAAATGACCCCGCCGGCTGCTTCTGCCGGGGAGTGGCCCAGGACCTCACGCAGTTGTTCAAATTCTTCCAAAGCTGAAGCTTTTTTTTCCAACATTTCGTGAATGATGCGGTTGATCTGCTGGGCGTGAAACCCGGCCTGCCGGCGGATATTGGTGGCGTCGTAGATCACCACCATGGCGATGGCGAATGACAGGCCGAACAGCGGCGTATCATACCCGACATAATGTCCGATGCCGGCTGTGGCTGCCGTCACCACGGCTGAGTGTGAGCTGGGCATGCCGCCGGTGCCAAACAGCAGCGACCAATCCCATTCCTTTCTTCGTATATACTCGATCGGCAGCTTGAGAATTTGCGCCAGGAATGAGGCGATCACACAGGCAATCAGGACAGGGTTTTGAAAGATTCCGGATAGGGGCATAGGGTTACGTTTCGTTTTCCTCTGGTGTGGATGGGTCTTCAGCCAGCTGGCGGATTTTTAATTCCGCTTTTTCCAGGATGGCTGCACAATGCTTTGCCAGTGCCTGGCCGTGTTCATAAGCCTCCAGCGCCTGCTCAAGCGGCAGGTCTTCCCCTTCGAGCCTGCCCAGGTTTTCCTGCAGGGCAGTAAATGCAGTTTCAAAATCCATCGTTTGGATTTCTGGCGGTGTCTTTGTGTTCATTTGGTACCTCCAGGGTTGGTTTTGGTGATTTTTGCTTCCAGGTTCCCACGGCTTACCTGGATGTGGATTGCGTCGCCTGCCGAAGTTTGATCGGCTCTTTTGATCACGCTGCCTTCTGCAAGGCGGGTGACGATGGCGTACCCCCGGTTGAGGACGGCCTGGGGATTGAGGCTTTTCAGCGACTGCTGCAGATTGGCCAGCTGATAGGACTTTCGCTCAACCAGGTTTTGGACGGCTCGATCCAGGCGGAAGCCGGTTTCATCGAGTGATTGGCGGTAGCTGTTGACGGCATACACCGGTGAGTGTTGCGAGAGGGCTGCCCGGGTCTCGTTTAATGACTGGCGCAGGTACGCAAGCACCTCGTTTAACACAAGCTCATGCCGAAGTTTCAGGTCGGCAATCACGTTGAGGATCTCATTCTTATCCGGGACGGCCAGCTCAGCTGCTGCCGTCGGGGTCGGGGCGCGCAGGTCCGCTGCGAAATCGGTCAGCGTGAAGTCGGTTTCATGCCCGACGCCTGAGATGATCGGCGTTTTGGCATCTGCGACCGCGCGCACGACGGTTTCGTCGTTGAAGGCCCACAGGTCTTCGATCGAACCGCCGCCGCGCCCGATCAGGATCACATCGGGTTGAATTTCTTTTTCAAGGCGGGCTAGAGCTGCCACGATGGCGGGCGGTGCATCCGTGCCCTGGACGGCCGTTGGCGCGACCACAACTTCTGCGATCGGGTAACGTCTGCTCAATGTATTGAGCATATCCTGCAGGGCTGCCCCGGTGGCTGAGGTGACGATGCCGATCAATTTTGGCCGGGGGGGGATGGCAACCTTGCGTTCAGCGTCGAACAGGCCTTCTGCCTCAAGCCTGGCTTTTAGACGCAGGTATTCCTGGTATAAGGCACCTTCACCGGCAGGTTTGAGCGTATCAATATACAGCTGCACCTGGCCGCTGACTTCATAAACGCCCATACCGCCATGTGCTTCGACGGCCAGGCCTTCTTCAGGTGAAAAATTCAGCCGTGAGGCCGCCTGCCGCCACATCACACAGCGCACAGAGGCGTCGCTGTCTTTGAGGGTGAAGTAAAGGTGGCCGGATGCCGGCCTGGCGAAATTTGAAATTTCACCCTGCACCCATAGATCCTGCAGCAGCTCGTCTGATTCCAGAACCGTCCTTAAATGACTGGTGAGCTGGCTGACGCTGAGAATCTCTTGTGGTTTAAAACTGCTGAATAAGTCCATTGATGAATTCTTTTGAATCTAAAAGTACTGTCTAAGTATAACCAGAAATTGTTCGGATTTTACATTCTGTTACAAATAATCATACCCTTTTGAGGTAAAAACTATAAAATAATTATCTCCAGGGAAGTGCTAATTTCCAGACCAAAGTTATTCTGGAGTGCAGACTTCAGTCCGCCAAGATAACTAATTGGATATAAGATTAACCATGTCAGAGAGAATTGGATGGTCGAACGGTGTATAATAATCCAGTTTGGGATTATGAAATTGCAGATGGCGAGAGTGAATCACGTGATGATGCGGACTGACATTTACATCCTGTGGGCTAAATGCATGAGTCCGCGCTCCAATTCAGGTATTTTATACATAGTGTCTAGTACAAAAGGATTTTTTGGTAATAGTGCTTATATCTGCTCCAAAGTTATCTATGGAGTGCGGACTTTAGTCCGCCATTGAAACTAATTGCATAAAAGAGTTAGCATGCTGGAACATAGACCACCCCATCTTTTTATCAAAGAATGCTGGTATTTCATCACTGCTCATTCGGTCGGAAAAACACCTATCTTGGTAAAAGATGCTCATAAAAATATCTGGTCTGAAGTATTAAATCAATTATTAGATCTATTCGGTATAACCGCATCTGCCTGGGTTCTTCTGGATGATCATTATCACCTCCTATGTTACTTTAAACGATGACAAAAATATCTGGAAATTCATCCAGAGATTGCATGGCCTGACGGCGTTCCAGGTAAACCGTTATGATCAAAGACAGGGTAGATCGGTCTGGTACAATTATTGGGATCGGTATATCAGGGATGAGCAAGACTAATGGCGGAGGTTTAATTACATTCACGATAATCCCGTCAAACATGGGTATGTGGAAAAGGCTTATGATTGGCGATTTAGTAGTTTTCATCAGAATTTATCCTTATTCGGCGAGAACTGGATGGATGAAATCTTGAAAGATTATCCAGTTTGGAACGATGGGATTGAAGCTGGCGAATGAGAAAAATCCCTGATGGTGCGGACTGACATTTACGCCCTGCGGGCTGAATGCATGAGTCCGCGCTCCAGTTAATTCCGGTATTTATCAAACCAGTTTTTCGAGAAAAAGATTTTCGGAAACAGAACTTTTATCCGCCCAACGGCATATTTGGAGTGCGGACTTTAGTCCGCCAAAAGAATTAATTGCATAAAAGATTAACTTTGTTAGAGAGAATTTGAAAACTGAAACGTGAATAATTATCTAGATTGGAACAATGGGATTAAAGCAGATGGTTAATTGAATCACCCAATATTGCGGACTGAAGTCCGCACTCCATTTTTTTTTGGAAACAGTGCTGAAACTCACAACGAATGATAAACTCAGGTCATAGGAAGAAATTATTTTGGATTACCTCTGGACACCCTGGCGCATGAAATATATTAAAGAACACCATGCTTACGAGAAATGCATCTTTTGCCTGCCTGCTGACGGAGAAGATGGGGTTGAAAACCTTGTTTTCTACCGGTCAGACCATGTTTATATGATCCTGAATCGATATCCGTATACATCAGGACATATCATGTGTGTACCCTTTGCGCACGAGGACAGGCTTCACCAACTAACCCGGTTAGCAAGGGCTGAGATGATGGACTGCACCAGTAAAGCCGTAGAAATTTTGCAAAAGGTCTATGAGCCAGATGGGTTTAATGTGGGGTTGAATCTCGGTGAAATGGCTGGTGCAGGTGTGGCAGACCATTTACATATGCACATTGTACCGAGGTGGAGCGGGGATACCAACTTCATGTCCGCAGTGGGGAACACCCGGGTGCTGCCCGAATCACTGGACGAAACCTACCGGCGCATTAAAGGAGCCTGGGACGAGGTTTAAACGTATTTCAAAGTTAATTAAATAGAACAGCTGACCGATACATCAGGTCAGCTGATTTTGTTTAATTGCCATCAAATAGAATATTTTTCTATTGGCTTAGCGTGGTATGCCAGTTTGGGGCAGGGTTAAAAATCCTTCCTTTTACGGGGGAATAGTGCCCTGACCAATGCGATCAACCCCAAGCCGATCAACAGCAGCGGCCAATAGCGGGTGATTTCAGTGTCCAAACCAAAGGCAGACCCAAAGGCAAAGAAGAGCATCGTGCTGATCAACAACAGTACCAGCCCACCGCTGAAGGCTTCCCTGAAGTTGCGATCAATGATTCCGCTGATGATCACACCCACCCCGACAAAACCTGGGATCAGTGCCCAAATATAGGACCAGGACTGCCAATCACCAATAAAGTTTTGATAGTATAGAATACCACCGATGCCTGCTAAAATGGACCCCGGCACGGCCAAACCGCCGGTGCTGCTTAGAATAGCCCAGATCAGGAACACGCCGCCCAGCCCGATGATGATAAATGGCCATTCCCAAAACTGAAAGTACTGAGGTGCGATCTCCCTGGCCAGGAATAAGACACCCAGTAAAATTAAGATGATCCCGCCGATGAAACCTGGTTTACGTTTCATATATTCCTCCTGTTCATTTAATAGTTCATGTGGCTGCCCCACTGATAATCTTTAATTTGTTGTTTTATTTGTCGCCACGATGCTGAACATTGCCTGCGCCTTCAATGTTCTGCGTGACTGTCGGGCTGCCGTAGTATTCCAGGTTGCCTGCCCCTGAGATGGATACATTCAGGCTGTCAACTGCCCAGACGACTGCATTTCCTAGTCCGCTGATTTCGATCACAGTGCTGCCTGTGCGCAAATTATCTGCCTGGTAGTTGGCAGCACCATCAATTTGAATGTCCTGTGATACCACTTCGCCGCCAATTTCAATATTGCCGGCACCAAAGAGTTTTACTGCCAAACTTTGTGCTTCTAAATTGTTAATTTTAAATTGGCCTGCGCCGTTGAGCGTGAGCGCCAGTGCGTTGGTTTGCAGGGTGTCAATTTGCAGATCGCCTGCACCGTTGACCGTGATGCTGTCTAAATCTCTGACCATCAGGGTATAGGTGATCGGGCGGGTAGGGAAGAGTGTTTTCCGCAGCGGGTTATCCTGGAAGCCCAATACAAGCGTGGCATCCTGGACTTCGGAGGTCAGATCATCGATCAAGTTATCCTCAGCAGTGATCTCTAGTGCTTCGCTGTCACCCTGGGTGATCAAGAGCTGTCCCGCTCCGTCTAAGCGGATGCTGGTGAAGTCGCTGACGGTTCTAACTTCGCTGACAAGATCGCCAGACCCGCGCACAACATTGAAAAAAGGCAAGAAGCGGCAGGCACCCGATGAAAGCGCCAGTATCATGATGGCTGAAAAAATATAAAGTCGTTTATTTTTCATGGTTTTATTCCTTTTAAAATAGAAAATCTTAATTAAGTATACGACAATCGTATTAAAAAGTTGTATGGTAACTGCTCAGGCTGCCATGCAAATGAAAGGTCGGGGGTGTGGTGTGGCGGCAAAGCCGCCACACCACACCCCTATTTTTTCATATACTACGTAGTTACAATTTCATTTATAATATAGGCAGGCAGTATATCCCTAAATAATTGCGAGGTGTCTTATGACGGCTTACCCTGAGATGTCACCAAACCCAAAACCGAAAAGGTCTAAATGGCTGATTGGCTGCGGTGCGGCAGCGATTTTGATCCTGTGCTTGGGTGGATTCCTGCTCGTGGGCGGCTTTGCCGGCCTGTTGGCGATTTTTGGCGGCGACCCGGAAGGTCTTAAGGCAGAGGTAACTGTTCCCGCTTCCTCATTGGCTGTGGGGGATACCTTTGAAATTACCATGGACCTTGCAAATGAGGGTATCCGTAATATTCAAATTTCGGAAATTCAGCTGCCCAATGATTTATTGGCACGCGCCCTGGTGACAGGTGTTACCCACGGTGGGGTGCCCGGCATGGATTATGGGAATAAGACTGCCTATAAATTTGACCTTGAAATAGCGCCAGCAGGGCAGCAGCAGGTTGTGTTCCAGTTTGAAGCGATTGATGATGGTGATGTATCCGGGGAGATCGCCATCCAGGTTGGGACAAAATTAAGTGTATCAAGATTCCGCCTGGTGATCAATCCCAGGCTTGGTTCCGCACAAACGGGTGGCGATGGGGATATGATTTTGGGTGAGGTGATCCCTTACCAATCGGTTGTGCAAATCATTGCCATTGTGGATTCTGGTGGGCAGCTGGTTGAGGCCTGGGGCGGTTCAGGCACGCTCATCTCAGAGGACGGCCTGATCCTGACCAATAATCATGTGGTTTCGGACCCTTATGTTGCTGTGGACGCGCTGGTTGTGGCCGTGACAATGCAGCAAGATCAGCCGCCGGTACCGATGTTTTATGCGGACGTTTTGCAGGCAGATTATTACTTAGACCTGGCTGTCATAAAAATCCGCTCAGACCTGCAGGGCAACCCGGTCAACCTGAGTGAACTGGGGTTGACCCCCGTCAGTTTTGGTAATTCAGATGACCTTCAGCTTGGTGACCCTTTGGTGATCATCGGGTATCCCGGGATTGGTGGTCAAACGATCACCCTCACCCGGGGTGAAGTGAGCGGTTTCACGGCTGAATCACCCTACGGCAACCGGGCCTTCATCAAGACTTCTGCCACGATTGCCGGTGGAAACAGCGGCGGTCTGGCAGCCACCCCCCAGGGGCTGATCGTTGGGGTGCCAACCCAGCTTGGGTCTGGAGATATTGAAGCCGGGTTTGTGGACTGCCGCAACTTGGTGGATACCAACCGTGACGGTGTGATCGATGAAAACGACCACTGCATCCCATTGGGTGGGTTCATCAATGCGCTGCGGCCGATCACATTGGCACTGCCGATGGTGGATGCAGCAAAAGCCGGCCAGGTTGCCATAGTGGGACCTACCGTGCAGGAGTATGATGAAGTGGAGATGATGGAAGGGGAGATCCTCTTCCAGGATTTCTTTGCCAATAATGACAATAATTGGGGGCTTGGCTCAGGTGAAGATGGCTCTGTGAATATCTTTGGAAACCAACTGGTGATCGAAGTCAACCGGGAAATTTATGTGTTCTGGTCGACCAGGTTAGAAACGTATGATGATGTTATCATCCTTACAGAAGCGAGTCTCAACCAGCCTGTTGATGATGGCGAATTTGGCCTGGTTTGTGGTGAGCAGGATAATGGGGACTTGATTACTTTTCGGATCAGCGAGGATGGTTATTACAGCATTTATGAAAGACGTGGTGGTGAATGGATAGCCCTGGTTGATTGGACCTATTCTGATTTTGTTGATGGGAGCACAAGCTATACGCTGGCAGCTTATTGCGGGATGGATGGACTGGCCTTTGCGCTGAATGATGTTCTCCTGGCGGAATCCTACGACTCCCAATACCAACCTGGGATGGTGGGTGTGATCGCTGGCTGTTATGAGAATGTAGGGTTATCAGTTGGGTTTGATTCTTTCTTTGTCATGCGGCCCTGATGATTGGTGTTCGGATTTCCTTATCATGGATCGATTCGCATGAGAAAATCATCCAAAGTATATTCACCGTAGATCTCGATACGATGCATGTACCATAAGGAATCGAAGGTGTGGACAATCCGGGTTCCTAAACCCATCCCGGCACTGTATCCATATTCGATCACTTTTTGTGCCGTGAAGGAATCGATGGTACCAAAGGGATAGGCGAAGGTCGCGATTTCGGTTGACAGAGCCTGTTTTAGGTTGTTGCGGGATTGGGCTATTTCAAAATAAACAGCATCACGGTTCAAGGTCACATCGGTATGTGTGTAACCGTGACTGCCAATTTCCCAGCCGGCATCGATCATTGTTTTGATTTGTTCAATATTGACAAAATCTGGTGAGTTGTTGATCCGGTTAGCCACAATATAAAAAACACCCGGGAAGCCGAAGGATTCCATGATAGGGAAGGCGTTTTCATAGACGCTCATATGCCCGTCATCAAAGGTGATCACAACGGGCTTTTCTGGCAGGTCAGCCCCATTCAGCAGAGCGTCAACCACCCGGGAGATCGAGACAGCTGTGTACCCATGATCATATAATGCCTGCATCTGGGCTTGAAATTCAGGCACAGACACATTATAGCGGTTGTGGTCGGACTCACTGCTGATATGATGATAAAGTAGAATCGGTGCGATAACTTGCCCCGGTTCGTTATAAACCCAGGTGGCTGAAGGGATGATGGTGGGTGTATCCGTGGGTTCAGGGGTTGTCTCGGTGGGAGTTTGTGTCGGTGTGCTGGATGGTGTTGCTGTGGTTGTAATCGTTGCCGTCGACGGCATTGGTGTATGTGACGCAACAGGATTATTAAGGGGTGTGGGGGTAAACCATTGGCATCCCAAAAGAAGCACCGGGAACACAAGTGTACTTAAGATGAGAAATTTTCGGTTATTACTATGTATCATTGAAAGCGATTCTCAACCTTGTTTCATGGGCACCGTCATCATAACGAGCTACAATAAGGCTAACCCAAATACTGATAAAAATTATCGAAATTAGATTATAGCATGCCAGATAAATTTCGCAATAACAAATACTGTGTTGTTTAAAAAATATGAATGTAGAAGGCTCTACAAACTTTATTTAATTATCCTAAATTGTTTGTAACTACTCAGCTGATGAGGAAATAGGGGGTGTGGTGTGGCGGCGAAGCCGCCACACCACACCCCCTACCTTTCTTTTACAGGGCAAACTAAGCAGTTACAATTGTTTAAAATATACAAATAACTATTACCCAATACCAATAAAGGAGTTTATTTTTATGAAAATACAGAGAATTTTGATGGTGCTCAGCCTGGTGCTGATGCTGGTTGTGAACATCCTCGCCAATGCCTTGCCAATTAACGGCCTGACGACCGGTGAGATTTCTGACAGTTTCCCGATCCTGTTTGTGCCGGCTGGTTATGTGTTTTCAATTTGGGGTTTGATCTACCTGGTGCTGATTGCCTTCACAGGCTATTCACTGACCAAAAAGGGGATGGCAGATGATAGAATCGATGCCATTTCCTGGTGGTTTATCGCTGCCAACCTGTTCAATACCGCCTGGATCTTACTCTGGCATTACCTTGCGTTCAGCCTGACTTTAATAGCCATCTCTGGTTTGTTGGTCAGCTTGATAGCTATCTACCTGATGCTGGGCGTTGGCAAATCTGGGCGGAGCGGAGTGAAAAAGCTGCTTGTCGAAGTGCCTTTTGGCATCTATTTGGGTTGGGCAACCGTTGCTGTGGTTGCGAATTTCACCCAGGTGTTATATTTTAGCGGTTGGCGGGGAGGTTTTTTGAATGAACCACAATGGGCCGTGATCATGCTGGCTGTGGCCTCTTTATTGGGGTTGATGATGGTCTATACCCGTGGAGAAACCGCTTATTCTTTGGTGCTGGCCTGGGCTTTTGTCGGCATCTGGGTGGCGCAGTCGGATACACCCCTGGTGGCGATCAGTGCGCTGGTAGCTGGGGTTTTGCAGATTGTGTTCGTTGTTGGCGGCTGGATTGGCAAACGAAAAGCCGCTGAAGTATGACCTTTTTTGATAAAATTTGCTTTAAAAGACACCGCCTTAGCGCGGTGTTTCTATATCCAAAAAATTAGAGGTGTCTACCTGCGGCGCCTGCCCATGCCGCCTGCCAGGGATGCAAAATACAATAATTGCATCAGAGATGTGGCAATAGCCGCCACATAGGTCAGTGCTGCAGCGTTTAAAACCTTTTTAACCCCTCGCATTTCCTTGTCTGAGCTAATCATACCGCTGGATGCCAGCATTTTTCGTGCCCGGCTGGAGGCGTTCAGTTCCACCGGCAGGGTAGCCACCGCAAATACAAGTCCTGCTGAAAAGGCGAGCACCCCTAACCAGGCCAGGTCGCCAATTTGGAGCAGCAACCCGAGCATGATCAGGATCCAGCCGGCATTGGTGCCGATATTAACAGCGGGTACAAGTGCAGACCGAAGACGCATCAGCAGGTAACCATCGTGGTCCTGTTGAGCATGACCCAACTCGTGGGCTGCAATGGCCATGGATGCCACACTTGGCCGTTGGCCTACTTCCTGCGATAAACCTAAAACTTTGCGGCGCGGATCATAATGATCGCTGAGTTTGCCTGGCACCGCTTTGAACTGTAAATTGTACATGCCGTTATTATTGGCCAGCCGCTGAGCAACCTGGGCACCAGACATCGCGGCCCCATTTTGCACCTTACTCCAGCGTGAATACTGGCTGTTGACATAAAATTGTACGATCAAGCTCAGGATGACCGCCGGAAGCATGTAGATCAGGTAATTGATATTGAAGAATGGCATAAAAAACATCGTTAAACTTCCTCCGAAATTTATTGCAATTGTTCTTTGAGAACTTCGATCGCTTTGTCTAACTGGGGGTCGCGCCCTTCAGTCAAGTCCTCTTCTGTTATTTCAACCACATATTCCGGTTCGAGGCCCAACCCGCTGATCTGGCGGCCGTCCGGGGTTAGCCAGCGGGCAATTGTCACCCGTACTCCGCCGGCATTATTGTTTAAAGTCCGCCAGATCTGGACAGAACCTTTGCCAAAAGTGGTCACCCCGACCAGCGGCGCACGGCCGGTGTCCTGGATGGCACCCGCAGTGATCTCAGAAGCAGAAGCCGTACCCTCGTCCACCAGCACGACCAGCGGGATTTCGGTTGCCAGCCCGCCGGGGATTGCTTCATAGATCAAGGTCTCGCCGTCGCCAAATTGCTCATACATGACCACCCCATCCCCGATGAATTCCGATACCACCTGGATGGCGGTATTGAGGAACCCGCCGCCGTTCCCTCGCAGGTCGAAGATCAACCCGTCAGGGTTTTCATCCAGCATGGTTCTTAAAGCTTCACGAAGTTGTTCGGTCGTGTTTTCACCGTAGTTATACAACTCGATATAGGCGATATTGTCCTCAAGCAGTTTAAAATCCACTGTGGGGACAACGATTTTTGCACGGGTGATGGTCACTTCAAAGGTTTCAGAATTTCTCTGGACCGTTAATGTCACATCTGTTCCAGCTGGCCCAAGGATGCGGCGCAGCACCAGGTCCCCTGGAATCCCGGTCATGTCTTCGCCGTCAATTTCGATAATGATATCTTTGGGCTGTAAGCCGGCATTTGCTGCCGGAGAATTACGCATTGGGCTGATGATTTCTACATAATCTCCAGTGATATCAACCCAGGCACCGATCCCTTCATACTCACCTTCGAGGGCTTCGTTAGCCTGCTGGTATTCATCCGGGGTCATGTAGGATGTGTGCCGGTCGCCCAGAGATTCCAGCATCCCATTTATTGCCCCACGCATGAGCGCCATGTCATCAATTGGTTGATCTACGAAATCCTCATGGATGATGTCCCATACTTCCCAAAAGGGCGTGAACAAAGCCTGGTATTCTTCTGGGGTTTCTGCGTTTGCATCGATGTAGGGGCAGGTTGGACATTCCAGGGTTTGGAATTCCTGACCTTCTCGCAAGGTTGGGCAGGGTGGGCAGTTGATTGGCCCGGTGACAGGCAGGCGCGTACCGACTAAATTTGGAGCAAAATACCCGATGCTGATCCCGGCAGCAAAGGCGATTGCTATGAGGATAAGGCCAACCCCAATGGTCAAACAGGTACGGATTCCTTTAGATTCCATGATTTTCTCCTTGCGGATAAAAATTTCTGCCACCCATCGTGATGTGACAGCGATATTGATTTCCAGGGATTCTACCCGGGATGATCGTTATTTGGTATTGATGAAATTTACCACAGGAATATTAACAATTGATTGGAAATCTTACAAAGTTGATTTGTGAAATATGAATAAAAAGTAACTACTCAGTATGTGAGGGATTAAGGAGTGTGGTATGGCGGTTTCGCCGCCATACCACACTCCCGTCCTTTCAATCGTAGGGCAGCCTATGCTGATACAATAAAAATTTTATGATTTTGGATAAAAATATGTTAATGCTGAGATTGCCAATGGCCGCAATACGCAGATGGCGGTCGGCTGCTTTGATCCCCACCCCGAAGTGGCCAGGCTAGGCAGGCAAAACCAACCCTCCTGGTCATCCATGGTTGGATGGAGGGTATGAATTAATCGGGGGGCGGCCTTAATTACTTATCTTTTTTCTTTTTGTCTTTCTTTTGTTTCTTATCTTTCTTGTCTTTCTTTTCTTTTTTTTCTTCCTTCTTTTCGTCTTTCTTCTTACCCATTGTTGACCTCCAGATTGTGAAATGTTTTGAATATGTATTATAGCAAATTTCTATTCACAATTCACTTTTCACTGATCTGTCCAAATATCAGGGTGAACCAGCCCCAGGGCAACAGCTCGGGCGACCAGGTGCTGGATGTTATGGGCTTGCAGGCGGGCTTTCATCCCGGCGACATACCCACGCACCGTACGGGGGCGCAGACCCAACCGAAGTGCGATCTGGGCGGTGGTCAACCCTTCACCCAGAAGAACTAATACCTGGTGTTCACGCCGGCTCAACCGGTGCATCATCTCTTCAGGCGGCTGGGCACTGCTGGTGATGACCACCACATCACCCTGCTGCCTGGCATACAGCGGACCAGGTTCATTTGGGAGGATATGCTCCCAGCGGCCGCGGTTAACAGCCGAGACAATTTGTTCAGCCGGGATGTCATACTCTAGTACACCAAAGGCATCCGGTTCCTTGAAAATTAAAATTTTAGTCATGCAGTGTCACCTCCACTTTTAGTTTGTGGTTTGAAGACAGGCAAAGTTTCAAACAGAACATATGTTCTAATCATACATAAAACTTGCTGCGTTTGTCAAGAGAGAAAGCTTAAGAAATGGGGGTTTCGCTCACGTGTACTGGTTGCCGTTTGTGCAGCCGGTAAAAAGCCAGCAGGGCTAATGCACCGATCAACACACCAGAAAACCAGGGTGTGCGTGGGCCAAACTGGTCACTTAAATAGCCGCCCATGACCGGGCTGATGCCGACAGCCACATGCCAGGTGAGACCATAGAGGCTCATATAACGGCCGCGTTTGTCGATGGGGGCCAGGTTTGCCGCATAAGCGCTGGCGCTGGGAACGACAATCAATTCTCCCAGCGTCATCACCACCATGCCAACCCAGAATCCCCAGAATCCGGTTGAAATGGCAATGACCAATGGCGAAAGGACATAAAAAACGGCACCCAACCGCATGGCTTGCAGCGGTGGATACTGCTTGACTTTACGCGTGATCAAGACCTGGAAGAACACCACCATCAAAGCGTTAGTTGTTGGCAGCCAGCCATAGCGTTGTTCGGGGATACCGAACTGAACTTTCAAATACACTGAAAGCAAGACCCATACCAGCGCAGTGGTCATTTGCACCAGCGTAAAAGCACCAACCAGACCCATAAAGGGTTTGTCTTTTAAGGCTGTATAATAGCCGCGCAGCTGTTCTGCAAGATTAGACCGGTCTCGGGAAACACCGGGCGGGATAGTTTCTTTGGCAAAGACCAGCATCAATAGTCCATAGGCACTGAGGCCGAGAGCTGCGCCATACAGGCCAATATTATATGAGACGGCAAGCACAAATCCGCCCAGGGCAGGCCCGGCCGCAACACCGATATTCCGTGCCATACGGATCAGCGCAAATGCATCTGCCCGCTGCCCTGTAGGGAACAGGTCTGCCAGCATGGCGTCACTGCCAACAACGTAAAGGGGTGAGAAGATCCCGCTTGCCCCCAGGATCAACGCAAAGGCGGTGAAACTCTGGGCCTGGCTGAGAAAGAAATAACCAGCACCGCTGCCCAATAACCCGATGACCATCACCCACTTGCGCCCCAGCCGGTCCACGACCGGGCCGGCCAGGATGGATGAAAGCAGGCCTGCCCCGGCGTTGATCGTCATCAGGCTGGCGACCGATGCAAGCGGTAGTGAGAGCGTTTCACTGGCAAAGATCATCAGGAACGGCCAGATCATGGCAGTGCCGATGGTGGCTAAGATCATCCCGGCAAACATCAGCCAGAACTGGCGCGGGTAACCGGCGTAATCTCGGGTGAGGCGTTTGAACATGCGGGGAATTATATCAGGTAGGTCATGACAGGCATGAGGTTCTAAATGTGCCTTAGATTTGTAAAAGTTGAGAAATAATTGATTGTTCTCAAAATTTCACTCTAGGTAAAACAATTGATGCCCCATAAAGATCAATCGCACCGGCCCCTGGCAGACAGCCACATCCGGCAGGGCAGCCAGCAGCGCAGAAATATAGGCTGCATTAAAGGTTGAAATCTCTTCGGCAATTTCGAGCGTGGTCAGCTCGCGGCGATGCAAGAGTGCTGTAAAGGCATTTTCAAGGTCTGTGCGAGGGATCATGCGCTCAATGCCGCTGACTGCTGGCGATAGAATGACAGATTCACTGTTAACCGAAACCACATCGAAGGCGCGGCCGCGTGCCAGCGTCTTTAAGGCAAGCCCTTTTAAGGAAGCAATATTTGGCCAGAACTGATCAGGCGTTAACATTTATTCTCTTTGGGTTAATTACGACAATTAATAATTGGTCGTGTTGGATTGTGGGCATACCTCTCGCCTGTGTGTCTCATAAAATTGTTTGTGGTCGGATCATCCTGATTATACATGAATTACTTGGGGTGAATGATGTAACATTCATTACAATCGTATTATTCCCGCATATTGTATAATCTCATCATGCCCAAACAAAACGCCAAACTCTCCCCGAAAATTGACCAGTTGATTCGCTCCGGGCGGGAATCATTCGGGTTAGAGGTCAAGCCTGACGGGCGGCTGATCATCAGGGCACCGCGGCATGCTTCCATTGCCCAGATCAACCAGGTGATAGAAAGTAAATCAGCCTGGATCGAACGCACGCAAAACCGTCTGGCAGCCCAATTCCCGGCTATTAAGCCGAAAGCTTATCAACCCGGTGAAAAATTTTGGTATCTTGGTGAACAATATCCGCTGCAATTTGTTAAACGTCAAAGGCCCCTGCTGGAACTGGACGGCACTTTCAACCTGGCAGATTGTGCCCGACCAAAGGCCCAAGAGGTCTTTGTCGCATGGTATCGAGAAGAAACCCGGCAGATCACCGATGATTTGATCTGTAATTATGTTCGGTCGCATGGGTTTAATGTCAACCAGGTGCGAATCACCAGTGCCCGCACCCGCTGGGGCAGCTGCTCAGGAAAGAACAACCTGAATTTTACCTACCGTTTAAGCATGGCCCCGCTGACGGTGATCAACTACGTGGTGGTGCATGAACTGGTTCATCTAAAAATTCGCAACCACAGCCCAAAGTTCTGGCACGCGGTGGGTGAGATCAAACCGGATTATGAGCAAGACCGCCGCTGGTTGAAAAAACATGGGGCTTTGTTGACGTTGGGTTAGGTGCTGCGAGATGCAATAAAAACTGAATAATTATTAACAAAACTATAACCAATCCCTAAAGCAGGGCAGCAGCGGTTTGGATAGAATAGGATCATAAATATTAGCGTGATCTGATAGCCCAACCGGGCGAAAAGGAAAATTAAACGATGAGCCAGATGGAGAAAACGAAGGTCTTATTCCTCTGTACCGGCAATTCCTGCCGCAGCCAGATGGCAGAAGCCTGGCTGCGAACGCTTGGGGGTGAGCGATTCGAGGTCTACAGCGCCGGCCTCGAGCCGCACGGGATTAATCCCTTAACTATCAAGGTGATGGAAGAGACGGAATACGATATGTCCGGGCACAGCTCAGATCCTCTTGATAAATACCAGGGCAAGATTGATTTTGACTACCTGATCACCGTCTGCGGCCATGCCGATGAAAACTGCCCGTTCTTCCCCGGCATGGGGACGCGGCTGCACTGGCCGTTTGAAGACCCGGCCAGTTTTGAGGGGCCGGAAGATGAAAAACTGGATTTGTTCCGCGTGGTGCGCGACCAGATCAAAACCAAGATAGAAACCTGGTTGGCTGAAACAGTGGATTAATCCCCAGATTTAAAGCGCACAGTACCTGTCAATCCGCTGGCTGACCACTTGCAGGCTGTCTGCCCAGAACTGTTTTGAGCGGATGTCGATATCAAACCGGGCAGCCAGATCAGCAGCAGGTGCTTCACCGGTGCTGGCCAGCAGGTTTTGGTAATCCGGGATGAAGGATTCACCACGCTGCTGGTAGATGGCATATAATCCCACGCCAAACAACATCCCAAAGGCATAGGGGAAGTTATAGAAGGAGAGGCTGGCGTAATAATAATGTGGTTTCCAGGTCCACATGAATTTATGACGGTATTTTTCGTCCAGGCCTTCGCCATAGGTGGCAGCCTGGGCGCTTTCCATGATCTCACACAGCTCATCAGCACTTAATTCGGCATTTTCCCGGCGGGTAAAGACTTCTTTTTCAAATAGATAGCGTGAATAGATATCTACGATGACTTGAGAATCACTGATCAGTGAGGTCTCAAGCAATGCCAGTTCCGCCTGTGGGTTGTCGATGGTTTCCATGACGGCATTGAACACGATCGTCTCGCACATGATCGAGGCAGTTTCAGCCATCGTCATCGGTGTCTGGGATTGCAGCGGTGTTTTGTTCTGGCGATAAATATTGAAATTGTGATAGCCGTGACCTAATTCGTGGGCGATAGTCATCACCTGGTCTAGTGAGCCGTCAAAATTACACAGGATGCGAGATTCTTTCACCCCTGGAATTGGCATGCAAAAGGCTCCACCGCGTTTTCCTGGGCGTTGTTGGGCATCGATCCATTTGTTTTCGAAGGCTTGTTGGGCAAAACTGCTCAAATCAGGCGAGAATTTTTTAAAATTTTGGACGATGAAATCAGCTGCTTCATCAAAGGAATAGGATTTATCCAGCTTGCCAGCTGGTGCGAACAGGTTCCACCAGGGCAGGCTGTCCTGCTCAAACCGGGCAGCCTTGGCTTTATAATAGCGTCGAAAATCAGGGAAGGAGTCCTTCATTGCCCCCAGCATGGCTTCCAGCGTTTGCCGGTCAATTCGGGCCTGGTCCAGGGGATCATGCAGCGAATCAGTTCGGCCGCGATGTTTGTTGAGTGTATTAACCCAGCCTTTGATGCCGTTCATCGATGCGGCTAATGGCTCTTTGACCGATTCCCAGGCTGCAAATTCCGCATGATAAGCTCGTTTTCGGACGGTTTCATCGGGATGGGAGTAGAGGTTGATCAAAGCGGGCATGGGCAGTGTTTGCTGTTCGTCATCCAGTTCAAACTCAATGGTTTTTTGAGAGGTGACCGTACCCTGCAGTTTGCTCCAGGCATTGGATCCTGCTAAGCTCAACTCACTGCTGAGGAGTTCTTCTTTTTCACTCATCCGGTATTGGCTTTGTTCAGCAATTTCCATGATCGGGAAGCGGTGGGCACCGGCACTGTTCCCCAAAGCTAAAATATCTGGCATAACTGCTTGAAATTGACCGATCCATGCCTGCAGCAAGATCGTGACCTGCTGAATCCCGACCAATACCTGGTCAAATTGCGATTCCAAACGCTGTGCCTGCTGATTGAACGAATCCGTTGAGACAAATGAATGGATATATGAATTGATCGTCTCAGCTTTTTCCATCAAGACATTTATTTTATCCACAGCATCACTGAGCGCCTGATTGATCTTTGTGATGTCTGATTGCGGGGTGATGTCTTTTAACTGGTTTTCATAATCCGCACGAAGTTCCTCAATCGCTGATTTCACCCAGTTGATATCTTCTGTCAGCTCTGGCGCATCCAGGCTGTTGTAAACATTGGTCAGGTCCCATCGGGGCGGTGTTGTAGACATTTATTACTCCTTTATGTATGGCAATATTTTATAATTTATACGACCTGGCAGATTTTTAAAATTGGTTTGCTTTTCTCATCAAGATAATGAAAGCAACACAAGTTTTTATACTGGAAAAGCTGCTCAGGTATAATTGGCTCAGTATGATTATAATGTGAACTTCGATTTTGGTTCACGGCAAACAGTACCTGGTGAAAGGTTTAAATGGCATTTCGCGTAACACAAGAATGGATCATCAACCTGCCTGAAGATTTTGGCTCCCGGGTCGAAGATGGAAAAATGGTCTTTTGGACCACAGGGATGACGGTCATCACGGCTGCATTCCGCATCCCTGAGGACACGGGGAAAATTGAGCTGTTAAATCGCATTCGTGAGAAAATGCCTGAAAATACATTGGAAACGCTGGTTTCGACCAAAGGGGAGATCGTTGGGCTGGGATACACCCAGGTTCAGAAAAGGGTGGGGGAGAAAAACAGGCTGGCATTATATACATTCACCGCTAGCGACGAATCTTGCCTGCAAACAGCCTTTTATCTGGATAAGCCGGAAGACCTGGATTGGGCAAAAAATATCTGGGAGCAGATCATCTACCTGCCTGAAGCGGGAGAAGCATAATTCTTTAAAAGTTGATTGAAGGGTGAAGATTTGATAAAATAAGGGTGGAGAATCTATGAGCCAAGAAATTAAAATTGAAAAGAAAGCCTCTGAAGTCATTCAACCTGCAACTGAGGAAGAAGCACGTCAGGCAATTAAATCCAAAAAAGACCTTTCCCAGGCAAATTTACGAGACATGACCCTGGAAAAGTTAAATGCCGTTGGAGCGGTGCTTCGTAAAACGGATCTGACAGGTGCGAACCTTTCCCACGGGCTGCTGGTCAACCCTAATTTTTACCGGGCAACGGTTCAAGATGCTGCTGTCCATCACACTGTGATCATCGGTGGTGATCTGGTAAAAACCAGTTTTGATAGGTCAAACCTGGTCGATACAGCCATTTTTGGTACCAATGCGAAGGAAGCCAGTTTTAAGTACGCAAATTTGCGCAATGCCAGCCTGGTCAGCAGCAACTTTGAAAATGCAGATTTCACCGATGCAGACCTGACCAACGCCCGGCTGGCTGGCTTGAATGTCTCTGGTGCTGATTTTACTGGGGCTGTGACCACAGGCGCGAAAGCTTATCATATTGATTGGTCAAAAGCTAAAGTATCCCCCGTGCTATTGCCTGAACCTTTAGTTAAAATGCCGATTTGGGCATGGTCGGTGCTGGTAGGTAGTTTATTAGGGGTGATCAGCCTGGTCATTTATGCATTAATAAAAAAGAAGAAACGCAACTGATAAATCATGTCATAAATTTAAAAAAAGAGGGCGGTCTAATCCGTCCTCTTTACGCTGATTTTAAATCCTTTATCACCGTTGTTTAATTAACATTAACAGGGCTTTTGACCGGATTCCAAACCAGTTGATTCATGGCATCAATGATCTGGCCTGCCTGTTCATTCAGTAAATCTCGGCCGGGTTGTTTTTGCAAGGTGTTTTCCTTACACATTTCAAAGCCGTCGCCTTCAAACCTGGGGAAGACATGCAGGTGAACATGGTCGACATCTTGGCCGGCAGCCATACCATCTGACATGATGTAGTTCACACCCTGGCATAGCAGATCACTATGTCGTAAACCCTCACCAACGATCTGCCCCACCCACATCACATGGCCTGCTTCCTCTGGGGTCAGTTCTATCAATCTTTTGGCATGTTTTTTGGGAATTATCAGGACATGCCCGGGTGTGATCGGTTGAATCTCAAGAAAGGCAATGGTCTTATCGTCGTTGTAAACAACACTTGCGGGGAGCTCCCCCTCTGCAATCCGGCAAAAAATGCACATATTTCACTTCACCTCTAATTAGCGTATGTATATTAATAATGGCCAATCGTACAAAAAGCGATCCTGATTAAAGCAAGTCACTGGCCGTTCACTGCCTTAAAAATAACATACACCATCCTCCAAATTAGAATAATTTTTGGTAATGGATTTTGGAATTACTTATAAAATTCAAAAAATTATGTAGTTCACACCTAATTGACTGGCCAGATGGGTTTCATCTGCCAAACTTGTAAATCCTTAACCTTGCAAGATCCCCCATCAGCATTTAGGTAAAGATGGTGTGAATCTGCCATAGACGGATAAGACCTTGCTGTGAGGGCCTGCTGATCATTGAACCACACTTCGATGACAGAGCCGTCTAAAAAGACCCTCGTTTTGACCAAATCCTCTTTGGTAGTTGGGAGATCAAGTTGCTGAAGCGTGCCAGCGGCCGATTCTGCAAGGCTTGAGTTTCGGGTGTCCAGCATGACCATTTGATTTGCAAAATCATAGGATATCCGGGTAGTCTCCTTACCATTGGGTGAAGCATTCACCTCCAGGATAAAAACTCCGGAATCTGCTTGAAGGACCAGCTCAATTTCAAGATGCCTTCCAGCGACCGGCAGTTGAATGAGGTTATCGGGCAATGTCTGCAGGTTATTGGCTTGGTGGACTTTTCCCCGCAATTGCTGTATCTCCTGGATTGGCCGGCTGACGAGTTTGAGATTATCATCCAATGCTAAATCGCGCGGGATGGCCTGCACCCCGGACCAACCAGCCGCTTCAACCGCATCATCGGAACGCTGCTCCATCAGCCAGCTGAACAGGATTGTTCGATTGCCTGGGAAGCTGCGTACCTGCGGCGCATAGAACACAGGGCCGCGATCGAGAAATCCCTCTGTGAGCGGGGTGAAATTATCGCCGTCATAATCGCCGACATAATAGTACACTCCCTGCACATCGGGGAACAAAGATACGATGAGCACGTAATGATCTCCCAGTCGGAAAAAGTTAGGGCATTCCCACATGGTGATGGTTTCAAGTGTTTTTTTCTGGAACAGGATGCCTTGATAATGCCATTGGACCAGGTCATCGGATTGATACAGGAGTACAGCCCCGCTGCCGTCATCCAGCCCCGCACCGAGGACCAGCTTCCAAACGCCATCCTCCTGCCAGACATAAGGGTCACGGAAATTAGATGGGTTGACACCAGCAGGTATTTGAGAAATGATCGGGTTATATGGACTTTTCTCCCAGTGGACGAGGTCGGTGTTGGTTGATCGGGCCAGCATCACCGGTGTGTTCTCACGATTGATGTACCCGGTGTAAATGGCCGTTGGGATTCCGTTGTCATCCACCAGGCAGCCGCTCCAGCAGCCGTTTTCATCCCCGGTACCCGGTTCTGGTGCTAACGCGATCGGGTGATCCTGCCAATGAACCAGGTCTGTACTGCTGGCATGTCCCCAGTGGATGGATCCCCACAACGACCCGAAGGGGTTGAATTGATAAAAGAGGTGATATTTGGCCTGCCAATAAAATAAACCATTGGGGTCATTCATCCAGTTTTGCGGTGGCAAAAAATGATATACGGGCCGGTGAGGATCACCTGCCATGGCTGCCCGGGTTTGGTTTGGTTGGTGAAAGAATTCAGTTGTCATGTATTTTCCTGTTTTTGATTTTGGTCATTATTAGCAGTGATTATAATCGGGCTTTTCCTGGCATTAAGCTGAGTCAATGGGAACGCTGCCATTAAGCCGAATGAACACGTGAATAATAATATTGTGTTTATTGCTTGTTTTCTGACACTAAACCCCGACCTTTCAGCTGCAGAGCACCCTGAGCAGTTACGTTGAATTTATTAATTGCTCTTTTTGATTTAAAAACATTAATCATTATACAGGTATTGGTCATAAACCCTGAATTCTGGCATAATTATCATCAAGATAAACCCGGCAGTACTGACATCCTGTTGGGTTGACATCTCCTTAATGGTGAATTGCTGGGCTGCGAGCAAACCTGCTTGCAGCTCAGCGTTTAAAAACAAATAGCTGGTAAAATCGACGGGAGGAGGCTTGAATGATGAATAAAATGCAGCGCATGCGAGCAGTTTTGTCCGGTCAAACGCCAGACCGTGTACCGGCCAGTTTTTGGTTTCATTTTCCGGAGGTGCAAGCTCACGGAGAAGAATCTGTCAAAGCTCACCTGGATTATTACCGCCAGGTTGACCTGGATTTTTTGAAGATCATGAATGAACATCCCTACCGCGTGGGTGAAACGATCAAATCCCCAACAGACTGGCGCAAGCTCAAACCCGCACCTTTGGAAAGCGAGTTTTTTCAGGCCCAGCTTGATGAGATCAAAATGATTACCGACGCCTTGGGCGGCGATTGCCTGACCACAACAACGCTTTTCAACCCATTTGCTTCCGGGAATCATGCCTCAGGCAAGCTGGTCACTGAACACCTCAAAGCAGACCCTGAATCTGTGCATGCCGGCCTGGCGGTGATTGCCGAAAGCCTGGCTGTCTTTGCAGAAGCCTGTCTTGAAGCAGGTGCTGACGGCATCTATTATTCAGCCCAGGGGGGTGAAGCAGACCGATTTACTGAACAGGAATTTATTAATTACATTAAACCTCATGACCTGACGGTGCTGAATGCCATTGACGGCAAAGGCGAACTTAACTTACTGCATATCTGCCGCGATAATATCCGCATGTACCTGTACAGCAACTACCCATCCCATGTAGTCAATTGGGCTGCCACCGCGCAGCACAACATCCCCCTGGCATCTGGCAAGGAACTTTTCAAGCGACCAATTCTGGGCGGGCTGGATAATAACGGTGTGATCGTGGATGGTACAAGTGAAGAGATTGAAGAGGCTGTTCACGAGGTCATTCACAGCTTTGGCCCTGAGGGGTTGATTCTGGGCGCTGACTGCACCCTGCCCACCGGGATTGATCTGGCCAATCTCCAGGTTGCAGTGGCAGCTTGTGCATCATTCCCGATGGAAATGAACCGAGGTTAACAAACCTTTTTGAACATGTTAACCTGCGGTTTTCTACTCCAAATTATGATATGATTTTCAGGTAGCGGTTGATTTGTCAACAGGAGAAAAATACCATGAAAACCCTTTTATTGATGCGCCATGCTAAATCAAGCTGGAAGGATGACAGCCTGAATGATCACGAAAGGCCGCTTAAAAAGCGGGGTCGAAAAGACGCCAAACTGATCGCAAAAGTGATCGATAAGAAAGACCTGGTTCCGGATCTGATCTTATGTTCCACCGCAGTTCGCGCCAAGGAGACTGCTGAGATCGTTGTTGAAAAACTGGGGTATGAGAAGGAGATCCGATATATGAGAGATCTCTATATGTGTGAGCCGGAAGACTTCATTGAAATATTACAAAGCCTGGAAAACTCTTTTGAAAAAGTAATGCTGGTTGCCCATAATCCGGGTTTGGAAGCCTATCTGCAGATTGTGGATGGTGAAATTGAAGCCCTGCCCACCGGCGGGCTGGCCTATATGGCATTGGCGGTTGATGACTGGGCAGATCTGACCATCGAATCGATGGGCGACCTGATCGGTTTTTGGAATCCAAAGGAATTGGCGGAAAAGAAATAAACCCCAAAGTTTGATAATAATAACTTGAGTGCTCAAAACTGCAGGCATTTATGGCCTGCTTTTTTTGTGTTTATACAATCCCTGAAACGAGTGCCAGCAGCATCCCCCCTGCGATCACGCTGCCCAGCTGGCCGGCTGTATTGGCGCCCATGGCATGCATGAGGATGAAGTTTTCAAAATCCTCATCCTGCGCCATCTTGGCAGAAAGCCGGGCAGCCATTGGGAAAGCGCTGATCCCACACGCACCGATTAATGGGTTGACTTTGCCCCCGGTCAGCACTGACATCAATTTACCGAACAGCAACCCGGCAACCGTATCCATGATGAAGGCGATCAGCCCCAAACCCAGCACCATCAGCGTTTGCAGGTTCAAAAAGGATTCCGCTTTCATGGTTGCCCCGATGGCCAGGGCCAGGAACAGTGTGGCGATATTGATGATCTCATTTTGTGCAGTTTTGCTCAGACGGTCAACCACCAGGCTTTCACGGAGCAGATTGCCGAGCATCAATGAAGCGATCAGCGGGGCAGCATCCTGCGCCACAAGGCTGACCACAAAGGTGACAAAGATCGGGAAGACCACCAAAGTCAGTCGGCTGACCGGCCGGGGAGCATAGTCCATGCGGATCAAGCGTTCTTTGCGGGTGGTGAGCAGCTTCATGATTGGCGGCTGGATGATGGGGATCAGGCTCATATATGAATAGGCTGCCACTGCGATAGGCGCCAGCAGGTTGGGTGCCAACCTGCTGGCCACAAAAATAGCTGTCGGCCCGTCAATGGCACCGATGGCACCAATTGAAGCTGCCTCATTCATAGGGAAACCCAGTAAAATTGCCAGCAAGAGCGCGCCGTAAATGCCAAATTGACCGGCGGCACCCAGCAGGACGGTTCTGGGCTGTGCCAGCAGGGGACTGAAATCGATCATCGCCCCCACCCCGACAAAGATCAGCAGCGGGAACAGCTCTGTTACGATCCCGGCGTCATAGATCACCTTCATAAAGCCCTCGTCGGTCGACATGCCGATATTGGCCATGATGCAGCCAAAACCGATCGGCAGCAGCAGCACCGGTTCGTACTCTTTGACCACTGCCAGGGTGATCAAGATCACGCCTGCCAGGACCATGGACGCATTGCCCCAGGTGAAGCTGGTAAAACCCCGGGTGATCTCTTCAACCAGAAAAGAAAAATCCATTAATATTCTCCCTTATGGCTGGTAGGTCAGCAGCAGCTGTCCATGGCTGACCTGGTCGCCAACCTGAACGGTAACGGTTTCGATGATGCCCTCCCGGTTGGCTCGAATGGCGTTTTTCATTTTCATCGCTTCAAGCGTGCACAGTTCGTCCCCATGCGAGACTGTGTCTCCGGGTTTCACCAGGATGGTGACGATCACCCCCGGAAGCGGAGAGGTCACCTCGGTTGATCTGGTTTCCTGCCCCACTTTATTAAAAGGGTTTTCAGCCAGTGAAGAATCAGGGATTGAAATGGTGGGAGCTGGTGATGAAGATTTTTGTGAGGCGGCCGATTCAGGCCAGACTTCAAAGCGCTGCCCTTCAACAAGAGCAATCACCGGCCTGGCCTGGATATCTTCAATCTCGACCTCATAAACTTTATTATCAATTATTACTTTTAATTTCATCGTTTATCCTCGCCTGGTGGATTGGTTCAGCTGCCCGATCCGGTGCATATTCTGCCAGGGTGTCAACCCTCCGAATTTGTCCTGACCAGTCGTAGTCTCAGTGTTCTGCTCGCAGGCTGAAAGCATCAGCTGGACAGCGGCTGCGGCTGCTGCAGCCCGGCGTTGGCCTTCTGCCTTCTGCATGGCCGGAATCACAACAGGATGTTCAGGTTGTTCTTCAGTTGTGGTTAGGTTTTTGGAGGTTGTCCGCACGACCATCGACATTACACCCCATAGAAAGATGATTAGCGCGAAAACAAGCCCCATCCCGATCAGCGTGATCAGCAGTCCTTGTTGAATGGTACTCAACGCTTAACCTCTCAGACCGGCATATTGCCGTGTTTACGGGGGGGATGTTGTTCGGCTTTATTGCGGATGGCCCGCAGTGCTTTGATGATCATCGGCCGGGTATGGGCGGGTTCAATGACATCATCAACATAGCCAGCCTGGGCTGCGGCGTAGGGCGTCAGATATCGCTCTCGATATTCCTTCTCGAGGCGCTGTTTTTCAGCCTCGGGGTCTTCAGCCTCAGCGAGCTCTTTGCGGTAGCGGATCTTGGTTGCGCCTTCTGGCCCCATCACAGCGATTTCGGCGCTTGGCCAGGCATAATTGATGTCTGTTCCCAGGTATTTACTGCTCATCACTACGTAGGCACCGCCGTAGGCTTTGCGGGTGACGAGGCTGATCTTGGGCACATTGGCTTCTGAATAGGCATACAAGACTTTAGCGCCATGGCGGATAATGCCGCGATGTTCCTGCCCCACACCTGGGAGGAACCCCGGGGAATCGACCAAGGTGACCAGCGGCAGGTTGAAGGCATCACAAAACCGGACGGTACGGCAAATTTTATCAGCTGCATCAATATCGATCACGCCGGCCATCACGCCTGGTTCCTGGGAAATGATCCCCACGGGCATGCCGTCCAAACGGGCCAGCCCGACGATGGCATTGCGGGCATAGCCGGCTTGCAGTTCGAGGAAAGTGCCCTGGTCGACCACGTTTTCAATCACCGTGTGCATGCTGTAAGGTGTGCCGGGGTCAATTGGCACAAGGTCGTTCAATACCTCGGCTGTTCGCTCCGGGTCGTCCCCTGTAGATGATAACGGTGGATTTTCAACATTATTTGACGGCAGATACCCCAGTGCATAACGGGCGAGAGCGATGGCATCCTGTTCCTTTTTTGTGATCAGGTGGGCTGTGCCGCTGAGATTCAAATGTACCTGTGCACCGCCCAGTGATTCAAAATCTGTCTCTTCGCCGGTGACTGTTTTGATCACCTCAGGCCCGGTCAGGAACATGAAGGACTGTTTTTCCACCATGATGATCAAGTCTGTCAGTGCGGGAGAGTAGGCTGCGCCGCCTGCACAGGGGCCGAGGATCAGGCTGATCTGGGGGATGACGCCTGAATATTGGGCATTGCGTCGGAAGATCTCGGCATAGCCACCGAGACTTTTGACGCCTTCCTGGATGCGTGCACCGCCTGAATCGATCAGACCGATGATCGGGCAGCCGTTGGCTGCGGCAAGGTCCATCACCCGGCAGATCTTCTGGCTGTGCATTTCACCCAGTGCGCCGCCAACAACGGTGAAATCCTGGGCATAGGCATACACCGTCCGCCCGTCGATCGTGCCAAACCCCGTCACGACCCCGTCACCCATGATGGCGGGTTCATCAGGGTTGGTTTGTTGTGTGGTGAAGGGTTCCAGCTCGATAAAGCTGTTAGGATCAAGTAATAAATTGAGGCGTTCCCTGGCTATTAACTTCCCCCTGGCATGCTGGCGGTCGATACGGTCCTGCCCGCCGCCCTGCTGTGACTGGATGCGCTTCTGGTGCAGTGTTTCTATACGCGGATCTGGGTTTCCCATCTGGCTCCTTATCCGATCATAGGTCAGCTTGTACGATTTTATTGTAACACTGATTGTAACTACTCAGCTAAAGAAGAAATAGGGGGTGTGGTGTGGCGGCAAAGCCGCCACACCACACCCCCGACCTTTCATTTGCAAGGCAGCCTGAGCAGTTACCACTGATTATTGTGGGATTAATCGGAGGATTGAGAAAGATGGTGAATGGAGAATTGGTCGGAAGGTGAATAGGGGATTAGGCAATTAGGTGATTTGTCATTAGTGTCTTGGATATCAAAAATTGGTGGGCAACACAGAACTGCGGAATGAGCAGTCAGATCGCACAGGTAATAATACAATGGGAGAATTGATGTTTCGGTTTACTAGAAATTCAGTCTACGATGGCGTAAAAGACCTGGTGGCCGAAGGCAATGAAGGCGATTCGGTCAATGCCGATGGTGAACCCGGTTGCCTGCGGCGACTCGATCTCGTAATCACCCAGTTCAGGGCGCAGTCTTTGATGCAGCCTGAAGCGCAGCGAGAAGCGGTAGATATCTGCCTCGGTGGCATCGAGGATGGTGACAGAGGGGTCAGGCGGCGAGGTATGCAGAACAGCAATAAAGTTTGAGTCCGGCATCACCACGGTCTGTTCTTCTTTACCCGGGCGTCCGTCCACATAGGTGACCGGATCTTCGCATACAACGGGGTTGCCCGGTAGACCGGTCGCAACGCAGCTGACTATCAAACCATCCCCCCGCAGCAGGTACAGATCTGTGCCGTTAACGGCCAGATCGACCACCTGTGAAAGGTCTGGCCTATCTGCGCCTTCAGCTGCGAAGAAGCGGATGGGCGGTTCAAGGAACTGGCTGTTGGTGGCGCGGTAGATATGGACGGCATTGGCTTCCGGGTTGAGCACGTATAAGTAATCCCCGGCAAAGGCAATCCGTTTGACGCTGCCCGGGCTGCCCTCAGGGGCAGGAAGGTTTTGCACTGTCGGGGTTTGGCCAGGGCCGCAAAAGGAGACCGAACCGGCAGCATCAATCACGAGGATGTGGGCCTGGTAGGGGTTGTTGATCGGCATCGAAGCCATATCGACCATGGCATTAATCCGTCCACCGGCATAATTACCCGGCGCGCATTGGAACTCGGTATTGATCTCGTAACCCCGGCTGGTGCGTGTGGCATGGATAGCCTGGCCGCCAGCGGAATCGAGCAGGTAAAGATCCGGGCCAAAAGAGATGATCCGGGTGATCTCTAGCGAGGGGTTGAGCGCTCCGATGATAGCAGGGTGATAGGTCAGACGGATGGCCCCATCGAGGTTGTCCAATGCTGTTTCCACATAGCTGCGCAGTTCATCCAGCTCGCTGGTGGATTTAAAAGCAGCTGCGTTGTCAATATAATCCAACGCCTGAACCCAGCTTGTGCGGGCAGTGGATATGTCCTGTGTGGCTGCCGCATTATTGGAGGCTGTCTGTGCCTGGTCGTAAAAGAACTCGTACTGGATGGCGCGGCCGCGCACAAGGTACACGCTCATCGAGAGCAGCACGATCGCCAGAGGGACGGCCACTGCGATCAGCAGCAGTGTGCCCCTGGAAAGCTCGGGTGTACCGTTGACCCCATCCGGTGAAAAGCGTATATACAGCTGCTTGAAAAAATTCCCCACAGCCGAACTGACCTTATGCCAGCCATCGAAAAACCATGTCAGTCCTTTGATGCCTTTTTCACGTGCCTGGGCCAGCTCCTCCGAGGTTAAAACTGGTTGGGCCAGCCGTTCAGCTTTAATGGGTGTCGGCTGTGTGGTGTGTGGGGCAGGCTTGGCACGCCTGGCGGGGTGCAGGTCTGGCTGCACAGAATCGGGCTGGGATGATGCTTCTGGTGTCTTTGATAGTATGTTTTGGGAATCCGCTTGAGAAGGATCAGGTTTGTCTTCGCCAAAATGCCGGTGTGTGTCTTCAGCTGCTGGGGGTGGTTGGTAGGCAAAGACTTGTTGGGTCTGGTCATTTGGTTCGGGTGCGATGTTTGCTGCAGCCGGGGTTTCAGGTTGAGGGTCAACGGGTATTGGTTCAATGGCTGCCGGTTCGGTGATGATCTCCGGTTCTGCCTTTTTTGGAGGGCTGCTTGATAAGTTGTGGATATTGCCCTCGCCGGGCTGTATCTGCACCAAACCGAAGGTGAAACCAGCCGACACCTGGTTGAGCAGGCGGCGGCGGAGCTGCTCTATCCCGGGGAAGCCGCCTGATAAGAGGCGTTCTTCCGTCCAGGTTTCTGGCGCTGACTCGGCTGCAAAATAATACGCACCGGTGCCAAGCTCAGCCTGGAAGTAGCGGATGGATGGGGTGCGGCTGAGTCCCAGGCCTCGATCAGACTGGCTGGGGTCGTGATAATGTGTCAACCCCTCATGGTTAATGGTGAAAGCATGCACCGGGCCGGATTGGACGAGATATAAATATCGTTTGTGCACAGCAGCTATTGTCAGCCCACCTGTGACACGGTTTTGTGCATCGCGCAGGTTCTGTTCAAGCAGCGTCATGTTCATTGTCTCAACCAGTGTACGCAGGGCGGCGGTTACCGAACCGCTGGTCTTGAAGAAGATATGTTCCATTTTCTCAATATAGGACTGTGCCAGTGAACTGGCGGATTCCTCATTGGAATTGAGAAACAGGGCGATGATCAGCTGATCTTCAGCCCGACTGCGGGCTGACCGCCTGGGGGGGGTGGCAGCATGGAACTCAGGCAGTGGTTTATCGGCCTGTCCATTGGGGTTGGGGAGGGGGAGTAAATTCAGATCATACATAGGACCCTGCTTATGATTGTGATGTTTGATACCTTGATTATATCAAGTCTGGCGCTGCGGTATAATCGTTGTTATGGAGTTTAAAATCTTTAATTCATTTGATAATTTAGCCAGTCGTCTTGACGACTGGAACCAGATACTAAAGGAAAGTGCAAGTCATGTGCCATTCCTGACGTACGAATACCAAAGCACGTGGTGGGAAACACGTGGGGGCGGTGAATGGCCTGAAGACAGCCAGCTGGTATTGGCGGCGGCCTTTGAGGGGGAAAACCTGGTTGGGGTTGCACCGCTGTTCTTTACGGAGAACATCCTGGGTAAGCCGGCTTTGATGTTGGTGGGTTCGATTGAGGTGTCTGATTTTTTGGACTTCATCGTCAGGCCGGAGGATCTGCCTGCCTTCACTGAAGGTCTGCTGGACATATTGTCATCAGACCCGGAGGTGCCCGAGTGGGCGGTGCTGGACCTTTATAATCTATTAGAAGAATCGCCGACATTGGCTGCGCTTGAGGTAGCTGCTGGCCAGCTGGGGTGGGCTTATAAAAAAGTACACCTGCAGCCATCCCCTTATATCGAATTGCCCGGGGATTTTGAGACTTACCTGGCAGAGATCGATAAAAAGCAGCGTCATGAGATCAGGCGGAAATTGCGCAATGTGGAGCAAAGCCTGGAAGTGGGCGGGTTTTATATTGTTGATGATGCGGCGCAGGTTGAGGCTGATACGGCAGCTATTATAAAAATGATGGCTCAGGACCCTACTAAAAAGGATTTCTTAACAGCGGAAATGCGAACGCATCTGCACAAGACAGCTCGTATGGCTTTTGAAGCTGGCTGGCTGCACCTGGCCTTTTTCACACTGGATGGACATAAGGCGGCCGGCAACTTCTCATTCAATTTTGATGGGCGATTGTGGCTTTATAACTCCGGCTGGGAGTGGGATTATCGTGATTTTTCGCCTGGCTGGGTCCTGGTAGCCTATCTGATCGAATGGGCAAACCAGAACGACATCAGAGAATTTGATTTCATGCGGGGGAATGAGGCTTATAAGTATAAATTTGGTGCCGTCGACCGGCATATCTACCGGATAGTGGTGGAGCGAGGGTAAAAACTTCTGAATTTGTAAGGTTGGTTGGCTAAATACATCTCGCATAAAAATGCATTTATGAATCCAACGAAACCATTGACAACATTTATTTCTTGACACCCCCCATTTCTTCATAAGCTGAGTAGTTACCAAACAGGTTTTAAAATATCACCTTTTGTTCTTTCATGTTAAGTTCACGTTGGATCTTGATTTCTGGTTAATAATTTGTTAAAATAATTGTACAATTGTTCTTATTATGAAAATATGTACGATAAAGGTCTGGCTTGATGAACCAAGGTGAGGTTGACTCAAAGGCGTGTCATTTATGTGTTCGGGTTGCAAAGCTGTATTATGAAGGTGACCTGACCCAGCAGGCGATTGCCGAAAAACTTGGCCTTTCTCGCATTAAAATTCATCGTCTCCTCAATCAGGCCCATCAGCTGGGGATCGTTGAGGTGGTGATCCACAGCCCAGATGACGGCCAATTGATTGAACTTGAGCACGATCTGGTGTTGCGCTATGGTCTGCGAGATGCGGTGGTGGTGCCGGAACCCATCAATGGTGAAACTCATTATCACACTCTTGCTCGCAGCGCTGCCGGGTGGCTGGAATCTAACCTGAAGCCTGGCATGCGGATTGGGTTGGGGTTGGGTCGTACGATCTCTCATCTGCCGTTGTTCTTTAATCCAGAGGAAAAAGTTGATTGCATTTTTACCGAAGTAGTTGGGGGGTCATCCGAACATTCAGGCAGTATCGCCAAGTACAACATCACATCTAAAATGGCTGAACTGGCCGGGGGGAGGGCAGAACTGATCTATGCTCCCAACACTGTTTCAAATCCCGAATTAAAACATCGGTTAGTTTCAGAACCGGCTATTGCTGGAGCACTGGCCCGCGCCCGCCAGGCGGATATCATCCTTCAGAGCATCGGCACGGTGGATGAATCAGCGATCCTGCTTGTTGAGAACCGCATTTCCCAATCAGAATTTCAACAGATCCAGGATTCATGTGCTGTTGGCGACGCACTTGGGCATTATTATGATGATACGGGTAGTCCTGTTCCCACGCTGATGGATGAACGTGTGATCGGCCTGAACCTTGCGGATATTCAGAAGATTCCGTGGAGCGTGGTGGTGGCTGGTGGGGCTGATAAACATCGGGCACTGCGCGGCGCGCTGTTGAGTGGTTTTTTCAACATGGTGGTTACCGATCGTGAGTCTGCCGCGTTCCTGCTTCGTGATTAACAGATTCTCATTCGCAGAATAGAGGTTATGATGCTAAAACAATACCTGACTGAAGATCTTATCCGGCTCAAAGTTCCTGCGGATGATTGGGAGGCAGCAGTTCGGGCCGGGGGTGTGCTGTTGCAAGAAGCTGGAAAATGTAGTTCAGACTATATTGAAGCGATGGTGCGTACCGTCAGGGAGCTAGGGGCCTATATGGTTCTGGCACCTGGCCTGGCGTTAGCGCATGCTCGGCCTGAAGAAGGTGTCTATGCGTTGGGACTGAGTTTGATCACGCTGAAAACACCGGTTGAATTTGGTTCAAAAGCCAACGACCCTGTGGCAGTGGTGATCTCATTTTGTGCCACGGATCATGAAAGTCACGTGGACCTTCTTAAAGCGCTGGCAAAATTCCTGCGGGTTGATGAAAACCAGACTTTATTAAAAACTGCAACCGGTATTAACCAAATTTTGGATGCTTTTGATGATTAATGGCAAGAAATGAGGATAAGATGAAAAAATTACGCATAATGACGGTTTGTGGGTTTGGATTAGGGACATCGTTGATTTTGCGCATGACCGTAGATGAGGTCTTGAGCAACCACCAGATCAAAGCCGAGACCTTTTGTGTGGACGCGGATACTGCTGTTGGTCAGAATTTTGATATTGTGATCACCTCACAGGATATGGAACGACTGTTTAAAGACTCCAGCAAACCGGTGGTTGTGATCGATAATTTTCTCAGCACTGATGAGGTGGAAGAGAAAGCGCTGCCTGTGATCCAGAAAGCGATCAAGGAACAGAGCTGATGCAAAAAAAATTCTACTACGGTGCCTCTTACTCACCTCTGGTTTTCTCTGAATATCAGTGGGCGGACGACTTGGCAAAGATGCAATCGGCTGGGATGAACCTGATTCGTCTGGGAGATGTACACGGTTCATGGGACTTGATTGAACCTGCGCCGGGGGTCACACGTCTGGACGAGTTGGGCCGTTTCTACATTTTGGCTGCTGAATATGAAATAGAGATCCTGATCAGCACCGGCGCAGCCAGTCCGCCGCTGTGGCTGGCATCTGAATACCCTGATTTGCAGCTGGTTAATAATCGCGGCGAACGCTATCCGCTGGGAGCTTCATACCATTGGGGGTGTATTGCTCACATGGGTTATCGGCAGGCCTTAGAAAACTATATTCACACTTTAATAAAATTCACCAACGGCCATCCGAATCATTTTGGATGGCAAATCACCAACGAGATCGGTTTTCCTTTTCTGCCAGCTCGCAATGAAGACAGTTTAGGTTTATTCTGCTATTGTGAGAACTGCCAGGTTGGTTTTCGCCGTTGGGTTAAAGAAAAATATTCGACCACGCAGGCGCTGACCGAAGCCTGGGCTTGGGGTACGACCTATTATGTCTATAATGATTGGTCGCAGGTATTCCCACCCGAGTCATTGCCCTCAGCCTGGGCTGGCGTGACTCGTTGGCTGGACTGGCGTTTGTTCTGGCAGGAGATGTTTGCAAAATTCGCCGGCTGGCAGCATCAACTGCTCAAAGCAGGTGACCCTGACCATCCAACTTCGGTTAACACCTTCAACTTTAAAGGCTATGATCGATTTGGTGTTATTACAGGTTTAGACCAATGGCAGCTGGCGCAGGTCGTAGACCATATTGGATATGACCTCTACCCGGGCAGCGGCAATAAGCTTCAGAAAAGACCGGAATTTATTTCAATATTCCTGGACCACGGACGCTCGGTTGCTGGTTCTGGGGGAAGAGATTTCTGGCTGCATGAGATCGAATCTGGCCCGATTGGGGGTTGGGTGATGGGGCCGGACTATCGAACCGACGCGCAAGACATTCACCAATACTGCCTTGAATCACTTGGACATGAAGCCAAGTTGATGTTGTACATGCCCTGGCGAGAGTGGGCTTATCAACCCCTTCACTGGGGTGCACTGGTTGACCTGGACGGCAACCCGACCCCCCGGTTGGATTCAGCCCGCGAGGTGGGACAGTTTATCCGTCAAAATGAATCGTTGCTAGTTGCAGCCAAAGTTCCCCCGGCTGAAGCGGCAGTTCTGGAATCTAAATCCAATGCAATTTTCTTTCGCGGGGTTGATCAGGAAGAAGAACTCTTCTTGGCTCAGCGCGGTGCCTATTGTGCGCTGTGGGATGTTGGTTTTTCGATGGACTTCATCACATCCAAGCAGGTCAGTCAGGGTATGGCTGGCCGTTACCCGCAGTTGATCCTCCCGATGGTAGGGTTGATGGACACCTCAACAGCGAATGCGTTAGAATCTTATGTGGCGGAAGGAGGCTTATTGATCGGTTTTGCTCGCTGTGGGACGCTGGATGAGAAGGGCTGGTTTAATCACCATCTGCCGGCGGCACCCCTTCAGAAAGCATTTGGTATCGATAAAATTGAGCCGGATCTGCTTAATGACCATACGATTACCTTTCAGGGTCGCAGCTATCCTGGTTATTGGAACCGGGATCTGGTTACGCCTGCGGCGGGAACGCAGGTGCTCGCTGAATTTGATGATGGCTGGCCGGCAGTCACGCTGCATACCAGTGGGCAGGGGTATGGTCTCTATCTGGCCACGCAAGCTGACGCGGGTTATTTACAACATTCGCCATCGATACTGCAGGATGTACTGGCCCATGTACACGCTGTCCTGGGGTTTGCACCAAGATTGCGTATAGTCGAGCCGGTGCTATCCAAAAGGACAATTGATACCCATCTATTAGACACGAATGACTGTTCATTAATATTAATCAGTGACAGCCTGGTGAGTGACAAAACTGTGAAGCTGGTGTTTAAAGATGTGAGGAAGGCACGATCTGTGGAGATTGTTTTTCCTGCCCCTGAGGCTGTTGAATGGCAGCAGCAAGTTGATGGGTTGGTACTGTCCTACGAGAGTTATTCAAAGGAGGTGAAAATTATCAAAATTGATTGGAACTGAGTAGATGAAATTCTAAACTTTTTTCACGATCATAGTTAAGGAGTAATTCAAATGGATATTGGGATAATTTTTAATATTGTTCCCCGCTTACTGCCCACATTTATGTTGGGTCTGGTTGCTCTGGTCGGGTTACTGCTGCTTAAAAAGAGCTTTAGCGAAGTGATCACCGGCACGATCAAAACCATGGCTGGTGTGCTGATTATTTTCACCGCCGTGGATGTGCTGGTTGGTGTGATCAACCCGATCGCAACCTTATTCGGCCAAATTTATGCCCATGAAGGCCAGGCAGTTGCTGCCGATTGGGTCGGCTTCCTTGGAAGCTATGGCATTGAGATTGTGTTGGTGATGGTGTTGGGCTTTTTAGTCAACCTGTTTTTAGCCCGGGTTACCAAGCTTAAATATGTCTTCCTGACCGGCCACATCATGTTTTGGAATGCCTTTATTGTGGTGGGCGCGCTGGCCGACGGCGGTAGGATTGGCAGACTGGCAATCATTATTGCTGGCAGCCTGATTCACGGCTTGTTTTCGACCATCTTCCCTGCTCTGATTGCCCCCTTTGTCTTCAAGCTAACGGGTAAAAAGGACTTTACCATTGGCCATACCACCACCATCCTGGCAGTAATCGGTGCGCTGGTTGGGAAGTGGTTTGGCGATCCCTCAAAATCGACCGAAGATCTCGACCTTCCTGAGGGCTGGTCTTTCTTCAAATCGATGACAGTTTCCACCTCGATTATCATGTTCTTGCTCTACCTGGTGATGGGCTTTATCGCTGGACTCGACTTCGCTGCTGAGACTTTCACAGGCGGTGTGGTCTGGATGTGGTTCCTGTGGATCATTATGCAGGGTGTGCTCTTTGGTGCAGGACTGTCGGTTTTGCTGGCTGGTGTGCGCATGATGCTGGCTGAGATTGTCCCGGCTTTCAGCGGCGTGGCGCGCAAAATTGTGCCTGATGCCGTTCCTGCGTTGGACTGCCCGATGGTATTCCCTTACGGCCAAAATGCCCTGGTGATCGGTTTCCCGATTGCCATGATTGCCTCACTGGTCACATTGGTGATTTTTGGCCTGGCTGGTTACCCCTATTTATTGCTGCCGCTGGTTGTGGCAGCCTTCTTTGATGTTGGCCCAGGTGCGGTGTTGGCCAATGCCACTGGTGGTATCCGTGGTGTGGTGATAGCTTCGATTGTGGGTGGTGTTTTGTTAATTGTCTTCCAGGCGATCTCACTGCCCTTCGCTATGAACACTACCGCTGGCTTTATCAATGCCTTTGGCGGCAACGACTTTTCGATCATTGCGATCATTGTTGGCGGATTAGCCCGCTTATTCGGTCTCTAGATTTACGTTTCGTTTTCACCGGCCCCCCTCTCAGAGGGGGGCCGACTTACTCATCAGGGAGTACGATGCATAAAATTGGAATTCATCTTTCTTACTGGCAGGAATCTTGGTCGGACGAGCTGATCCCTATTTTTGATAGGGTTAAAACGGCCGGTTTTGATGTTGCAGAACTGCCGCTGCTGAATCCCCGGATTATGGATTTCTCTTCCCTGGCAGTTGGCCTTGAGCAGGCCGGATTACTGCCCAGCTGCGGCACCGGCCTTGGGCCAGAGACTGATATCACCTCCCCTGACCAGTCTATCCGGGCGGCGGGGATAGATCATCTACGAGCCTGCCTGGAAGGGGCTGCAAGGTTGGGCAGCCCGATCCTGGGGGGTGTGACCTATGCACCCTGGGGGTTTTTTCCCGATGACAACCGTGTTGATCGGCGTACTCGCTGCATTGAATCACTCGGTGCAGCAGCGGATTATGCAGCCAGTGTGGGTGTTGTATTATGTATTGAGGTGCTCAATCGATTTGAGGGGTATCTGCTCAATACCGTGGATCAGGGCCTGGCGCTGCTGGCGGAAGTAGGGAGTCCGGGTTTGAAGCTGCACCTGGATACCTTTCACATGAACATCGAAGAGGACAATCTTCCAGATGCCATCCTCAGAGCAGGGGGGAGGCTGGGCCATTTTCACTGTGTGGCCAATAATCGTAAGGCACCTGGTGATGGTCATCTGGACTGGGGCGCGATCCGCTCAGCACTGAAGGCGATTGGATACTATGGGTACCTGGTGGCGGAATCTTTTGTCAACCCAGTTGGAGAAGTCGGTCATGATTTATTCATCTGGCGTCAATTATCAGGTGACCTTGACAAAAATGCTGCCAGGATTGCTAAATTTATAAAAAATGAGGTGGCTTTTGGGTTTTAACCTGGCAGCAAGTCAGTCATTATTTTTTCTTTTATATGAGATCTTTCAATCCAAAGCCGCCGAACTCAATCGGCTGGATAGTGCTATTGGTGATGGCGATCACGGTGATACGATGGTACGCGCCTTTGCTGCAGCTTCGCAGTCCGCGCAGGTTGGGTATGGTTCAATTAGTGAATTGTTTGATGCTGCTGCTGACAGTTTGGCAGAAGAGACTGGTGGTGCCATTGGACCGCTGCTGGCGGCCTTCTTTGCTGAAGGCGGCCTGGTATTCAAAGATCAGGATGAGTTGAACACATCTGACCTCGCATCCTTCTTTCAGCGTGGGTATCAGGCCATCTGCCAGGTGGGCGGTGCACAACCAGGGGATAAAACTTTATTGGATGCACTAAAACCAGCAGCACAGGCACTGGCAGCAGCGGGCAATATTAATATTGTGGATGCGCTGCGCAAGGCACACCAGGAGTCGCAAGATGGTGCCGAAGCCACCCGGAAGCTGCAGGCCTCCCATGGGCGAGCGAAGTTTTTAGGCGAGCGTAGCCAAGGCCATCTGGACCCTGGCGCAGTCAGCTTCAGTTATATTTTGGGAGCGTTTACAGATATTGCCGAAGGCGTGCGGTGCCAACCACCAGAGCTAGCCGAGCCCAATGATCAGAGACTTCAACCCGCCGGCAAGTTTATCAACGATCCTGCAGCGATGGTTGCAGAGGATAATTTAGGACTAGCACTGGCATACCCTGAAATAGTCCGTCTGACAGCAGGCGGTATTTTGGTTCGTTCGCATCCTAAAGATGAAGGAAAAGTGGGGCTGGTGATCGGCCATGGTGGTGGGCATACACCGTCGATGGGTGGTTTTGTAGGCCCTGGCCTGCTGGATGCCGATGTTTATGGGCCGCTGTTCACCTGTGCGTCGGGTTTAAAGATTGCTCGTGCGATTGAATTGGGGCAGCGTGGTGCAGGTGTGGCCCTGCTGGTCTCGAACCATGCCGGAGATGTGCTCAATGCTCGACTGGCTCAGCGGCGCGCAAAGCAAGCCGGGCACGAGGTGGAATTTATCTTATTGAGTGATGATATCGCCACTGCGCCACGTGAAAAATATCAGGAGCGTCGAGGTCTGGGAGGCCTGTTGTTTGCCCTCAAAATTGGGGGTGGGGCAGCAGAAGCAGGGTTACCACTGGCAGATGTGGCCGGCTTGATGCGGGAGACCAATCGGCGTACAGCATCGCTTTCTGTAGCTGCTCGGCCGCCAACCCATCCTGTTAGCGGAGAAGTTCTGTTTGACCTTCCGCCTGGCCAGATTGAAGTGGGAACTGGTGTACACGGGGAGGTTGGCGTCTACCGGGGTGATCTGCTGCCGGCGGATGCGCTGGTGGCGATGATGCTCAAACAGCTAATTGCTGATTTGAGTGACCTGGTCGATGAGCAAGTACTTGTCTTCTTGAATGGCAGCGGGGGCACATCAACGATGGAATTGCATATTCTCTATCAGGCGGTAGTGAATCAATTGAAGCAGCAAGGCATTGATGCTGCATCAGGAGTGGTAGGGTCTTTCTTTACCACACTAGAAATGGGTGGTTTTTCACTTTCGTTGTATGCGCTGGATAAGGCCGCACAACCCTGGTGGGACTCCCCGGCCGCTTCACCTAGTTTTATCTGGCCCTATCACGGTAGGACAACCTTTTAGTGAGGAGTTTATCATGAAACCAATCCGACAACCGAAAGTAGGCCTGGTGGGGATGATGGCAAACCCGTTCCGTGGTGATAAGGAAGGCTATTTCGTAGATGATGCAGGGGGTATGGAAAAATTAGCAAGGGAATGGCATTTTGAACTCAGGGTAATCCCTGAGGGAATTTATAATTTAGAGGATGCTGCTTTCGCAGCACACGCGCTGAAAGATTGGGGAGCGGACTATATTTTGGTGCAGTCCAGTTCATTTGCTGGGGGAGATTTCATCCGCCCCTTTGCGACCCTAAAAATCCCACTTGGTCTATGGGGTGTGCCCGAGGGACCGCCCAGTGCAGAGGGAGGCCTTCCGCTTAATAGTTTTACCGGCATGAACCTGTATAACAGCGTTCTCAGAACCGTTTTGGGGGCACAGCAGGTTAAGTGGTTCTTTGGCCGGCCTGAAGATACGCTTTTTCAGGATCGTTTCAGGGTTACAATGACTGCCTTGCGTGCATACGTTAATATACGGGGAGCGCAGATTGGTCTGATTGGCGGGGTTGCACCCGGGTTTGACAACCTCATTGTTGACCCGCGCCATTTCGAAAATAAATTAGGCGTGCGCATTCGGTCTTTAGAACTGGACGCGGTGCTGGAGATTGCCAGGTCGTTGACCGATCAGGAGCTGATCAAAAAACGAGCTGAGTCTTTTATTCTGCCCGGTGTACGGCTGGCAAGTGGCAACCAAGATCACCTATTGAAACTTGCTCGCTTACAGATCGCCTTTGAACAGTTAATTGAGCAGTATGCTTTTGACGCACTGGCAATCAGCTGTTGGCCGCGCTTCCAAGCCGAGCCGGGTGTGGCTGTTTGCAGCCTGCTAGGGCAGCTCAACACACTGGGAATCCCGGCAGCTTGTGAAGGAGATGTACCTTCCGCCCTTGCTATGATGGCTCTGCGTTTCCTTACCAATGGAGACCCTGTTACATTAATGGATATGGTCTCAGTGGATGTCGAAGACAATACTGCACTTTTATGGCACTGCGGGCCGACCTCACCCCTGCTGGCGGATAATAAGGGAGTTGATATGGGTTCACTGTGGCTGTTTGACGGCCCCGAAGGACAGACTCGTGGACTGCACAATGACCTGCGCCTGCGCCCAGGTGAAGTCACTTTAATGGGCCTGACCCCATCTTTGGAAAGAATGCTGGTGGTCTCTGGCAGGATTGACAATCAGAAGCCCTCCTACAAGGGGAGCCGCGGCTGGCTGGCAGAACTAAAGATCAACGCCCAACCTTCAACAGTGCCGGAACTGGTTGAGACGTTGATGGTCAGCGGTTATCAGCACCATTATCCCCTGGCTTATGGAGATCTGGCAGGGGCTTGCCTGGAGCTTTCGATTATGCTTGAGATTCCACCGATTGTTCGCAGAGACTACACACACCACCTTATAGGATAAAAAATGCTCGTTACACTTAAGCAGATTTTGGAACCGGCACAAACGAGACGATACGCAGTGGTTGCACCGGAAATCCCTTCTTTGGGATTTACTGAATTGTTAATCAGGCGCGCGGAAGCTTTGGATGCACCATTAATCCTCAGCTGGGCGCCGGCTTTAATTGCAGGCCATGAGATTAACCCGCCCAAACGCTTTTTCAGGTTGGTGCGTGCCCTCGCAGAAGAGGCAACGGTGCCGCTGGCCTTACATCTGGACCATGGCACCGAGGTTGAGCAGGTGCAGCATGCTTTGGATTGGGGTTTCACTTCGGTGATGATTGATGCTTCCGCTAAACCCTATGATCGCAACGTGGCTCTGACTCAAAAAGTGGTTGAGATAGCTCACGCTGCAGGTGTTTCAGTTGAATCGGAGCTGGGTGTGGTTGGCTCTGGTAAGCAAGATTATCATCAACAAAACGACCGGGTGAGCCTGACGGACCCATCTCTGGCAGCAGCATTTGTGGCCGAGACAGGTGTGGATGCATTAGCTGTAGCGGTGGGTACCGTGCACGGCAGCTATCGTGGCGAACCTACACTGGATTTTAACCTTCTAAAGAAGCTCTACGAAACCGTGCCGGTACCGCTGGTTTTACATGGGGGTTCAGGTACCGGAGAGGAAAACCTCACCAGGGCAGTTTCCTTGGGTATCCGTAAAATCAATCTCTATTCGGAGATGATGTCTTCTCTGAACCAGCGGCTGGAGCAGGCGCTGGTACCTGGAAAAAACCCCTACCAGGCAGTTAGGACAGCAGGTGATCAGGCTGTGACTGAAGTAGTTGACCGTTATATCCGGCTCTCCAACAGCGCTGGTAATGGTCTCTTCACAACTACATCATCAGCTGAACGGGCAATTGCGTTGTTTGGGCAGGGCTATTTCTGCTCTGAAGCTGTTTTCAAAGCATTTGCTGAACGCGAAGGTTTCACTTCGGATACGAGCCAGTTAGCCCTCAGCATGTTAGGCGGCGGGCTTAGCAACCAGGGCCATGTCTGTGGGGCTGTATTGGGTGCACTGGCGGTGATCGGAGCGCGCGCTTCAAGCATCAATCCACATAATAAACCTGATCGGGCTGTCGCACTGAACCAGGGAAAAGCCCTTCTGGATAGGATCAAAGAAACACACATCAGCCTGGACTGCATCCAGCTGACCGGGATTAACTTCAACATCCCCGAGCAGGCAGGTCGATTTGGACCCGAGCGGGTTGCAGAACGCACCTGCCTGCCTATGATCATCGCGGTTTGTGAGTGGCTGGAGAAGGCGATTTAGCTAGGGGATTGCTTATTTGGTACTGGGAATTTGATAATTGGAAAATTAATTTGGAGTGCGGACTATTAGTCCGCATTATTATGTACCCTCTCCATTCGTATGCTTAAAAATCACAAACGAACACAGCATTATTGATCGAATTTTTCTAGCCTGCTCTTATCCATTAATCAATTCCGCAGAAGAGGCTGTTTTTCCAGCATCCTACTAAAATTTGTGTTGTTTTATTACCTTCAGAAATGCTCTACTTTACTCAAAAATTTCGTCTATTTTAGTTTTCAAGGTTTTCCAGTGTTTGCACCACCTGGCGGATGCTCCTCTCAGCTTCATCTGCAACCTGGGCAATCACCGGGTCATCACCAAGTTCTAAAACCACCATATTTTTCGGGTTGATGAACCTGACAAGGCTGCTGTCGTCTCCGACCGCTTCTACGGTGAGCTTACAGGGTAGCAGAAGCCCCATCTTCGGATCGGCTTCTAATAAACGAAATGCGAAATGTGGGTTGCATGCACCGAGAATGCAGAACGGTCTAAACGATTTGTTTATTTTCTCCTTAAAGGTGGTTTGCACATCCACACGGGTCAGGATGCCGAACCCTTCCATTTTTAAGGTTTTTTCTACTGCGTCCATGGCATCGTCAAAGGGCAAAGCTAATTCAACTTCAAAAACTAGAGAGTCATTCATACTATAAACCTCTTCCTAAAAAAATAATTGTGACAAAAACACTCTAAATACGAGTATAAACCATTGATCTTTTGTTTACAAGGAAATTCGTAACTGCTCAGGCTGTCTGGCAACTGAAAGGTCGGTGGTGTTGTGTGGCGGCGTAGCCGCCACACAACACCACCTGTTTCCTCAAAAGCTGAGTAGTTACGGAAATTCTAATAAAACATTAACACCCTTTCTGCTTTACCTTTCTTGACGCTGTTTTTTGCTCATGGTAACATTAAGCTTGTGCTATTTTAGCACTCTCACCTTGAGAGTGCTAAAATTTAACAGGAGACATGCATGCAATTAACAGACCGGCAAAAACTCGTTTTGACATTGATCATCCACGAGCATATTCACACTGCGCAACCGGTGGGCTCAAAGACGCTGGTCAATAAGTATGATCTTTCGATGAGTTCCGCCACGGTGCGCAATGAAATGGCCGTGTTGACCGATGTGGGTCTGCTGCGTCAGCCGCACACCTCCGCCGGGCGTGTGCCGAGCGAAGAGGGCTACCGCTATTTTGTCAGCAACCTGATCCAGCACAGCTCGCTGCCCACCAATACCCGCCGGACGATCACGCACCAGTTTTACCAGTCCAGGCAGGATGTGGAACAGTGGCTGAGGTTAGCCGCGTCGGTGCTGGCATACCAATCGCAAGGCGCTTCGCTGGTCACTGCACCGCATGCCGATAAGGCAATCTTCAAGCACCTTGAGCTGATCGCCACCCGGGGCCGGCAGGTTTTGATGGTGATGGTGATGATGGGCGGCGAGATCCGTCAGCAGTTCATCTCACTGGCAGAACCGGTACCTCAGGAGCAGCTTTCGGCTATTGCCAGCCAGCTTTCTGACCTGTGTGTGCGCTGTGATGTTGAAAAGATATCTCGCTTGCGAGGGCAGCTCGATTCGCTGGGCGAGGATATCCTCGAGGTCATTCTGTCTGAGATGGCGGTGATCGAAGAATCTGCTACCGGGCAGATCTACCTGGACGGGATGACCAACGTCCTCTCGGAACCGGAATTTTCAGAATCCGATGAAGCCCGTCAGGCACTGCAGATTTTAGAGGAGCGTTCTTTATTGGAAAATCTGCTGGCGAGCACCGTGATGAACACAGATATCGGCGGCATCCAGGTCTTGATCGGCGGTGAGGGCACCTGGGAGGAACTTCGCCAGTGTTCGATCGTGCTGGCACGCTACGGCGACCCCGGCACGCTGACTGGATCGGTGGGTGTGCTTGGCCCGATTCGCATGCCTTATGACCGCACAATCTCAACCGTACGGTTTGTGGCCAATGTGCTCAGCGACCTTGTGTCAGAGACGCTGGCAGTCTAAGACAATTACATCGGTAGAAATTATCTTCATCCATACGGAGACATTTATGAGCAAAGAAAAAAATACAGATAAACCAAAAGAAAACGAAGAACAGCCAAACAACGAGTCCAATTCAGGTGAAAGTCAGGCAGAAGGCCAGACAATGGTTGCCCTGACCTACGATGAATATGAAGCCCTTGAAAGTGAATTGGAGTCACTCAGGGCTGAAGCAGAAGAACAAAAGGACAGCCGCTTGCGGACGATGGCTGATTTTGACAATTACAAAAAACGCATCCAGCGTGATGCTGTACGCACCCAACAGGACTCGATGACCAGCGTGCTGAAGGTCTTTTTGGATGCGGTGGATGATATTGAGCGAGCCTTGCAGAACCAACCTGAGGTTAAAGAAGTGCAGGGCTGGGTGGAGGGGATCGCCCTGATCCACCAGAAAATCCTCAACCAGATGAAAAATTACGGCGTCGAACGCATGGAGATTAACCCAGGGGAAGATTTTAACCCTAATATCCATGAGGCGATCAGCCAGGAAGACCACCCGGAATTCGAAGAGGGGCAGATCATCGATATCGTTCAACCGGGTTATCAAATTTCAGACCGTATCATCCGACCTGCCATGGTACGGGTAGCCCGATAATATAGGAGGTATCATTCGATGGGAAAAATCATAGGTATTGATCTTGGAACGACGAACTCAGTGGCTGCCGTGATGGTGGGCGGGGAGCCGGTTGTAATTCCATCTGCAGAAGGCGAACGACTGGTGCCCTCTGTAGTGGCTGTTAACAAAAACGGTGAGCGGCTGGTCGGACGCGTAGCCCGCAACCAGGCCATCACCAACCCCGAAAACACGATCTTTTCAATCAAGCGTTTTATGGGACGGAAATTTGATGACGCCGACGTTCAAAAGGCACTCAAGCTGGTGCCGTACCAGGTCAGCAAAGCCCCCAACGGCGATCTTCGGGTGATGTTGGGCGATAAAGAGTATTCACCACCGGAAGTCTCTGCCATGATCCTTTCAAAGATCAAACGGGACGCTGAGGCTTATCTGGGTGAGCCGGTCACGCAGGCTGTGATCACCGTGCCGGCGTATTTCAACGACGCCCAGAGGAATGCCACCAAGGATGCTGGTAAGATTGCCGGCCTGGAAGTTTTGCGGATCATCAACGAGCCGACGGCCTCCTCCCTGGCATATGGGTTGGATAAGAAGAAAAATGAAGTCATCGGGGTCTACGACCTGGGCGGCGGTACTTTTGACATCTCGATCCTCGATGTGGGAGAAGGTGTGTTCCAGGTACGTTCCACCAGCGGCGATACCTTCCTCGGCGGAGATGACTTTGATCAACGGATCATAGATTTCATCGCCGACGAATTTAAAAAGGAGCAGGGCGTAGATCTGCGTAATGATCGCCAGTCTCTGCAGCGTTTGAAAGAAGCCGCAGAAAAGGCCAAGATCGAACTTTCCTCTACAATGCAGTCTGAGATCAATTTGCCCTATATCACAGCGGATGCCTCAGGACCCAAACACCTGGTGATGACATTGACCCGCTCCAAATTGGAGCAGCTGACGGAAGATTTAGTCAACCGCAGTCTGACCCCGGTTAAACAGGCTTTGAACGACGCCAACCTGACCAAGAAAGATATCAATGAGATTGTGCTGGTGGGTGGTATGACCCGTATGCCCAAGATTCAGTCTGAGGTTGAAGCGCTGTTCGATAAAGAGCCGCATAAGGGCGTCAATCCGGATGAGGTGGTGGCGATCGGCGCGGCCATCCAGGCAGGTGTGCTGGGCGGTGAGGTTAAGGATATCCTCCTGCTGGATGTTACCCCGCTGAGCCTTTCAGTGGAGACGTTGGGCGGTGTGGCCACCCCGTTGATCAAACGCAATACGACCATCCCCACCCGCGAAAGTCAGGTATTCTCAACTGCCAGCGACAGCCAGACCCAGGTGGAGATCCATGTGCTGCAGGGTGAACGACCCATGGCGACGGATAATAAATCGCTGGGCAAGTTCATCCTCGATGGTATCCCTGCTGCCCCGCGCGGCGTGCCGCAAATCGAGGTCACCTTCGATATCAATGCCAACGGTATTTTGGAAGTGACCGCGCAGGATAAGGCCACCGGGCGCAGCCAGAACATCACCATCACCGCTTCTTCAGGTTTGAGTGATGAGGAAGTTGAAAAGATGCGTCAGGAGGCGGAACAGCATGCAGAAGAAGATCGCCAGCGGCGAGAGCTGGTTGAAACCCGAAACCGGGCCGACAACCTGGTGTACTCTGCCGATAAAACCCTGAGTGACCTGGGCGAAAAGGTGCCGGCAGACCTGAAAACACAGGTCGAAGACGCGGCCAGTAAACTGCGTGAGGTCAAAGACAGCGACGACCTGGAGAGCATCAACCAGGCAGCCGATGCATTGACAGAAGTGATGCAGAAGCTGGGCGCGGCCGCCTACCAGACGGAGGGGGCAGCCGGTCAACAGCCAAATGCAAATGACGGCGAGGCAAAAACAGCCGAAGATGAATCGGGCAGCGATGACGAAGATGTCGTTGATGGCGAGTTCAAGCAGGTTTAATTATTTATAACCAGCATTGGCCTGGTGCCTGGCTGGTCATGCAGGTACCGGTGCCAGTGTTCAGTTTTTTGGTTGACATTGCTGCTAAACACGGGTAAACTCTGCCGGTCTGGCAGGTAAAGTCGACCTGAGAAATTAAACAAGAGTGTAGTTAGAATTTTATGGCAAAACGTGATTATTATGAGGTCCTGGGCGTCTCGAAGAGCGCTAATGATGACGAGTTGAAATCTGCTTTTCGGCGATTGGCGCGCCAGTACCACCCCGATGTCAGCCAGGACCCGAATGCAGAAGACAAATTTAAAGAGATCAATGAAGCCTATGCCGTCCTTTCGGACGGGGATAAACGTGCCGCATATGACCGCTACGGCCATGCCGGGGTGAACACCCAGGGCATGCCGGACTTCACCAATATTGACCTATCCGATATTCTCAATGGAATCTTCGGTTTTGGTGGTTTTGGCGGCATGGGTGGGCGGCGTTCTCGCAATGCCCCGCGTCGAGGGGCAGACCTGGCTAGTCGGATCAGGCTAACTTTTGAAGAAGCTGCGTTCGGAGTTGAAAAAGAAGTCGAGATCACCCGTGATGAAACCTGCCAAACTTGCAATGGTTCTGGCGCCAAGCCGGGTACATCGGCCTCCACCTGCCAGCAGTGCAACGGGCAGGGTGAGGTGCGCCAGATGCACCAGACACTGCTGGGTTCGATGGTGCAGGTGGTCACCTGTCCCCGCTGTAACGGGCGTGGTGAAAGCATCGATACACCCTGTGAGACATGTAATGGGCGCGGGCTGGAACGGAAGAAGATTAACAAGCTGGTGACCATACCGGCCGGTGTATCGAGTGGCGTGCAGATTCGCCTGGCAGGCGAGGGCCAACCCGGTATCAACGATGGGCCGCATGGTAATTTCTACCTTGAAATTGAGGTGGAAAAGCATGATTTCTTTCGGCGGCGCGGAGATGATATCTTGCTGGATTTAGATATCAATATTGCCCAGGCAGTTCTGGGAGACGAGATCCAGGTGCCGACACTGAACGGCGATGTTAAACTGCGCATCCCACCGGGCACACAGCCTGGCAAAACATTCCGGATGCGCGGGCAGGGGATTCCACATTTGCGCGGTTCCGGTTCCGGTGATGAACTGGTAACGGTCTCGGTGCAGATCCCGACCAAATTAAGTTCTGAACAGAAAGAGCTATTTTCGCAGCTGGCGGGAACAATGGATTCGGATATCAAGATCCAGGAACAAAGCTTTTTGGAAAAATTAAAGGAGGTCTTCGGTGGCTGAGCCCCGTTGGCTGGAAGTAAAAATTCAATGCAGTGGTGAGCTGGCTGAGGCCCTGGCAGAAGTGCTGGGGCGCTTTGTGATTAATGGGGCAGTCATCGAGAGTGTGACCCGGTTTAACCCACACACACAGGAAAATCTGCCGACCGGTGAGGTGCAGGTGTTTGGATACCTGTCTGTGGATGACAGGCTTGAATCAGTCAGGCTAAAACTTGAAGAAGCCTTATGGCATTTAGGGCAGATCGTGCCTATTCCGGAACCTGCCTTCACTTTCATCCATGACGAAGATTGGATGGCTGCCTGGAAGCAGCATTATCAGCCGATCGCCTTCGGTGAGAGCTTATTGGTCATGCCGGCCTGGATGACGCCAGATTCCGATGAAAAGCGAATCGTGATCAAAATCAACCCGGCCATGGCGTTTGGCACCGGGACGCACCCAACCACCCAGCTGTGTTTGGGGTTATTGGAGCGTCATTGCCAACCAGGTGGGGATGTGATCGATGTGGGCTGCGGATCGGGGATCCTCTCGATTGCGGCCATCCGATTAGGCGCTAAACGGGTGCTGGCTGTGGATATTGACGACCTCTCGGTCAAGTCCACCCGTGAGAATGCTGATCTAAACGAGATTGAACCCAACCTGCTGGAAATCGGTAAAGGTTCTGTGGAAGAGATCCTCACCGGCCGGTTTGCATTCAAGCATGCACCGATGGTGCTGGTCAACATCCTGGCGCCGGTGATCATCCGATTGTTTGGGGATGGGCTGGCTGATCTGGTCAGTAAGGACGGAAAATTGCTCCTCTCCGGGTTGCTGGATCACCAGGAAGAAGATATTATTCAGTCGGCTGAGGCCAATGGATTTGAAACAGTCGAAAGGTTAGTAGATGGCGATTGGGTCAGTTTAGCGATGGTGAAAAATTAAACAATACGATAATAAATGGCTGAAAATATTAATTACCTATTACGGGTTGCTGCAGTGCCTGCACCTGGGAGTATTGATCCGGGCAGGCTGGATCTTGCTGGGGGGGCAGAGGATGCCATTCCCAATTCTGCCGCCAGTTGGCGGTTGGGAGCCGCAGGCGATGAATTTTTTTTATGGATTGGGAGCAACTGATGTGATCGGGATTCTCCTTGGAATCTTATTTGCCTTTCGCGCTGTGATTAAAAACAATTTCAATCCCAGTTATGGGCTTCTCTCGCTGACGATTTTCATCACTGGTGCGGCGGTCTTCGGCGCGGGGACGATCCCCAGCGGAGCCTGGGCAGCACACCCGGTGGCTTACGGGGTGATGGTGGTGTTATTTTTACCAACAGGCTTGTTATTCACCAAACTATTAGCTGATCCCAACAAAAAAGAAAGTTAATTTCAAAACCCATGGTAAAAAATTCTTTGCGTGAAGATTTGCGTTGTTTGATCATCGATCTGGATGATACGCTCTATCCCCATCAGAGCGGGGCATGGCTGATGATCCGCGACCGGATCACCCAGTATCTGCTGGAGGTGATGCAGTTCCCGGCAGACGAGGTGGATGCCCTGCGCAACCGCTTATGGACGCAGTACGGCACCACGCTGCGGGGACTGCAGGTGGAGTATGCCGTGGATATGCGGGACTACCTGGATTATGTGCACGATGTACCGCTTGAGGAGGTGCTTACGCGGGACGATCACCTCGATGTTGTATTAAGTGAGCTGCCCTGGCGCAAGGTGATCTTCACCAATGGGGATGGCGGTCATGCTGAAAGAGTGACGGATCTATTGGGGGTCAGTCAGCATTTTGATCAAATTGTGGATATTCACGCGATCGCACCCCATTGCAAGCCTGAACAATCGGCGTTTGAAACCGCTCTGTCCATCTTCAAAGAATATCCTGCCCACTGCCTGATGGTGGATGATACCCCTGCTAATCTTGATACTGCACAGTCAATGGGCATCCGGACGGTTTCTGTCGGGGAGCGTGTGCATGCAGGCAGCCCGCATATCGAAACCATCCACGGCTTATCAGGGCTGATGCTTGGATAATTATTTTTTAGACTTTATTTTTATGTGGAAATTTAAACAATGAATATAATTGATCACTTAAAATACAAAAACCAGCTGGATACATTATTTAGCACCACTACACAAACAGAAGGCATTCACAGTGCAGCAGCGGTGGTTGAATCGCTGGATGGCAGTTTTCGCTGGCAGCAGGTTTACGGGCGTGCTGACTCAGCCGCTCGCCCGATGACGGTGGATACCCCGTTCAACATTGCCAGTGTGACCAAGCTGTTGATTGCGGCCGCTATCTTGAGGTTGGCAGAAGATAGGCAGCTTGAACTTGATCACCTAATGAGGGATTACCTGCCAAATGCATTGACAGCAGGGCTTCATCACACCAAGGATGGGGCAGACCACACAGATAAGCTCACAATAAGGCATTTATTAAGCCATGCTTCAGGCCTCCCGGATTATTTTGAAGACGCACCCAAAGGTGAAAAGCGGTTGGCTGACCTGATGACAACCAGCGAAGATGAAGCCTGGCCGATTGAACGGATCATCATCACAAAAAAACAAAAAAGGCTGCGATAATTTCGCAGCCTCTTGGATTGTCAGCCAAATGCTGAAGAATTACTCCTCGATAATGATGATTGCTTCTTCGGGGCATTCCTCAACAGATTGTCGGACAGCTTCTTCGTACTCTTCTGGGACGGGGTCAACCAGGACTTCAGCGAAAGGCTCATTGGCCATGCTGAATACTTCTGGGGCTAAACCTTCACAAATACCGCAACCCAGGCACAGATCTTCATCTACTTTTACTCTCATCAGGCAACCTCCTAAATAACTTGTTTTATCTCAATTAGCTTCGATAAACCGCCTGGATGGGCAGATTTTTTCGAAACTGCGATGATGGCTTGTTTGTTATCCGTGCGAAATTATACCACAAGCCCTTATTAATGCTACCTATTATTGGCAGTGTCATTCTTCTTAAAAAGACTGGTTATTTTCATGATTTTCATCCAATTAATGGTGAATGTATAATTATTTTTATCGGATGAATGCGTAAAATTTAATCTTCAGTTCTATTCCTTGGAAAGGCAGGTTACTGGTGGTCTCTGAGCGATTAGAAAAATTGAAAATTTATCATATTTTGTCTCAAGCAGACTGGGCAGCTGCACAAACTGAAGGGGTTTACCATCCAACAAGCCTGGAAACTGAAGGGTTTATTCATTGTTCAGCAGGGTGCCAGGTGCTGCGTACCGCAAACCACTACTACGCTGGACGAGATGACCTGCTGGTTTTATGTATCGTTGTAGACCGGGTTCAAGCGGATATTCACTATGAGGATACAGCCGGCCTTGGCATGGACTTCCCCCATATTTATGGGCCGCTCAACCTGGATGCGGTTGATCAGGTTTTGCCTTTGGCACTGGATCCCTCCGGAAACTTCATTTTGCCGCCACTTATAGAAATTCTGTGAAAAGGATCAGGTATTTTTTCTAAAGTATAATCATCTGACAGCTTTCGCATTGACAATTAGGAAATAAAAACAGGAAATTATCGATCATGTCACCAATCAGCGCATCCATGACCGAGCTGCCCTACGGGCTGGCAGGTAAAATCTATCGCAGTCCGCTCCCCTTCAGCCCCTTATTTAACCCCCGGGGTGATTTGCTGGAGGCATTCAGGCAGGCAAATGTTGATAGAGTTGTGGTCCTTGCGGAAAAAGCTGAGATGATAGACCTGACCGGGCGGGATATGATAAAAATTTATCAGGAGTTGGGTATCAAGGTGATCGAAATGCCGGTGGTCGATTTCTCGATCCCGGAAGAAGAATCGTTTCGCCAAACGGTCGAAGAAACACTTGAAGCTGCTGAAGATGGAGAGACAATTGTGGTGCACTGCCACGCGGGGATCGGACGGACGGGGATGTTTACAGCCTGTATGGCCAAACAGGCACTTGGATTGAACGGCCGTGAGGCAGTGGACTGGGTGCGGCAGTACGTCCCTGAGGCAGTTGAAAACCCACGTCAGTATCAGTTTGTGTGGGACTATTAATTAAGATCTCTGGGATTTAGATTTTATTTAATAGGTGTACTGTCATCCATTTGATGGATGAATATCTCTCGCTGGGGGATGACCAGGTCAATCTGGTTTTCTTTAAATTTATCGTAGATCCTAAAATTGAGTTTGCTGGTCAAATAACCTCGCCGTTGGATCAATGTGTGGCTCCAGGCTCATGTTGGTGCGGGCGGGTGCTTTGTACACCAGCCAGTGGTGAAACCTTTCGACCAGGTATAAAAACGTCAGAATCAGGACTGTCAGGTAAACCAGGGTCCACAATGTCACTTCGGTTTCACCGATGTAAAACAGCGTGAATCCCAAATAATCGGGGATATTGGTGAAAAAGGCGATGATTTGATCCATCGATAATCCTGTGATTGAAGCTTGAAATTAATTGTACCTGAAACGATTTTAGAATTCAGCCATCGGCATCGTCAAGGTCGCTCAAATTGAATCATTTTTTTGTATCACTAGTGTGCCGGCCGGCCCCATCAACTGGTCTATCAGCTCCGTCACTTCTAAAAACTGATAGGTTATCCCTGTCCCCTGGATTTGCGCTGTATCACCGGCTGTGACGACAACATCCTGTTCATAAAGGAAGTAGAAAAGGTTGATAAAGGTATCTATCATGGTTTGGGAATCATCATCAGGTTCCATGCGATAGGCCAGGTCGGGCACATCAAAGAGATGATGCCCTTTGGTGACAAACCAATAGGATTCTTTGTCAATAAAGAATTTCACATACCCAATCCACAGCAAGAAGGGGATGTTTTCATTAAATGACTGGATGTTCTCAGGGGTGAGGAAATCCGCTTTGGGATGTGCTGTCCAGGCAGGGGGATTGACCACCCCCAGCAGGTTTTCATGATCCAGTCCATGGGTCAGGCCATACAGAGCTGTCATCCGATCGATCGGTTCTGTGCTGCCATTTATGTAGGTCAACGTCAGGTGTGATTGGTGGTGCCTCAGGGCGGCTTTGATCTGGGGCTGCCAATGGGAAACGAGCACAGTCTGGTCAATGATTGGTGAGGGGATCGGGTTGGGGTTGGCGGTAACTTGGATCAAATGCCCGCCAAACCGATATTGACCGGTGTAAATATGAGATCGATTTGTATCGGTTTCTCTGATCGTTTCTTCTATCTGCCAGCTTGGGTCAATATCAGCCAGCCGGGTTGACACATAGTTTACACCCGGTATTTCGGGAGCAAGCGATGAATAGACCAGTTGAATGAAAGGTAGATTATCCTGAAGATATGCGGTGTGATCAGACATATGTCATCCTTTTTTGCCAGTTTAGAGATTAATTGTATCTGTTATTTGGCCTGAATGATGGATCGCAATGTTATAATCTAAGGTGCAGTGGTTGGTAAGCTGTTAGAGATGCCCTTATCAGGGCAGTGGAAATACACCATCTTAAAGGCTGATCAATCTATGACTATTTCACGATCACCAGGAGAAAAACAATGAATTTTCAAGTTCTCTTAATTTCTTTAGCCATCGGGTTGCTTGTTTTGCTGTTATTTCTGGTTGGATTTGTGATACTGCGAACTGTCTTGTTCTCCCCGGGCCAAAAGAAGGCCAATGCACGCAGCTTTACAATGATCGATGGGCGGTCTGTGGCTGAACGGCTGGGTCTTGCAGTGCAGTACAAGACAATTGCCTCCCATGACCATGAGGAGATTGACAGCCATGCGTTTTTGGGACTGCACCGTCTGTTGAAAACCCTCTACCCGCAGGTACATGATAAGCTCAAACTGGAAACAGTCAATGATTACAGCCTGCTGTATACCTGGGAGGGCAAGAACCCGGACTTGAAGCCGATCATGCTCACCTCGCACCTGGATGTTGTGCCGGCGGATGAGAGCGATGATGGCGGATGGACCTACCCACCGTTCAGCGGTGAGCTGGTGGAGGGGTATGTTTGGGGCCGGGGAACGCTGGATATCAAGTGCGGTGTGATCGGGCTGCTGGAGGCGGTTGAATTCCTCTTGAAAGATGGCTTTCAGCCAGAACGTACTGTTTACCTCGGGTTTGGGCATGATGAGGAGATTGGCGGCGCACAGGGCGCGGTGGCGATAGCAGCACTGCTGAAAGAACGCGGGGTAGAGCTGGGCAGCCTGATGGATGAAGGCGGCAGCCTGGTAGAAGGATTTCTGCCGGGGGTGGAACGCCAGATTGGGCTGATCGGCATTTCTGAGAAAGGTTACCTGAGCCTGCGCCTGTCTGTCGAAATTGACGGGGGGCATTCCTCGATGCCAGCCCAGGAGACAGCCATCGGCATACTCTCAAGGGCGATCACCCGATTGGAATCAAACCCGATGCCGGCTCACCTGGAGGTGGTCGAGTTCCTGATGAGCTACCTGGGTTCTGCCCTGCCCTTCAAACAGCGGATGATGTTTGCCAATACCTGGTTGTTTTCTGGTGTGTTGAAAAAGCAGCTGGCAAAATCCAATATGCTGAATGCCAGCATCCGCACGACAACAGCCCCAACGATCATCAATGCGGGCGTGAAGGATAATGTACTGCCGGCTAAAGCGGAGGCTGTGGTCAACTTTCGCATCCTGCCCGGGGATGACATGCGTACAGTTTATGAAATGGTGCTGGCACGGATCAACGACGAGCGGGTGAAGGTGCTGCCTTTTGAGGGTGAAACCCTGGAAGGCACCTCGGGTTGGGATCCCTCACCCGTGGCCGACACCGACTCTGCCTATTATCTCCGGCTGGCGCATCTGGTCAAAGAGGCATTTCCGGAGGCTCTCGTCTCACCCTACCTGGTGCTCGGTGGGACGGATGCCCGACACTATGCGCCAGTGACGGAGAATGCCCTGCGCTTCACCCCGATTTCATTGGATAAGACAGCCATCCAGAGTGTGCATGGTGTGAATGAACGGCTATCCTATGAAAATTGCGCCAAGATGGTGGATTTTTATATCGCTTATATCCAGGAACTGGGCGACCTGCCTGGGGATGTTGACGATGTCGATCCGGCACCTGAAGATGATGAACTGGAACTGGATGAATCTGCAGAGATGGCCGAACCTGATGAAAATGAAGCAGTGCCTGAGGATGTGGAAGATGGCCAGGAGGAAGAGGCTGAGTCATCGGATGAAGATACAGCAGAAGATGATGATGAAACCAGTGAGGCAGATAACATGGATGACGAAGAGCTGCAATCTAAAGAGGATCCGCCAAAGGGTTTGAAAAAGCTCTTCAAACTAAAAAAGAAAGATGATTAATATTTCGGCAGCTGGATGATAATCAGTTCTCAGATGTTTGGTGCGGCACCTATCGAATGATCAGCGGCAGATAAACCGGGTTCATCCCGGTGATCAAAGACCCGTTGAGCTTAAAATCACGGTAGGCGATGTAGATGCCATGCACGCCCGGTACTGTCGGGCTGCCGCCCCATTGCTCACCAGCATATTGCGTATAGTCAAACATCGTTGTTATAGTATGATTTGCAGGGGTCACAATCACTTCGTCCTCTGTGACATTTGCTAATCCCGTCTTCCAACCGTTGGGTGTCGCCAGGCCGCTTTCAAGCCTTTGTGACGCCGTGTTCAGAATGCTAGCTGCATTTGTGATCTGCTCTCTGGCTGTTGAAGCTGGCAGCCCCATCAGGCTGGCGAGCGCAGCAGAATCTCCTGTCGGGCAGTTGCTGAGTGCATACTGCGATGCTTCCATGATCGCAAGCAACAGCCTGGGGTTAATTTGGTTCTGGGTAGATGCTTGCTGGATCACCTCTGAAAAATCAATTATCTGGCCATCAGCATCCTGAATAGGGGTGTCAAGGCATGTCTGGTGGTACTCGAGAAAGTGGCGGATATGCTCAACCGGGGCATTGGCAGACTGGCGGACCCAAGTTGGGTCAACCCAACTGGTATTATAGAATGGTTGGCCGGCATTGCCTGCCAAGGTGACCCGTAAAGCACTGGCAGAAACCGTGGTAGTTTGTGATGAGTCTCCGGTAGAATTGGTCAAAACCACCTGTGTTTGCTCAACATCATCAAAATGGAAAAGGCCAAGGTTCACCCATCGATTGGCGGATGCAGCCTGGTTAATGACTTTTTGAGAAACGCCGTTGGCGTGGGTGATTTCATAAACAGCCTGCCCAGTATCGGTATTGATGGTTTTATTGGGACACTGCCAGTTAACGGCTGGATGTGCCGGTATGAATGCTTCTAATCTGTATTCACCTGAAACGGGCAATGTTGGCTGCCATACGGCTGTGTGGGTTGGGTTGTTCTCGTTGAGAGAGAGGTAGGCATTGTGCCCGCGTGGGTTGGTATAACCATACCAGCCTGATTCGCAAAGATTGCTGGTGTAGGATGGCGTGAGTAAGGGTTGTTCAATTGTTTGAGGCAGGACGATGCTCACCGGGTCACAGTTAACGCCTTTGAACTGGCAGATGCCGCGAATGATTGCCTGAGCTGACAGGATTTTGAACGAGGTCTTTTGAAGGTGGGTATTATCTTCATAATTATCCATGAACGCCAGTTCCAGCAGGATGGCGGGCATCTGGGCGAAGTAAATTTCACCATAACTCCAATTGGAGGATTTCAACCCTCGATTGGTCCAGTTAGGATCGACATTGGATCGCATGGTCTGGATCACACTGTTGTGAACAGCATTAGCTAATGCTTGAGATCCGGGATGGTTGTTGATATCCCAATAGGTCTCGGTGCCCCGAAGCGATCCATCCCAGCCATTATTATGCAGGCTGATGAAGATATCTGCGCCTAAATAATTGGCCATATAGGGGCGGGCGCGGATATCGCTGTTGTAATTATTATTACTGCCGTTGTAGACCCACGAAGGCATACCCTGATATATCGCAAATTGCCGAGTAGCTTCATGCCAGGCTGGATGGCCAGTTACGCCAATCCGGGCATTAAAATCCAGCTCCCGCAATTGGATCACCGTAGCACCCTGGTTTTCCAATCCTGCCTTGACATACCGCATGATCTCGGCGTTGACCAGGTCTTCACGAATGCCCCAGAACTCAAGCCGCTGCCAGCGCCATGCAGAAAAGGACTCGTTCCAGTATAAGCCATGCCCTGGGCTTAGTGCGATTCGTACACCTGCCAAGGGTCCTGCACCAGGCAACTCACGGAGTTGATCTGGCTCGGCCATGATGGTAAAATCTGGCTGCGGTTCACCCCAGAAAATAAGCGGCTGGCCTTCGATCAGGAAGGTGGTCATAAAAAGGGAATTGATCGCAAATTCACGGTCGAGGTCTGCTTGTAAGCTGTTAAAAATCTCCGCATCATAAGTGCCATCCGGCAGCACATCAGCGCTCAGGTCGATTACCAGCGCACCGCGTTCGACCCGAACAGCCACCACCACTGCACCGGTCGACACCAACTGGGGATGTGACTGCAAGAATTCAATGATCTGCGTTTCTTCAGGAATGGGCGGCTGAGAATAACCAGTGGTTGGTGAGGTTATTGAGATGGCCAACACGGCCATTAAGACCAGGGAATTGATCCATTTTTTCATCATAAATTACATCCTACCGATAAGTAACAGCGATTCTATCCCATTCAGGTTGCAAATTACGCTCCACCTTTTATTTATTGATTATTCGTTGCTAAGCAGCTTATGGAGAAATAGGGGTTGTTGTGTGGCGGCGAAGCCGCCACACAACAACCCCGACTTTTCAGTTGCAGCGCAGCCTGAGCAGTTACGAATATTCTTAACAGGCATTAATTATTGTTTTATCGGAAAATTTAGGCGTAAAAATTGCACTGTAATGTGTAATTGTGTTATAAAATCGATTTTTGGTAGATTTAACGACCGTGCTACAATTAATAAGCAAGCTCTTCAGAAAAGGAGCACAAATGAAAAGGAAAAATAGGATTATCAAGATTATTGTGGCACTGCTGATCACTGCTTTGACACTCTCATTCCCGGTTGCTGCCCTGGCACAGGAAGTTCTGCCGCCTGTCGTCCAGGACGAAACGGGCATCTCAGAGGATGATATCCTGGTATTCGAACCCCAGCTTTACTGGGAGTTTCCCTTTGCCCAGGGGTTCAAAATCTCGTTTAACTTTGGGATTTCACTGGAAGTGCCGCGATTTTTGAACCTGGTGGAAGATGATGTATTCAATTTCTTTCTGCGGTTCCGTTCCTTTGTTCGGCCGGCTGAGACATCATTGCCAACCACGCCGGCGACACCGACCATGGCCCCCACTGTTTTCCCCACACCTGAAAGTACACTGACTCCCAACGGGGATTAAATATATTAAATATCGTAACTACTCAGGGTATGAAGAAACAGGGGGTGTACCCCCGACCTTTCATTTGCAAGGCAGCCTGAGCAGTTTCAAAATATCTAAATGTTAATTTGGGGGTTTGAGGAAGTGATCACCATAAGAAGGCAGACGCCCGGATGCCCATGATATCGTCATTGAAGATCAGCTGGCCAGCGCTCCCTGCCAAACCTGCACACATATGCAATGGCAGCAGGTGCTCTTCTCGCGGGTGACAGTAGCGGGCATGAGGTGCTGATTCCCAACCGGTCAACTGGTTCTCTCGTACAGTTTCCGACATGTCTCCGGTGATCGTTTCTACCAGCCAGTTTTGAAAGGCATCATTACGTGGGCTGATCTTCGCCGGGTCATGGTGAAAGAAGGCAGCCATATTGTGGAATGAAAACCCGGACCCGATCACCAGCAGGTTTTCCACATTGAGGTTGCTCAGAGCTTTACCTAGCGCATAATGATCCCCCGGTGACAGGGAGTTGAGCAGTGAAAGCTGGATGGCAGGGATGTCTGCCCCCGGGTACATCAGGTTGAGGGGGATGAACAGCCCATGGTCAAACCCGCGGTGTGGATCAAACTGGGGGTTGAACCCTGATTCTTTTAGCAAGTCAGAAATCTGTTCAGCCAGCTCCGGTGAACCTGGGGCCGGATAGGTAATCTCGTAGGCTGCTGGCGGGAAACCGTAATAATCGTAGAACATCGGCGGGTTGGGGGCCGTCATCAGGGTGGGAAAAGGTTCTTCCCAGTGTGCGCTGAGCACAAGGATAGCTTCTGGTTTTTTAAGCTGCTCAGGCAGTTGGGTCATAAACTCGGCCATCACCTGGTGGCCGGGGTCCCCCAGGATGGGCAGCGGCCCGCCGCCGTGAGAAAAGTATACGATTTGGGTTGATGATCTCATATTAAAAATCATACCATTTATGACAGTATTAATTCAAATGAAATTGGAGTTTAAAAACCAGGGCAGGCATGACCACATAAACCCATATTTTATCTATGCGATTGTGAACCCCTCCAGGATGCCGAGGATGAAGCTGATCTTGACAGCCGATGACCCCACCTTTTGCAGATCCTCTTTGTGAATTCCCAACCCGGCCCGGATGAGGATGATGATCAACGCCAGCTTGCGCAGATCTTCTGCGACCAGCATCAGGTCTGGGGAAAGCACATTCAGTGCATAGGGGCCGAGCAGGATGCCCAGCAGGAGTCATCAGCTTATCGCGGTTTAGTTGAACTCCATCACCTCTTAACGGAAAAGATTATACCCCAAGATTTTCGATGCTAAAAAATGATGGTCAATTTAACAAAACTAAATTCTGTTGAAATATTAGGCTCGATTTATAATTGAGGATCTGTTAGAAACCGAAATGGATTCAATTTGTCAACAAGCAAAAGAAATTAGGAAAGTGAGTATCTTCATGTTATTTCAATCCCTGATTAAAGCCATGCCTAAAGTGGAACTGCATGTGCACCTGGAAGGTTCCATCCGCCCGGAAACCTTCCTCAAGCTGGCTGAACGCCATGGCATCAGGCTGCCGGCGGATGACCTGACGGGTCTGCGACACTGGTATGCATTCACGGATTTTTACCACTTCATCGAGGTGTATCAGAAAATCTCCCAATCATTGAAGACGCCCGAGGACATCAACCTGATTGCCCGGGAATTCTTACAGGGGCAGGCAGATCAAAATGTGCGCTACTGCGAGGTGATCTACACACCTTATAACCAGTTTCAAGCCAGCAGGATCCCCTTTAATGAACAGATGGATGCGCTCAACCAGGCGCGTTCCTGGGCACAGGATAATTTGGGTGTCGAGTGCCAGTTTATATTGGATATCTCCCGTGAGACGACCCCAGCGGAAGGCATGATCGTGGCGGAGTGGGCAGCCAGTAAGCTGGGGCAGGGGGTGTGTGCGCTGGGCCTGGGCGGCCCGGAAGTGGGCAACCCGCCGGAGAAATTCAAGGATGTATTTGCCTTCGCCCATGAAGTCGGGCTGCCTGCCGTCCCCCATGCCGGTGAGACAGAAGGGCCAGACTCGATCTGGGGTGCGCTGGAATATCTCTACCCGGTGCGGATCGAGCACGGCGTGCGCTGCCTGGAAGACCCCCGGCTGGTTGAAACCCTGCGAAAGCACGCCATCCCACTGGACGTCTGCCCCACCAGCAATATCTGCCTGAAGGTGTTCCCATCCATGCAGGGCCATCCCCTGCGTGCGTTGATGGATGAAGGTCTGACGCTGACATTGAATTCTGATGACCCGCCGCTGTTCAATACCACGCTGACCGGGGAGTACCTTGCAGCAGTGGATGTGCTGGGTTTGAACCTGTCGGAACTGCAGGGGCTGGTGATGAACGGGATTCGATCTGCACTGCTGCCAGGGGACCGCAAAGCGGAACTGTTGGGGGAATTTCAACGAGAATTTGCCTTGCTTGAAGAAAAGAACTTAGATTAGTTGTAGTGGGGGGCTCAATAAAAGGTAACCCACCACATCAGATCCCTGGTGTTTTAACAGGGGTCTTTTCTTTGTGTTCTTTGTGTCCTTTGTGGTTAATAAATTCTTGGTTATTGTTTCCCTAATTCGCACAGGGATAAAAGGTCACATGTGAGAAGACCTCGGTGTGCTCGGTGTTGTAATTCTCTATGATCTGGAACTGGAACCATGATTCGCCGTAGCCCGGGGGATAGTAGAAATTATTCGTGCCGGCGGTCACATCGGCATCAAAGGTGATGGCGCGTGTCGTGCTGGTCTCACGTTGAAAATTGAACTGTTCCCATTCAGTCGTCTTGCCCGAGCTTTTTTCTTGCAGCCGCCAGAAGATCGTCATCCCCTTGCTGATATCGCTGACCTGCGCCGTGACCTTCAACTTGGCCGGTCCGCTGGCCGCGATGCAGTAGAATTCATCTTTATCAGTGGTGACTGCCCGGATGATTTTGCTAGAATCTGGTTCAACCGTCTGAGTGGCTGAAGCAGGCTGCTGTAAAGTAGGCTTCTGAACTGTGGGCTGTGTTTGACCCCCGCTGCCAATACTGACCGTAGGCAGCATCACCGCACCGGGGGTATCCGTTGGAGCAGGGGCGTCGGCCGTCTCCTGGGCGGACTGCGTCTCCATCATTGACTGGGTTTGGGCAGCCATTGTCTGCTCCATCGCCTTGCTTTCTGCTAACGCCACCTCTGTCAGGCGCAGGCTGACTTCCGTCTCCTGGATATCAGCTTGCGATGGGCCTGTCTGGCTCGTCAAACCACAGGCAAGGGAGATGGTTACCATTAATATGATTAATAATGGGATTCTAAATTTCTTTGCAGGCATGGGGTTGCTCCTGAATCAGGGCGAAAATCGTATTTCAATTATTTTATAAAAAAACCGGTTGAATTGCAAGAAAATTTTTTAACTGCTCAGGCTGATTTGCAAATGAAAGGTCGGGGGTACACCCCCTATTTCTTCATAAGCTGAGTAGTAACGAGAATTTTATAAATTTCTGAATTGAAAATCAAATTCAGATCACTTTTTCTGTCTTGCCGGCCAGGTTTCGCAATTGTTCCAGTTGGCCGATATGATAGCTGTGATGGAAGAAATAGAAAAAGGCATTATAACCTAGCCTGACTTTTCCCTGCCAAAACTCTACTTCTTGATCAAAATCAGATTCTGACATGGCAGCCAACCGGTCTGTGATCAGACGGGTTAATTGCTCGAATGCCCCCAGCAGCACAGGTAGCGGCTGCACACCAGGATGGTCCACCCGAATAGGCTCGGAACCGTAACCGTAAATAGATAAATTTGGGAGGTCATCTGGAAGCTGCCCGCCGAGGACTTTAAGTATCTCCCCCAGGTATTTGACGAGATGCCCCATGACCCAGTTCAGGCAGTTGCCGGCCGGCTGCGGTTGGAGCAGGCACAATTGGAGCCTTTTCAGTGACTTTTAATCCGCTTCTGGATCTTATCTGCGGCCAGTTTGCCAGTGATCAGCGAGATCGGTAATCCTGAGGGGCTGTAAGTCCATTGGCCGGCCTGGTAAACATCGGGCAGGGGTGTATTGACTGCGTTTGCAATCTTGATCAACCGGCTCTCAGCCGGCATGGGCTTATTGGTGAACGCCCAGCCTGTGATCGCACCGTCAGTCGTGCCAGCCAGGTCCTGGATGGTCAGGGGGGTTGAAGTAAAGCTGTCGATCACAGATTGGGTCAAACCGGGATAGATGGATTGCTCGAGTGTTTCTAAAATCGTCTTTTTAGTAAAATCGCGGAATCGCTCTTCCAACCCCTGTTCATGGAGATATTTTGTCAGCTGGTAATCAAACAACACGCTGATGATCAACCCGGTCTTCCCATTGGGGGCCAGTGAGCGATCGCGTAAAGCAGGGATTGAAATTTCGTAGGTGGTCAATGCCAGGTACTTTTCCAGCCATGCCTTGATGGAATCCCATGTGCCTGATTGAGGTGGGGCACCCGCCTGAGACTGCCCTTCTCGGCTGGGAGTATAGAAGAAGTGGCCGGTTGCGACCTCACTGAAATAGCTTTGATCAAGCTCAGAACTGAGAAATAAGGTAAAAATCGAATCATTTCCCGTCTTTTCTGCCAAAAAAGCTTTTTTATCGTCAATCACACCTTAGCCACCTGGGCAAGGGATTGGAAGTCTGCCGTCACCAGGTCGATCGCAACCGGATATTTTTCTGCAATTTCCTGCCTGACCATTTTGGCTTTGTCTAAGTTCCGGTTGACCATCACCAGGTCGGCGCCAACCTGTGCCAGCCGTTTGGCGGCTTGATACCCCACGCCGGAGGTCGTCCCGGTGATGACGCAGGTTTTGCCGTCCAACCTGGAATTGGTGGTGTGCTGTTGAGAACGGCTGTTTTGGATGAATTGCAGTTCTTGTGGCAGTTTCATATTTCTGGTTAACCGAATATCCATCTCATTAAGCGCGGGTAGAGGCGTTTCATCCCCGGCACATTGGCGAAGATATCACCCCATAAGTCATAGTAGTCTCGCTGGTGAATGATCAGACCCTCATCATTGAGCTTTAACCGGGTGCTGCCGTACAGGGTAGTGCTGGGGGTATTGCGGAAGATCATCGTCATTTCCCATGCCAAGAAGATGGTCCGGTCGCCCTCTGCGATGGCAGTGATATTCATTTTCAATTCTTTGCAGCGTTCTGTCAGCCGCTCACACATGGCAATAAAGGCCGGCTTGCCGATCACTTTTTGGATCGTATCCTGGAAAATGACCTCATCCGCATAATAGGGGAAGATGTGCGACCAATCGGGCTTGCCCTGGGTGTTGTAGGTCTTTGACCACAGGTCGAGCACGAGTGCTTGATCAAGCGGTTTTAAGGTGGTTAAATCCTGGTTGTTGTAGTGCACTTTTTTTATAATTCCTATAACACCTCAGATGATGAGGAATCAGGGGTGTGGCGGTGAAGCCGCCACACCACACCTCTGAATTTTCAATTGCAAAGCAGCCCGACCCGTTACTACTTCCTATAAATCCAAGCCAAGCAATAATTTATCGACGATTGCCTGGTTTCAAATTTGAGCGGCAAAGTGGAACTTGAATAATATTTAGATTGAGTTCCAACTGCAGGTCTGCTTTTAGCTCAAAACGACAATTTTACCTTAATAAACCACCAGACACTAAGCTGGAATAAACAGATCATATGGCTTAATCGCTGGCTGTATGCATGTTTCGTGTGATGAAGTCTGCGATGTTGGCTAAACTCTCCTGCGTTTCACGGAGGAAGGGTATCAGCTGGAAGACATGAAACAACCCTTCCCATGTTTTTGAATTCACATCGACACCGGCTGCCAATCCCCTATCTTTGATTTGAACTGCTTCATCATAGAGAATTTCGTCACTGCCCACATGGATCAATACCGGTGGAAACCCCGTCAGGTTTGCAAATAAGGGTGAGATGAGCGGATGATCTTTCTGATACGACCCGGCATAAGCCTCTGCGCATGGGGCTAAAGCCGCCCGGCTTAAAATTGGGTCAGAAGGTGCTTTGCTGTGGATTGATTGGCATGACATGGTCAGATCAACCCAGGGTGAGATGCACACGGCACAGGCAGGCAAGGGTTCATCTGCATCACGCAGCGCGGCGATTGCGGCCAGTGCTAAACCACCCCCGGCCGAATCACCCGCAATTACGATCTGTGAGGGGGATGTGCCTTCTGCGATCAACCACTGGTATGTGGTTATTACGTCCTCTAATGCGGCAGGGAAGGGATGCTCAGGTGCCAGCCGGTAGTCAACCGCCAACACATTCGTATGGGTTGCAGCTGCAAAACGTGAAAGATAAGCTCGATGGACTGCGGTTAATCCGAAGACATAAGCACCCCCATGCAGGTAAAGCACCACATCTTTTGATGTGCCGGGGCACTTGAGCCATTCTGCGGTGACCCCCTGAATTTTTGCGGGGGTGGATTCGGCAGGCATGATTCGGGCCATTAACTTTTCTGCTCGACCTTGCTTATTTTGCTGCCCTATAATACTTTTTTTGGCCCAGCCCTGGGGGTTGAGGTTCAGTAATTGCTTGATAAATTTGGCCGGCAGGCTTGGCATCGTTTCTTTTATTCCTGACGATACCGGGCGATGTTGTACCCCTCTTTGATGGGGATAAATTTTGAGAAGCGGGGACTGATCGCGTTCTCAGGGCAGTTGTAGATGCAGCGCAGGCACATCAAACAGTTGAAACCAAAAACTGGTATGTTATTTTTGTCAAAACGGATATTTTTTTGTGGACAATTATCGACACACACCCCGCAAGAAGTACAGGCATCACTGGCGTGCAGTTCCAGCCCAAATAACCGGGCTGCGAGTGATTCTAACCGCCCAAAGAAGGCGATCCATTTGCTGGCAAACGACACATGGCGATCCGATTTCTGCCCGCTGATGATGCGGCCGGCGATCTTGTGGATTTTTTCTTCAGAGCCTGTGATCATTTCTTTTGCCTGCTGCTCCGGCAACGCGGTCAGGATGGTCAGCGGCATGGCCAGCAGTTCATCCTGTTCAACTGTGCAGCCTTTGTCTTCAAGGATACTTTTGATTCTGGTCGATGCGGCAGTGTTCATCATGGATTCAGAGCTCCCCACACTGATGATGCTCACAACTTTGTTCAGATTTTCTGGCAGGTCCCGGACGAAGCGGATCACATTTCTAGGTGGATTAAAAGCATGCACAGGGAAAATCAACACCAGCGCCCCTTTTTGCCCCAGTGATTGTGGGCTGGTCTGTTCAAGGGGGTGAAGCACGCAGTTGATTTGGTGCACACGCAGGGCATCCGCAAGCTGGTGTGCGAGGTGTTTTACATTGCCGGTTGGGCTGAAATAAATGATTTTCATATGAGATCCATTATACGCCAACATACCGAAAAGCTTCTTGTGATTGTGATCTATCGACAGGGAGTGAAGGAATCTCTGAATTAACCATCTCAAATGATTGTACTAATATTAACCTGGAGCGCGGACTTTAGTCCGCTGAGAGCAAGATACTATGCTGTTAATGATGACTTATTAGAAATCAGATTGAGAGCGTAAGTCATTTGTGTCAACTGTAGTGCTGCAAATGCTTGGCATTGCGATCCTCCGAATGAAGGTGAAGTAATCTCTATTGTCTAATTTGATTTACTTCTACCTAAATTAAATTCGATTTCGTGCGAGCTTTTGAGAAATCTTTCATCCGCCTTTAGTGGATTGTCGCAATGACAGGTGAAATGTAAGGTGGGTTGGCTAGATATGTGTTTCTTATTGGGTTTTATTGGTTTCAGGCAGGTGATTTAATATTCGAAGTAATCAGCCAACCGCCCTAAAAACTTTACGGCAGCGGTTCTTTGGTGATGGATGCGGTCTTCTGATACGAGTTTTCTGCCTTCTGAGGCTTAAGCTGCCATGTCAGTCCCAAAATGATCGGAACGGCGGCAAACGCAGTGGCGGCCAGCCCGTAATAAGTCGGGTTCGACAGGGCGATCAGGTAGCTGCCCATGATTGGGCCGATGATCAACGACAGGCTGTCAACAGCCCCGGCCAGACCGATCATCTCACCGATATCCTGCTCGGGTACCTCCTGGGTCATGATCCCGAACATGATATCAATACTGCACATCGTGCCAAAGCTGGTCAGGATGACCACCGCCACATACTCCCAGATGGTGTTTAAAAAGATCAGCCAGACAAATGCGGCAAAGTAGATCAGGAACCCGAACATCAGCGTTTTTCGGTCGCCAAGTTTTTCAAGGACAGGCGGGAAGACCAGCATGCGGATGATCAGGCTGACGATCCCTGTGGCGGTCAGCAGTATCCCGATCTGGCCGACATTGAACCCAAACCGCACAGTGACAAAAAGGGAGAGCAAAATGCGGAAGATGAACATTGAAAGTGAATTGAAGAATATTTGCGAAAGGCGCAGGCGCGGCAGCGGCTTTTTCAGCACCCCGAATGAGAAGATCGGTTTTACCTTAAGGGTTGAAATCTCCCCAGGGATGGGTTGTCTCAAGACCACCGAATTGCTCTCTTTGAAGGTGAACAGGGTGATCAGCAGGGCAATCGCTGCCAGAGCAGTGTTAAAGAGCCCGAGCCCTAAAATGCCGTACTGGAAGACGACAGCACCGATCGCCGGCCCGATCAGGCCGGCCACCAGCCAGGCGATGCCGGCCTTGCTCATCTCTTGCGAACGTCGTTCTGGCGGCGTGCGGTCCCCGATGACCGTCAGCACGATCTGTACATTGCGCGAGAATATCCCGTCGATCACCCGTGAGATGATGATCATCGTCAGGTTGTTTGAAAGTGCCAGCAGGATATAACCCACCATTGTGCCGATGCGGCAGATGATCAGGATCGGCCGGCGGCCGTAGCGGTCAGACAGCGACCCCCATAAAATGCCGCTGAAGAACCCCATGAACATATTGATCGACACAAAAATGCCCACCTGTGCAACGGGCACGCCGAAATCTAAAAAGATCGGTGCAAGGTAGGGGTTTAACAGCGCAAACCCGAGGATATCCATGAAAGCGCCGGCCCAGATCAGCATCATGGGATCCGTTATTTTTCGGTTGATGAGGGTTTTGATCTTTTCAGTGGAGAACACAGGTGCCTTGTTTCTTGTTCTGGTCAATTGCGGATAAAAATATGCCTGCGTGATGATAACCCAAGAGGTAAATTAATTCAATTATCAAAACCGAATCTGGCCAGATTCACCACCTCATCAGTCTGCTTCGCAGACAGCCTTCCCCTCGAGGAGAAGGTGGCGCGCAGCTGTAGGGTGGGTTGGCTTGCTGTATTACGACATTTAGTGAGGTGCCTTTTAATAGATTATTGGTTTAATAGCGGTTTCCATGACAACCCACCAATTTGGCGAATCCGATACTTGGTGGGTTGTCCACCGATATATAAAACGCCAATTCCGGCGGCTTCACGTTTGTACTATAAATTGCAGTGTTATCAGCCAACCCACCCTACCAGTTACTCGCCAAAATCATTATCTGGGCAATCATATGCAATTCCCCAATCCAAATCATAAACACCTTCATGGACGTAACGGTGAAAGCTGGACCACTGCCAATCGGATACCCTGGTTGCATGCCCATGTTTAACCGGGTTGTAATGGATGTAATTAAAATGGTTTCGAAAATCACCCT
>CAZCBW010000005.1:7690-99361 GCA_964497065.1 uncultured Candidatus Brevefilum sp. | reverse complement strand
GATCAGGGTGGGCGGGCAGTATTCAATAAATTTAATATTGATTGGCTGGATTGGGTCGATGAGAGATATTCACTGGATGTTGATCGGCCTGGCGATGAGCTGCACCTTTACCAGGCATTTTTTACAGCATGAAGAAACTTATTGTCATACTTGTTTGTGGAAAAAAAACAGCGGACCCACACCCTGATTTAAGGTATAATGGTGAAAATTTGCTTATAATGAATGAATGGAGTGATTGGATAATAATCAATTTGGGATAAAGCGCCTGGCCAACGATGGTTGGTGACGAGGATGGAGGTTCCCTGGTGCAAGCCAGGGCTAACGGTGCAATACGCACACGGAAAATCGAGAGATCGGCGGATGCCTCCCGCTGCACACTGCAGTTGAATGCCCATCATTCAAGAAAATTCTATAGGTTTTTCAGAATAGCCGGATACCGGTCAAATTTCTGGACGCCCAGTTATGGAGGTTGGAACTGATGTGTGGCATTGTTGGCTATATTGGTGAACGTGATGCAACCCCGATCATATTAAAAGGTTTAAAGCAGTTGGAATACCGCGGTTATGATTCCGCTGGCGTTGCAGTATTAGCGAATGGTCAAATTGAAATTCGCAGGGATGCAGGTAAACTCTCGCAGTTGGAAGCACTGGTCAATGATATGCCGGTGCATGGGAAGATTGGCATTGGTCATACCCGGTGGGCAACCCATGGTGAACCTAATGCTCGAAATGCACATCCGCATATTGGCAGTACGGGTGAGTTTGTCGTTGTTCATAACGGCATTGTGGAGAATTACCTGGCATTACGTGAGGAATTAATTGCTGAAGGGACGCAACTTAAGTCTGAAACGGATACCGAAACTATTGTTCACCTGGTCGAAAAATTCTATGCATCCGGCAGCGGTTTGGTAGAAGCAGTACGAAAAACACTCCAGCAGCTTAAAGGTGCGCATGGGATTGTGGTCATGTCATCACGCGAACCGGATAAGATTGTTGCTGTACGCATTGGCAATGCAGGTGGGGTTGTGATTGGCCTGGGAAAAGGCGAGAATTATATTGCATCAGATTTACCGGCAATTTTAGAACATACTCGAAGGGTTGTATTCCTGGAGAGCCTGCAAATGGCTGTTGTTACAAAAGATAGTTTGAAAGTCACTGACATCCAGGGTAATCCCGTTCATGCTCCAGTGCAGACGATTTCATGGGATCCGGTCGCGGCTGAAAAAGGTGAATATCGCCACTTCATGCAAAAGGAAATTCACGAACAGGTACGGTCATTAACAGACACCCTGGCAGGAAGGGTGGATTTTGAGGCTGGCAAGGTGATCCTTCATGATTTGAATTTGAATGCCGACAAAGCCCAACAAATTAAAAAAATTATCATCACAGCGTGCGGTACCGCAGCCCACGCCGGGATGGTGGGGAAGATCCTGATCGAGAAAATCGCTCGTGTTCCAACCGAGGTTGCCATTGCATCAGAATTTCGCTATGCTGACCCTCTCGTTGGACCAGATACAGTTGTTCTGGCGATCAGTCAATCCGGCGAAACTGCAGACACGCTGGCAGCGATGGAGGAAGGTCGGTCAAGGGGTGCTATCTTGTGGTCGAATGTTAACGCGATCGGTTCTCAGGCGATGAGGATTGCGGATGGCTGTATTTCGATGCAAGTTGGGCCAGAAATCGGTGTTGCTTCCACAAAAGCTTTCACCGCACCGCTGTTGGATATGTATCTGCTGGCGGTCCACCTGGGTGAGTTGCGGGGAGTATTGGACGACGTAAACCGACGTAAGTTGGTGAACGATTTAGTGGGTATACCGGCATTGGTTGGCGTTTGCCTGGATCGCGAATCAGACGTATTGCAGTTGGCCAGAAAATTTATGCATACGCAGCATATGCTCTACCTTGGGCGAGGGATCAATATGCCTATCGCTTATGAAGGCGCATTAAAACTGAAAGAAATTTCGTATATACATGCGGAGGGGTATCCGGCTGGGGAGATGAAACATGGGCCGATTGCTCTTATAGATAAGACCATGCCGGTGGTGGCTCTGGCACCAAACGATCCCTGGTATGACAAAATGATCAGCCAGATAGAACAGGCGATGGCCAGGGGCGGTGAGGTGATTGCAGTAGCAACAGATGGGGATACACGCATCCCAGACTTAACGGATAATATTATGTGGGTACCTGAAACACCGTGGCTATTAAGCCCCGTGGTGACCAGCATCCCCTTGCAGTTATTTGCTTATCATATCGCGTCATTGCTTGGGCTGGATGTTGATCAGCCGCGAAACCTGGCGAAATCAGTCACTGTAGAGTGATGGATTTTCATGGTCAGACAGGATAGGTAAACCCTGTCATTGTTTCGCTAATCTGCCATAATCGATGGGCTGTTGATTGGTCATAGGATATTGGGGAGGATTTTTTCTCCTGGCGATCAACAAAATATTTCCCGCTGACATCATCAAGTTCTGGAGAACTCGCCAGGTAGATGGGGGTGTCTGCCCCTTCCTTGGCATTTTTTCCAAAAAGGCTGATAAACAGATTGATAACTTTGCCTATAAAACCAAAATCACGATAAAATTCTGACCTGACCAGCCCTGGATGAACTGCGTTCACCGAGATAGACTCGTGTGAAAGCCGCTCAGCAAGTTCGTAGGTGAATAAAAGGTTAGCTAATTTTGACTGAGCATAAGCCCCAAAACTGCGATACTTTTTGAAAAACTCAGGGTCGTTAAAATCAATCTTCCTGGCTGCCCGATGGGCATCCGATGTAACATTGATAATCCGAGCGTCTTGGGTATTTAATATTAATTCCAGTATTAGCCCTGATAGCAGGAAGTAGCTCAGATGGTTGAGAGCAAATGTCTTTTCGATGCCGTCTATTGTTTCCTCTCTTTTCCGATACCATCCTCCGGCATTATTGACCAGCACATCTAATTTTTGATAATTCTGTTTAATTTTATCAGCTAGCTGCTGGATCTCATCCAGGGAAGATAGATCTGCCACATAATAACAAACAAGGTCATTCCCTGTTTGTGTTTTTATTTTTTCAACTGCTTTTTTACACCGGCCTTCATGATGGCTTACGATGATGACCTTGGCACCCATCTGGGCAAGGCCAAGCGCAGTGTAGTAGCCGATTCCCCTGCTGCTGCCGGTGACCAAGCATATTTTCTCGGACATGCGATTTTCTGATTGTTTCATTAATAGTTTCCTTAGTAATAATGTAACTACTCAGCTTATGAAAAAATAGGGGGTGTGGTGTGGCGGCAAAGCCGCCACACTACACCCCCAACCTTTCATTTGCAAGGCAGCCTGAGCAGTTACGTAATAATAGCTATTTTTATGTTGTTTGTTAATCATAACTTATTAGCTTTCAAAATTATGTCTTCTGAACAAGGTTTACACAAAAATGAATGGTAGCGAATTTTGATCAAAATGGGTAGAATTGTCCAGGTATGTTTAATGAATAGGCTGGTTCGTTTGCTGAGATAAAGTAGTGTGTAAAATACTGTATATTGGTATCTGCAACCAGAGTTGAAAGGATATCGCATGTCTAATGTGACCAAAGAAATGATTCTCAAAGCTCTCAGCCAGGTTCAAGACCCAGAGCTGCAAAAAGACCTAGTAACACTTGGAATGATCAAGAACCTGGAAATTGATGGATCGTCAATTTCATTGACAGTTGAATTGACCACGCCAGCTTGTCCCCTGCGCAATCAAATTCAACAGGATGTTGAAAAAGCGGTATTAGCTGTTAAAGGTGTTGATAAGGTTAATATTGAAATGGGTGCACGGGTGCAGGCAGATCAAAAGATCAAAGACCTGAATATCAAGAATATCATTGCAGTTGGTTCTGGAAAAGGCGGGGTTGGCAAGTCAACAGTTGCAGTTAACCTGGCTGTTTCCCTGGCAAAATGTGGTGCCAAGGTAGGGCTGCTGGATGCTGATATCTATGGGCCGAATGTTCCGATGATGATGGGAGTCAAAGCCCTGCCGTCTACACCTGAAAACAATAAAATTCAACCGGCAGAGGCACATGGCGTTAAAATCATGTCCATCGGATTTATGGTCACCAGCGGCCAGGCGCTTATCTGGCGTGGTCCTATGCTTCACACTGCCATCAAACAGTTTTTGCAGGATGTTGATTGGGGTGAACTGGATTACCTGATCGTTGATTTGCCTCCAGGCACTGGTGACGTCCAGCTCTCGTTAGTGCAGACTGTCCCGCTCAGCGGCGGAGTGATTGTGACAATGCCCCAGCAAGTTTCTTATGATGATGCTGCAAGGGCTGTGTCGATGTTTAAAAAGATGGAAGTACCAATTCTGGGTATTGTGGAGAACATGAGCTTTCTCTCGATGGAAGATGGAAGCCTGCGGTATTTATTTGGCAATGGCGGTGGTGAGCAACTGGCTGGTATGGCTGGTGCGCCCCTGCTGGCAAATATTCCTATTGATGAAAACTTTGCTTCCAGCGGCGATCAGGGCCAGCCAGTGGTGGTAGCCCATCCCGATACACCTGGCGCAGTTGTGATGGAAGCCCTCGCACAATCCATAGCTGGGCGGATGAGCATGGAATTGAATAAATGACAACAAACTCAGCTGTTTAAACCCAGCGTGTTATAATTTTTTTATGAATCAAAATTTTATTATTAGTGTTCAGTTTGAAGATGTCGGAAAGAACTATTTCTTTGACGCGACGCGCTTTCCGGAACTTAAGCCAGGTGACCCGGTTGTGGTTCGCACCAGCCGAGGACTTCAGCTGGCAAAGGTTGTGCAGATAAACCTTGACCAGACAGACCTGGACTTGAATTCATTTAAATCAGTTGAAAGGCCAGCAACGCCGCAAGATTTATTGTTGCGGAAAGACCTGGCACTTCGTGAACAGGAAATCATTGAAAAAATTAGAAAACACCTGGTAGAAATTGGGCTTGCTGCAATTAAGGTGGTTTCTGCCGAATATTCATTGGATGGCAATAGACTGTTTATATTGATCAATAGTGACAACTCTGTTAATTTTAATGTCAAGCACTTTCACCAGGACATTCAAAAAATCATTGGTGATGCTAAATTGGAATTACGCCAGGTTGGCCCGCGGGACGCTGCAAAACTGATTCGAGGCATGGGTGCCTGCGGCCTGGAAACTCGCTGTTGTTCAAAATTCCTGACTGAGTTCTCTTCTATTTCAATCCGCATGGCTAAAACACAAGATATCTCACTGACACCTTCTGAGATTACAGGGATGTGCGGTCGCCTTCGCTGCTGTTTGATCTATGAATATGACCTTTATGTTGAATCAATCAAAACACTGCCTAAGCGTAAACGGAAAGTGGACACCCCCATGGGGGAAGGACGGGTGATTCAGATCCTGCCGCTACAACAGGCGGTGATCGTTGATCTGCCTAATATTGGTCCAAAGTCATTCACCAAGGATGAGCTGGACCATGCAAAAAAAGTTGCAGATGGAGAAGCAGTTGAACCCCTCCCAGAGGTTGAAGACAGTGCTTCATCCGATGAGATTGTCAGCCGTGCAGAAGATCAAGTTGTCGACCGAAATCATGATCGATCCAAAAACCAGAACAAATCATCACAAAACCAGCGCGGCAGGAACTCACGTCGCTCTAACCGGCGAAACCGGTAAAATCATTAAATTCATCGAGGATTCACGGCTCAATGGATAATACTGAAAATTGGGAAAATTTAAAAAATATCTTAGTGATTCTGGCCCATCCTGATGATCCGGAATTTTTTTTGGGTGCAGCAATTGCCCGCTGGATTGATGCCGGTCATCAAGTACGCTATGTACTTCTGACTAAAGGTGATAAAGGTCATAAAGATGAGCTGCTTACACTGGCTGAAGTGGCAGCGATCCGGGTAAAGGAACAAGCAGCTGCAGCACAATACCTGGGGGTGAGCTCTGTTGATTATATGGCTTACGAAGATGGTTATCTCTTACCAGATCTTGTAATGCGTAAACAGGTGGTTGCATATATCCGCAAATATCAGCCACAAATCTTGGTAACTTGTGATCCAAGCAATCTCTTTCCAAATGAACACTATATCAACCACCCTGATCACCGTAATGCTGGAATGGTTGTTGTCGACGCCGTTTTTCCAGCAGCAGGCAACCGTTTCTTCTTCCCGGAATTATTAGCTGATGGACTTCAACCCCATGAAGTCGAAGAAGTGTGGCTTAGTTTAACCAATCAACCAGATGTTTGCTTAGATGTGACAAATTATTGGGACACAAAACTGCGTGCCTTAAAGTTTCATGCCTCCCAAATTGGTGATCCGCGCGCTTTTGAAAAAAGGATGATGGAGCGATTACAAAAGACAGATACAGCAGAAAAGAAATATGAAGAAAATTTTAAGCGAATAAAATTTAGGAGGTCTGAAGAATGACATTTTTTGATGATGCGATGAAAATTAATGATGAAATTATTGCAATGCGGCGTGATTTTCACAAGCATCCTGAACTAGGGTTTCAAGAAATTCGGACATCTGGAATTATTGCAGATAAGCTCGAAGCATTGGGTTTAGAGGTCACAACCGGTATTGCTGAAACTGGGGTGATTGGATTGCTGCGCGGTCAATCTGAGATGCCTGTTCTTTTGCTTCGTTTTGATATGGATGCGCTGCCAATTGCTGAGGATACGGGTGTTCCATATACCTCTATCAACGAAGGGAAAATGCATGCGTGCGGTCACGACAGCCATGTTGCAATTGGGCTGGGAACAGCAAAACTCCTTGCAGAGCACCGTGATAAGCTGCCAGGCACAATAAAATTTGTTTTCCAGCCTGCAGAAGAAGGCGATGGCGGAGCTGCTAGAATGATCGAAGAGGGCGTCCTTGAAAACCCTTCGCCTGATTATGTGATGAGCATCCATGTTTGGAATGAGAAGCCGGTTGGTGAGTATATTGTCACACGCGGACCGCTGATGGCTGGCGCTGAAATTTTTAATATCAGGCTGACTGGCAAAGGCGGCCATGGTGCAGCCCCACATAAAAGTGTTGACCCGGTTGTGGCGGCATCCCAAATTATTTCCGCCCTGCAGACGATTACCTCGCGGAACCTAAATCCCCTTGATAGTGCGGTTGTTTCTGTTTGCGAAATGAAGGCTGGCTCAGCTTTTAACATCATTCCACAGGAAGCAGTTCTGGCTGGAACGATACGCACATTCACACCACAAGCCCGAGAATTGGTCAAGGAGCGATTTAATGTTATCGTGACAAACATCGCCTCAGCTATGAAATGCCAGGCTGAAATTGATATCCTACAGGTGACCTACCCGGTAGGCAATGATGTTAAACTGGCTGACTTGATGGAGCGGGTAATCCAGGAAAATGATCCCAAGGCAGTGGTTCATAGCTCATACCGAACGATGGGTTCGGAAGACTTTTCTTTGATGATGCAAGACATCCCTGGGTTTTTCTTGATGGTCGGTTCTGCAAATGCAGACCAAAGGCTTGATTACGGCCATCATCATCCCAAATTCAATATTGATGAAGCTTGCCTGCCTTATGGTGTGGCAATCATGGCACAGGGTGCGGTGGAAATCCTGACTCACTTGTGAATTGAACTCGATAATCCATTAAAATAAAAAACAAGCTGGATAAACACGCAATTCCAAGTGTGTTTAATTATGAGTATCCAGCAAGCTATGCGTAATCATTTTATAACGAGATTATGGACAAAGTAAAAGATAATCAGGCTAAACCTTTAACAAAAAAAGTCGTATGGAAGACATGGCTGCCTTTGTTTGTCAGCTGGCTCTTGATGAGCTTAGAGCTGCCTTCGATCAATGCGATTGTAGCCCGTTTGCCAAATGCAGAGATCAATCTAGCATCTTATGGGGGAGTTGTTTTTCCAATTGCATTGACGATCGAAGCGCCTGTGATCATGCTGTTGGCTGCCGCCACTGCGCTAAGCCGTGATTGGCAATCCTATCAAAAATTAAAAAAGATCATGTGGTGGATGGCAGGGATTTTAGGCGCTGTGCATCTTCTGGTTGCCGCAACCCCGATTTATGATTTCATTGTGAATGTATTATTGCAAGCACCGGAAGTGGTTGTAGAGCCTGGTCGTTTAGGGTTACTATTCATCACTCCATGGACGGCGGCCATCGCATACAGGCGGTTTCAACAGGGAACGATGATCCGCTTTGGCCATTCAAAAATTGTTGCCAAGACTGCAATGGTGCGGCTAGCAACTTTAGCAGTTATCCTAACAATTGGCATTACAACAAGATCTATTCCCGGCACGATTTTGGCAGGTCTGGCACAAGGGTTAGGTGTGACGGTGGAAGCCATCTACACCGGTTGGTTGATGCGCAGGATCATGCCTGAAATCAAAGATGCTCCACCAGCAGATAATCCTTTGACCTTGAAACGATTTTCTGCATTTTACATGCCCCTGGCTATCACCTCATCCTTATCGCTTTTATGGCTGCCAATGATCAGCGGTGCGATTTCCCGCATGCCCAACCCACTGGAATCATTGGCTATCTGGTCTGTTGTGACCGGGCTTTTGTTCATGTTCCGCACGCCTGGCCTGGCTTATAACGAGGCAGTGGTGGCTTTAATGGAAGAGCCTGGCGCATTTCGTGTGATTCGGCGGTTTACGAAGGTTGCAGGACTAGCGGCGGCAGGGATTGCAATTCTAATTGTTATGCTGCCAATTTCACAGTTATGGTTTTCTGTTGTGGCAAACCTCAATCCAAGCCAGGTTATTACAGCCCGGATGACGTTGGCATTAGGAATTCCGTTGACTATTTTTAGCATATACATCAGCTATTACCAGGGCATTATTGTCTATCTTGAAAGAACTGGGCCTGTTGCTGAGGCGGTTGTCGTTTTTATAATTATCCTAGGGACCATCCTGGCTGCAGGCGTGATTACTGATCTTTTTCAAGGGGTTTATGTTGCTGTTGCTGCATTTTCTATTGCCCACCTGGCACAGGCACTGTGGTTAAAACTGCGCAGCCGCAAAAACCGCCAAGAGATGGCGGCACATGTTTTATAAATTTTTATAATTTAAGAAGAGCGGTGGAGGAGATTATTGCTCAGTTCTGATAATGCTACAGTGTATGTATTATTATTTGGAAAAATTTCTGACAGATGATCAAAGGCTGTGCTGGTGTATTTTTGTGCCAATTCTTTGACATAGGTTTTTGCACCACAGTTTTCTAATAAATCAGACATTTGCTCAATCACATTTTCAGAATTAGGTGGTTTTTGCCATAGTTGTTTAAATTCAGGGCAGTGGGTTAACCCAAACAGGATTGGCAGAGTTTTTTTCTGTGCAGTGAGATCACTTTCTGTGGATTTGCCGATAATCTCAGGGTCACCCCAAATTCCAAGGAAATCATCCATCATCTGGAAAGCCAGGCCCAGGCTTTCCCCAAAATTATATAGTTGGTTGAGGATAACTTCATTTTGCCCGGCAGCCAACCCGCCAATCCAGGTTGACAGGCCGATCAGGGCTGCTGTTTTTCCGATGATCATCCTTAAGTATGTATCTGTATCGATTAACTGTCGATCTTCAAAATCAATATCAAGAAATTGGCCCCTGGTCAGGTGCAAACAGACCTGGTTGAATTTTGTTGAAGCGATGACTGCAGTTTGGTCATCAATTGTTCTGGATAATCCGAGCATGGCTATCTGGGCGATGCTGAACAGAGCATCCCCGGCATTGATCGCCTGGGCAACCCCCCAACGCTGCCAGAGTGTCGGCCGACCGTGTCGAGAAGGTGAGCGATCTTCGATGTCATCGTGGATTAGCGTGAAATTGTGCAGGAGCTCAATGGCAGCCGCCGCAGGCAAGCTTTTCTCGAGTGCTGAGTCACCGCCGAAAGCACCACTGCACAATAAAACCAGAAATGGCCGGATACGCTTTCCTTTTAAATTGGTTTCACCAGGTGAATCTTCCCATCCCAAGTGATAGCGGATCATAGTTTTAAGCACCTGGCTGCTGCCGAACTCGTGTGAATCAATGTTGTTTATCAAAGAAGATTCAATTTTGGGAATCAATTCTTGCTGTAACGAAGTTAATGTCATGTACCGGGCCTGTTCAGGATAATTTTTTTAGTTTATTGGAAGTCAATTCTGCCAGGGTGGCCGCACCACTGGCAAACATGGCGATCTTTACCTGGTTTGCGATCATTTCCATCGTTTTAACGGCAATTTCAGGTGATTGGTTGGCCGCCTTGAGGAAGAGACCTGCCATGCCGCTGAGTGATGCCCCCAAGGCAAGGCATTTGGCGATCTCGATCCCATTGCGCAGGCCGCCTGAAGCGAAAACTGGGCGATCAGAAAAGACCTGGCAGACTGTCTGAAGTGACTCTGCCGTGGAGATACCCCAGTCGATGAAAGCACCGGCTGTTTGCGCCTGGTAGGGGTCTTGGATTCTGTGCATCTCCACCTGTGACCATGATGTGCCACCTGCACCAGCCACATCAATGGCATCCACTCCAGCCTCATATAAGCGCTGTGCTGTTTGTCTGGATATCCCCCATCCAACTTCTTTGATGATCAGGGGCACGGGCAGCTGAGATTTTATGGCCGAAATACGTTCAGCAAGGTTTGAGAAGTCACTATCACCTTCAGGCTGTAGAGCTTCTTGCAGTGGATTCAGGTGGAGGATCAGGGCATCTGCTTCGATCATCTCAACAGCCAGGCGGCATTCTTCAATGCCGTAACTATAATTTAATTGAACTGCACCCAAATTGGCGAACAGGAGGATATCCGGTGCATATTGCCGCACCTGAAATGTTTTCGCTGTTGTGGGGTCATTGAGCGCTGCCCGTTGAGAACCAACGCCCATGGCAAGCCCAACCTCCTGTGCAGCGATGGCCAGGTTGCGGTTGATGCGAGCGGCTTCATCTGTACCGCCCGTCATTGAAGAGATCAGAATAGGGAACTGTAAATCTTTTCCAAATAATGTCTGGCTGGGATTTACCGAACCTAACGAGATTTCAGGCAGTGCCTCGTGGATGAAGCGGTAGTTTTCAAGCCCCGTTGTTAATCCTGAAGCAACATCTTTCTCGAGATTGATGTGGATATGGTCTGATTTGCGGTCTTTAATTTGCGTGTCTTTTTTCATCGGTTTGGGTTAATCAATCTATACGAATTTGTAAGCCTTGACAGTTTCGCAAGGCGCGTTAGAATTTGAGTAAGATTATACCAATAACAGGAGGTTGAACTTAATGTCCGATATATTACAGGCTGTACGCGAGGTGATCGTCGATGTGTTGAAGGTAGATGATGATAATATTACCGCGGATACCCGTTTCATTGAAGATCTGAAAGCTGATTCGATGGATCAGTTCTTTTTGATTGATGGTTTTTGTGAGCGGTTTGATATCACCATCTCTGATGAAGACGCCCGTCAGATTCAAACTGTTGGTGATGCTGTCAGTTACATCGAAACCAAGTTGTAAAGCATGCGGTAGGGGAGTCGGAAGAGAACAGGTGCGAGATGGTTGGGGAGCATCCGGCAGTTGTTCTCTTTTGATTTAATGCTAGTGATTGGTAAATTAGTTAGTAGTGAATAGTAAATTAGGAACGCATAAGTGGTCATTTGACCAATCAAATTTAATATTGTCAAATCGATGGATATCGATTATAACAACTTCATGATAGACCAAATGCATAAACGAACAGAACAGATCGCTAATTTTGGCAAAGCCCTGTCTGACCCAACACGTCAGCGAATTATGCAGCTTTGCTGCTGTCAATGGCGCAATGTTGGTGAACTGGTCGATTTGACTGAATTGGCTCAATCGACAGTTTCACATCATTTATCGAAGTTATTAGATTATGGGCTCGTTCGTGTCCGACATGAAGGAAAAATGGCTTTTTACCAGCTCAATCAAGAGGCGATCTCTCAGTGCTGTTCGGTCTCAGCTGATGTTTTTGCACCGTTGATTGACAAATAAGACAGAAAAAAAATTTCTTTTATATATCGACAAGTATCGATGAAACAAGACAAATAAGGAGATAAAGTTAAATGAGTGATCAACCAGAAAAAATTCGTAAAATTGTTCAGGCACATTATGCATCCAGAGCGGATTCTGCGGGATGCTGTTCAGGATCAGAGTCGCAGTCCCCTTGCTGTAGTGAGGTGGATATTCAGGCTTATGGCCAGGCGATTGGTTATGCACTGGACGAATTAGCTCAGCAGCCAGATGGTGCGAACTTAGGACTGGGTTGCGGTAACCCAACTGCCTATGCGGACGTCAAACCCGGCGAAACGATTTTGGACCTTGGCAGCGGTGGCGGCATGGATGCCTTTATCGCAGCCAGGCTGGTTGGTGAAAATGGCCGCGTCATCGGTGTGGATATGACCCCGGAGATGATCGAATTAGCCCATAAGAATGCTGCCAAAGCCGGGTACAACCAGGAGGAATTTCGTCTTGGGCTGATCGAAGATCTGCCGGTCGAGGATGATACTGTGGATGTGGTGATTTCTAATTGTGTTGTCAACCTATCAACCGATAAGGCCAAGGTTTACAAGGAAGTTTTCCGGGTGCTGAAACCTGGCGGCCGCCTTGCCATTTCTGATCCGGTTAGAGTTGCTGATTTCCCGAATGCGGTCAAAGAAGCAGAAGATGCCTATGCAGGATGTATTGCCTGCGCTGCCTCAATCGATGAGCTGAATAGTTACCTCAGAGAAGCCGGGTTTGAGCAAATTAGGATCGTGCCCAAAGGCGCAGATGAAGCAGTAATCAATGGGTGGGCTGAGGAGGATTTAGAGATCACGCTTGGTCAATACGTGGTATCGATGCTGATCAGTGCTGTGAAGCCGAAATGAGAAGATTTTAAAAGTGTTTACTCTAATTCGTTCTAAAGTAGAAATTATTAATGTTCTACCATTTCTATAAAATCACCATGCCAGTGATGATAGAAAACCTGCCCCGTGAGGCCATTAACACTTAGCATTCCAAAGATGTTGCTATCTCTTTCTACATCGATCGTATAGTAGCCATAAAAGGTGGAGAGGTGATCGCTAACTTCTGCGCCGGGAAAAGATTCATTCAGGTAGTTCTGGGCAATATCTTGTGCTTCCGATGGGTCAATTTGCATTGTAGATAGTGCAAATTGATCTGTTGTACTCCTTTGCACCCAAAAGGAACCCATGTGTCCGCCCATCATCCTCGAACGACCATGCATCCCATATTTAAAGTTCCACATCCTATTAGGTCCATATTCTGGATAGACAATTTTATCAACAGGGTCGATCAATAACTCGAATGCACCAATGCCAGTACTTATTTCAGTGATGACAGCATAACCATGATTATCAAAAATCATGATTTCCGAAATGGCTAAATCATCCTTGCCATAATTTTCTAGAAATTCGTTCACGACATTTTCGGTTTCATCAATGGAAAGAACCTGATTTGTCTGCTGCCAAAAATTAAAATTTCTTGGCATAGATCTGTGCATGCCTATGCCAATCGAATGCATCCAAACAGGTGTGTCACGCCAGAGGTTGAATCTGTTCCCCATCATCCCCCCGGGGCCAAAATTAAACCAGCGGAAAATCTGGTTGAACAGAATTACACCGAACACCAATCCTAAGATCAGCAGCACAAGAATCGAAACAACGATCCCTGTTATTAGGGGGCTATTGGAACCCTCACTCTTTTTTTGGGTAGAAATTAGCCAGATGATCAGACCGCCAATGCCGACCACGGGAAGCAAGATCAACAATAACATCCAAAGTAAACCGAAACCCATCATGATAAAACCTCTTTTCTAAATAGATAATTTTGTATTTCGTAAAAATTGTGCATTGATTGCAACAACGATCGTGCTTGCGGACATGAGTAAAGCGCCAATGGCTGGTTCTAGTAAAATTCCCCAGTTTGCCAAAACCCCTGCTGCCAAAGGCAGAGCAATGATGTTGTAACCAGCTGCCCACCAAAGATTTTGGATCATCTTTTTATAACTTGCTTTGCTTAATGTGAAAATCTTGACGACATCCAAAGGATTACTTTGGACCAAAATTAGACTAGCAGACTCAATAGCTACATCAGTTCCCCCGCCAATTGCAATACCCACATCTGCCCGTGTCAGGGCTGGTGCATCATTGACTCCATCCCCTACCATTGCGACACGTTTACCTTGTTGCTGTAATTCGATAATTTTTTGGTCTTTATGCTCAGGCAAGACTTCTGCAAAAACATGTTCAATATCCAAATCAGCTGCCACAGCCTCCGCCACCGATTGGCTGTCACCAGTCAGCATGGCAACTTCCACCCCAAGTTTATGGAGATGTTTGATAGCCTGCTTGCTTTCTGGACGAATAACATCCGCAACAGAAAATGCCGCAATTATTTTGTCTGCATCTGTGAGATAGACTACACTTTGAGCCTTCTGGCCAGCTTGTGATGAAAAATCAGATTGTTCTTCTGATAAGGTCAAATTTAATTTTTCTAGAAGGTTAGGGCCACCTACATACACTGTTTGATCATTGTGATTGGCCTGGACACCTTTTCCTTGTATTGCTTTAAAATCAGTGATGGCTGGCAGGCCTAATTGGTTTTCTTTGGCTTTGTCCCGAATTGCCTTGGCTATCGGATGTTCAGAATCGCCTTCAATTGCGGCTGTTAAAGCCAGGGCATCTTCTTCGATCCAGCTTTCATAAGCCTGCATACTGACCACGCCAAATTTACCTTCAGTTAAAGTGCCGGTTTTATCAAATACGACGACATTAATATCTCGTGCAGCTTCCAAAGCTAACCTGTCACGGATCAATATACCATTCCTGGCACCCATTGCTGTTGTGATTGCCACAACCAATGGTACAGCAAGTCCTAGGGCATGGGGGCAGGCAATTACCAATACTGTCACCACTCTTTTTAATACTTCTACATTAAATCCAACAGCAATCATCCAACCAATTGAAGTCAGGCCGGCAACAGCTAATGCGATGAAAAATAACCAGCCTGCAGCTTTGTCTGCGAGCTTTTGTGTCTTGGATTTTGACTGCTGTGCCTGTTCGACAAGGCGCATGATACCTGCCAGGGCGGTCTTATCACCGGTAGCTGTCACCCTGACTCGGAGACTGCCCTCGCCATTGATCGCACCAGCGATCACTTTGGAGGATTTCTCTTTTTTTATCGGCCGCGATTCCCCGGTGATCATGGCTTCATTTACATTAGAATGTCCATCCACGACCTCACCATCAGCAGGGATGTTGGCACCAGGGCGGATCAATATCAGGTCATCCATTTGCAATTCACTGGTAGGGACAGACTCAGTTGATCCATCAGGTTCTAATCGTTCAGCTTTATCTGGCATGAGTTTGGCTAATGCATCCAGCGCACCAGATGCCTGGCGAATCGAACGCATTTCAAGCCAATGGCCTAAAAGCATGATGTCGATCAATGTCACCAATTCCCAGAAAAAGCCTTCCCCCAAGTCGGCAAGGTGGGCAAGCACACTATAAATTAATGCAACAGAAATAGCTAATGAAATAAGAGTCATCATACCTGGCTGCTTGTTTCGCAGTTCAGGCACTGCCATTTTAATAAAAGGTACACCACCATAAGCAAAGATGATCATTGAAAAAACGAAAGGGATCCAGTCGCTGCCAGGAAATGTTGGCATGCTGAATCCCAACCATCGCTGCAGCATCTCACTAAAAAGCAGAACCGGGATACTTAATATCAGACTCCACCAAAACCGGTTTCGAAACATTTTTTCATGGCCGGTGTGGTCTGTTCCATGATGGGTATGTTCGCCATGGTCTTGGTCACCCATTTTTTTTGAATCGTGGTTCAAGGAGTGTTCAGCATGGTCGACATGGTTGTCATGGACATCATCATGATGTTCGTGTCTATGTTTGTGGTTTTGATTGTTTTTATTTTCCATTATTAACTCTTTTTACCTTAATTAAAGTCTATCGCACATCCCCAAATGACCTTAGCGAAATTATGCTTGCTTTAGGGTAAGCATAATGGCTTATCACATTAAATCACAAACGAATAATTTAACTAGAAACGTAACTACTCAGCTTATGAGGAAATAGGTGGTGTTGTGTGGCGGCCTGAGCAGTTACCTAGAAACACCTATTAAACGCTTGCAGGATAAGTGATGGTGACAAAGGTGCCCTGCTGATGAACCGATCTAATATGCAGATTTGCACCAATTAATTCTGCACGTTCAAACATACCCATCAGCCCAAAATGGCCAGTCGATGCATACGCTGTAGATGGTTGCGGCACCTTAAAGCCGATGCCGTTATCCACAATTTTCAACACAAATTCACTATTAAAATGGAGTTGAATAGCGGCTTGAGACGCCTCCGAGTGGCGGACAATATTGTTCACTGCCTCTTGAGTAATTCGATATAGAGCCAATTCAACCTGGGGGGATAAACGTTTTTCTGCACCCTCAACCTGGAAAGCTACCTCTATGTCAGAATGTGTTGATGTTTCTTTTGTCAACATTTCCAGAGCGGCTACCAACCCGAGATCTTCTAAATATATTGGTCTTAAGGCTCGCGTAATCCGGCGCAGATTTACTATTGTTTGTTCAGTAATTATTTCTATTTCTTCTAGAATATGTTGCGAAGTGCCTTCTAAAGTATTTCTTCTAGCTAGTTGAACTCGTTGTTTAAGTGCGATCATTGATTGGATGGTGTCATCATGCAATTCTCTTGCTAGACGCTGCCGTTCTTCTTCTTGCGCTTCGGTGATCGAACCAATGTAACTTTGAACGTTTTTTTGGCTGATTTGAACACTTTCAGTCATTTGTACCAACTTTTCTTGTAATTGCCGAATTTCAGTAATACCTCCCACAGGTTTTTTGATATCATCAAAATTGCCAGTGGACAGCATTTCAGACTTCATCTCTAAATCTTGCAAAGGTTTGACAATTTGCTGGGAACCGAACCATAAGCTGACGAGCGAAATTAATAAAAGTGGCACTAGTACCAAAGGCGCAATCTGAGTTAACTCTAAAACAGGTGTTGTAACTGCCTGCCAGGGTTCAACCATCACCAACAGCCAATCAATCATCGCGATAGAACTGAAAGAAACTACGTATTCGATGTTTTGGTCGTGTAAAAGAAAGGTGCCATTTAAATTTATGAATCCGTTGATGATGTTTGGGTGGGCAGTCAATATCGTTTCGTAACTTGAAAATCCTGTTTGGTACACAACTTCTTGGTCACTGTTGATGATTAATATTAATCCTTCCTGGGTGGCTGGTACAATCCCAGATATTATTTCTTCTACAAGTTCGGCGATTGTCATTACACCTACAACAATAAATTGCTGGTCTTGTGATCGAGTGCTTATAAAAACAACTGGGCTATCATCAATAGTCCAACCTACCACCTGATTCAGCTTGGTGATTTCAAGAGCACCTTTATAATCGTCAATTAATCTTTGTGTCTCCAAAACCGATGAATCGCTGGTTGTGGTCAAAAGCAAATTTTCACTGGTAGAAAAAATCGTTACACCCAGATCGAAATATTCTGAAAAATGATCAGCTGAAATATCTGATTGAGACCCTGTTTCCAGATTTAAACTGTAAAGAAATGCAAGGTTCTCCAGGGTCGACAATCGATGCTGGATATTGGTATTGATAGCGGCAGCAACTGCTCTGGTGGTCAGTATGTCCCGCTCGCCTACCATTGTTCGCATGGCTTGTTGATGCAGCCAGGTACTTCCGATAGAGATGATCAGCACTAATAAAATTAGCGGAAGAATGATCATGGCAATCAAATACAAAACTGAACCTCGCCAAAGTGACTTAGGAATTTTCTTAGAAATTTTGGGTAAAGGCATGAGCCCTTAATTTTCGACTATATTGGAATCTTGTGAAATCCAGCCTTGAGACAAAGCCAGCATGACCGCCTCTGTGCGGCTGTTTGCCCCAAGTTTACTAAAAACATGAGAAAGATGACCTTGTACTGTGCGATCACTGATCCCCATTTGAATCCCAACCGCTTTATTTGTTAATCCTTTGGCGACAAATTTAAGAACTTCAACTTCACGATCTGTTAATTGATCAACAGATTGATGGTTTCTATCCCTGCGGATACCTGATAAAACTGTCCCTGCAATATGGGGATCGAGCACTGATTTACCTTCATAAACTTCTCGAACAGCTTGAATGATGTCCTCAGGCGGTGCAGTTTTCAGTACATATCCATTAGCGCCTGCTCTTAATACAGCCATTACATATGGGTCATCATCATAGGCTGTAAGGATTAGTATTCCAATATTTTGTGAAGTGTTTTTTGCCCACTGTGTGACCTGTATTCCGGTTGACTCAGGCATTTGGATATCAAGAACAGCCACGTCTGGTGTGTGTTCTTGAATCAACATTTTTGCCTGCTCACCATTAGCAGCTTCTGCAACGACAATAATATCTTCGTTTGATTCAAGAATTTGTCGAATCCCAGCCCTTACAATTTCGTGATCATCTGCTAATAATACTCGAATTTTCATGATTAAAATGATTTTACTCTACTAGTGATCGATATAAAAATGGAAAAGCAAACCATACCAGCCCGATTGCTGCTAAAACCCCAGTCAAAATTCGCATCCATGCGTTAAAGGATCCCAACATATCACCTTGATAAAATGAGGTTCTAAATGCATCATTTGTCAAATTTAACAACCATTGATTTGTAGCTCGAAACCCTTCATTATGTCCAGCCAGATCGCTGATGAGGTGTGTGCTTCCGTCTAAGGCCATTGGTAATAGAAACAAAATTAAACCCCATATTGGCAATTTGGTGACCCTTTTCCGTATGGCATACCATAAAAGTGAAAATACCCAAATGCCATTATAAAAAGAAATCATCCTGTCAGACCAGGCGATTTTCCATCCCATTTCCGTTGAGCCAATAAATCTACCCAAAAGTGACGGGTTGTTGGTGTTCATCCAGACAGCCTGAATGGTAGATAGGGGATAGCTAAATTGAGGGCCAAATAAAAAATAAGAACGTTCTGGTAATTGATGGCAGAAAAATGAGTAGACCTGGTAAATAATATTTGCTGGTCCAGACCAACCCCAATTCATTAGCACAGGCGCGAAAAATGGAAGCCAGACCCAAAGTCCAAATATCACTATGTAGGCTAAAAACCAGTTTTCAATCAGCCAATTGGTATTTATTTGCTGTGATTATTTTTCATTCTGATACATAAAGAACCTTAGTGTTATTTTTGATTAAAGCTAATCTGATTGAAGTGATCGTTTATCGTTTGAATTTTTCGGCTTAACTTTTAAGTGTGGTTATGTTTAACTTGTATTTTGCCAAGCATCCTCTTGAATAATAAGGGGGAAATTACTTAAATACCATAAGCGGTTTTGCCTATACAGTTGATTTCAACAAGCAATTTAATAATACTTTGCCTGTGAATAAATAAGATTATTTAACGTTACTACTCAGCTTATGGAGAAATAGGAAGTGTTGTGTGGCGGCTCCGCCGCCACACAACACCCCGGTTTTCTTCCTAAACTGAGTAGTTACCCTAAAATAATCATAAATACTAAACCATGAAAGTTGATCTAAATTAAAGTTGTTTGATTAATGACGGGATTTCATCGGGATACCTGGCAAGATGAACCCCAACCTGCTGGAGCGCTTCGATCTTGGTGGCCGCTGTTCCTGTGCTGCCTTCGATGATTGCACCGGCATGCCCCATGCGCTTATCCGGTGGGGCAGATTGGCCGGCAATAAATGCGATAACAGGTTTGGTCATTTGGCTGGCGATAAAATCAGCAGCTCGTTCTTCTTCCTGCCCACCAATCTCACCGATTAACACGACCTGCTCAGTTTGGGAATCCTCTTCGAAATGTGAAAGTATTTCTGTAAATCGCAGTCCGATGATTGGGTCACCCCCGATGCCCACGCAGGTGCTGGTACCGATCCCTGCCTGGTTAAGTGCATGAATGATTTCATACGTCAAGGTGCCTGAACGTGAGACAACGCCAACCGGACCTTTGGTGGTGATCTCACCTGGAATGATACCTACTTTTGCATGCGGTGGTGAAATGATGCCCGGTGAATTAGGACCGATCAGGTGGATATTTTTACGTTTGATCACCTGTAACACAAGCAGCATTTCATGAACAGGGATGCCTTCTGTTATACAAACAATCAACTCAATCCCAGCATCAGCAGCTTCGAGGATGGCATCACCGGCAAACCTTGCTGGCACGAAAATGACACTGGCATTTGCACCTGTTACTTCCACTGCAGTTGAAACGGAATCAAACACAGGTACTTTTCCACCCAAGACCCAATCACCACCTTTGCCTGGGGTTACGCCAGCGACAATCGATGTGCCATAGGTGATCATTTGAGCGGCGTGGAAAGCACCTTCTTTTCCGGTGATTCCCTGCACCAGGAGCCTGGTATTGCCATTCACCAGGATGCTCATTTTGGTACCTCCACAGTATCGCTGACAATCTTCTCAGCCGCTTCTTCCAGTGTTTCTGCAATTATAAATTCAGTATTGGCTAAAATCTGCCGCCCCTCAACCTGGTGCGTGCCTGCCAGCCGGATCACCATTGGGATGTTCGGCTGGATTTCACTCAGTGTTTGTTGAATCCCCAGGGCAACCGTATCACAACGGGTGATACCACCAAAAATATTTATGAGCACTTTTTCAACCTGGGGGTCCGCCAGGATGATCCTTAAGGCAGCTGCCACCTTCTCACTGTTCGCCCCACCGCCAATATCAAGAAAGTTAGCCGGCCGGCCACCTTTGTGTGTGATGATATCCAAAGTTGCCATAGCTAACCCTGCACCATTGACCATGCAGCCGATATTTCCATCAAGTTTTATATAAGCCAGACCAAATTTACGGGCTTCTGTCTCTTCTTCTGCTTCAAAGGATATGTCGCGTTTATCAAAAAAACCAGGATGTCGATAGAGAGCATTGTCATCAATGACAATCTTCCCATCCAGGGCAACCATCCGTTTGTCTGGTGTGATCACCAACGGATTGATCTCAGCCAAGGTGGCATCATATTGTAGAAACACTGTGTAGAGGTTTTTTGCCAATGTGATGAAAGGCCGCCACAAATCACGGGGCATCTCAATTTCAGCAGCCAGGTTACGAGCCTGGTAATCCCGCAATCCTAACATTGGATTAACATATAACCGGATAATTTTTTCTGGTGATGACTGGGCAACTTCTTCAATATCCACACCACCTTCGGCACTGGCAATCACGACGATTTCTCCCCGGTCACGATCAATCGCCATGCCGATGTAAATCTCCTGCATGATGCTGACTGCCTCTTCCACCAGGAGCCGCCTGACAGGGATATCCTTGATTCGCCGACCGAGGATGGCTGAGGCTTCCTCATCTGCATCATTAGGCGTCCTGACCAGGCGGATGCCGCCGGCTTTACCGCGGCCGCCAATCAATACCTGTGCCTTTAAGACTACCGGCCCAGCCAGTTCTTCAGCAATCAGCTTGGCATCATTATGTGTTGATGCCAGACGTCCCTGCGGAACCGGGATGTGATGCTCTGTAAAGATCTCTTTTGATTGGTATTCGTGAAGTTTCATAAAGCGTGACAGTTGGTGAGATGTCTTGTTCGATTATATCATGCGTAAAAACCGCACTGTTTTTTCCATTGGCATAAAAAAGGGATACCTACAAAAAAGTGGGTATCCCAAAATATTTCAGAATAGGTGCTCTTAGCCTTTCAAAAATTCTTGTAAGGCATCTTTGCTAATACGGTACGCATTACCGATCTTGCGGGCACTCAAATCGCCGGCTTCAATGGCAGCCTGTACATCCTCTGCAGATACTTTCAAAAATTGGGCAGCCTCTGCGGGGGTCATAATATCAGGCATGACTGGTTCTGCGGCAGCACCTGCAGCAGCCGGTTGGCCGCCTTGTGGTTGGTTGACAGAACTGATAGCAGAACTGAGGGCATTGCCGACACCCATCCCTGCACCAATACCGGCAGTCAGGCCGGCTCCCCCAGACGGGTTCTGGGCGGCATCGCGCATGGCATCTGCTGCTTGAAGCTGGGTATAGGTTTGCATGTCCAGCATACCCATGGCACGTAGTTCTTCAGCACCTTTGGTTGAAGGTTTAAGGTTGCCAATGTAGAAAGATTTCAACGTCAGCCCAATAGCTTTGAAATCATCCTGGGTCTGAGCTCTGACGCCGGCTGATAATTCGTTGGTCAGGCCAATCAGCTCTAACACATCGCTTTTTGCGGCTGTCTCTCCCAATAAATCCTGTAGTTTGGAAAGCAGCATGACACGCAGCCGATTCTCAATATCACTGGTGCGATAAAAACCTTGCACGCCAACAATTTGGGTGACAAATTGCTGTGGATCACTGACCTGGAAGCTGTAGGTACCAAAACCTTGCAGCAGTGCGACGCCCAAGCCTACACCCGGGTTGCGGACAATGATCGGCTGGGGGGTACCCCATTTCATGTCTGCAAACTCGCGCATCGAAATGTAAAACACCTCAGCTGTGAATGGTGTGCGGTCACCGAATGCCTTCCCAACAAGATTGACCAGCAGGGGGATATTGGCCGTGGTGATGGTATGTCGTCCAGGGCCAAAGACATCCAATGCACGACCGTCCCGCATGAAGACGACGTTTTGTGATTCCCGTACGATCACCTGTGACCCAATTCTGAGATCAGCTACGCCGGTCTCAGGAAAACGGCGGACGATCTCATCTGCCATCTCTTTTGGGTATTCAACAACATCAAAAATTCTAGCCATAATCATTTACTCCGATTTCTAATTGATCATTTCATAGTTTATAAAATGTATGCTACTCAGCGATACCCTTCATCACTTCAGTGCGCTTATTAAAAGCATCGACACACTGCTGGCTGGTATTGACGAGGTGCCGCATAGCGGCATCCAAACCTTCAGTACCCATACTTGTCTCAACATTATCGATGGCAGACTTTACGCTGTCTGAAAGTTCCAGTAATGCATAATCATATTGGTAGACCTGGTCGAGTTCTTCTTCTTTGATCTTTATTGCATCAAAGATACCGGCATACCCATAGGAGGCTGTGCGGATTCGATCGATGAATTGGCGCAGTTTGATTTCTGCTGCTTCAAGCTGACCAACGGATTTTAACTCGCCCTGGCTGACCATCTCACGTTGAAGACTGGACACCCTTTGGTGAAGCGTTGAAAATTCATCGGCAATTTTATCCCGCAATAATTTATCTGACATCCGTCTATCACCCCGTTCGATATAGCCTTTGAATCCGGGAATTTTTGCCAGAATTTTCTTGATAAAATCCTGATCATCAGTGACTTGCTGTAAAATGTCGCTCATATTTCCTCCGTCTCGATTTAATAAACCATGTCAGTTTGATATTTAATTAGTCTTCACTAATATTATACAAATTCTATAAATGATTAGCAATAGAAAGCTAACGGGCGATCAATTTCAATATTAATAAATTATAAAGCATCTTTTAAAGTTCGAGTATAATATGCCAAGATCAATTTTAGGAGGTTCCATGGTACAACTACCTGATGGCCGGGGGGAGGGGTGGGTCGAGTGGGTTTTGATCATTATATTGGTATTGATGATACTGGTAACAATTTTCTTATTACTTCGACCTGCAATGGCTAATTTATGGCTTGAATTACTCGAATCGATACAATGACAATATAATTAACTACACAGGGTAGGAGGAATTGGGGGTACGTCCCCAACCTATCAAAGGTGAGTCAGAGAAGTCACCAATATAATTATTATTTTCTACAGGTGAAAAGATTTGATGTACTACCGGTGTTTGGATCTTTTCTATAAAGGATTTTGGACAACCTTAGATTGGATCTATCCGCCTGAATGTGCTTCATGCGATGAACCGGGCTTTCGTATTTGTAAGGTTTGTGAAGATAAGATCACTTATTTGGAAGGCAGTTTTTGCAGGCGATGTGGTGAACCCATCCGAAATGGACTTCCACTTTGTGAAGTATGTCAAATAAACCTGCCTCCCTATACGGCTTTAAGAAGTTTGGCCTGGTATGACGGGGTTATTAGAGCGTGCATTCAGGATTTAAAATACAATCAGAACCAGGGTCTTGGAGTGTGGTTTGCTGTCAGGCTGTCAGCACTTTTCAAAGCCGAAGGCTGGCATGCTGACTTTGTCGTACCTGTCCCGCTCAGTAAGCTCAGGATGAAAGAAAGGGGATATAACCAGGCCGCCCTGATCGCTCGATCACTCGCTGCAAGTTTGCAGCTGCCATACAAGCCCTATGGTTTGATACGACCAGTTGATACCCGCTCACAGGTCGGTTTATCGGCAGAACAACGTCATCAAAATGTTGCCGGGGCATTTAAGGCAGAACCAGCAGTTGTTAGAGATAAATCTATCCTGGTCATTGATGATGTGATGACGACTGGAGCTACCCTGAATGCGGTCAGTCATACATTGTTTGGCGTGGGTGCTAAGGCTGTCTACTGTTTGACAGTTGCCAGGTTTTCACCAAAGCTTAAGCATGATCTGGCTTAACAACTCAGCTTATGAGGATACATGGGGTATATCCCGACCTTGTAGTTGCAGCGCAGTGTGAGAAATTACGAACTGAGTTTGAATGCAGTATAATCTGATTAAACCACATTGAAATGGAGGCTTAAATGGCAGTCAAGATTGATATTTTCACCAAGAATTTAGAATTATCAGATCGTTTGAATGACTATGTATTTGAAAAAGTCTCGAAACTTGAGAAATTCTTAGATGAAGTTGATGAATGCCGGGTAGACCTGTCTCATATTAAGACAGCCAGAAATACAAATGATCGACATGTGGCGCAGTTAACCCTGCGAGGAAAGGGTTTTATTTTACGCTCAGAAGAGCGGTCTGACAGCATTTTTTCAGCCGTAGATGCTGCCCTCGATAAAATGAGACGACAGGTCCGCCGGTATAAAGGCAAACGCGATCGGGGTCGCGGGGATGGACAAACCATTTCCGAAATGATTGATACTGGTCCGGCAGAAGTTTATGAAGAAGAAGATCTGCCCGTGATCGCTCGTCGAAAACGGTTTGTGTTGGTGCCGATGGATGAAATGGAAGCAGTCGAACAGATGAAATTGCTCGGACATGAGAATTTCTTCATTTTTTACAATGCGAATACCAGTGAATTCAATGTCTTGTACCGCCGCCGGGATGATACTTACGGGATTATCATTCCTGAAATTGGTTGAGAATTAACCCCATGAAAATAACGATTTGTACTCCTTTTCTTTGTACAAATCGTTTATTTATTAACCCCTTCCTGGTTAAATTAGATAAGATAAAAATCAAATTAGAAATGGAGGAGTATTTTGTTAATCAATTGTGATGATCCCCTGGCTGAAGCAGCTGACTTATTTTGTGATGAAGAAATGGATACTGAAACCATCGAAGCATCAATTGCTTCTGTATTGAAGGCAATTGGAGAAGATCCGGAACGAGAAGGGCTGCAGCGAACACCACATCGGGTCGCGAAGAGCTATCAGGAACTATTGAGTGGATATCGAATGGATCCGAAGGCTTTGATCAATGATGCGATCTTTTCCGTTAGTTATGACCAAATGGTTATCGTAAGGGATATCGAATTTTACAGTATGTGCGAACATCATATGCTGCCGTTCATGGGCAGGGTGCATGTTGCCTATATTGCTTCAGACAGGGTGATTGGGCTTTCGAAAATCCCGCGAATTGTAGAGTTGTTTTCCAGGCGGCTGCAAGTACAGGAACGAATGACAACCCAAATAGCCGAATATTTAGAAGTTGTGCTGGAGCCTAGAGGTGTTGCTGTCGTGGTAGAAGGTGTCCATATGTGCATGATGCTGCGTGGGGTCAAAAAACATGATGCACGGATGACGACCTCTTCGATGCTTGGTATTTTTCGAAATGAAATGTCTACCCGGATGGAATTTCTGGATCACATCTCTCGTGGAGCAAATGAATTGAATATTTAACCCTTGATGTTGCTCGAAACTGGTCATAACACCATGAGAATTGTGATGTTTTCAATCAACCCAATATTCCCTGATGTGGTCACAGGTGGGGCATCAAAACATCTAAAGCACATCGCTGGGCATCTGGGCAGCATGGGAAATCATGTTGAAATACTCTGTGCCTCAGCTGATGATTTGAAACAACCCTTCACCTGGGGCCAAAATGTCACTGTATCTCCTGTTTTGCCTTTTCATCTCCCATTTCCACAACCTTATGCCGTGAGCGGAGCTGCCTTAGGCAGGATCGTTTCAGCGGTGGCAGAAGCTCTGGTTGATGCAGACCGGTTTTACATCCATGACGGCGAGTTATTGATCCCAGATATCTACCATGATATCCCAACGGTGATCTCATTCAGGGATAATAATTACCCTGAATCTGTGTTGGGGACTTTCATCGATAAACCAGACAATGTTATCTGTGTCTCTGAATATTCTGCTGAAGTAATCAAACACACGGCTGGTCTTTATTACAAGGGTTTAAATGAGCGAATCCATGTTGTTAACAACGGAATTGATTTTTCTGTGTTCAGGCCTGTCGATACCCATAAGATTGCTTCGGAACTGAATATTAAGCCTGACAAAGACCTTATTTTATTACATCCCCACCGTCCAGAACCAGGCAAAGGTTTACCAGAAACCATTCGCGTTGTTGATAAGCTTGTGCATCAAAATAATATAAAAAACATCAAAGTACTGATCCTAGATTGGATTACGAGCATGATGTCTGAGGGTGATGCTGGTTTCTATCAGGAAATGATTCAGATGATGCATGCATTAAAGGTGCGGGAAAATTTCCTATTTATCCCCTGGCTGCCAAATGAGCGGATGCCTGAATATTACAGCCTTGGGAAGGTCACGCTTAGTCTTGGGAATATTGTTGAAGCCTTTGGCAATGTTGCTTATGAGTCCATCGCTTGCGGCACGCCAAGCATTGTGGCCTGTGTAGGTGCGCACCGCAACCTGCTGCCGGATGATAAGATAGAAAAAGTAAATTACGGTGATATTGATGAGGCTGTAAAACGAGTAGTGAAGCTGCTGTCAACCGAGCAAACCGTCAAAAATGCCAGGGCTTTTTTAAAAGAAAATTTCGATTTTGATTCACAGGTGCAAGCCTATGCAGATATGATTATCCAAACTGAAAAACGGGAACCGATCCAATTTAGCCTGCCAAAATACGATCCCGATCAGGCGTATCGAGTCGCTCCCTGGTGTTTTGTGGAAGGCAGTCAGATCTACCATGATTTCAGTGGCGTATTTATGGATGCGCACGGCTTAGAAAAATTAACCGGTTCATATGGCGATTTCACGGAGAGTGACTCAGTTCAAGCAGGCATTTCGGACAGCGTTTGGCAAACATGGATTGACCGTACGTGGATTGTGCCGGTCTCCATATGAGTAAAAATTAAAAGGATAAATATGATTGAATTTACAGAAACAAAAATTGTTGTGACAGGTGCAGGTGGAAATTTGGGTAAAGCAGTTGTGGAAGCCTTTCTCCGAAAAGGTGGGACAGTGTTTGGCTTATACCTTCGCTCACCATCCGAAGTTGAAATTAATACACTGCAGAAATTACCAGGCACTTTATCCCCCATGACCGGGGTGGATTTGACAGATCGTGATGCAGTGATTTCTCTTGCCGAGAAAATATCCTCGAAAGGAAGCGAGGTTGGCGTGGTTGTCAATACCGTTGGTGGGTTTACGATGGGAGAGCGTGTTAACGAACTTCAATCAGCTACCTGGCAGAAGATGTATGCTCTCAATGTGCTGACTGTCTTAAATACAGCAGCGGCTTTTGTGCCTGGAATGATCCAACAGGGCAGGGGCAAATTCGTCACGATTGGGGCAAAAGGAGGCTTATCTGGTGGTGCAAAAATGGGAGCCTATGCTGCGGCTAAAAGTGCAGTTATACGTTTAACGGAAAGTATGGCGGCAGAATTAAAAAACCATCATATCCAGGCAAATAGCATTCTTCCCAGCACGATCGACACCCCAGAAAACAGGCAGGCAATGCCTGAGTCAGACTTCTCTAAATGGGTTCAGCCCGAGGCAATTGCAGAAGTGATATTGTTTTTATCTTCTGCAGAAGCTGACTCAATCAGCGGGGCAGCAATCCCGGTTTACGGAAGATCCTAATACCTATAAATACTGACCGCCATCAACTCTCAAGAATGCACCGGTTGTAAAATCGCTGCTGATCAAATGGAGCGCGTTTTCTGCTGCAATTTCCGGGCTTCCAGTCCGCAGCAATGGGACATGCCTTTCTGCGTAGGCATCCATATCTGCATCCTCTTTTCCTGCTAACGGCAGCATTATCCCCAAACCAAGCGCATTGACAGTGATCAGTGGGGCGAGCTCGAGTGCGTACATTTCGGTCATTTTTACCAGGGCATGTTTGGTTAACTGGTAGGCAAAATGGTCCGTTGTGTTTTGTTTGATCTGCGCATCGGCGATATTAAGAACCCGGCCAGGTAAATTCGGCGGTAACTGCCGCGCAAATTCCTGGATTAGTAAGAATGGCGTTTTTAAATTGATCCTGAACTGCTTTTCCCATGTCTCAAGGTCAGTTTCCATGGCCGTGCCGCGCAAGTAAATGGCAGCACTATTGATCAGAATGTCAACATGATTGAAATTATCACGAATAGCAGGAAACAGATTTTGAACTTCTTCTGAGCGATTAAAATCTACACCGATAGTGATTGCATCAACACCGAGTGCCCGTGCTTGCTGCGCTGTCTCTTGAGCCGGTTCTGCTGAGTTGTTGTAATGGGCAATGATGTTGACACCTTTGCCTGCCAGTGTAAGGGCAAAAGCCCGGCCTAATCTTACACCGGCACCAGTGATCAGCGCAGTTTTACCTTGCAGATTCATTTAACACCTCGTGAATTTTTGTAACCTTGGATGGATCATCTAATTCTATTACGATTTGATCAATATCTTTTCCACTGGCTGGATGCCTGAAGTCAGGTACCAATTCCTGTATAGGTACAGCCACATAACGAAATTTTGTCAGGTTTGGATCTGGGATGGACTTATTATTGACGTTAAAAACTTCATCGCCATAGGTTAATACATCTAAATCGATGGGTACGGATTTCTTGTTGCCCGGCTGGCGGCCTAAGTCCTTTTCGATAGTTTTCAATTTCGAAACCAGGTCAGGATAAGAGAGCTGTGTTCTGATTTTGACAACCTGGTTCTGATAGGGCTTATCTTCAGTATTTTTGCTGACATCTTCTGTTAAATAGACGCTTGAAAACTGGCAAAATTGGCAAAATTTTTCGAAGGCATTTTTGGCTTCTGGCAGGTTGGTGTCTGGCTGGTAATTGGATCCCAAACCGATTAATACCTGTTTGTTTTTGTAGTTCTGATATTTTCGGAGATAAATGCCAATTAAACTGACTACTAATATAATCCATCCAGCCATCTGCCAAAGATCAATGCCTGCAAATTGAGGCGATTGGGCAGTAAATGAATGCGTGAATAGTGTGATTATGCCTAAAGCGGCAACCACAACATAAAATAAGAGCCCGCTTTTCTCCATATTGGTTTTCTTGAATCCATCTGTGTAACGGTAAAGCCATCCAAAAAGCAGCAGAATCAAAATCAAAGCATATAATTGGACTGGGTGCCTGCGCGCTCCCCAAAGATGAATTCCCCAAGGCAGGTTGGTTGCCAAACCAAAGGCACTGCCATTGGTAAAGTTTGCAAGTTGGATGCCTGCAAACAGCATGATCACAAAAGGCGTAAGTGAATCCAGTGTTGGCCACATCGGGATGTGTTTTTTTTGAGCAATGATGATCACTGTTAATATACCGACCAGCAACCCGAAACTTTTATCCAGCATGGATGGTGTCAACGAAAACAAACTAAGCGGATTTTCAGTCAATAAAATTGGATTTTGCAGGAAAAAACCTATTCGGGCACCGAAAATGCCTGTCAATAACCCCGTCATGAGGCTGTTTTCGATCACATCAGCATTTGCCTGGAATGATCTGGCAAATGCTGATGTGAGACTGGTTCCTATCCAAAAGGTGAGCAGCAGAATGATTCCGGCGGATTGGATGGCAGCAGGGCCAATATTGATGATTGGGAACATTTCTACTCCTTATAAATCAATATTTTCGAGTGAATCTAGCCAAGCGCGAAGTGATCCCTGGGTGAGGGTGGAACCAATCATAACATCATGAATAATACCGTCAGGGTTGATTAATATGGAAGTTGGCAAGGCGTGCGTGCGATAATTTTGTGAGGCTAACCCATCCATGTCCATCAGCATGGGGAAGGTATAGCCTTGTGAAATATAATAATCTACAGCTGCCGATGGCGAATCCTGGGATGTGGTATTAACTGCGAAAATTATAAAACCATTATCCTGATAAGTTTGGTAGACAGACTCTAAACCAGGCATGACACGCTTACAAACAGAGCACCAAGAAGCCCAAAAAAATACCAGCACTGGCTGTCCCGAGTAATCATCGAGAGAAATTAATTCACCTTCTGGTGTCTGGAGGTTGATGGATGGTGGCTGAAACCCTCGATGCGGTGCAGCGACTGCAACCACGGCCTGAGACGCGGGCAAGATGATCGGCGTGATCATAATCCAAGCCATGCTCAATAAAACTGTTGAGATTGCGATACCGATAAATGTCTTCTTTTTCATATCAGACCTGAATTCTTAGTTTGGTGTCAATTGCTTGGGGTTATTCTACCCAATTATCCAGTCCTTATCTAATATTGTTTCAATTTCGTTACTACTCAGCTAATGGAGAAATAGGGGGTGTTGTGTGGCGGCGGAGCCGCCACACAACACCCCCAACCTTTTAGTTGCAGTGCAACCTGAGCAGTTACTCAATTTCAAGCCAAAGATGTAACCATCAGTGTATCAGTTTGAATTAAGCAATCTGGATTTCTTTGTTTGAAATAACAAAATCAATTGTTTGCTGGGCTAACTCAGAAATTCGGACGTGATGGTAGCCTCTGATGCCGGTGTCGAGACGGTCGTTCAATGGGTCAATCCATTTATGAGGCAGGCGGCTGGCACCGTGCAGCATTCCCAGAATTGATCCGACGGTTGCGCCGTTACAGTCGGTATCAAAACCTGCCGTGACGGCCCAGCTGATTGATTTCTCAAAATCATTCTCGCCATACAGCAAACCAAGCGTGACGATTTGGGCATTGCTGAGTGTGTGACACCAGTGATGAAAGTTAGTGTCATCCCAGTTTTGGTGGATCAACGAAAGGGCTTTTTCCACACCGATCCCAGTGTCATACCATTTGATTACTTCTTCAACATTAGCACGCAGACGGCAATGTTCAGGTACCAGGTCCAGACCAGCGTCGAGCACCTGACGAGGAGTTTCAAGAACTGCGGCTGCAGCGCACATTGCCGCAACCCACATTTCACCGTAAATTCCGTTCTTTACATGGCTGATGCAGGCATCCCGCCAGGCAAGTTCAGCTGCCTTTTGAGGATCCCCCGGGCATATATAGCCCCAAAAATCTCCCCGTATTTGGGCACCGATCCATTCCCTGTAGGGATTGCAGTAAAAGGCAGAGAAAGGTGGACGCTTGACCAATAAGAAATTTCGATAGGCAACACGTTCAGCAGTAAAAGTATGGTAGGCAGGTAAATTATCCAACCAGAAAGTAGCGACATCATCTGGTGTAAAATCCCAGCCAAATTGTGCCATAACCGCCAGGGATGTGACCGTATAATTCATGTCGTCATCTTCCACCATATGATCAATCTGGTCGATGTACCCTCTTCCTGTATCAAAGGTATATTTTTCTTTGAGCTCATTCGGCAGGTTGGACCCGAGATAGTAGGTGAGGGGAAACTGTCCGGTTTTTTTTAAATAAGGCCAGGTATCTTCAATAAAAAGCCCCTCAATTGGCTTTCCCAGCAAGCATCCGCTGCTCCTACCAAGCCATGCGCCATAGACATGGTCATATAATTTCGCTTCTGAGAGGTTTATGGGTTTGAAAACTGTCCTTTTCTCCGGCATGGATGCCTGAATAGCGGACAGGGCAGATGGTTCGTGATAGAAATACCCCTGGCGTGATGGTAAAATAGCACTTGCTTCAAGAAACGAACGAACCCGTTCATTGTAAGCAGGACTATCTTTGGATTTTTCTGCCAGCAGTGCTTTTAAGTCTGCTGTCATTGACTCGGAAAGTTGGGCACCTTCTTCCAATAATTGCTGCCTTTCGACTTCCAACTCTTCAACCCCAAAACCTAACCAGCGGTCTTCTATCATTATTTTCTCCTATATTCGATGAATGATTTTGAACAACGGAATTATAGCATGATCATTGTCCATGTCAGTTTTCAAAAAAGGGGGTTGACAGGATTTGATGATTAATTTTATAATTAGAGAAAACTCGTAACTTAAAGGGTTAACCCAACAACCCGCTCACCACATCGTCAAACTAATACAAAGGATCGAATGGAACTTGGTATTAATCGGAGAAGTTACAAACCCCTTTATTTACAAATTTCTGATTTCCTCCGGGATCAAATAAAAAATGGCTATTTTCAAGCAGGCGATATTTTGCCGTCTGAGAAGAACCTAATGAGTGATTATGGGGTTAGCCGAAACACTTGCCAAAAAGCTATCGAAGACCTGGTTAGGGATGGGTTGGCAATCCGGATTCAGGGGAAGGGCACTTTTGTTCCAAAGAGCATTGTGGATTTTGGGCTCCATCGATTGACTAGTTTTTCAGAGGAAATGAAGTTCAAAGGCCTGACTCCAAGCTCAAAGCTTATTTCTCTTAAATGTTCTGTTGTTGATCCATGTATCTCAAAAAAATTGGGTATAGAACTTAACGAAACCGTTTACAATCTTCAGAGAGTACGTTATGGTGATGGTTTCCCGATGGCTTATCAGTCTTCTTTCTTGCCACAAATATTTTGTGAGGGACTGGAGGAGTTTGATTTTTCAAAGGCCTCTTTGTTCTCGATACTCGAAAATAAATATCATCATCGTATCTGCTGGCAGCAACAACAGGTTACACCACGGTTGGCGCGGCAAAAAGAAGCATCTCTCTTAGAAGTCGAGGAAGGAACACCATTACTTTATCTTGAAGGGATTGCGTATATTGAAAGAGATATCCCTATCGAGTTTAAACGGATTTACTATCGCAGTGATCTATATAATTTTTCACTGCGGTCGGTGAGAAATTGATGTTCTCTCATTTAATTATTAACGTGGAGAATGTTTCATAATGAAAATAGGAATAATTGGCGATGGCGGGCGAGAACATGCTCTTGCACAGGGTATTTGCACTAATCCGGAGTCAAGCTTATTCGTCGCAGCCAGCAACCGTAATCAAGGCATCTACGAATTAGCTGAGGATTATCATCAAATTGAGATTTATGACCTGAAATCGATCAGTGATTATTTTACTAAAAAAAAGGTTGACCTGGTGGTGGTTGGCCCAGAAGCAGCCCTGATGAATGGTGTAGTTGATGTGCACCGAAAAAAAGGGATACCCATTGTTGGCCCAACCAGACAGCAGGCCGCACTTGAGGGAGATAAATCATTTATGCGCCGGTTGCTGCAGGAAAAACTCGGTTGGGGGTCACCGGATTGGCGAACCATATCTACACTAAATGATGCAGAGGATTTCATAAAGCAAATTGGCGATATTGTGGTTAAACCACTCGGGTTGACAGGTGGGAAGGGTGTCCGGGTGATGGGAATCCAGCTTAAAAACCACGAAGAGACTTTGAACTACATCGCTGAATTGATTGAAAAAGACGGCCAAGTTTTGCTGGAAGAAAAGGTCATCGGCGAAGAATTTTCGCGAATGGCTTTTGTCTGTGACGGTATGCTGGTTCCTATTCCTATAATGCAAGACTTTAAGTATGCCTATGACGGTGACAGGGGTTTGATGACCGGCGGGATGGGCGCTTACAGTTTTAGCGAAGGCGGTCTTCCTTTTGTGCAACCCGATGAGTTAACCAAGGCAGATCAATTACTGTCAGAGGCTATTTCTACTATTGAGGCTGAGACGGATTCCGTGTATCGCGGATTCTTATATGGTCAGTTCATGGTCTCGAAAAAGGGCATTCGCTTAATTGAATTCAATGTCAGACTCGGTGACCCAGAAGCGCTCAATATGATGGCACTTCTTGCCAGTGATGCTTCCGAACTCTTTTATGCTGTAGCCACAGGAAATTTGAAATCCAACAGGGTTCTTTTCCATGAGAAAGCTTCTGTTTCTAAATACTTAGTACCGAATAATTACCCAGGTGATGCAATCAGCATACCGATATTTTCTCTCGATCCGTCAGCAGTTAAAAACACGGGATTGAATTTAATACATGCTTCGGTTGAGAAAGTTGTTCCTGACCGGTGGCGGGCATTGGGATCTCGAACTTTTGGTCTTGTCGGCTTGGGTGATCATCCCGGTGATATCTCTGAACGTATAGAACAATTTCTGGCAGACTGCAGTATTCCAGAATTACGTCATCGCAAAGATGTGGGAGATAGGCAGGTTATCGTTAATAAAATTAACCACATGAAAAGCATCAGACAGCAGATTTAAAATGGACGAAAGAAATTTTAAACTACTAAGCAAACTTGTGGAGACTCCGGGGTTACCTGGGCGGGAGCAGCCTGTCTCAGATTTGATCAAGTCTCATCTATCTCTGGATTCTTGGAAAGTCAACAAAGATGCAATTGGAAACTTGATCGCAAGGAAACCTGGCAAAGGACCCAGGATCATGCTGATTGCGCATATGGATGAAGTTGGATTAATCGTTCGGCGGATTACCCCTGATGGTTTCCTGCAGGTGGAACGGCTTGGTGGTATCAGTCTTCAAGCGCTTCCTGGCGCTAGCCTGGACTTATGGTCGGAAAATGAGCCTAGGATCGTTCATGTTGGATTACCAGCAGCACACCTGGTACACGGTAATGAACCAGCTATCAAGTTAGAGGCATTATATATCGATGCCAGTATCGACTCACCAACAAAAGCCCGAGAAGCAGGTATCAGGGTTGGAGATGGATTGACCTGGCATTCACCACTTCGGAAAACCGGCCTCGGCCGGGTGACAGGGAAAGCTCTGGACAATAGGGCGTGTTGTTATGCAATGATTCAGCTGGCTGATATGCTGGCAGATTTGGAATTAGAATGTGACCTGTTCCTGGCATTTATTGTCCAGGAGGAATGTATGGTGCTGGAGGCTGCGCCGGTGGTGCGATCTGTCGCGCCAGAAATTTTGATTGGCCTTGATGGGACACTTACATTTGACACACCGGATACCAAAGAACCACAGTGCGATATTCGTTTGGGTAACGGGCCGTGCTTGAAAATCATGGATGTAATTCGTGGGAAAACAGCCTACTTACCTGACTGGCAGCTAACACAAAAGATACGTATCTTTATGGATGCTCAAAACATTTCTTATCAACCTGAGGTTGTTGTGGGCTTGTCGACAGCTGTCAGTCTGATGCCATTTATGCAACTCGGAATTAAGACTGCCAGCATATCATTGCCGATTCGTTATCATCATTCGCCTGTAGAAACTATTGATTTAAATGATATGGATGCAACCATCCATTTATTATTTCGATTATTGGCAGAAAGTGTATTGGTATCGTAGATATGATCAATAAGTTTGAAAAATTATTTGCAGTTAAAAAAGCCATTATTGGAATGATTCATGTCCCGGCTTTACCAGGTTCGCCGGGTGGATGTGATGTGACCTTTAATGAGCTTTTAAAGTTTGCAATTTCTGAGTTAGAAATACTGGAAGAAGGCGGTGTGAATGGGGTCATTGTCGAGAACTTCTGGGATACTCCCTATTTCCCGAACTCGGTACCACAAATCACTGTAGCAGTAATGGCTGCTGTGATAGGACAGATAGCCTCTCATGCATCCATCCCCGTTGGGGTGAACATTCTATATAATGACTATGAGGCTGAGATTGCAATCGCACGGGCGGTTAACGCTTCCTTTATTCGGGCAGAAGTTTTTGTTGATCCCTCACTCTCGGAAACTGGTCTGATCCTGCCCAGTGCTGCCAAATTGATACGCGAACGAGAGCGGATCCATGCAGAGGATGTTGCTATATTTGCTGATGTGCAGGGGAAGAATACAACTCCCTTGTGGCAACGATCCTTGTCCGAATCTGCATTTGATGCTGAACAGCGTGGTCATGCAGATGCGATCATTATCACCGGGGCTGGGACGGGAAAACCGGTCTCAACTCAAGATCTACATGACTTGCGGGAGGTGATTTCAATTCCCCTCTTAATTGGCAGCGGTGTGACTGCTGACACAGCTGTTGAATTGTTAAAGTATTGTGATGGCGCTATTGTCGGTTCATTTTTTAAAAAAGATGGAAAGATAGATCAGCCGACCGAACTCAACCGGGTCAAATTATTGATGGATGTTGTGAAAGGTTAATTTGGAAGTCAGTTATTATTTGTAATGAATTTATTGTAACTACTCAGCTGATGAGGAAATAGGGGGTGTGGTGTGGCGGCTTCGCCGCCACACCACACCTCCGACCTTTCAGTTGCAGGGCAGACTGAGCAGTTATAATTTATTTATGAATTTTGCAGATCGTGTTGATAATCTGCAATGATGGTCGATTTCGGAAAAATGGGTCAGTATCACACGTTCAAAGACTAAAAAAGAGAAGACCATCAGTGTAATCCTTATAAAAAAGTGACCAAATAGCTAAGTGAAAGGAGTGATGAAAGGAAAAAATTACCAAGTCCAATCAGCAAATGTTGTAAACCTAACCAACCCAAATATTTTTAGGAGAAGGATTTCAAAAATGAAAAACAAATTGTTTATACTAATGAGTCTGGTTTTGCTGGCTAGCATGGTGCTGACTGCTTGTGGGACAACACCAGCCGCAGAAGAAGCAGATGATAACGTGATCCGGGTCGTACACCTGGTCAACGGCGTTCTCGGTGACAAGTCATTCTTTGATTCAGCCGATCGCGGTATGCAGTGGACCATGGAAGAATTCGAACAGGTTCAAGTCAAGACGATTGAAGCCGGAATTGACCCCGCCCGCTGGCAGGCTGCGCTTGAAGACGCTGCTGCCAATGAGGAATATGATGTGATGGTTCTGGGTACATTTCAGATGTCTGAATTTCTTGAAATCGTAGCCCCACAATATCCTGACAAGAAATTCATCATTTATGATGTTTCTGTCGATTACACTAAAGGTAACCTCGATAATGTCTATTCTGTTATTTATAAGCAGAATGAGGGTTCCTACCTGGCTGGTGTGTATGTGGGTCTGATGAGTCAGACTGGTATTGTTGGCGTGATCGGAGGCCAAGACATCCCCGTTATCAACGACTTTATCGTTGGTTACGAACAGGGAGCCCGTGAACATGGTGTTGAAAATGTGATCGTGCAATATGCTGGGGGCTGGAATGACCCTGCTCGTGGCAAAGAGCTGGCACTGGCCATGTATCAACAAGGTGCTGATTTTGTGTTCCAGGTCGCTGGCGGCACCGGTGTAGGTGTCTTTGAAGCAGCCCAGGAAATGGGTCTTTATGCCATTGGTGTTGACTCAGACCAAGCAGTGATTATTGCAGAAACCGATCCTGCTCAGGCAGAATTCATACCCACATCAATGCTGAAAAACGTGGATAACAGTCTTTTCAGGGCGATGTCAATGTATCTCGAAGGAACTCTGCCGTTTGGTGAAGCTGAAGCGCTCGGTGTTGCCGAAGGTGGTGTTGGCCTTGCTAAAAACGAATATTACGACCGAATGACTCCAGACGAGGTAAAGGAAGCTATCGAACAGGTTGAACAAGACCTACTTGATGGCAATATTGTTGTGGAGACCGTCTTTTAATTCACAATGTTGATAACGACCGGCAGGGGGTTACAGCTCCCTGCCGGCTTTTATTAGTGGAGGTTTATGTGACGCCACCGATTATTGATCTTCAAGATATCATCAAGATTTATCCTAATGGCGTGATGGCGAATAAAGGGGTGGATTTTTCTGTACTCCCGGGTGAGATTCACGCCCTCGTCGGAGAAAACGGCGCTGGAAAATCTACATTGATGAAGATCCTTTATGGCATAGAAAAACCTACGGAAGGAAAAATCTTGCTTGAAGGAGTTGAACGTCATTTCAATTCCTCTCGAGATGCTATTGATGCGGGGATTGGAATGGTTCACCAGAACTTCATGCTGGTACCCTCATTTACTGTTGCTGAAAACATTGTTCTGGGGCAAGAGCCAACCCGGCGAGGTTTGCTGGACAAGCAAAAGGCGATAGAAGACACGATAAATATTTCACAGCAATATGGCTTGAGGGTTGAACCAGAAGCAATCCTAGACACGATCAATGTGGGTATGCGTCAGCGGGTTGAGATACTAAAAGCACTTTATCGTGGTGCTAATATCCTGATTCTGGATGAGCCGTCAGCTGTGTTAACCCCCCAAGAAACACAGGAATTATTTTTAGCTATTCGTAAGCTAGTAGAACAGGGTAAAACAGTGATTTTCATCACACATAAACTACGTGAAGTTAAGGAGGTCTCAGATCAGGTAACCGTTATGCGACAAGGCAATGTGGTTGGCACTTTACCTACCAGTGAAGCAACCCGTGAAAGCTTAGCGCGCATGATGGTGGGTCGAGAGGTATTATTGAGTGTCGATAAACCTCCTTCCTTACGTGGCCGAAAAGTGATGGAAGTAAAAAATCTTTCCTATGTGGATAATACAGGCCGCCGGATGCTGGACAATATTTCCTTTAATATTTATGCAGGTGAAATTTTGGGGATAGCGGGTGTTGAGGGCAATGGGCAGACTGAATTAGTTGAGGTGTTAACAGGACTGCGTCCTGCTACCTCAGGCAATGCTTATGTCAATGACCAGGGAGTGTTAAATAAATCACCCCGTGAGGTCCGCATGGCAAAAGTCAGCCATATTCCAGAGGATAGGCTGAACAATGGCCTTGCCCTTACTGCCTCAATCAACGAAAACCTGATAGTGGATCGCTATTTCCGCCCACCTTATCGCAAGGGTGGATCGATCGATTATAAGCAGGTACGGGAGTTTGGAGCTGAAAGCATCCTAAAATTTGGAATCCTGACACCGAATGGTGAATTGCCAGTGGCATCCCTATCTGGTGGTAATATGCAAAAGGTCATTGTTGCAAGAGAGTTCACGTCAGATCCAGAATTATTGATCGCTTCCCAGCCCACACGAGGGATTGACGTCGGTGCGACAGAATTTGTCAGGGAACAACTGGTAAAAAAGCGCACAGATGGCACTGCTGTTTTATTGGTGTCTGCTGATTTGGGGGAGGTGATGAGCCTCTCTGACCGAATCATAGCTGTATTCGAGGGAGAAATTACTGGTGTGTTTCCGGATGCAGCCTCAGTTACCGAAGAAGAATTGGGATTTTTCATGCTGGGTGTGAAGAAACAGGCTAAAGATGATATGGAGGAGTTGTTATGATCCGTAGACTATATTCAAAGCCCTTTATTAGAGAGTTCTTGCGCATCCTGTTGGCAATCACAATTTCGCTGGCCTTAGGGTTTATCATTACGCTACTGGTCAGCGACGATCCGGTTGGCGCTTATCGGGCCTTCCTGACAGGTCCATTGACCCGAATTAATCGTACAGGTGAGTGGATTAAAGAGGCAATCACATTGACTCTACTGGGTTTATCAGTGGCATTTGTATTCAAGGCTGAGATTTTCAGCCTGGGTGCCGAAGGACAGATGCTATTGGGGGCCCTGGTTTCAGGGACAATAGCCTTGTTTGTCCCGCTGCCCGGCATCATCAGAATCCCGTTAGCCCTAATAGCTGCAATGGTAGTTGGGTTCCTAATGGGCGCACTTCCGGGTTACTTGAAAGCTCATTTGAACGCCAATGAAATTGTCTCCACTTTGATGCTGAACGCGATTGCATTGCGAGTGTATGACTTTTTCTTGATTTTTTATATCAAACCTGAGGGTGCTGGTTATAATGCCTCTGACTTTTTCCCTAAGGAAGGTGTCTTGCCGACTTTCATTCCGAATGTGCCCTTCCTAGCAGATGCTTATGAGCTGTTCTCAAGGCGGGCCAATGTGACCATCATGTTGTATATTGCGATCATTGTGGTGATCCTAATCTGGTATCTCATGTACCGGACCCCTTATGGTTATGAATTGCGGATGTTGGGTGCTAATATCAAGTTTGCTCGTTACGGCGGGATTAACACAAAGAAAACAATTGTGTTGGCATTTGCCATCAGTGGTGTCGTTGCCGGTTTGGCTGGAGCTCATCTGGGTATGGGCATTCATGAGAAGTTAATCGCCAATATCACGATTGGGATTGCATTCGAGGGCATTGTTGTGGCTTTGTTGGCTCGTAACAATCCCCTCGCAATACCATTCACTGCACTGGCATATGGTTATCTCAGAGCAGGTGCAGATATTATGGAACGATCCAGTGATGTCTCACGCGAAATGGTGCTGGTGATCCAGGCAATTATTATCTTGCTGGTGACAGCCGAACGGGTACTGCCGGTGATTCAACAGCGTGTCAGTGACTCCAAAGCCAACAAAAATAAGCGAAATAATCCAAATGGAACACCTGCCTTCGATGAAGGAGGTCAAAATGCCGTTTGATGCTGTTCTAAGAAGTATTTTCAGTGCCGCATTCCTTGCCAGTGTATTAAGGATTAGCACACCATTGATTCTACCTGCCCTGGGCGGTTTGATTACAGCTCTTTCTGGCGCAATTAATATTGCTCTGGAGGGGATCATGCTGACATCTGCTTTTACTGGTGTGGTCGTTTCAGCTTACTCGGGCAGTGTTTGGCTGGGGGTGCTGGCGGGTATTGCCAGTGGGATTCTCATTTCCTATATTTTGGGCTGGTTCCATCTGTACCTCGAGACCGATATTATTCTGGCAGGCATTGCCATTAATATTCTTGCCATTGGTGGAACAATCTTCCTGTTATTCGTGCTAACAGGTGATAAAGGTAATTCTCAATCACTTGCCAGTGGACGGGTGCCAAACATCCACTTGCCCTTTATTGAAAATATCCCGTTCCTGGGACGAATTGTTAGCGGACAGCATGTCTTTGTTTGGCTGGCTTTTATTCTGACTTTGCTGGTAGCCGTTTATCTTTACCGGACGCCATGGGGCACACACTTGCGGGCTGTTGGTGAAAATCCAGACGCTGCTGAAACTATGGGAATCAATGTCAAACGAACCCGGATGGTTGCGTTGTTAATTTCTGGCTTTTTAGCATCTTTTGGCGGTTTGACCATGTCGATGGCTTATCTGACTATTTTCCAGCGGGAGATGACAGCTGGTCGTGGTTTTATCGCATTGGCTGCGGTCTACCTCGGGGGTCGCAAACCCTGGGGCACATTGCTGGCTGCAATCTTGTTTGGTTTTGCTGATGCACTTTCTCATCAATTAGGATCCCTGGCGATCCCATCACAACTTGTCCAGACGATTCCTTTCGTTGTGACTATACTGGCACTTGTGATTTATAACCTGCGAGAACAGGCCATAAAACGCGAGCGGCAGCGGAAATTTTATGAACAACAGCAGGCTGAGTTAATGATTGGAGGATAATTATGACACAAGCTTTATTTGATAAGATCAGAGGGGGTTTTTTCGGGCAGGCTTTGGGAGATGCTTGGGCCATGCCAGCTTTACTAAATCCTCAACAAACGTGGGATTTTTATGGTGGTTATATTGAAACGCTGATAGAGGCACCGGACTCACATCCGGTCCATAGGGGACTCAAAGCAGGCCAGGTTACCGATGATACCGAACAGGCTGCTGCAATAGCCGAGATAATCATCAAAACTGGTGTGGTGACTCCCGAAAACATCGCGCAGGCATTGGTTCTCTGGTATGATCGAATTGGCGGGGATGATAGCCTCTATGTCGGACCGTCCAGCCGCCGTGCCATTCTTGGGATTAAACGGGGTGATGACCTCAATGAAACCGGCCGGTTTGGTGACACCAACGGCGCTGCGATGCGAGTTTCACCGATAGGTTTAATAAATCCTGGAAATGCTGCACAGGCTGTCAAAGACACAGCGGTATCTTGTATACCGAGCCATAATACCGATGTGGCTGTATCGGGCGCTTGTGCGATTTCAGGTGCTATATCGACTGCACTTGAACCCGGCAGTTCTCTGGAGAAGATTGTGCAGGCAGGAATTGACTCAGCAGCTCAGGGCAGACAGTATGGCAATACCTGGCTAGGCGCATCAATACCCCGTCGAATCATGCTGGCGGTTGACTTGGTTTCAAATGATAAACCGAAGCGGGAACGTTTACAGGACGTTTACGACCTGGTTGGCACCTCCTTGGCGATGAGCGAATCTGTACCAGCAGCGTTTGGCGTGCTGGTGATGGCTGATGGTGATCCGAATCAGTCAGCTATCCTGTCAGCTGCTCTTTCTGGCGATGCTGACACCGTTGGAGCCATGGCATGTGCAATTGCCGGCGCTTGGAAAGGCATTGATGCATTTGAACCCGGCCACATCGAATTGCTGCGATCAGCCAATCCATGGTTGGATTTCGACAAACTGATCGATGGACTTTATCAACTAGCTTTGAATTGAAAGAAACCGATCATGTCGAATTTATTAATCAAGAATTGTGATCTATTAAGATTCACTAATGAAACACCAGAAATTTTATTCAATCAAGATATTCTGATTGGTGCTAATCAGATTATTTCGATTGGTGATTCCTTAAATCCTGATTTAACCTCAGATATTATTCGAATAGATGGCAAAGGAATGCTGGCAGTTCCTGGTATGGTTAACTGCCATGCCCATGTTCCAATGGTGCTTTTCAGAGGTGGTGCCGAGGACGTCACTATCGAGGATTGGTTCAACTCCTATATTTTTCCGATGGAATCGAACCTGACGCCAGAGGATGTTTACTGGGGGGCGTTATTAGGAATTGCAGAGATGATCGAAGCAGGCATTACCAATGTCGCAGATCATTATTTTTTTATGGATGATGTTGCGAGGGCTATTGAGGAGAGCGGCATTCGGGGAAATCTTGCACATGCTATCTTTGAGCATGAAGGAATTGATAAATTAGACGAGACAGCATCTTTTGTTAACCGTTGGCAAGGTAAAGCAAATGGTCGAATCCGCACCTGGATGGGTCCGCATTCACCATATTTGTGCGGGCCAGAATTTCTGAAGCAGTGTGTCCAATTGGCTGAAGACTTAGGTGCAGGCATCCATATTCATGTAGCAGAAACTAAAATCCAGGTTGACCAGTCGATTGAAAAATATGGCAAGACACCGGTGCAGTTATTGGCGGATGTTGGTGTTTTTTCGGTACCCACAATCCTGGCACACTGCCTGTTCACAGATGAAGTTGACCTTGAGATCATTTCTGAAAATCCGGTTGGTATTGGACAAGCACCGAAGACTTATATGCGTTTGGGCAAGAGTCCCACTTCCTTAAAACCTTATTTGGATCGAGGTATCCCGATTGGGCTGGCATCGGATGGTGCAGCAAGCAGCAGTACCATGGGATTGTATGAGCAAATGCGGTTGATGGCATTGACCCAAAAAGTTGTTCAAGGTGATCCTTGTGAAATGCCCATTGCTGAAATCATTCAAATTGCTTACAAGGGTGGGGCTAAAGTCTGCCAGGAGAGTGACCTGGGTGAAATAGAACCAGGCAAACTGGCTGATGTCGTTCTCCTTCGCCAGGATCGGGCGGCTGCAATCCCACGCCTTAATCCTTTAGCAAACTTAGTATATTCACTTGGGTCAGATGATGTTGACACGGTAGTTTGTGATGGAAAAATAATTTACCTCCATGGTGAACATCAGACATTAAATCTCAAAGAAATTAGACAGGAAGTCGAATCAAGGCTGGCACGCCTTGTCCAACGTGTTCCTGGAAGAAAGGTAGCGGTTTATCCAACATGATCATTCAGATTTATGCTTTTACCAACATCGAACACGCTGTCCAGGCCGCAGAGCTAGGCGTGGATCATATTGGCTTTGTTGCTGGTGAGTATGGATTGGTTCCAGGTGAATTAAGTTTTTCAGAAGCCAAAGCTATCTGTGCGAACCTTCCATCACCCGCAAAGGCGGTAGCTTTGACGATGGCAACTGATGTCGATGAGATCTTGCGCATGGCAGATGCAGTTGAACCGGAAATTGTCCATATATCGACAGATGTAGAGGATGTGCCTGAATCCTCAATGGAGTCGCTTAAAGAAAAATTGTCACCGTTAATTAAATTAATGAAAGCAATTCCTGTCGGTGGGAACGAAAGTCTGATATTGGCAAAACGATTTGCACCGGTAAGTGATTACTTTTTGCTTGACACTAAAATTATGAATATGCCAGGTGTTGGTGCAACTGGTCACGTACATGATTGGTCGATCAGCCGGCGAATTGTAGAAAAATTTAATCTGCCAGTGATCCTAGCGGGTGGATTAAGTGATGAGAATGTGGGCGAGGCTATTGGCAAAGTGAACCCATGGGGTGTGGATTCGAATACACACACAAATATTCAGGGGAATAATGTGGAAAAGGATATTCAGAGAATAGCTGACTTTGTCACAGCAGTCAGATCAGTCTCCGGAGATTAATCAGGTATGGCACTTGGTTCCGTCTTATTTTTTGGTGATATTAACGTTGATAATATCCTAGCTGTTAACGAAATTCCCGATCCAGGGCGGGACACTTATGCCAATCATATTGAAATGCATCTTGGTGGTGCTGCCTGTAATTCAGGAGTCATATTACAGGGTCTGGGTCATCCCGCCTCTCTCTTTGGCCTTGTTGGTGATGACCTGTGGGCAGATTTTGTGTTTTCAGAGTTATCCTCTTATGGTGTAAATTTTACCAATGTGATTAAAAAAAGTACTGGTAAAACAGGTGTGATATTCATTGCGGTGACTCCGAATGGTGAACGGACGATGTTCAGTTATCGAGGTATTAATTCAAACATAGAACCAGATGATATTCCACCGAGAATATTGGATGGGGTTCAGCTTATTCAATTCTCCGGGTATGCCTTTATCGAATCACCACAAAAAGAGACTGCCTGGAAGCTGCTTAAGATGGCGAAAGATCAAGATATTCCAATATGTATGGATACCGGGCTTGACCCGGTGATCCTTAAGCCTGATTTGATACAAGAAGTCCTGCCTTTTTTAACCTTATTGATTACAGCCAGGAAAGAAGCTTTGATCCTGGCTGGTTGCAGGGAATACGGTTCTCAAGTTGATTTCTTTTTATCCCACGGTTTGCAACAGGTAGGAATAAAAATGGGTGAAAAAGGGGCTTTATTAGGACATTCTGGCGGTTTTGAACAGATGCCAGCCTTCCCAGTTAAGGTTGTGGACACAACCAGTGCTGGTGATGCTTTCTCGACCGGAATGATTTATGGATATATGCATAATTTCAGTCACAAAGAGTGCTTAGTTCTTGCCAATGCCCTCGGTGGCATGGCCACAATGGTTTACGGTGCAGCCAAAATAAACCGACCTGATTTGCTGAGATTTTTGTTGGAAGTATCTTGCTATGGAATGGCTCAAGTGTATCAGGAGGTAATTACTGATGTTGCACAACGAATTGAAGGTTCGATGTGAAGCGGCGAAAAGATTGCAAATTAGTTTCAATTGGTGACCTGGTGGCTGATCTGAATGTGCCTGTGACAAAAATGCCGATCCAAGCCAATGAACATCAAGTTGTTGAAAAGATTCATTATGAACCAGGTGGTGCGGGTATTTTTTTGATAACAGGTGCTCACCTCGGAGCACAAATGTATCCACTTGGTGTAATAGGGGCAGACCTCTATGGCATTGAAATGCTGAAGATTTTTAAAGAACAAGGTATACACACGACCCAAGTTCTTCAACAGGAGGATGGCACTACCACACTTGTGATTGTACTGGCGGACGGTCGCGGTAACCATGTATTCCTCGGCCAAATTGGCACGGGGCCAGAAGTCCCTTTTCCGGAGACATGGCGGCAGGTGATTCGGGACGCAGACGCTGTTCATGGGTTTGGATATACCCTGTCTGAGGACAGGCTGGTAGAAACATTCTTGGAAGCAATGTCGTACGCTCAGAAGGAACAGAAACCGGTATTTTTTGATCCCGGTCCAAGTATCAAAGACGTGCCGTTTGCAATACGCCAGAAAGCACTTTCATTTTGTTCAGTTTTGCTGTTGACAGAACAAGAAATTCCTTTGTTACTCCCTGGTACAAAAGGGTTGGTTGATGCTAAGAACCTGCTTTCGGACACACTGAAACTGGTGGTCGTTAAGCAGGGGGCAAAGGGATCTGTTGCAGTAACACGAGAGGGGCAGATTGCACACCCGGGGTATTATGTAGATGTGGTGGATACAACCGGAGCAGGTGATAGTTTTGCGGCTGCTTTTATCATTGCATCGACACAGGGCTATCCGCTAAAGGATGTGCTGGCTATTGCCAACGCGATGGGCGCAGCGAAAGTACAGAAATTTGGTTCGGGACGGCAAATGCCTACGCTGGATGAGGTAAGAAAGGTGCTTGAACCTGGTATTGACTTCTGAATTTTGAATGATTTGAGGTCGGATTCTTATACTTTATTTACAGGAGATGAGATGCTGAAGAAAATAATGATTGAAACACCGCCGAAAGAAAGCTTGATCAACATCACCGACCAGATTCAAAAGATTGTTCATGGCAGTTGGATCGACGAGGGAGTTTGTATCTTGGCGATTCCTCATACAACCGCAGGGTTAACACTTAACTCAAAAATGGACTCAGCAACTTTGGTTGATCTTGTGAACGAGATGCGACGTCTTGTTCCCACCCGGGTGGATTTTGAACATATTTTTGATACACCTGCTGATGCAGCCGGGCATATTAAATCATCATTGGTTGGGACGACACTATCATTAATCATTTCTGAGGGTCAACTGATACTCGGCGGGTCGCAGGGTATTTTTTTCTGCGAATATGATGGACCGAGAACCAGGGAGGTACTGGTTCGACTACTAAGGGAAGGATAAAATGCGATGGGTCAGAAAATAATTTTTGATACCGATCCTGGCATCGATGATGCTATGGCGATCCTGGCAGCTTTGCGTTCGCCAGAATTTGATGTTATAGGATTGACGACCGTTTTTGGGAACACAGATGTTGATTCCTGCGCAATGAACGGTTTGAGACTTGTTGAATTGGAAGGCAATTCGCATATTCCTGTCGCAAAAGGTGCAGGCGCACCTTTGGTACTTTCTGAATTGAATCTTGGAACCCAGGTGCATGGCCTGGATGGGATGGGAAATATTGATCTCTCCAAACCTTCCGGAAAACTTGATCCACGCCATGGGGCTAGTTTTATCGTTGACATGGTCCGTCTTCATCCGCACGAGGTTGTGTTGGCACCTCTTGGACCGTTGACAAATATTGCTTTGGCAATCCATCAAGCACCTGAGATAGTCTCCATGGTCAAACAAGTTGTTTTGATGGGGGGGTGTATTTATGGACAGGGCAATATTTCTCCTACGGCAGAGGCTAATATTTTCCATGATCCTCACGCTGCGGAGGTGGTTTTTCGTGCAAACTGGGATGTTGTTATGTTGGGCCTTGATGTAACCACGAAGATTATCATTCATCCTGATAATTTAACAGCCTTATATGCTGGAGACAACCCTGCGGTTGACTTATTACAAAAAATCCAGCCCTGTTATCAGCACTTTCATGATCAAATTTATGGTTTGAATGGCAGTTTTCATATGCATGACCCATCGGTGACAGCATATTTGCTTAATCCTGGATTATTCACATGCATCGAGTCCCCTGTTTATGTTGCAACCACAGGATTATGTATAGGTAAAACTATTGCTGATCCCCATGGTTTATGGGGTGAACGAAAAAAAACCCGTATTGCGATGAATGCAAATAGCAAAGCAGTGATCGAGTTATTAATAGAACGACTAACATCCTAAGGAGAAATTATGCTAAATTTTTGGATTGATACAGATACTGCATCGGATGATGCTGTGGCAATCTTAATGGCTCTTCGATGGCCAGAAGTTAATGTCATTGGTATCAGCACGGTTGCAGGAAATGTCCCTATCGAAATGTGCAGTCGTAATGCCCGTTATACAGTTGAATTATGCGGAAAAGATACACCCGTCTATGATGGCGCAGATAAGCCGCTTTTACGAAAACCTTATTGGGCTTATTTTTTTCATGGAACTGACGGAATGGGTGGTATGAACTACCCGGAACCAAAAAGACCGCCGGAGTCCATCCATGCTGTTGAAGCACTCATCAGGGTTTTAAGAAAACAAGACGAAAAAATTACCCTGGTGACGTTAGGCCCATTGACGAATATTGCAATGGCGCTGCGAATTGCACCAGATTTGAAAGACAAGATCAATTCGTGCGTGATAATGGGTGGTGCTGCGAATACCGTCGGTAACATTACCCCTGCAGCAGAATATAATATTTGGGTTGACCCCGAGGCAGCACGGCTTGTTTACCATTCCGGTCTGCCCCTTGTTCAGGTTGGCTGGGAGCTCTGTCGAGGGGATGCTAATCTGCTGGAGGAAGACATTCAATATATCCGGAATATGGATTCTGTTTATGGGCATTTCGCAATTGATTGCAATCGGCAAGCGATCCAAACAAATTGCGAATGGCTGGGTGATCCCGGACTGCCTTTGCCTGATCCGGTGGCGATGGCAATTGCATTGGATCCTTCAATTATTATCAGAAACAGTAAACATTTTGTCGACATTGAGACAGATAGCGAAATGACACGGGGCATGACCATAGTTGATGAACGGAATGTAACCAATAATGAACCCAACGTTGACGTGATTTGGGAAATTGATGTCTCTGCCTGGAAAGAAATGCTTTATAAAACTTTAAGATGAGGTTGTTTTTCCCAGGGCGGCAGATTCTGCATTCTTCATGATTGAGCAGATTGGTGTGCCTTGTCTTCCAAGTATTACGACTACTGCTGTGATAAAGCGATTGGATCAAGCCATCAAAAAACAAACTTTATAAGACAAAAGGAGATTGTAAATGAATACGATGATATCTCAGGTTAAGAGCCTCCCGGATTTGCTTCGAGAGACATTTCAGTCATTGGATGAATCAGCAAGGATGTGTTTACATCCAGAGTTAATTTTGTCGCTCAAACAACTTTTTATCACCGGATGTGGTGACTCGCATCATGTAGGAATTACCACCCAGCTAGCTTTTCATCAGCTCTCAGGTGTGCCGACCTCCCCAACAACAGCGATGGATTTTGCGCGATATCGGGCGGAATTTTTAAAGGATTATGGGCCAAACACGAACCTGTTGGTCGGGATATCAGTATCTGGAAGCGTGGTCCGAACATTTGAAGCTCTCAAAATGGCTCGAGATGCAGGAGCTGTGACCCTTTCCCTGACGGCGACACCTGACAGTCTTGTTGGCGAGGTTGGAGAGAACCTGTTTAAAATCCCTGACCTACCGTTTCCGGGGCCAGAAGGCGAAGTGTGCCCTGGAGTTCGATCATATTTTGTGAATCAGATGGCATTGCTTCTGATGGCTGTGAGAATTGGTGAAGTGAAAGGTACCATTAGCTCTGCTGAGGCTTCTGTTCATCGGAATACATTGTTTGGTCTGGCAGATGTGATTGAGGCGACGATTGAGAAGAATGAAAAATCAATCGCGAAATTGGCAGAAGATTGGAAAGATGCCAGTGAGTTCGTCTATGTTGGCGGCGGTCCGAATTTTGGCACTGCACTGTTTTCAGCTGCGAAGATCCTTGAAGCATCTGGCGACTCAGCACTGGGTCAGGACACAGAGGAATGGGGACATCTGCAATACTTTGCTAGGGTAGCTTCAACACCAACTTTCCTCATAACTGCTGGCGATCGTGATCTTTCCCGTATTGTGGAAATTGCTGTTGCCGCCAAAACAATCGGCCGCCGAGTCGCCGTAATTTGCCCTGAGTCAGCTGATATCCTGATTAATACAGCGGATCATGCCTTTACTTTCTCTCCGGTCAGTGAAATGTTTTCAGGTCCGGTTACCCAGATTGCTGGTGAATTGTTCGCAGCTTATCGTTCGGATGTGATCGGAGAACCATTCTTTCGGAATTTTGGCGGCGGGCGTGATATTGAAGGTGGTGGCGGAATTTCAAGGATTCGCACCAGTGACTATTGGGATAGGTGGCAATAATGAGCACGCCTCAGCTGTTTGATCCTGGGCGACCTGCAGTGATTGCTGCATTACATTTACCACCATTACCATCTTCCAATCATCCTGCATCACAATCGATAGGACAGATTCGCGATATTGCTGTTAGAAACGCTGAAAAGGCTGTAAAGGCGGGAATTCCCGCCCTTTATATTCAGGATCTAGGAGATTTTCCGTTGTCACCAAAACCACAACCACATACAGTGGCAGTCATGTCTGTTGTCGGTTCTGCAATTCGGCAAGAATTTCCATCATTGGTACTGGGGGTATGTATGATGAGTCATGCCGCCAGGGAGCCGTTGGCCATTGCGCAGGCAATTGAAGCGCAATTTGTACGTATCAAGGTCTATGTGGGTACGATGGTAAAGGCAGAAGGCCTTGTCCAAGGCTGCGCTTACGATGCGATCCAATACCGATCATTGATCAATGCTGAGCATGTCCAAATTCTGGCTGATGTTTATGACCGGACTGGGCAACCTCTGAGCCGATTACCTTTGGTTGAAGAGGCACGCCAGGCAGCGGTTTTTGGACGGGCAGATGGCTTGGTAATAACTGGATTTTCTATGGAAGAATCACTAGGAATGCTATCAGAAGTTCGTAATGCGAATTTCTCTACTCCAATCTTGTTAGGTGGTGGTGGAACTGTCGAAAATATTACTGAAGTACTAAAATTGGCAGATGGCGTTATCGTTAGCAGTGCATTTAAATCCATCAGTGGTTGGAATCGAGAAGCCATGCTGGCAGAATGGGAGTATCCGAGGATCAAAGCCTTTATGGATCGGATTAGAAAAATAGGATAAAAACCGTCAGTGTTATTTTTCCAACTGCTTATTTCATTGATTATTGGCTGGGCTGGGAAAAGAAAAATTATCTATTCAGCCGGTGTGATTAATACCGGAGGTTTGATAAATTGAAATTAAGTTGATTCTAAACTAAGATGAAAGAATTGTATTTTTCGATTGGCACGATAATCATTGATGATATCCGCCTGCCAGACGGGACAGAACAAACTGCAATTTTAGGTGGGGGGTTGACTCATGCTGCGATGGGGATGCGAATCTGGTCAGAAAGCATAGGATTGGTTTCCGGAGTCGGAGACGATTTCAAGGGATCTTACCTGGATGAAATTAAAACTTATTTTAACGTGGAAAAATTGAAGATTACCCCAAATTTGCCTACACCACGAGCATGGCAAGTGTTTGACCAGGAAGGTAACCGGCATGAAATCTTTCAAACCCGATTTGAAGAAATGGATAAATTCATCCCATCCCCGGAAGTCCTATCCGAGGAGGCTTCGAAGATATCTGGTGTTCATCTGCACTGTCTGCCAAACGATGTTCCCCGTTGGACAAAAGTGTTGAGGGGCCGGGGTTGTGATGTAATTCTCTGGGAACCCTGGGATGGTTTCTGTTTAGAGGAGAACCAGACACAGTTTAAAGAATACTGTTCTATGGTTGATATCGTATCACCAAATTTGAGAGAAGGCCGTTCGATAACTGGGCTAAAGGAACCGAATGAAGTTGTTTTGCAATTGAAGCAGTATGGATCAAGAATAGCTGTATTAAGAATGGCTGAGAAAGGTTCTTTAATCGCAGATGAAAAGGAGAACATTATTTCTATCCAAGCCTATCCTGTGAGTGAGATAGTGGATGTAACCGGTGCAGGCAATGCCTATTGTGGTGGATTTGTTGTAGGTTATTATCGTACAGGGGATGTGGAAAATGCTGGCTGGTATGGTGGGGTTAGCGCATCCTTCGCTCTACAGCAGTTTGGTGCAATATATCCAGTGGATGGTATCGCCAGTGAGGGCGAATCCAGGTTAACCTGGTATAAGAAAAAGTTGTAATTAACCGGACTGAAAAGGAAACTGCAAATGAATTTTGATCCAAATGTTCCATTCGTAATCGCAATCAGCATGAGCTTGCTGGCAGCATTTCTTTGGGGCTCGTGGTTTATCTCATTAAAACATTTAGCTGTTTATCCTTTGGAAGCATTTTATCTGACTCTTTTTACCTTTTCATTTTTTTTTGTGTGGATTATTGGAATCTTTTTTGATGGTGGACAGCTTGTATACAATATCGTGTCTGTTTGGAAGTTGGATCCTTCAAGAGTTTTTGTCACCTTTCTATGCGGGATACTGTATGTGATTGGAATGCTGTTGTCTTTGTATGTGATTAAAATGATCGGTTTGGCGATCTCCCAACCCATATATGCTTCTGTCAATGTAATTGGGGGTACAATCCTGTCCGCTTTTATCGGTGGAATCCCGGAGGGACTAACGATATTCCGAATTATTTTAGTGCTTGTTTTATTAACATCTGCGGTATTTTTCTCGATGGCAGCAGGAAATGTTCGAAATAAGGCGCAAATAAAAGATAGAATAACAACCGGATTAGAAACCGATCAAAAAGCAATGATCAAAGGTATGATACTGCTGGTCATCGGCTCGCTGATTTTACCTGCTTATACTGTTGGGTTATCCTATGGTTTAAGATCAATTACTCAACCAGAAGGGTTGGCACCGCTTCCATTCATGGCAGTCTTGAGCACCGGGGCATTTGCAGGTGCATCGCTTATTTGTGGTGCGAAATTGACGATTAAGAATCAATGGAAACTTATTTGGAGCACTAGATTTCAAACACATCTTCTGGGTATCCTTTCTGGTTTGGCGCATTATGGCGGCAACATCATCCATACATTTGCCACCCGAAATTTGAGCTCAGTTGTCTCCTGGCCGTTAGGATTCACGGCAGGGTTATGGACCCAGATGTGGGGCTTGGTATATGGGGAATTTAAAGGTTCGCCTGCCAGAGGCTATTGGCTTTTAGGCATAGGTGTTGGCTGTTATATTCTTGGTGCTATGATCATTTCCAATTTTATTTAATCTACTACATAACTTATTGTGGTTTATATTTCATTGAATTCTTATTGGTAATTAGGGGCGTTGTTAACAATAAGTTGTATTTTGATCCTCATTTTAACAAATGACTTACCATGATATTTTACCTAGATGGTAAAATTGACCTGATTATTTAGCGAAAGGAAAACAATTCATGAGCATGGACTTACTTCAATCAAAGGCTATTAATACAATTAAATTTTTATCTGTCGACGCTGTTCAAACAGCAAACTCCGGACACCCAGGATTGCCGATGGGTAATGCGGGGATTGCCTATGCATTGTGGATGAAAATTATGAAATTTAACCCGAAGAATCCGGCATGGTTCAATCGTGATCGCTTTGTACTTTCTGGCGGACACGGTTCCATGCTTTTATATTCGATGCTACATCTCACAGGCTATGACCTCCCCTTGGAGGAATTGCAGTCCTTCAGGCAATGGGAGAGCATCACACCAGGTCACCCGGAATTTGGTATGACTCCCGGCGTTGAAGTTACAACCGGTCCATTAGGGCAGGGGTTCAGCAATGGTGTTGGGATGGCCATCGCTGAGGCACATTTAGCTGCCAGGTTTAATCAGCCTGATTCTAAGATCGTTAACCATTATATTTATGCTATTGTGACCGATGGCGACCTGATGGAAGGTATTGCCTCGGAAGCAGCTTCTTTGGCTGGTCATCTACAGCTTGGGAAATTGATCTATTTTTACGATGACAACCGGATTACGATCGATGGTTCAACGGACCTTGCCTTCACAGAAGACCGGTCTGCACGATTTGAAGCCTATGGATGGCATGTGACCCATGTAGATGACCCTTACGATATTGAAGCGCTCGTTCAGGCAGTCGATACCGCGAAAGCTGATCAGCGTCCGTCTTTGATTGTTGTGCGAACGACTATCGGCCATGGATTGCCGACAGTAGCAGGGACAGAGGAAGCTCATGGTACACCTCCTGGTTGGGAAGAAATTGACCAGGCGAAAAAAGCTGTTAATTGGCCGTTAGAACCCCATTTTTATATCCCGAATGAAGTCCAGGAGTATTTTCTGACTAAAATTGCGGAGGGCAAAGCCTTTGAAGATCAATGGAAGGCTGACTTCGCAAAATACCAGAAATCATATCCTGAACAAGGGTCTGAATTGGTTCGCCGAATTGAAGGAAAGCTGCCAGAAAATTGGGAAAGCGCTGTTCCAATATTCCCGGCAGATGAAAAGGGGATGGCAACGCGAGCCGCATCTGGTAAAGTGTTGAATGCCCTGGCAGCAGTCATCCCAGAATTGATGGGGGGGTCAGCTGACCTTGAACCTTCAAATAAAACATGGATTGCTAATGAGCTTGCTTTCAATGCAGAATCACCCCAAGGTCGCAACATGCATTTTGGTGTCCGAGAACATGCGATGGGTGGGATTGTCAATGGAATGTCTGTGCATGGAGGAATAAAGCCCTATGGGGCGACATTCCTTGTGTTTTCTGACTATATGCGCCCTTCGGTTCGTCTTTCAGCTCTTTCTAAATACCCATCGATTTGGGTTTATACCCACGATTCTATTGGTGTTGGTGAAGATGGACCAACCCACCAACCAGTGGAACACCTCGCCAGTCTGAGGATTATCCCTGGTCTGGTGACCATTCGTCCGGCGGATGCCAATGAGACTGCCCAGGCCTGGCGGTTTGCTGTGCAGAATAATGGGCCAGTTGCGCTGGTATTTTCTCGGCAGAACCTTCCGACAATTGACAGGGAGGTATTCACAAGTGCTGAGGCATTGGTCAAAGGTGCGTATATACTGGCGGATTTCGGTGATGGATATCCAGAATTATTGCTGATGGCATCCGGTTCAGAAGTTGACCTGATCATTAAAGCCGGCAAAAAGCTGGCAACAGAAGGTATTAATGTACGGGTTGTTTCATTCCCCAGCTGGGAGTTGTTTGCAAAACAAGACCAGGCTTATCAGGATGAAATTTTACCGCCGCAGATCAAGAATCGATTGGCTGTTGAAGCGGGTGTGTCATTTGGATGGGATCGTTGGGTTGGTAATCATGGCCTGATTATCGGTTTGGACAGGTTTGGGGCGTCTGCTCCTGGTGATGAGGCAATGGCAAATTTAGGATTTTCTGTTGCCAATGTAATTGATCAAGCGCTGGCATTATTGAAAACCAATCAGAACTGAGAGTTTGAAAAGCGTGGACGTTAACAGTAAGCTTAATTCAAAGGTGCGCATCTAATTTAATGAAATCGTGATTAGTAGTTGTTATTGAAAGGACACCTTGATGAACAATTCTGTTGAACTTAATTTGCTAGGACAATCGCTTTGGTATGATAACCTGCAGCGTTCATTGATTAAAGATGGGACACTCAAAGGCATGATTGAACGTCGAGAAATTTATGGTGTCACTTCTAACCCGAGTATTTTTCAAAATGCGATTGCAAATTCTCATGATTATGATGCAGACCTGATGACCATGTCTTGGGCTGGTATGTCGCCCAAAGATATGTTCTACCGACTGGCGATCAAGGATATCCAGGACTTGGCTGATTTATTTCTGCCTTATTACGAAGCATCCAAGGGTGGTGATGGGTATGTCAGCCTAGAAGTTAACCCGAACCTCGCTCACGATACACAGCAAACGATTGAAGAGGCACAGTGGTTATGGCATCAGGTTGATCGTCCAAACTTGATGGTCAAGATTCCTGCAACAAAGGCTGGTCTTCCTGCAATTACCGAATCGATAGCTGCCGGTGTAAATATCAATGTAACCCTGATTTTTTCAAGAAAACGTTACCATGAAGTAATGGAAGCTTATGTGAATGGATTGAGCAAGCGCTTGGAAAAAGGTTTGCCGATTGATTCGATTGCATCAGTGGCATCGTTTTTTGTTTCAAGGTTTGAGACGAACGCAGATGGCAAATTGCAAAAACTGATTGATTCAGGTGGAGGTCAGGTTGAATTGGCAAAAAGTCTGGTTGGTAAAATGGCTGTTGCCAATACACGGCTGGCATATCAGGATTATGAAAAATTCTTTGATTCAGAAAAATTTAATGAACTTTCCAAACATGGCGCTAAAAAGCAGCGCCCGCTGTGGGCATCCACAAGCACTAAAGATCCTGCGTATCCAGACATTAAATATGTCGAATCACTGGTAGCTGACAATACTGTCAACACTTTACCGCCCGAAACCTTAGAGGCATACCTTGACCATGGTGAACCTAGTATCACCATTTATGAGCAATTAGAACAAGCAGAAGGTAACTTTAACACCCTGGCAGATTTAGGGATTTCTATTCACCAAATCACCCAGGAATTAGAAGATGAGGGGGTTAGAAAATTTTCTGAGTCTTTTGATCAGTTATTAGGTGCAATTGAGAATAGGAAACAAGAATTTCTCAAAGCCTTGGGCAAACTTTCAGCACAGGTCAAAACTAAAGTTGAAGAACTAGATAAAAAGGATTTGGTTGGGAAGGTGTATCGCCATGACCCCACGCTCTGGGCTGATTCGTTAGAGGGCCATGAGATCATTCAAAAAAGACTTGGGTGGCTTCACCTGCCTGATGAAGGTCTGGGCCTGGTATCAGAATTATCAAATTTTGTAGAAAAATGCCGTCAAGATGGCATGGAAAAAGTACTCCTTTTGGGTATGGGTGGATCGTCCCTGGCTGCTGAAACGATGAGTACTGTGTTTGGTCAATTAGATATGGGACTTTCTTTGCGTATCTTAGACTCAACCATACCTGCACAGATCAGTGAAGCAGAAGCCTGGGTTGATTATGAAAAGACACTTTTTATAGTTGCCAGCAAGTCGGGAACAACCACTGAACCCCTGGCATTATTCTCGCATTTCTGGGAACAGTCAAAGCAGAAACTCGGTGAACAACGAGCCAATCATTTTATAGCCATCACCGATCCAGGCAGTCATTTGACTGATCTTGCTTTAGAAAAATCTTTCAGGGCTCTGTTTACAAGTAACCCAAATGTTGGCGGCAGATACTCAGCACTGTCTCATTTTGGGTTGGTTCCAGCAGCCTTGGCAGGTATTGATTTAGATTTATTCATAGCCAATGCAAAAGAAATGGCTGAGTCATGTTCTCCATTAAACCCAGCTGAGCAAAATTTTAGCTTGCTTCTAGGCATCATACTTGGCATAGGTGCACTAAATGGGCGTGATAAGTTAACGATCCTTTCTGAGGATTTTACAAAACCCATTGGTGCATGGCTTGAACAATTGGTGGCTGAGAGCAGCGGAAAACAGGGACGTGGATTAATCCCGATTGATCGTGAACAGATATATCCAGCCGCAACCTACAGTACCGATCGGGTTTTTGTTTACCTCCGCCACAATGGCCACATGGATGACTTGGTATCGGAATTGAGATCAGAAGACCAACCGGTTGTGACCCTTGAACATGAAAGCCGCTATGATCTGGCAGGCAGTTTTTATTTATGGGAATTTGCCACAGCTATTGCCTGCAGTATTCTGGATGTTAATGCTTTTGATCAGCCAGATGTTCAGGATAGTAAAGATCGTACCAAGAAAAAAATATCAACATACATCGAACAAGGGCAGCTTGACCATTCGGATGCTGTCTGGCACCAGGACGGCATTCACGTATTTGGTGATGCTTTTGATGGGATTCAAGATTGCCGCACATTTATCGATCTGGTCAATGGATTTATATCTAAACATAAACATGGTGATTATGTTGCGATTAATGCATATTTACCAAGGAATGAAGAATTTCAGGAAAAATTGACTGCGCTACGAGAATACATCCATGCGCAAACAGGTTTGAGTACTACATTAGGATTTGGTCCAAGGTTTTTACATTCTAGTGGACAACTTCACAAAGGTGGGCCGAATACTGGTTTATTTATTCAAATTACACAGGATAATAAAAATGATTTCAACATTCCTGGTCAGAAATATACTTTTGGGATATTAGCTTCAGCACAGGCGCAGGGGGATATGGATGCTTTGGTTGACAAAGGTAGGCGGGTTATGAGAATTCACTTCTCTGATGTTGAAAAGTTAACTATTTGAGGTCGGTTACATTTTTTATGATCGTTTTGCTTATTATGGTGTGGAGCAACACAATTTGAAAGTTTTAGCAGTTGACCCCGGCGATAAGAGGATTGGGTTGGCAATTAGTGACCCAACAGGCACCATTGCAAGGCCTCTTTCTGTGATTAAACATATATCTAAAGAAGAGGATGCTGAAAGGGTTGCCAAGGCAGTTGAGCAAGAACAAGCAGAGATGATCGTTGTAGGATGGGCATTAGATTCAGAGGGGAATGTTGGCTATCGAGCCCGGAAATCCAAAAACTTTGCGGAGTCCATAGAAAGTAAAACTAAACTGCCTGTTAAAATGTGGGATGAAAGCGGCACCACGCAAGCAGCCTTACAAAGCCGGATAGCTATGGGCGTCAGCAAGAAAAAGCGTAAAGGTCATTTAGATGATATTGCTGCAACAATCTTGCTACAGGACTTCTTAGATAATTACGCAATTAACCAAACATAATATAATAATTGTTATGGGTACCCGCAGAAAATATTCCGGCATTGTACTTGTAATACTTATTTTGCTGATCGTTATTGTTTCTGGATTGGCCGGTGGCTATGTTTGGGTCAATCGAACTGTCGTGGATTTTTTCGGCCCGCCTTCAGAGAACTTATCTCATGCCCAGCGTCTTTTGTTTCCTTTAGAGCTGTTTTTTAATCGCGAAAAACTCTCCACCCGTCAAGCACAAATCACTGGTGAGCAATATTTTGAGGTTGGCCACGGCGAGTCGGTTTCGATGGTATGTTTGCGCCTCGAACAAGCAGAATTGATCTCTGATGCTGAAATGCTGAGAATTTACTTGATCTATACAGGTTTGGATCGGCATTTGCAATCCGGCCTGTTTATATTGGATAAGTCAATGTCACCCATCCAAATTGCCGCTGAACTAATGGATGCTGCACCCAGGAATGCTGTGGTTACTATCCTGCCTGGATGGCGGATTGAAGAGGTTGCAGTCAATGTTGCCAACAGTGGGTTGGCAATCGAAGCCCAGAGTTTTATCGGAGCCGCCTACAATCCACCAGCACATTACTTTAATGTTTTGCCCATTGACAATGCCCCTTCATTAGAAGGGTTTCTCTTCCCTGGAAGTTATGAATTGGCCAGGGAAGCTAACCTAGAAGCTTTATTTGTGATGATCTTGACTCAATTCTCCTCAAATGTCGATCAGGCGTTATTGGAAGGTTTTTCAAGGCAGGGTTTGTCGATTTATGAAGCCGTCAGTTTAGCGTCAATTATTCAAAGGGAAGCTGTCGTGGAGGACGAAAAGCCTTTGATCGCATCTGTTTTCCTGAATCGTCTGACTGTTGGCATGCGATTGGAAACTGATCCGACTGTACAATACGCTTTGGGTTTCGATCCAGACACGAATTCCTGGTGGAAGTCACCTCTATTCTTAAATGACCTGACCGTTAGTTCACCCTATAATACCTATTCAGTTCATGGGTTACCACCAACGCCGATTAGTAATCCTGATCTCGGCTCATTGAGAGCAGTAGCTTTTCCAGCAGAGACTCCCTATTATTTTTTTAGGGCAGCCTGTGATGGTTCTGGAAGGCATAATTTTGCCATTACTTTTGAGGAACATCTTGAAAACAGCTGTGATTAGGTCCAAATTACATTTTTGATAAAAGGAGTTCTAGTGGCCGTGTTAGGTATCGATATTGGCGGGTCAGGGATTAAAGCAGCACCAGTCGACGTGGAAAATGGCACATTTTTAAAAACAAGGTATCGGATTCCCACACCTCCTCCTGGCAGACCGGATCAAGTGCTGGATGTGATCAGAAAAATTGTTGATCACTTTCAATGGGAAGGGAAAATTGGTATCGGCTTTCCAGGTGTTGTTAAACGAGGGGTGATTCAAACAGCTGCCAATGTAAGCGACCTATGGGTAAGCCAGGATCTAGCGGCGCTGGTCGAAAATACCACAGGATGTCCGACAACTGTTTTAAATGATGCTGATGCTGCAGGTTTAGCTGAAATGCGGTTTGGTACCGGGCAGCAATTTGAAGATGACTTCGTGATATTTTTGACCATCGGTACCGGGATTGGCTCAGCGTTCTTTACAAAACGCGAGTTGTGGCCCAATATAGAGCTGGGTCATTTACAGATACGCGGCAAGGATGCTGAACATAGAGCTGGTGATGGCGTCCGGCAAGAGCAGGCTTTATCATGGAAAAAATGGGGAAAGCGGTTGAGAGAAGTTCTGCAAACCTATGATTTTTTATTTAATCCTGATGCAATTATTATTGGCGGCGGGGTCAGCAAAAAATTTAATCTTTATGCGAAGTATTTAAAGGATATCCATGCACAAATAATACCTGCTGAGTTACAAAACCAGGCAGGTATCATTGGTGCTGCCATGGCGGCAGAAGAAGCAATCATAATTGATTAATAATAAAATCTCAGTTTATGAGGAGATTGGGGGTGCACTTCCGATCTTTCAATTGCTGGCAGCCTGGGGAGTCACGTTTTAAAACAAAAAAGACTGGTTTTATTGCCAGCCTTTTTGATGATTTAGTCATCTAATAGTGCATCATATCCTGGCCCATTTTCAAAATAATCATAGTTAGGTTGGATGTCTTCGGTCAGATCAATTTCCTGGTCTGGTGACAGGGTGCGTGTGTGTTCCATGTGAACATCATTGCCTTCATAATCGTGGCCGTCAAAAGGCTGGTCAAACCCCGGTGTTCCTTTTGGTGCGGTTTGAACTTCACCCCCTACTGCCAAATAGGATTGAGGAATCTCATCCTCCGGGAATATAGCACCGAAAGGGCATTCAGGAATGCAAGCGCCGCAATCGATACAAGTTTCAGGGTCAATATAAAACCAGGGCCATTCATCCTGCGGCTTGCCAGGAATAATGCACTCGACTGGGCAAACAGTCACACAGCTGCCTTCTCGAACACACAAACTTGTGATGATATGGGTCATGAATACTCCATTTGTTTTTAGTTTATGAGATTTTAGTATCGGCAGGTTCTATTGTCAAGCAGGAGGTCTGCATTACAATTATGCTTAATGAAAATTTCAAGAAAGAACGATACATCATTTCTACCACTGATAGCAACTGCCGCTGGAATTTTATTTGTTTCAACAGCTTCAATATTTATCCGTTTTGCTCAATCAGAAGCTTCATCCATTGCAATTGCTGCAGCCAGGCTTCTTGTGTCCAGTGCAGTACTGGTTCCTATTGCGCTGACCAGATATCGGCATGAATACCAAACATTAACCCTTAAAGACAAGATCCAGGGCGTTTTATCTGGTGTTTTTTTGACCTTACATTTTGTTACCTGGATCAGCTCCTTGGAATTGACCACCATTGCCAGTTCTGTTGTTCTGGTCACAACGACGCCATTATGGGTGGCAATTTTTTCACCCATCATCTTAAAAGAATCGATCAGTAAACTGGTCATCATCGGTTTATTTGTTTCAATGACTGGCAGTGCAATTGTGGGCTTAAGTTATGCCTGTGATTTTATCAACAGGGGAATCAGATGCGAGGCTGTTAATTTATCCGGACCATCAATGTTAGGTAATTTTTTGGCTTTGTTTGGGGCATGGATGGCGGCTGGTTATATGTTAATGGGGCGTCAGCTGCGCAAGAAATTAAATACCATCCCATATATTGCTATGGTGTATGGGATTGCAGCTGCGATCTTGTCGGTTGCGCTGTTATTAAGATATGAACCTGTTTTATCTTATTCAGGGCAAGTCTACATCTGGTTATTAGCTTTAGGGCTTATACCGCAATTATTGGGGCATTCTCTATTCAACTGGTCATTGAAATATGTCTCTGCTGCATATGTGTCACTATCTTTATTGGGAGAACCCATTGGTACGATCATTCTGGCATTGATTTTATTAAAAGAAAGCCCGACCATGTTGGAGGGAGTTGGTTCTGTTCTGATTCTTGCAGGAATATTAATCGGCTCAATTGATAAACTAAAAATTAGAAATGAGAATTGACCTTTACTCTATCATTGAAGAAAAACCCAAAAATTTTATTTTGAAAGCCTTCCATAAATATAATTCATATCATACATTCTTCTGGCTGAATCTTCTGTGAGAGCTTCTGGATGTAACCGCCAACGCCAATTGCCAGTTTCTGTTCCCGGGTAGTTCATTCGAGCCCAATCACCCAGGCTTAATAAATCCTGCATTGGAGCAAGGGTCCACTTAGCAACTGACTGCCATAAAATTCGGATCATAGACCAGGCGATATCCTGACCAGATCGGGCTAAATATCGGCGGCAAAAGTCTTGTTCTTCCTGTGAGGCTGTTTGGTACCAACCAACAGAAGTGTTGTTATCATGGGTGCCTGTATAGGCAACACAGTGTTCAGGGTAGTTGTGCGGCAGGAAAACATGATCTGACCCTGTTGAAAAAGCAAATTGGAGAATTTTCATACCGGGAAGGTTGAAGGCGTCTCGTAATGCTGTTACTGATTTTGTGATGATGCCCAGATCTTCTGCTATGAAGGGTAATTCACCGAGTTTTTCTTTGACAGCTCTGAAAAATGATTCGCCCGGCCCTTCAACCCAGCGACCCTCAATTGCTGTCGGTTTGCCGTAAGGTATTTCCCAATAGGTATCAAACCCGCGAAAATGATCTAACCTGACGGTATCGACCTGGTGAAATACAGCCTGTAAACGCCGCAGCCACCATGAAAATGCTTGTTCTTCATGAACAGCCCAATTGTAAAGGGGGTTACCCCATAATTGGCCGGTACTTGAAAAATAATCAGGCGGCACTCCTGCGACAACTGTCGGATAACCCTCTTGATCCAGGCAGAATAATGCTTTGTTATTCCATACATCGGCACTGTCATAGGCGACAAATATGGGGATATCGCCAATAATTATGACCCCACTTTGATTTGCATAATTATGAAGTGACTGCCATTGATCATTGAAAGTGAATTGCAAAAATGCATGGTAATCAAGCTCTTCTTGTTTGGTATCTTTAAAATTCGATAGGCTTTGGCTGTCCCGAAATCTCAATGGTTCTGGCCATTCAATCCATGCTGAATTGCCTTGTTGATTTTTTATGGCCATAAAAAGTGCATAGTCATCAAGCCATTCGCTTTGTATTTGCTTGAATTCTTTGAATTGGTTGTGAAGTGTGCTTTCTTGATTGCCTATAAAATTTTGGTAAGCTCTGCGAAGAACTTTATGTTTCCACTCGATGACCGTTCCATAATTAACTTCTTCTTCAGGAAATTGCGGTCTATCCGAAAGGTCAGAATGGTTAAGCAGGCCTTGATCCAATAATACTGAAGGGCTGATCAAATTTGGATTGCCAGCAAATGAAGAGAAACATTGGTAAGGTGAATCACCAAATCCTGTTGGACCTAAAGGCAGTACTTGCCATAATTTACAGCCTGATGATTTTAAAAAATCTACCCATTTATAAGCATATAATCCAAGGTCACCGATGCCATCTGGGCCTGGAAGGCTGGTGGGATGAAGCAAAATGCCAGAAGCTCTATTCAATTTCAATGGGCTATCCTTGTTCTTATCTTTGTTGGTTATTGACTAAAACACGGTAAAGTTCGATGTACTTTGCAGCTGAATTTTCCCATGAGAAATTAGAAGTCATGCCATTGATTTGGATTTTTTGCCAGAATTGGTTATCTTTAAAAAGACGCAGACTACGAGTCAAAGTGCGAGCAAAGGTTGAGGGATATGGTTTGTCAAACAAAAAACCAGTTCCTCCATCAATTTTATGTGAAACGTGTTTAATGGTATTGACCAATCCACCTGTGGCCCTGGCAATCGGCACACATCCATAACGCATAGCAATCAATTGTGATAAACCACATGGTTCATATCTTGACGGCATCAGAAATATATCTGCACCAGCATACAGTTGATTTGCTAATTTACTGTCATAATCAATAATGCTGCGAACTCGCTTTGGAAGTTCGTTTTCAAGAGTGCATGCTAATTTTTCCACATCCGAGTTGCCTGTTCCCAGGATGATGGCCTGCCAGTGTTTCTCCTGAGTACGTCTAAGGCCTTCCAGGGCTATGTCAATTCCTTTTTGAGGATCCATGCGACTGACAATTGATAAAAGGGGAATCCTGTCATCAACATCGATTTTGAACTTTTTCTGCAAGTAGGTTTTATTCGTCTTTCGCTGGATGAGAGAATCAATTGAATAATTTGCTTTAATCACAGGGTCGGATGTGGGGTCCCATTTTTCATAATCCAACCCATTGATAATGCCGGTAATTTTTGCCTTTCTCGATTTGAGAAAGTCTTCAAGGCCGCAGCCAAAATCAGGTGTTATTATTTCCTGAGCATAGTTGGGAGACACGGCTACGATTTTATCAGCATAAAGCAAGCCAAGCGGCAAAGGAGTATGGCGAGCCCAATAAGGCAGGGTTGAAGATTTGGCAGGTTTGATCCCATAACTTAGCAATGCTGGTTCTGAACCAGTGCCCATATAGGGTAAATTATGAAGGGTATGAACGGTTTTTGTGTTCCGTAAAAACTGTGAAGTTTTTCGTATAGATTGCAGGGCGTATATCGCTATGGCTGTATGCCAGTCATTGCAATGGAGGATATCTACTTTCCAATTAAGAAAATCTGGCAGAGACAAAGCAGCCAGGGAGAAAAAGGTAAACTTTTCGCTATCTAGAATTGGATTTGAATTATATACTTCTGCTGATTTTCGAATTGGATCCCCATCCAGTAAATAAACAGGATAAATCTGACTTTCATCTAAATAGACATCGCAGAGTTCTTCATCAGTTGTTTTATGCACAGGCAGCTTGCCTAAAAACTTTGGATTTTTTATTTTTTGTTTAATAACTGGATAGAATGGCAGTACTAAGCGAATATCAATTTCATAGATGTGCGCTTCATTTTGAGAAAAATTACTAATTGCAGTTGGAAGGGCGCCAGCCACATCACCTAACCCCCCGATTTTTACAAAGGGGTCTGCTTCGGCTGCTAAGAAGAGGACATTGAGGGTCATTAAATTTCGGCTTTCTGATTATTGATTATTTAAATATGACTCAACAATTTCGGTGTAATCCTGGGTTTCAGCGCCTTCTGAAGGGACACCGAGATATTCAATCAATTCAGAAATCATTTTGCTTTTCAATTCCGCATCTTCTCTGCTCCAGGTCCTGCTTTTTACTTCAAGATAAGAGCCCACAGGAGGATTTATTAACGTATCGATGTTGATATAAAAATCAACACCTTTGTATTGAATCATAAAGCGTTGGCGATCTTTTTCGATATTTAATTCATCATCCGGTGCAAAGTATTCTCGGAAGAATCTTAAAGAATGTGTGGCTGGTGCATAAAAACGGCTGCGTGAAAGCATGACATCGCGGGCAAATTTTTCTGAACGGGATACCCCGATCAGCGTCAATCTGCCTCGGACATTTGTCGTCTCACCTTTTTCATTGATGAATTCATCCTCGCGATATCTTAATCGCCCCTGGGATGCCTTTTCAAAATAGAAATACGTATCATATTCATGGTAATGGCGTTTATAAACAATTTCGATCTCTGGTTTTTCTAAAGCCAAAATAACTGGCTCAATCTCGGTAATATGAACTTTGGCCTGGACCTCAAAACTTTCTTCTTCCATGGCACCGCCGATAGCGATCAGCTTTGAAAGCACGGATTGCTCTCGTTCAATCAAAAATGCATCAATCTTTTCTGCATAGGATTGTGCATCTTTGATGAGCTGTTTTTCATCAAGTGTTAATAACTGGTGATCCTGCATCAGCCATTGGCCGTTAACCATCACATCACTGATATCTGTAGATTTTGCTGCATAGATGATTTGCGAGTAAATTCCATCAGGGTCTCGCTGAAAATTTGGGGCATTATGTAATTGGTCAATGGATAAGATGATGATATCCGCCCGCTTGCCAGGCACCAGCGATCCAGTAAGGTGGTCCATGTGAATTGCTTTTGCTCCCAGGCTGGTGGCCATTGCTAATGTTTGTTTGGCAGGCAGTGCTGTTGGGTCGCCGGAGGCGCATTTCGCTACCATGGAGGCAAGCCTGATCTCCTCGACCATGTCAAGGTCGTTATTGGATGCAGGACCATCTGTACCGATACCGACATTGACCCCAAGCTCAAGCATTTTAGTCACATTGGCAAATCCTGACGCCAGTTTAAGATTTGATGATGGGTTGTGAGCAATGCCAGCTCCTGCATTTTTAATTGTGCGCATTTCGCCCTCGTCAATGTGGACGCAATGGGCAGCGATAACTTTAGCGTCAAAAATCTCACGTTTCTTGAGATATGGTACGACAGGCATGCCTGACTGTTCACGGATATTTTCAACCTCATTTGCGGTTTCAGAGATATGGATATGTAAAGGCACATCATATTTTTGGGCCAGGGCAGAACAAGATCGTAGAATTTCATCGGTGCATGTGTAAACTGCATGCGGTCCGATCGAAGGCATGATCAAAGGATGGTTTTTCCAGGTTTTAATGAATTCTTCTGCTGCTGCAAGTGATTCCTCAAAATAGGTTGCATCTGGAGTGGGGAACTTTAAAACCGATTGAGAACATACAGCACGCAATCCAGCCTCAGCCGTTGCCTCTGCAATTTCAGATTCAAAATAATACATATCTACAAACGTAGTCACGCCGCTGCGAATACATTCTGCACAGGCTAATTGTGTGCCTATTCGGACAAATTCTGGTGTGACAAACTCTCTTTCAACCGGCATCATGTAACCCATCAACCAGACATCTAACCGAAGGTCATCCGCAAGTCCGCGTAGCAGCGTCATCGGCACATGGGTATGGGCATTGATCAACCCAGGCATCACGATTTTTCCAGAGCAATCGACCTCTTGATCTGCCTGGTATGTTTGTAATAATTCTGTTTGATCACCAACATCGATCAGGCTGTCTCCTCGTATGACAACAGCACCAGGATCAAATATCTCAAAGCGCTCATTCATAGTCAGAACATTTGCGTTTTTTAGAATTACATCCGCCTTTTTCATTTTTCTCCTAATGTTAATTAATTGAGATCTTGCTAAAGACAGCGCCGCAGATAGTCCAGGCTAATATTCAAAGCCCAATCATCAAAAATTTCTTGTGTTCCGGCATATGATACTACCTTTGAACATTTCTTTTGCGCAGATTGAAAAACTATAAAGACCTGATTTTTGTTTAATGATAAACCAAAACCAAGGTCATAATTCCCTTGTTTAGTTTTAGTTGAAATCATGTTTGAAAGCTCTAACAATTCACCAGGTTGGTCATCGAGCTGTTCAACCTTCACCCATTGCTTATCTATAAAATCCATTGCTTTTGACAATTTTTCTTCCATTCCAAAGTGAACAAGACACATTGTTAAATTTTTCTTTTGAAGATTGGTATTAATCACAGAAGCGAGTGTTTCATCATTGATCCCATAAATATGCTCATCTAACCTTTGCCGAATGGTGGTAATGACAGGTTGGCTAATTTTGATTGCCTCAATTTCTGAATTGGCTTTAGCTGTGACTCGTATATCAATCTGCCCAGGATGCGCCAATAAGCCAACGGTTGGGTTTTTAGAGTGTTCAAGATCATCAATGATTTCGTCAATGACGGATTCGCCAATCGATGCCGTATGTATGACGGTGGATTTGATAATTTGCGTTTTTAGATTATATATTTCAATCAAGTATGGGATAACCGATTCAGCCAGGATCAATTCCATTTCGCTTGGTACACCAGGCAGGCTGATTACACATCGATCTTCCTCTTTGACTATAAAGCAAGGTGCGGTTCCTACTGGATTAATAATCGGAATCGAATCCTCAGGAATATAAGCCTGGCGCCGATTGTTTTCAGTGGGCGTTCGCCCAAATTTTTTAAACTGGTTTAGAATTTGATCCCACAATGCATTTGAAAAGACCAATTTTCTACCTGTTGCATTTGCAACCGAAACCCGGGTTGGATCATCAACTGTTGGCCCTAAACCACCGGTTGTGATAACGATCTCTGCCCGGTTTAATGCTTCTTTGATGGCTTCAGATATCCTTTGGGGATTATCCCCAATAGTTGTAATTCGATAGATATCGATGCCGTGATCTCTAAGATGCCTCGCGATATAAGTTGAATTGGTGTCAGTTATCTCGCCCAGCAATAACTCAGTTCCTATAGTAATAATTTCTAAATTTGGCATTGTACATGAATTTTAACCGATTAATATAATGTTTTCCCAACCATTGTATTTTCTTGACGCTAACCAAGCTTTATCGTAGGATTAAGCCATTCTAATCGAAAGAGCTATGGCTACATATCAAAAGAAAATTGGAGAAATTGGGGAGGGTCTAGCCGCAGATTACCTGGAATCCAAAGGTTATTGTATTCTTGATAGGAACTTTTCATCGCGTTTTGGCGAAATCGACCTGGTTGCTGATTGTGAAGACTGCCTTGTTTTTGTGGAAGTAAAAACCCGAACGACTGATACATTTGGCATGCCTGAGGACAGCATCACCAAATCTAAACTTATGAAAATAGAAAGCGCTGGATTAATGTGGCTGCAAACACATCCTGGGGTCACAGAAGATTGGCGTGTAGATGTCATTTCGATCATATTGGATTCAAAAGGTGATCTTAAAGATCTGCAGCATTTCGTCCAGGCAAATTTATGATAAAAATGAGTAAACCGCCCTTGGTTATAATCGTGGGACCTACTGCGGTCGGAAAAACGTCTGTTTCCATAGAATTGGCTAAAACATTTGATGGGGAAATCGTCTCAGCGGACTCACGGCTGCTTTTCCGTGATATGAACATTGGCACTGCCAAACCTTCCAAAGAAGAAATGTCAAATGTGCCCCATTATCTAATCAATGTTGCTAATCCAGATGAAATTTGGTCATTGGCAGAATATTTACGTTCTGCCAAGCAAAGAATAGATGATATTCATCAACGCAAAAAATTACCATTTTTGGTAGGTGGTACAGGTCAGTATATACGAGCGATCATCGAAGGATGGAAAATTCCGCCACAAAGCCCCGATTTATTACTTCGAAATGCATTAGAGGCATGGGCAGAAGAAATTGGTCCAGAAGCATTTCACGCGTGTCTTTCAAGATTAGATCCTGAGGCTGCGCAATTGATTGATTATCGAAATGTCAGGCGTGTAGTGCGTGCTGTCGAAGTGATCTATAAAACTGGGAAAAGATTTTCTGAGCTTCGCTCTAAGCAAGAATGTGCGTGTCAGCCGATCATATTGGGCATTGATCGTCCCCGGGATGAACTCTACGACCGGGTAGATATAAGGATCGAGCAGATGCTCGATGATGGATTGGTGAAGGAAGTGCAGGGTTTACTTGATAAGGGTTATTCGCCAAAATTACCGACGATGTCTGCCATTGGTTACGCAGAAATCATTAAGTACTTAGAAAAGGAAATTTCACTTGATGAAGCTGTCCAGCTGATCAAGCGAAATACAAGGGTTTTTGTCCGCCGGCAAGCAAACTGGTTTAAGCCTGATGACCCACGGATTAATTGGGTTGACGCAGATGACACAATTGTGGAAGAGATGGCAAAGATCATTCGGAGGAAATTAAATGATTGATTTTGACCATAAACCCTGGTTATCACATTATGACAAAGGTATACCTAATGAGATTGATATTCCAAAGCTAACTTTGGTGGATTTATTAGATCAAGCTGTTGAAAAATTTGGTCATTCACCCTGTATTGTGGAAGAAAACAGGATTTGGACTTATGAGCAGATTGGCGCATATTCAAATACTATTGCCCGTTTTTTTATCGATCGTGGCATCAAAAAAGGTGACAGGGTTGGTATATTACTGCCTAACACACCTGAATTTGTCATCACTTATTATGGTATTCTCAAAGCAGGTGGGGTGGTGATGGCCATGAATCCAGCCCACAAACCGACTGAAGTAAAGACACAGGCGATGGAATCTGGCATCGGTATTTTGTTTTTGCCTTCTGAAAAATTGGTTGAAATTTATCGGATCCAGAATTCCACACAAATCGACACCCTGGTGGTTATAAACGGTACAAATAAGTCTATTGGTGCCGAGAATATTAAATGGGAGGAGTTATTAAACCAATTCAAAACAGGATCAATTGATAAGAGGTATATCAGCCCTGAAGACCCTGCTGTTTTCCAATTTTCTGGAGGGACAACCGGCGTATCAAAATGTGCTATAGGGTTACATCAAAACCTAGTTGCCAATGTATGCCAATTTCAGCATCGGCTTGTTAATACGGAGGTGGGCAAAGAAACAGTTCTAGTTGCAATTCCTATGTATCATGTATATGGCATGGTGTTGGGAATGAATCTGGCTGTTAAAATGGGTGCGAGGATGGTATTGATCCCAGACCCAAGGGATTTGGACAGATTATTGTCCTCAATACAGAAATTTAAGGTCACAGTTTTTCCTGGTGTACCCAATATTTACGCAGCAATTAATCGTTATCCGGACGTTTTAGCTGGCAGGTATGATCTATCTTCCATTAAGGCTTGCATTTCTGGCTCTGCAACTTTATCTCCGCATATTAAACAAGCGTTTGAGTCACTGACAAATGGACACCTGGTTGAAGGATATGGGCTTTCTGAAGCACCAACAGCAACACATTGTAACCCCATACTGGGAGAAAACCGGACGGGTTCGATTGGGTTACCTTTACCCAATGTGGATTGCAGAGTTGTGGATATAGAAACAGGAGCGAAACAATTAGGTATTGATGATGAAGGAGAGTTGATTCTTCGAGGACCCCAAGTCATGGCTGGTTATCACAGCAGGCCAGATGAAACAAAACTGGCACTGCGAAATGGGTGGCTTTTTACAGGGGATGTGGTTCGTATGGACCAGGATGGCTATTTTTATCTTGTTGATCGAAAAAAAGATGTGATTAAAGTGGGCGGTTTTCAGGTATGGCCAAATGAAATTGAAAAGGTGATCGAACAACATCCCAAAGTGAAAGAAGCGGCTGTTGCGGGTATTCAAGACCAAGACGGGAATGAAGCAGCTAAAGCCTGGGTTGTACTGCATGAAGGTGAAACAGCGGAAGCTGAAGAAATCCAGAAATTTTGTCAAATAGAATTGACGCAATACAAAATCCCGCGATTTATTGAATTTCGTGAGTCTCTGCCGCGTACGACTGTTGGCAAGGTGCTTCGGCGAGTGTTGGCTGAAGAAGGTTAGGCAATAAAATGACATCGTGACAAAAAAAGAGCTGCGAAGTTTCGCAGCTCTTTTACTGATAAAAATAGAAATTAGAGAACTTTTTCTGGAATACCACCATTTTTATCAACAGGGGTGGGGAAAATCTCATAAAATGCGTCTGCGCTGAGTGTCTCCACTTCTAATAATTTTTCTGCGACCGAATCCAGTTCTTTCCGATACTGATTAAGTATGTTCTTGGATTTCTTGTAGGCTTCCTGAACAATGGCTTGGATGGCAGTATCAATTTTTTGGGCGATATTTTCAGAATAATCTCTTTGTTCTGAAATTTCTCGTCCTAGGAATACCAATTCTTCTTTTTTGCCATAGACCATTGGTCCGAGTTCTTCACTCATACCAAGCCGCATGACCATCGTCCGTGCCAGCTTTGTGACCCGTTCAAGATCGTTTGATGCACCGGAGGTGATATCGCTAAAAACAATATCCTCTGCAGCCCGACCGCCTAATAGGACGACCATATCACTGACCAATTGCTGGCGAGATTTTAAGACTCGATCTTCCTCGGGGAAAGCCATGGTGTAACCACCAGCTTCGCCTCGTGAGATGATCGAGACCTTTTGGACCGTATCTGCTTCTGGTAGTGCGTTGATCACAACTGCATGTCCGGCCTCATGATATGCGATAATACGTTTTTCATTCTCGTTGATTAAGCGGCTTCTGCGTTCTGGGCCGGCAATCACCCGTTCTATCGCTTCCATGAATTCAGGGTGTTCAATGATTTTCTTATCTCTCCTTGCTGCGAGAATGGCTGCTTCGTTTACAAGGTTTTCAAGATCAGCACCGACAAAACCTGGTGTTGAGCGTGCGATATCATTAAGATCCACGTCCGGAGAGACTGGTTTTCCCTTGATGTGAACATTCAGGATCATCTCTCGGCCTTTAATATCTGGCCGGTCAAGCGTGACCCGGCGGTCAAAACGGCCTGGGCGTAATAAAGCGGGGTCTAGGATGTCTGGCCGGTTCGTCGCAGCAATGATGATGACATTGGTATCTGTGTCAAAGCCGTCCATTTCAACGAGAAGTTGGTTGAGTGTCTGTTCCCGCTCGTCGTGACTGCCGCCAAGGCCAGCACCGCGATGGCGGCCTACTGCATCAATTTCATCAACAAATACAAGGGCAGGTGAATGGCGTTTAGCCTGTTCGAATAGATCGCGGACGCGGCTGGCACCAACACCCACAAACATTTCGACGAATTCTGAACCAGAAATTGAGAAAAAGGGCACGCCAGCTTCTCCTGATACAGCTTTGGCCATCAGTGTTTTCCCGGTACCTGGGGCTCCAACAAGTAGAACGCCTTTAGGTATTCGGGCACCCAGTGCAATGAATTTCTGAGGTTCGCGTAAAAATTCTACTATCTCATGGAGCTCTTCCTTTGCTTCATCAACACCAGCGACATCTTCAAATGTCACAGTGGGGTGGTCACCAGTGAACATACGAGCCTTTGATTTTCCAAATGACATAGCTGCGTTATTACTTCCCTGGGCCTGGCGAAATATGAACCAGAAGAGGCCGATCAAAATGACAAAGGGCAAAATATAGCTGGCGATAGAGACAATACCAAACAGAGGACTGGGCAGTTTAATATCAACAGATATCCTGTCTGAGGATAGATCTTCTGGGGTGACACCTAATTCAACAAGTTGGGCGATCAAAGGTGTGCTCGGGTCTTTTGTAGAAGTTTTAATTGCGTCACTATCCCGGTAGGTGATTTCCAAGCGGCTGTCATCTTCAATGATCGAATCAACTCTGCCAGCACGAATATCCGCTGCCAATTGATTGATCGGGATTTCATCAACGCCGGTGGCTTGTTGATTGACCGTGAAAAACACCATCGCAATGATTGCTATGAATAGCAATATATAGATGAATATCGATTGATTCCTGGATTTCACACATTCCTCCAATAAATTAACTAAATGATTATGCCGTTGATATTATACCAACCACCGATATGGATTACTAGTTTTTGTATCCATATATTAATTTATCTTATAAATATTTAATAAATTAGCACATTGAGCAAGATGCAGCCGATCATGTTTTGCTGAAAAGGTGACCAACTCATGGATAGTTGAACCTGAAAAGATCATGTGGTCAATCTGATTGGGTAAATAGCCGCGATTTGAAATCTCATTAATAAGATCAAGAGATTTCAACCTTAACCTCAAAAATTTCTGAAAGGAATCTTCAGGGTGGGGGCAGTTTTGAGTCGGAAGATCGTTTGCTGGGCAATAATTTATTAACTGTAGAAGGGAATTTGGTTCATTCAGGACATGTTCCCATTGCGGCAAATAAATATTTTCTTCCATCTCAGCCAAATGACAAAAAATCTCAGCTGTGCTCCACTCACCATTTTCCGGGCTGAGGAAGAAGGAATCTGCTGGCAACTTCTTTGTCCAAGTGTCTAAAACAGCCGGGGTTGATCTGAGCACAGCTAGTAAAACATCTATTTTTGTTGATAAGTGATAGGGTTCTTTTTTGGGTAATTTCTGCAGCCATGGTCTAACATCAGCGAGTTGTCCATAGGGCCGTTCTGAGTTTTCGGCTGGCTGTGATGGCAGCCAAAAAGTAGGAAACCCCATCGTTTCTACCGGAATCAAATCAAGTTTAACATTGTCGCCAACCATGACGATAGGGCCATCTGGCCAGCCTAAGTATCCCAGTGCCTCGGCATAATATGCCAAATTTGGTTTGGTAAAATGGAAATTATCATAAGAGGAAAAGTAGGCAAAATCATCGATACCTAAGCCAGCCCATTCAATGCGCTGCCGGGTGGCTGTATCAGGGAAAACCGGGTTGGTCGCAATTACCAATGTCATCTCCTTAGACTGGCACCATTTGACCAATTCACAAGCTTCGGGCTTTTGGTTGGTGATGCGTTTGAGTTTTGGAAATTCAGCTTTATAGAAATGGGACAGCATTTGCCTGCAATCTTCTTCTGTAGTACCCAATGGTGCATAGAAGTGTTCTGCAAAAATATCCTGCAGCAACTTTCCTGGATTTTCGTTTTTGGACATTTCATCCACAGAATATTTGATTTGCCGGGTGAGGACATCTTCTGAGGCAATGTCTTTAAAAGCTTCACCCAATGCTGTAAAATAAGCCGATAAAAATTGGCCCATATTTGTATCTAGGAGTGTATCATCCAGGTCGAACAGGATTGTTGTCAATCTAATGCTTCCTTAAATAAATCGAGAATTGGGTGGCACTCACTGCATCCAACATAAGGGTTCTCCACAGGCTGATGAACCTTTTTGCAATAAGCACTGATCGCAACTTTACTGCCGAGTCCTAAAAATCCCTTTTTAATCTCGCCGGAGAGGATCATATCGGGACAGGCATTGGCCAATACGATATCAGGAACAGGGCAGGTTTGACAATGTTTAAGCTTCCATGGTGGATCTGAATCGGTGATCAAACGGCATTCTTCTACCTGCCTGCCTCGATGGTAATCTCCATAAAAATAAGGACATTTTTTGCCTGTCGTAGGAACCCTCATTATTCCCTCACTGTATAAAAATGAATCCCCGTTGAGGGGATTCTAAAATCGCTCTTAGAAATAATTGAAGTTGCTCATACTCTTGTAACATAGTTGTTGTTACGGGTATCCACCCGAATAGTATCGCCTACTTCAACGAATGCAGGCACCTGTACTTCAAGACCAGTTTCTGTGACAACTTTTTTAGTCACACCTGTGGCAGTGTCACCTCTGACTGATGGCTCAGCATCGGTGATGAGCAGATCAACCGAGGTTGGCAGCTCCATATCTAAAGCTTCTGTTCCAAAAAACATTAATTTGGCTTCCATGTTAGGTTTTAAATAACCCGCCTGGTCTCCGACGATGTTTTTATTAATTGGATATTGCTCATAAGTTTTATTATCCATAAAATAAAAAAACTGGTCGTCGGCATAAAGAAATTGAGCATTGAGATAATCTAACCTGACATCCTGAACGCGATTGCCAGAATTAAAGGTCATTTCCAGTGTGTTGCCTTTACGCAGGTCACGGGCCTTGATTCGAATGGTCGCCGCTCCTCTTCCGGGTTTATTGTGGGCATAATCTAAAACTTTATAAAGAGCACCATCTAACTCAAAAGTAACCCCTTTGCGCAGCTCATTAACATCAATCATTTATCTATTCCTCAAATCTAAGTGAAAATACCAGAAAGATTATAGTCCAGTCAGGCAGTCATGACAAGGAGAACTCTGTACATGCCAGTCACAAATAAGTAAATTTCCTCATTAATGGCAGGTAAACGATGACCAAACCCTTATTATGGTGCGTTAATTTCACTTTCAAATTGATGGACATCTGTTGTTGGCATCTTGCAAGTAAAATTTTTACACACATATGCAGTGGGTTGGTTATTTATGGCTGGACGGTCTTTAAGGATGGCTGGGGTTTGGCCTGGGTTGCCCCTGGTTTTCGCAGCAATAATACTGTTAGGGCGATATTTCTTTCGGTAGGAATTCAAAAAATCATTGAGGGTATCTAGTGATTGCTGAGTCACCAGGGCTACTTGTTGGTCAGGCTGTAGAAATAGATCAATGACCTGGAGCCAGTAACCGAAGGCTGTTGGGTACTGCATGGCATTTTGATTGATGTTTTCAGCCATAGCATTGAATTTTTCATATTGTGAGTAGTCATCTTCCATGTTGAATAATAACCAATGAACATGGGCTGCCAATGCGTTTCCTGAGGGAGTGGCATTGTCTTGCAAGCTTTGTGGGCGAAAGATCAGATCTGAAACTTGATTTGATGAATCAAAGTATAGAGAATGCGGTGCTTCGAATTCTTTAATCATTGATCCATAAAGCTCAACCATCAATTTATAGTATTTTTCATCAAAATTGATTTCATAAAGTGCATGAAATGCGATGATCATACTGGCATAATCTTCCAATGTTCCCCTCGGTCCAGCAGTCCCTTCCCGCCAGGAACGCAGCAGCTGACTGTCTTTTAGAATGAGATTATTTTGAATGAAATCTGCAGCATTTATTGCGATTTCGATTAAGTCTTTTCGTTGGTAATACAAACCTGCCTTGGCAAAAGCACGAATAGTGTAAGCATTCCAGGCTGTAATGACCTTATCATCGATACCTGGCTTGACTCGTTTAGAACGAAATTTTCCAAGAATGTTAATAATCGGTTCAAATTGCCTTTGAATCGACGCAACTGGGATGCCTAAACTCTCAGCAAGGTTCGGTAATGGTTGTTTAAAACGGAGAATGTTTAAATTATCTTCGAAATTCCCGCTTTCTGAAATGGACATGATTGTTTGGAGAAATTCAAATTGATCAATTGATAATTGTGCTTCTAATTCTTTTTTAGACCAAGAATAATAGCGGCCTTCTCCCTCTGCAGTATCCGCATCCAGACTTGAGGCAAAACCGCCGCCAGAAAGTGTCAGCTCATTATTTATGAATTCCAAGGTTTTTATTGAGATGTCTTTAAGATATTGATTACCTGAGACAATATATCCATGGGTATAGGTCAGAGCTAATTGGGCATTGTCATACAACATTTTTTCAAAATGAGGAACAAGCCAACTGGAATCTGTGCTGTAACGATGAAAACCCCCACCAACGAGATCGAATAGGCCGCCTTGTGCCATATTTTCAAGCACATCATTGACTAACGATATGAGTTGTGGATTACTTTGGTTTGCTTTTTGGATCAAAAAATCTATCACCATCGGTTGAGGGAATTTTGGAGCAGAACCCCAACCGCCCTTATCCCAGTCGTAATTTTGAGTAAGCCTCTTTATTGGTTTTTCAAGATCGAACTTAATTTCATCATCTGGTAGCTTAATGACTTGTTTTTGAATGGCATTACTCAACGCATGAGCATTTTGCCGCGCTTTTTCTGGATTATTCTGCCAGAGGTCACTGATAGATTGAAGGACTTGCTGGAATGACGGCATCCCATATCTGGGCTGGGGAGGAAAATATGTCCCTCCGTAAAAGGGGTATAAATCTGGGGTTAAAAACACAGATAGCGGCCATCCTCCCTGGCCTGTTATTGTGACCACTGCCTGCATATAGATATCATCCAGGTCAGGCCGCTCCTCACGATCTACTTTGATGCTGATAAAGTTTTTGTTAAGTATCGCTGCTGTTTGACTGTCTTCAAAGGATTCATGTGCCATGACGTGACACCAATGACAAGCAGCATAGCCAATACTCAAGAATATCGGTTTATTTTCGTCTTTGGCTTTTTCAAGTGCCTCTTTGTTCCAGGGATACCAATCAACTGGATTATTTTGATGCTGCCGAAGATAGGGAGAAGAAGCATTAGATAAACGATTGGTCATAACAATATCCTTTATTAATGGAATTCAATAATTTAAAGAGAAATGGAATTTAACAACTGCTGATAAATCCATGTATTTAAGGTATATAATTTTTATATAAGACAGCGCAGAGGATATTTTCCTTACTGATAAGTTGGTTAATTCACTTGATTTTACCGGTTAACAACATCCCTGCAACGTTTTATTAGTTTAATCATTAATGCTCAATTATCTAGGAAGGTAACCATGATAAGAATTCATAAGGTTGATCTAAATTCTAAAACAGAAGTCAACCGATTTATCAATATCGAATTTAAATTGTACGAAAATCATCCCCAATGGGTGCCGCCATTTATCGCAGACATCAGAACGATGTTAAATCCCACGAAACATCCTTATTATGAACATTCAGATGCTGAGTTTTTTATTGCTGTCAAAGATGGTGAGGATGTGGGCAGGATTGGTGCGCTTGAAAACAAGTCTTTCAATCAATATCATGATGCAAAGGATGCTGAGTTCTATCTCTTCGAATGCATTGACGACCAGGAATCTGCCAATGAATTATTCAAGACTGTTTTTGAATGGGCTAAACAACGCGGGTTAAACCGGTTGATTGGACCCAAAGGGTTTGGCCCTTTAGATGGTTACGGTATTCAAATAGAAGGTTTTGAACATCGCCAGATGATGAACATGATGAATTACAACTACCCCTATTATAGAGACCTAGTTGAAAACCTGGGATTTACCAAGATCGTAGATTTTGTCTCCAGCTATGTCCAACCGCAAGATTTCCAATTACCGCCTAAGGTTCGGAAAGCTTCAGACATCGCCAAAAAGCGAGGAACCTTTAAGGTTTTGGAATTTAAAAACAAAAGAGAATTAAAGAAGTGGGCGGGGCGAATTGGTGATGCATACAACAAAGCTTTCATTAATAATTGGGAGTATTTTCCGCTCACCCAGCGTGAAATTGATTTTGTTGTTGATAATGTGATGACAATCGTTGACCCAAATTTGATTAAAATCATCGTCAAAGATGATGAAGTGGTTGGGTTTGTTTTCCCCTTCCCGGATGTTTCTGCAGCCATGCAGAAGAATCAGGGCAAGCTTGGTCCGATCGAGATTGCAAGATTATTGCTTGAAATCAAACGCACCGATTGGATTTCGTTCAATGGGGTGGGTATCTTGCCAGAATACCAGGGTTTAGGTGGTAATGCGATTATGTATACCGAACTTGAAAAAGCAATGCATGCTAACACACAGTTCATTCATTCTGAGCTGACCCAGGTCGCAGAGACAGCTGTGCAGATGCGCAAGGATCTGGCAAATCTTGGGGTAAAGTTTTACAAAAATCATCGGGTGTATCAGCGAGATATGAAATAGGCAGTTATTTCATTGCTGATGAGTATTAGGTTATGTGATGGGCACACCGCACACCCGACATTTAATTTGCAGGGCAGACTGAGCAGTTACATTGGATATTTGGTTATATAATGTGGTAAACTGCGCATAGGTAAAAAGCTAAAGGCTATTGGTTTAAAATATGAAAATAGAAAATCCTCTTGTAAAGGTATTAATCATCATCAGCATTGTTATGGTCGTGACAATCATTGGTTCGCTAGTCTTTCTCACGTTATCAGTTACCCGAGCCATTGACACAGCCATATCTCCAGTGCAACGAGCTAACACGGCTCTGAGTACCCAGGTATTTGGACTGCTCAACCCCACGCCGACGATCATACCTGACCCGGTCACGATCATCCGGGAAGTGCAATCTTTAGCCAGGCTAGAAACAATCCAGTATTCTGTAGAAAAAGTCATCACTGCAGAGGTCAACCAGGGTGTTTTCGGTCCCTTATTCGGCGATCGACTGCTGTTTGTGGCCCATGGGTATGTGATAGCAGGCATCGATCTGGCCCAAATATCAGCAGAGGACCTTCGGTTAGAAGATGGGATATTAGTCGTGAGTTTGCCTGATGCAGAAGTCTTTGTAGCAACGTTAAATAACGAAAATTCCTATATCTACGACCGGAATACAGGTGTGTTCCGCCGCAGCGACCCGAATCTTGAGACTGCTGCCCGACAGGCAGCTGAACAGGAAATTTTGGATGGTGCCATCGAAGACGGCATCTTGCTCCAGGCCCAACAAAACGCAGAATATTTTCTAGAGAGGTTGTTAAATTCTCTGGGTTATGCAAAGGTCAGATTTGAGTGATCTTTTTCTTGCTTTTGTCTTGAAAAATAAATCGAGAGCGATTATTATGCATCTCTAGTTAATAAACTCATCAAAGGTGATGAAATCGTTTGGTTTGCACAAGCAAAACAAAGCTCAAAAAAGTTCCAAGTTGAAATTAAACGAGATTGTGGTGGGAATCTTTAGCTTAAAAAGGTATGGATGGTGTTCGGCAATTTTGCATAGGTGTGGATTGGTAAGCTCTGCAGTTTCGTAGAACTACGTTTATCGGTAAATTGTAACCCGATTTCTGCCGGCTGATTTTGACTGGTACATCGCAGTATCAGCCTGTTCAATCAGTGTGTCAAGCGAAGTATGGTTTCCTTCTATTAACGAGACACCCAGGCTAACTGTGATAGCGATGTTCAAATCATTGGGAGTAAAGGGTTCTTCTTCTACAGAATTTCTCAACCGCTGTGCCACCATTAATGCATTTTTTTCATCAGTTTCGGGCAGCAAGATGACGAATTCTTCACCGCCATACCGCGATAAGATATCAATTTTTCTAAGGTTCTCATCCAGGCGATTTGCCAGCTCTTTTAATATCAAGTCACCTGTTGCATGTCCGTGGGTGTCATTAACTTCTTTGAAGTGGTCAATATCCAGCATGATTGCGGCAAGGGGGCGATTGTAACGTTCGACCCTGTCTAATTCTCGGGTACCAAGTTCATATAGCCCACGGCGGTTATAAATATTTGTGACAGGGTCTATTCTTGCTTGCCTTTCTCTTTCTTCAAATAACCTAGCATTTTCAACGGCAATAGATGCTTGCTGAGCAAATAGATTTAACAGACTTTTTTCTGAATTTGTGAATCTCCGGCTATAATCAGAATTTGTAATCCCAATGACACCAAGGAACCGATTACCGATCATCATTGGTGCAGCCATGGCAGCATAAATCGGGTGGTTGTTATAGGAGTCAATGCGTTTGTCCCACTGAGCATAATTTTCAACCATCTCAATTTTTTTGTTTAATAACACATATCCCATCAGGCCTTCACCTTTTTTAATTTGTGAGCCCGTCGTATCTGTTCCAACGTTGCGGCTGATTAAGATTTCAATTAGCTCTTCCTGGTCATCTACCAGGCCTAATTCACCGCCAGTGGCATTAAGCAGTGAAATAGCCCTTTGTAAAATTGATTCAAGCAGCCGTTCGAATGATAATTCCTTGGTGATATCAGCAGTGGTCGCTCTAAGAGCATCTAACTCCCTAACTCGCTGCCGTTCTTCCGCAAAAAGGCGGGCATTTTCCAAAGAGATGGCAACCAGGTCTGCAAAAGCCGTTGCCAGGTTGGTAAATTTTTGATCGTCATAGAAACTTGGTTTTTGATTTTCTAATGTGAGCATGCCGATGATTTGCTCCCTGACTACCAGAGGGATCCCAATCCATGAATTCAATCGGCTTGATTGGTCATTTTCTAATATGTCTTCATCATAATTATTGTTATTTAAAATAAATACCTTTTTTCTCTTGATAACTGAAGTGCTGGGGTTGTCTTCTGACAAATGGATTTTTGTCCCTGTTGGTGAGATATTTGCAGGCCACCCTCTGCTGGCTTTTATTTCCAGCATATCCCTATCCAATATTTGCACAGTTGCACGGTCATAGGGCACAGCTTGTTTTAATTGGTCCAAAATTCTTTCAATGGTTGTATCAGGATCAAGCGTTGAAGCGACAATTTTCCCGACTTTTAGCAATGTTTCAGCTTCTTCAGCGGACCTTTGTGCTTGTTCAAGTATGTTGATTTTGTGTAAAGCCTGTGCTACTTGTGCAGTCGCTTGTTTGGCGATGGTGATTTCTTCTACACTGAACTGATGGGGTGTTGTAAAACCAAATAGAATTGAACCATGCTTGCTGCCGTTGGTGATCATCGGGATACCCAATAAAGAGCGGGTAGGAAAATAAGCAGCGATTCTTAGGTTTACATAAGGCGAGGTGCTAACATCATCCACAATGATCGGTTCACCCGATTTTAACACCGAGGCAGTCATCGAAACCTCGTCATTACCGATACTAAAATTCTTATATTCATCTGCGAATTCACCATTATAAGCAGAAGCGTATATGGTTTGACTTTTTTCATCCCATAAATTGATTGAACAATTATCTGATAGTATCAGGTCCCCAATTTGGTCTGCAACAATATCCAGCATTTCATTAACATTGGTCGAATTTAATGATTCGATGGTCAATTTATTTAATTTTTCAAGGTAGGCGCGGTGAAGGTCCAGTTGTTGATGGGTTCGTTTTTGATCTAAAGCGTTTCCGAAAAGCTTACCAACGATATTTAGAATTGTAACTTCTTCTCCCGTCCATGATTTGTGTTTAAGAACAGAGTCAAATCCCACAAACCCGATCAATTGATTATGGGCTGTGACCGGTACGATCAATAAGGATTTGATTCCCAGATCAATGAAAAAATTTTGTTCTGAACGAGCATCCTCTGGCAATTGATAGACATCGGGTATATGGACTGATCTAAATTGGTTTAACTGATCTAATAACCAGGGCAGGGAGACCGGTGAAAAATTCCGAAAATTGCGCTTCTGAGGATCAATGCCTTTACTGCACCATTCATGGGTATTGACTAAAGAAAAATTATTCACAAAAACGAAGAGATAGGATCTATTGATTTGGGTAAACTCGCCAACCTTCTTTAATACATGATTGATTTGTTGGTCAATCTGTTCAGGGTCGATATTGATAAAATCTATCGATAAACCTGTTACCAGTCTTTCGAGGTTGATTTGATGCTGTAATTGATGATTTGTTTTTCTTAAAGATGATATATCCCGCCCAATAGAGATGATTTGACAATTTGGGCTGTCTTCTGGTACGAGGTAGTTATCCATCCACTGGATCCACCGTAATTGGCCATCAGCATTGGAGGACCTAAGCTCCAATGCAGCGGGATGACGAGTTTTGTCTTTTTTTGTTTTTAAATAGGCTGAGAATTTGTGTTGATCGTCAGGACAAATAAAATCTATTAAATTTTTCCCCGCCAAGTCCTTTTTTGTAATTCCAAAAAACCTTAGGAAAGAATCGTTCGCATAGGTTAAAAACCAATCTGGCGATGAAATGCAAATCAGGTCAGGGTTGTTATCAATATAGTTCTGGGGATGACCCAGATTCACCAACAGGTTATTTTTATCGGACATTATTATTTCTTGTTCCAAATCGCCGCCCTTACACCAATAAATAAACCCCGAATTCTTTCAGGTCTTGATCGTTATGGCGGTAATTATGGCAATATACAGGCAGGCATGACCAAGTTCTTTCACTTTTGCTTGTGAAGAATTTATCCTCATTATTGGTGACTATAGTATAAATTAATCTTGAGTTATTTTCAATTGATTAATAATATTTTAAGAAAAACATAAATAAATAATTCCTGAATTGATTGGTCATGCCCAGTACATTTCTCCAGGCAGATCATTCATGACTACCTCTTTGAGAACTTGCATGCCTTTGGCTATGCCTTCTTCGAATGACATCAATCCGTCTTCGTGTTCAATCGAAATAACATAGTCGTAGCCAATGGTTCTTAAGGTCGTGATGATATCTTTCCAAACTTTTTTGTCGTGCCCATACCCAATTGTGCGGAAAGACCAGGCCCTATCCTTGAAATTGTAATAAGGTTTGTGGTCGTTACAGCCATTAACGGCAATATTGAGGTGATCAACATAAGAATCTTTGCCATGCACATGGAAAATGGCACCCCCAAGTGTGCGTATGGCAGCCACCGGGTCAACACCATTCCAGAATAAATGGCTGGGGTCAAAGTTGGAACCCAGGGCAGGGCCTGTTTCAGCCCTCATTCTGAGCAGGGTTTCGACATTATAGATCAGCATGCCGGGGTGCATCTCAATGCCTATATTGACACCGTGGTCGCGGGCAAATTGCTCAGCTTGCTGCCAGTAGGGGATGCCCACTTCGTTCCACTGGTATTCGATAATATTAAGAAAATGCGGCGGCCAGGGGCAGGTGACCCAATTGGGTGTTCTGTCGCCCGGTGCGCCTGCTGGCAGCCCGGAGAGTACGGTGACGATTGGAACTCCGATGTGTTGTGCCAGCCTGACTGTTTTTTTGAACAACTCATCAGATTCCTTGGCAAGTTCTTCATCAGGGGATAATGGTTCATAGCCGCATGAAAAAGCACTGATGAATAACCCGCGAGATTTGAACTTGTCCAAATATTGATCACGTTTTTGGCTGCTCTCTAATAATGCATCAATTGGGCAATGCGGGCTGCCGGCATAAGCGCCCGTGGCAATTTCTGCACAGTCAGCCCCAAGGACTTTGATTTTATCAAGCGTTTCATCGAGTGAAATTTTGTGATAAGGTGGGGTAAAAACACCGATTTTCATAATCTTCTCCAATTTATTAGTCTGGGACTCAATTCTCGAAATGAATTGAATAAATTCCATTTTACCATTGCCCATTTAACTCTTAATAACGATCTAGATTTGACATCAGGGCGAACGCAAAGCCAGGCATTTGCAGAATCAGCAAAGTTTATACTATAAATACACCTTCACGCCCTGCCTGCCAACCTTCCGATTGTGTATAGAGTATGCACGCGGTGAAGGGCAGTTGTTGAGGTCTGTTAATTCGCGAAGACCGTTATTGCAGACTTTTCACGTAATTTGTGAACACGCCAGAATTGCCATTTATTAAAGAATTCGAACAACAGGCGTTTAATGGCTGGTTTAGTAGGATTGATTAAGGCTATACGATTTCTAAACGAGTCAATTTGTCCCCCACATTGAACGCATCTTTCTTTGTCGAGTGCAGTTCCAATACGTATTGGGCTGGTTTTTGAGGCATATAAAACGGACGCCAACGCTTTGCCAGAGCTTTATCAACAATGACCCAATCTTGATCCAACCACAGGACGGTGATATCGTAGTTCACGAAAAGCATATGGATGGCTGAATCCATTTTCGATGGTTTGCCATTGACCAGCATGAGCCCCTGATCCTGTGGAAGCTCTTTTGAGAACATCAGCCCCTTCAACTTACTGAGAAATGTGTCACAGTACTTTATCTGAAGCAAACTGGCCGGGTTTGAGACCGGGTGAATTTTAATAGATTTCAATACTCACCTGTTTGGAAAATAAATTAGATACTCTGGCTATTTAGCGAACATGCTGGCACCAAGATTGATGTTATTGGCTATGAATTTTTCCATAAAACTGGGCCGCAATCCGGTAGCCATTTGTCTACCCAGAACCTTGCCGTTTTCTGTGCCTGTCTGCCTGAACATGAATAAATCTTGCATCACGATGGTATCACTCTCCATGCCCTGGACTTCTGCGATTTGATAAACTTTGCGTGATCCATCCCGCATGCGCTCCAGGTGAACAATTAATTCAATGGATGAAGCAACCTGTTCACGGATCGCTCTTAATGGCAAGTCCATCCCGGCCATCAGCACCATTGTTTCTATCCTGCGCAGGGTATCCCGGGCCCCATTCGAGTGGATGGTGGTCATCGAGCCGTCATGGCCGGTGTTCATTGCCTGGAGCATGTCGAGCGCTTCTGAAGATCGGCACTCACCCACGACAATGCGGTCTGGCCGCATACGTAATGCATTGACCACCAACTGGCGGATGGTGATTTCGCCTTTGCCCTCGATGTTGGGCGGACGTTTTTCAAGCCTGACGACATGGGCTTTTTCAAGTTTAAGTTCTGCTGTATCCTCAATTGTGATCACCCGCTCGCCATCCGGAATAAAGGATGAGAGTAGGTTCAATAAGCTGGTTTTACCAGAACCGGTACCTCCTGAAACGACAATATTGACCCTGGCTTCGACACAGGCTTTGAGAAAATCTGCTAATTGTTCTGTGATCGTATGGTTGGTAATTAAATCACGCACTGTCAGCGGGTTGGTGGCGAATTTACGAATTGTCAGAGTCGGCCCATCCAATGAAAGCGGTGGAACAGTGGCGTTGATTCGGTAACCGTTTGGCAGGCGGGCATCGACCATCGGCGAGGTTTCATCTACCCTTCTACCCAAGGGAGAAACGATGCGATCGATGATCCTGATTAAATGCTCATCACTATCAAAAAACACAGTGGTGGGCTCTAATAAGCCGTATCGTTCAACATAGATTTGTTTGTGCCCGTTGACCATTATTTCAGTGATTTGCGGGTCATTTAGCAAAGGCTCAATAGGTCCATAGCCTATCAGATCGGCGATCACCCAATTAAGCATTTGAGCTCTGTCTGAGTGATTGTAGAGAATTTTTTTGTCTTCCAAAACCTGGTCAAAACATTTCTCGATCGTTATTTTGAGTTGTTCTGTATCCTTTGTGGATTCATTATTATTTTTCGCGAGAAGCCTCTTTTGTACTTCATCTCTGATTGGTGGCAAATCTCTTTCAAGATCCGTAGTTTTTATCTGCCTCTTTTGAGCAGTCATGGTTGGATCTTGTCGCATTGCTGGGCGGTTTGTAAACATCTGGTTCTCCTCAGATTATTCTGTTTATAAATAATAATTAAACTTATTTTGAATCTTCTAACGCATTTATATGAAGTTGGACATCCCACAAACCTGGCATTTCATTCTCAATCGTCCGTAACACATCCAATGCCTGGTCAAACATGTTTGTCTCAATCAATACAAGCGCTGCCTGGTATTGAGATTCAAGTTTAAGCATTTGCTCTGTTGTGGAGATCAGCTCAGGGAGGTGGCTGTATTCAGGATTAATTGCAGCCATGTTTTCAATTATTTCAGCAGCCGGCTGGGGCTGACCAATTAATAATAGCTGTTCCGCCTGTTGATGGAAAGCAGCAAGCTGAGAAGCTTCATTTTTCATTTGTCGAACTGTGACATTCACAAAGAGGTTTTTATAAGAGACAAAGAAAGCTGTAATCATTATCATTGCACCAAATATTGCAAAAAACGCCAGATGTAACCCCTTTTTTTTCTTTTTGGTTTTTTGAACTTTCATATTTTGAGTTGAAATCGATTTAAATACCTGTTTAAGTGCAAGTTCGTCTTTGATTCTGATTAATTCTTGGTGCCCGGGATAGATTTGCTCCAAATGTTCTAAAATATTTTCACAAATTTCAAATTCACCCAGCTGATAGTTTTCCAGCAGCTCATGATATTTTTGATTTTTCGTCAGACCGTTTGGGCTAACCATCGAATCTTGTCTTGTGGGCGGTGATGACTTCCCCGTCGATGCGTTATGAATATGTTGATGTGTTAAAGTATTTATTTTCATATTTGTAATCCAATTGTATTGAGTTTCATTAAAACATTTCCAAAAAGAGTGGAATAGATGGGCCGAGAATAACAGCCATCATGGCAGGAAAAATAAAAATTGCTAATGGGATGATCATTTTTCCAGGGAGTGTGTTGGCGATTTCTCGTGCTCGCAGCTGCCTGAGGATTCTTAATTGCCCGGCCTGACTTTGGAGTACGCTGGCATAACTCATGCCGATCTTTTCTGCCTGGATCAGGATAGCAACGAAACGTGTCAGGTCATCCACTTCTGCCCGGTTGCTCAAGTTCTTTAAGGCCATAGCTCGTGGAAGGCCCATCTCCATTTCCTGGGTTACGATTTTAAATTCATCGCCCAGTTCAGTATCCCAATATTGGCTGATTTTTTGAAGAGATTGGTCAAATCCCAAACCAGCACTTGCACAGACCGACAGCATGTCCAGGGCATCAGGTAATGCTCTTTGGATTTCGTCCTGCCTTGTCTTGATCTCTTTATTTAGCCAGAACCCTGGTAAAAAATATCCACCGAAAATGATTATAAGACCGAAAATAACCATACTAAAATTCAGATTATTAAAATCTCTGTTGATGAAGAGTGCAATAATAATCCCACCAGTTAATAACAAAAATCGAAGCGCATAAAAACGGCCAGCAGTGATACTGCCTTGCTTGCCGGCCATGATTAATTTATGTTCCAATTCAAGTGCCATTTTTACCGGCGTGAAACGGCCTAAATAACCTAGAATATTATTGACCCACAGAACAATGGTCCTTTGAAAAAGTGACCCTTTAACTTCTCTTGCGATGATACGATTTTGTCCAGAGTCTTCGGTCAGTCGAATTTCTGAGGTCACAAAATCATCTACACGATTTGAAGCCTTTTTTTCTTTTAAAAACCATGTGCTGATGCCGTAGATTGCCAACCCAATACCGAAAAAAACACCAGCAATACCCGGCAATATGATCCAGAAATTTGATGCCATTTGTGTTGTTTGCATAATAATTAAATACTCTCTTTAAACCTTGATTTGAACGATTTTTCTCATGAAAATATTACCTAAAAATACACCCATGAGTGCGGCTCCGAAAATGATTTGTGTCAGAATAGATGTTTTCACTGTGTCAAAATAGCCGGGACTTAAGAAAAATATAACTAAACCTGTAATGAAAGGCAGCATGGTCAGGAAAAATCCTACAAATCGAGCGTAAGATGTGAGTGAGTTAATCTCACCTACGAGCTGCATGCGATCTCGAATGGTGGAAATTGCAGAATCAAGAACTGTTGATAAATTGCCACCCACCTGTGCATTGATGATAATGGCTGTTACAACGATTTTCAAATCATCGCTTTCCATTCTCTCAGACAAATTATTAAGGGCTGTTTCCAGCGTCAGGCCCAAATTGATCTCATTCAACATGCGGCCGAATTCAATTGAGGCAGGCGGAGCAGACTCCTCAATCGCCATATTCAGAGACTGGTTTAAACTATAGCCAGATTGAACTGCGCCCTGGATCAAAACCAGCACATCCATTAACTGGTTGTGAAATTTGCGCTGGCGTTGGGCTATGGCCCTTTCCAACACAAAGGGCGGAAGCATATAAACGAGGGCAGCCAGGAAAATGCCTCCGAGGATGTTTCCGGGGATCATCCAGCCAAGTACAAACGAAATTATGGTGCCTATAAAACGAACTAAAATGAATTCAGTGTCCGTGATTGCCCAATAAGCGCTGGATAATTTGATCTTCAATTTTTCCGAAGAAAGGCTGCGCAAAGTAGCATTAACGCGTTCTCGGAATTTTCCGAGTTCCATTCCCGAGAGAAGGTTAGCACTATCAACAGGCTTTACACCTTTGTTTTCCTGTGCCTGCGTGACGAAACGTGAAATTCTCTTCTGTTTGCTGGATGAAGATCTTTTTTCAAAGACCCACAATCCAATCAGCAGGAGGCCAATGGCACAAAAAAGAAAGACTGAAAGCAGGATAAATGTAATCAATTCTTGATTCACAAATTGCCTCGATTAATGATTACCTTTATTATTTATGGAATTTGTGGTTAAAAGGTGCTTTTTCATGTGGAAGTTAAGCCTCAGTTTCTTTCACGGTTTGAATCAGTTTGATAAGATCTTTAGAGAAATCTGTGATGGCCTTGCTGATTGGATGACGGGGTTTCTTTAATAGAATTGGAGTCCCATCATTCAGGCAGCTTTGAACAATCATTTCATCAGCAGGTATCTTTCCGGATATTTTTGTTTTCAGGATGGTTTCAATTTCTTCAGTTTTAATATCTGCCTTGCTGCCTTTCAGGTTAATCAACAGAGAGGTTTTTTCTTTAGGATAGGATAAAGTTTCGGTGATTTCTAAGAACTGTCTTGCATCTCTGATTGAGGCAAGATCTGGATTAAGCACCAATATGATTTTTTGAGATGCATCCATAAATGTTACTGTGTTTTCATTGAGATAATTGCCGCCGTCGATGATGATGTTTGGGTAGATTTGCTGTAAAGAACGCAAGATTTCATAAAGAGCTTCAGGTTGGATTTCTTGTACATCAGACACCGCGATTGGGCATGGCAATACGTGAATACCAGAGGTGTGCCGAACAGCAACCTGGCTGACGAGCCTTTGATCCAACATCCCAATGTGTGAAAGTAGATCAGAGATTGAATTGCCTGTCCGCAGGTTTAAATACAATGCTACATGACCGAACATGAGTTTCCCATCAACCAGAAGCACATCTTCTTTGGTGTTTTTGTGTAATGCAATGGCGAGATTGGTAGCAATTGTTGTTGTTCCCACACCACCCTTTGGGCTGAAAACGGTAATAGTCCGGTTGGAGGTAATTTTCGAGTCCGCAGTTGGTGATTGTGACGAAGAAGACTGGTTGTAATCTTGACTTTGATCTTGGTTGTAGTCTTGACTTTGATCTTGGTTGTAGTCTTGGTTGTAATCTTGACTTTGATCTTGGATGTGATCTTGGGTGTCAACCATTTTCATAAGGATATTCTCCAGACTTTCTGATAAATCAGGAAAATTGATAAACGAACTTGCGCCTGATTGGATAGCTCTTTCTGATTTGTCTATCTTTGATGCAGGCAGGACTGCAATAATGGGGCAGGAAGGGTATAAGGTGGCTATTTGATTCACAAGGTAATAGGGTTGGTGTTGGGAGTCAAAATCAACCAGGATCATGACCGGCTGAATTGCAGTGAAAACCTGATGAATGGATGAAGGGTCCATGGGTTGATTAAATAGATCGATGTGTTCATGCTGTGCAATCACCTGGTATGTCAGTTCAATGACATCAGGGTTTTTTGAAAGCAGAAGGATTGCGGCTGTTTTGGACATATTTTCCATTTTTAGATCTAACTCAGTAATTATGGGTAAATTTCAAGGCCATAGAATTCATTGATGAATTCTTCTGTGACGGGTGTCAGCTCAAATGGTTCTGTTGAGGTTGGTGATCTTAATACAATATCGAAGATCGCGTTTGAGTCTTTAAGGTGTTTTAAGATCAGCGCGTCCTGGGGATTCAACGCCAGCAAATAAGCGTTGATCCGCCTGTTGGGTGCTGTACTCGATTGGCCAGAATCGCCTGATATGAGGTTAGAGTCTGATTGTGCCTGCTCAACCACATCCAGGACCAGCGCAGTCACACCCACATTTTGCAAGGCATCGACTGTAAAAGTTCTTTGCTCTGGTTCAATGGGTTCTTCGTCTTCTGTCACAATGCGGTTTTCTACCCTAACATCCTGCCAAAAAGTTGCGAAGATATCCACGATATCGCCGCGCTGCACCATACTTTGCTGGCTCATCAAATCTTCGGCAGGGAAGGCCATTAAAACGTGCTGGTCGCTTAATATAAAGCTAAGGTCATGATTGTTTGTGGTTGGTGCAGCTAAATTATTGGATAGTACCATTTGACCCTGAATCATATCGGTTTTGATCATCTTGCCAACGACTTCATCCACTGATCCCACTATATTCCTTGGTGCCAACTCTATAGGCACATTGGTGAGTGTGACATCGTTCTCAGTGATCCGATCCCCTAAAGCAAGGTCTCGCACCATGATCACGACAGAGGTTTTAAGCGGTTCCACTTCGACGACTGATGGCGCCTGGCTGGCCTGAAATCGCTGGATCATGAGAATACTGGCAAACACACCGATGGCAGCCAGAATGATGCCCATGACGATCATCAGTGCGATTTTGATTTTATTATTCAATGAAAGCCTCCAATATAAAAAAGTTCTTTTATTACCTGGTCATCGATACGATGTAGAGACCAAAATCAGCACCGCCTTGCCCGACGGCATCACCAGGCAGTGAATCCGGTTGCACAAAATATCCTTCTACTGCCAGTGTGTTATGTTTGATGCTGTCGTTGTGTTGACGTGCAAGATCGAAGCCAGGACATGCAGATGTATGAGGGCCGCCGCCCGCAGTTTTTACGCATGTGGGAAAGAAGGGGACGAACCCAATCACATGGGCTACAGGGTATGCAGGGCTGCCAGTAACCACGATATCTTGCTGGCCTGGGGCCATGGGAAACCTTTGATGTGCCATGATGTCACATTCGGAGCCAGCGGAGG